>JBFGLM010000028.1:0-61933 GCA_041576165.1 Acidimicrobiia bacterium
CAACGTCGGTGAGCTCACCTGGGGACTCCAGCCAAACCTCATTGACGACGGCGCCTTCTTGACCCTCAAACATGAGGCCAAACTGGGAGCCAACGGCCGACTCGGTCGGCACCGATGAGTCCGTACTCTTTGCGACGCCCGTGGCCTCAGGGGTCGAAGTGGCGACAGCCTGAGTCGGTTCCGGGGCAAGTGCAGCCTCGACGGTTCCGTCAGTGCGCTGTTGAATCTCGGCTTCGCTCGGACCGCAACCACCCACAGATGCGAGTACCACCCACAACAGCAACCGCCGTACACTCACCGGGAGCATGGGATCAGTCTATGAGCTGAGCCCGCTCGGAATTACAACCATTGCGGGGACGCGGCCTGCCGGAACGACCACAGCCGCTTCGTCTGTTCGCTCGATTCGATCATCTCCGAGGGCGACCAGTGTGTCGCAGACATCATTCGAAGGTCACTCCTGGACCGCTCGCCGACCGGTTCGAGGAACCGGAGATCCACCAGCCCCAATCCGCGCGAGGTCGACTCGTCGACCCCGCTGACATACCCAGACTCGTCCAACGACCCGATTCCTGGGGCGACCGCCGCACGTGAGACGCTCTGCCGTACGTTGGCCCTCAGACAAGGCGGCGAGAGCGGCCGGGAGTCCCGGCTCGACCAGCGGCAGCTGAGCCTGCTCGACCGGCGGAAACATCGGCCCCCACCTCCGATACCTGCGGGCCGCGGTCTGCCCCACCCGATACAAGTACCTCGCTGGGTTGTCCGTGTCGCTCAGTCGATCCCGATGCTCCCAGGCATAGGCCAGTGCATCCGCCGTGCACTCCTTGCCGACCTCCACCCCATAGAAAGCCGCGAGCGCGTACGAGGTGGAGCCGAGTCAGATCAACTTCAGTCACCCCACAAGCCTCGCACACGTCAGCGAAGCGTCGCCACCCCCGTGCTCCCGACACCACCAAGAGCCGTCCCGGAACGCGGATATGCGGGTAATCGGATGGCGTCGCTGCCCCGATTCACGCCGAGGTCCAGGGGGTCCGCCACACTGCGCCACACTGCGTATTCGAACCGGCCCCGAGAGGTAGCGCACGAAGTGCCGCTCTGCGTGATCTTGCGAAGTGGTCGTTCTCATCCGGGATCAATCGTTCGGCGCTGAAAGAGGTAGGCGACCGGCGATCGGGTGTAGGCGATGCCACGGCCGCTCTGGTGGAGTAGGTCCGGGGTAACGGTGGTTGCTCGTTTCGGAATCAGGTAGCTGTCCAGATCGCGCTCCCTGATCGTGTATCTGCCCGACCTGGCGGTGACCACAGCGGCGAGCAAGTACTCAGGAATGATCGAGGCCATCGCAACATCTCCATGGCTGGGATTGACGAGCAGCCACCCGTCCGAACGGAGGTATCGGGTGCAGTGCTCGGAGACGAAGCCGGCGTAGAGAGAGACGAGCAGGCCAACCGAGCGGTCGGCCACATCGAGGTCGTTCCGGTAGTCGGCGCTTATGAATCGCCAAGTGGCGGAGTTCGGACCTCGCCGGTGGTGGCCGATGATCTCGTTCACGCCTGCCTCGTCGGCGAAGAAGCGGGCAGCCTGACGGTCGCTGTCGACGTAGGTCACGTTGTCGAAGACGAACGATGCGGCGACGTCGACGAACGATCCCGGATACAGCACCGGAGTGTCTCCTATGAACTCGGCGACTGCTGCGAAGAGCCGCAGACGGTCACCCGGATGGCGGTCTTGTTTCTCCCAGAGACGTCGAGTCGTGTCCTTCACCGACTGCAGGATGCCACGACACTCGCATACGAGCTGGTCCAGCCGCCAAGCTGCGCAGATCCCTCCTGCGTCTGAGCGCACAGATGCAATCCGTTCCGAGCCGAACGGGCAGATCGTGAGCATCGAACCCAAAGACCGCCACCGAACGTGGCCACAGTTGAGTGAGGCAGGTAGCGCTGGAGGTGCCGTTCGGCGTGGTTCGGCGATCCGGCGTTATGGCTCCGTATTGGGTGATCGGCGCTGGTGAAGCTGAGAGGGGTCCTGTCAGAGGCGGGTTGACCGAGACCTCTATCAGACTATAATTCTGGTCATGTCAAAGACGCTTCCGCTATCCGAAGTCAAGGCCAAACTGTCAGAGGTCGTCGACGAGATCGTCACCACACAGGAACGTGTCACCGTCACCCGAAACGGACGCCCGGTCGTTGTTGTGCTCAGCACAGACGATCTGGAGGCCATCGAAGAGACATTGGCGATTCTCTCCGACCCGGCGGCGATGCGCGAGATCCAGCAAGGTCGGGCAGCGATCGCCGGTGGTGACTTGATTACCAAGGACGAGATCGAGGCGCTGCGTGTCCAGCTTCGCTCCAAGACAGCTTGACAGAAACGCCCTGGGACCTGGTCGTCGCCGGGCCTGCCCGCCGAGCCATCGACCGACTCCCGGAGAAGATCGCTCTCGCAGTCTTGGACTACCTCGTCGGTCCCCTACTCGAGAACCCACACCGAGTCGGCAAACCACTGCGGGGCGATCTGGTCGGACTTCACTCCGCGAGGGTCGGGGCCTACCGCATCGTCTACGAGATCGATCAAGGCAGCCGGACAGTTCGAGTCATCTACATCGACCACCCGGCAGACGTCTACCGACCCCGCTGACCAACCCGTTCGCCGACGTGCCGTTGTGGGCGGGTGGGGCGTCTGGTTTCCGATGAGGGAGCGCTCTCCCCAATACCCTTCCGGCACCGGGAACGATCTATCAAAGCAGCCCGACACCACTCCCCACTGAAACCGCAGGGAATCGGAGTGAAGCTGGTTCTGCGGGCACGAGCCAGGCATGCCGCTGTCGCCCGCAAAGGAGATAAGAACGGCCTCAAGTGTCAGTGGTAGCCGCCCCGGAGCGGCGGGCTCAACCCGCCCGGGCACCATAATCCGTAGTCACCACACCGCACGGCCGGGTCCCGATCCCGGACACTTCGCGGGAAGTGCGTTTCCCTACCGGATTCGGCAATCGGCCTGTTGGACGCTCCGCATGGGGTGACTCAGCCGAGCGAGTCTTTCTAGTTATTGGAGGCCGGCGACGAAGGCCGCCAAGGCGCCCTGGAAGTGCCGAACTTCGTAAGACCCCGCCCCAACCGCGGCCGGTTCCTCGCCGCCGGTTCGGTCGAGGCCGCCGACCGAGCGAGCCGAAGCCGACCGTGCCGCACCACGGTGCGGCTGAGTTCTTGAGATGTGGTTGAGAGCCGTCTACCCGTGGATGTGCCGCCAGACGTTGCCCCCGCCGATCGGGTCTTCGTTCATGTCGAGAATGAAGTCCACCATGGTGTTGGGGGCGACGGGATAGGAGCCGGGCTCGGAGCAGGCCGGATAGCCCTCGTCCTCTTCGAATAGCTGCCGGGTGCAGAACTGGAGCTCGAAGAATTCGAGCGTCGGCGCGGAGCGGCCAAAGCACCGGATCTGATCGAAGGACGCGAAGAACCTCCCGTTGCCCGGGTCGTACGAACCGGTGTAGCTGACAGCGCGGAACCTTGCAGCCGGCTCGCAGCCCCCCGTCGCCCTGGTGTCGGTGTACACGACCGTAAAGTCCCCCGAGCCGTCGTCGGCCTCAGTGACTGTCATCAGCATCCGGCTGCCGTCGACATTGTCCTTCGCCAGCCACAACCCCTCGACGGGTCCGCCGTGGTCTGCAGCCACGGGCGCGGCCATCCCAAGTACCACCGCCAGTACGAGAGTCAAGACTGTGAGTCTCCGCATCACCCATCTCCCTTCGTTGTGGGGAACACCATCAACCAATGCGCCGACGCAACGGTGCGCGCATGAGGTGGCTTCCCTACTTGCCGTGACCCTACGCCCCACGAGGTCCACCTCACAGGGCCGAACTACCCCTCTTGAACCTGCAGCTCAAGCCCGAACCCAGACGACGACTGCCCTTCGACAATCGAGGATGACGCGGGCTGTACCGGACCGGGACGCCCGCGGCGGCCGGGACTGCACTTCGGATCAACGAAGAGCCACAAGGCAAGGTCGGTAGTAGTGCCGGCTTTCCTGCGCGACGTCCTGAACGAGCATCTCGCCAGCGCGCCGACTGATCCTGCGGAGCTGGTGTTCACGTCACCGGAAGGGCAACCACTGCGAAGCCTGAACTTCGCACGTACCGTCTGGAAACCGGCGGTGGCGGCTGCCAGGCTTCCCGAAGGGCTGCGAATCCACGACCTGCGCCACACGGCGGCGGCATTGATGATTGCTCAGGGGGCGCATCCTGAGGCCGTGAAACGGCATCTGGGGCATTCATCGATCACGGTAACGATGGACACCTACGGGCATCTTTTCCCGTCTGAGGCCGAAGCGCTGGCGGATCGAGTCGACGGCATGTTCCGTTCCAACGTGGACACATTGTGGACACGGGACGTCGACAGCGTCGTTCCCCTGCATCCCTGATCCAGAGAAACCCCAGGTCAGACCGCAGTTTCTCTTGTGGGCCCAACAGGACAGAACGCGAACCACATCGACGGTCTCGGCTGAACGCACGTTCTGCGGCTCGGAGTGGCCTGCAGCGCGAGCAAGATCCTTGGACTTACCTGAAGCAGCCCAGGAGGGCTGGCGAGTCACGGAGCTCGAGAAGCTCAGCCCTCGCGTAGTCGAGCGTCGACTGGACCTGCTCTGTGGGTGCAATGCCGGCCTGCAGACGACAGCTCAGCGCTTGGGGCGTCGCGACTCGCTCGGGTCGTCCACCATGCGGCGAAGCGCGGAGTGTGATGGATATTGGCCGAGGCGGCTCGCATTGAGCACCTCGCTGCGTCGCTCCTCGTCGATAGAGCGCTCAAGTGTCTCGATCATTCGGCCGGCGTTATTGCCGAGCGCCCCCAAAAGTCCTAACGCTTCGCGAAGCTCGCCGGGGAGTCGACTCTTGATGAAACGGCGTCCGGCGCGCCGCGACCGCCACTCGGCGAAGAGTTCACGGACCAGGCCACGTCGGCTCATAGTCGCCAGTCTAGGTGGCCACCAGCTCGGCCGTCCTCCGTACCAAGGGTCAGCCGCCCGACGAGGTTGAGGAACTCACTGAGCGAGGCCAGCCTCGACCTCGGTACTCCTTCTCTCCCGGTACTCAACGCGCTCAACGGCCCTCTTGGGCGCCGACTGCTCAGGCCTGGATCAATGGTCGTGGGCCCGGCAGGACTCGAACCTGCAACCAACGGATTATGAGTCCGCTGCTCTAACCGATTGAGCTACGGGCCCCGGCGCTGAACCAGTGTAGAGACACCGGCGCGCCGGCAACACCGCCCCAATCAGGCCGGCGCAGCCGTGGTCAAGCCTCGACCGGCGAGCGCTCCGCCGAGGCGTCGCGGTACGCGACATAGGCAACGACCAGAGCCAGCAGGCCGTAGATCACCGCCGGCGGAAACCAGACAAGGCTGATACCGAGCAGCGACGGCAGAACCCCAACTGCGATCAACAGGCTCGCCGGGGTGCGACGCCGCACGCGCCGGGCGATACCCGTCGCGATTAAACCGGCGCCGAGCAACATCACCGCCACCAGCGCGAGCTGGCCGTACAGAGGACCGCCATCGTCTTCGACCAGGTTGCCAACTGCGAACATCACTTGCATCGCCGCCATCACCGCAGCGACCACCACCCACCACACCACTGCCTTGCGCATGCTTCCCTCCCACACGTCGCTTCACCGATACAGACGAACGCAGCGCGGATCGCGGCGACACGCGTGGCAGGACGAGGCGGACGGCCGCTACGACTTCAGGTTCCACATGTAGCGCTTGATCAACCAGGCTCCGCTCGGTTGTCGCTCCAGCAGGAACGACTTGGTCGCGTGCTTCTCATCTTGTGAACCGTCCTCGTGGTACGTCAGCTGTGCGTCGGCGTGCACCAAACCATGCACCCACTTGTCGCCGATCGCCATGGCGTCGATGAGCCGCATCCGAACGGTCCACCGCGCCAGCTCGTAGTCCTCTCGTTCGGTCGCTGCGATCTGCTCGGGACCGTATTCGGGATCGGATCCGGCGGGAACCCGAATGGCATCGGGCGTGAACAACTCGGCGTACGCCGTTGGGTCGCTCCCGTTTACCGCCGCTGCATATCGCTCCATCAGCGATCGCACGACGCTGGCCGCAGTGGCCACACCCGCCCGCGCAGCTCGGGGTTTGGTGGCTGCGATCACGTGGCCCCTGATCGGAACCGCGGCCGACCCGTCTGCTTCCACATAGCCCATCAGCGCTCGACCAGCCTCCGCTCGGATCTGCTCGTACGTCGCCTCGTCGATCCGGTCGATGAGCGGGGTGCTCCCCACCTCAGTCGTCACCAAAGCGTCAATCGACGGGAATCTCGCCGTCCCAACCCGCGTGTGGGACGACGATATCTCGAGCCCGGCCGCTGCGATCTGGCGGTGCAGGTCATCCAGATCCCCCAGGCGCCAGTAGGTTCCCATCAGCTCGCGGGCGTCGGATCCTGCGTACCGGCCGACGACATCGACCAGAGGTCCGTAGGCGGGCTGGTCCCCCAAGCTGGCGAACACCTGAACGACCAGGCTCCCCCCGGCGACGGTAATACGAGCCATCTCTCTCAGCGCCCGATCCGGATCCGGGAAGAACATCATGGCGGCCTGGCACAGCACAACATCGAAAGAGTCGTCCGCAAACGGCAACTCGGCCGCGTCGCCTCGCCGCCACTCGATGTCGGGGCGAATTCGGCGTGCCACCGCCAGCATCGACTCGTTGAGATCGAGGCCCACGACGGGTCCGGCGCCACGGTCGGCTGCCTCCCGTGCAACGACACCAGTCCCGCATGCCACGTCCAGCACCGTCTGGCCCTCCTGTAGGCCGGCCGCCTCAACAAGCCACGGTGCCCACTGCGCAAACAATGCCGGTACGAAACTCGACTCGTATTGCTCGGCCTGCGCATCGGTGATCTGGAACCGATCGATGGTTGTCATAGTCCCATCTCCTTCTGTCAAACGGCTGCAACCAGACTGCACCCGCCGGCAGCCGCCAGCATCGGGCAACTGACCCATTTCTGATCACCCCGGCCGAGGGCACGCCACGCGGAACGAAGCCGGTAGGCACGTCTTTTCGGCCCTGCCATGATTGAGCCATGTCGTCGGATCAGCATCTCGATACGGGCAGAGCTGCTCTGGCATACGGCCGGTGGGATGAAGCCGTTGCCGCGTTCGAAAACGCGCTTGCCGTAGACCAGACCGGCGATGCGCTGGCCGGGCTGGGTGAGGCGTGGTGGTGGCTGGGCCGCAATCGGGTCAGCATCCAAACCCGTGAGCGAGCGTTCGCAGCCTACCTGCGCGAGGACAACCCGGTCGCGGCGTGTTCGACCGGCATCACCCTCAGCATCAGTTACCTGATCAACCTGGGCAACGCGGCCGCAGCCCACGGCTGGCTTGCCAAAGCCGAGCGAACCATGGAGAGCGCCGCGCCCAACCCGATGCAGGGGTGGCTGTGGCTGCTGCGCGGGTTCCTCACGTCGGACCCGGCTACCTCCCAGGAGTTGTTCGAACGGGCGCTTGAAAATGGGCGGGACAACGGTGACATCGACTTGGAGCTGATCGCCCGCAGTGATCTGGGACTGTGTCTGGTGAGTGGCGGGAAGCCGGACGAGGGTCTGGTGTTGCTCGACGAGGCGCTGGCCGGCAGCCTCGCCGGAGAGGGCCGGCGCCTGGATACGGTCGTCTTCACCAGCTGCAACATGCTCACCGCGTGCCAGATGACGGGCGACCTGGACCGGGCCAGCCAATGGTGCCGGGCCGCCGACGAGTTCATGCAGCGATTCAGCTGCCCGTTCATGTTTGCCACCTGCCGCGCCCACTACGGCGCCGTTCTGCTGGCCAAAGGACAATGGGAGCAGGCGGAACGAGAGCTGCTCGCCGCCCTGCGGATCGGGGAAGAGGCCGGACCTGGCGCCCGCCAGGACGCAATGGTCTGGCTGGCCGAATTGCGCGTCCGGCAGGGCCGGTCTGAGGAGGCAGAAGCGCTCATGAGCGAGCTCCCCGACCCTGTGGCAGCCGCGATCCCGGCCGCGCGGGCGAGGCTGCTGGCGGGCGAGCCGGCGATGGCAGTGGCGCTCCTGGAACAACGTGCAGCCGATCTCGACGCACCGTCTCCCGCGCGGGCCTCGATCCTGGCCCTGCTGGTGGACGCCCTGATCGCCGACGACCGGCACGACTCGGCAACCGAAGCCTCGGTGGCGCTCGAGTGCACGGCCGAGGCACTCCAGCTCGACCGGACGACCGCCCTGGTTGAGATGGCACGTGCGCACCTAGCATCCGCAGCAGGACGAGACGACGAAGCTCAGTCGCACCTTCGGGCCGGCCTCAGGCTATTCACCCAGCTCGAGTTGCCATATGAAGCCGCTGGAGCCCAGCTGGAACGCGCCCATTCACTGGCGCGCAGCGACCCGGCCGCCGCCATCATCGACGCGCGCAACGCCCGCGCCACGTTCGATCGTCTCGGCGCACGGTCGCACGCCGACGCTGCCGCCGCCCTCCTACGCTCGCTCGGCGCCGGCGGCCGGACCGGCCCCCGGGCCCATGGGCCGCTCACGCAGCGAGAGCAAGAGGTACTGCAGCTGATCGCAGCCGGGTTGAGCAACCCCGAGATCGCCGAACGCCTCTACATCAGTCGCAAAACTGCGTCGCACCACGTGAGCCGTATTCTCATGAAGCTCGGAGTGCGCAACCGGACCGAGGCTGCCGCATATGCCGCACGCGCACCGAGTCGAGCGAGGCTGGGCTGAAATTCAGAATCCCGGCTTCAGCTCTCCAGGTAGGCGCGGGCTCCGGCGATCAACTTTTCAGGCGGGATGGCGGGCCACTGCGGCGGGGTGCCACCGGCGCCCAGGGTGAATGCCGTGACGGCCCAGTCACCGCTGACGGGTTCACCGGCGCTCCCGATCGGTAGTCCGTTGAGCCGCTCCTCGGCGGTGGGTTCGTGCGGCCACTCCATGTCGGCGTCGTGGCCTAAGTAGAACACGGCGTAACGCATGGGGATGTCGTCGTCCCACTTGAAATCGGTCAGCCACTTGGCGAACCACTGCTCCACCTCGGAGCACGACACGCCGTCAGCGACATCAAGCCAGCAATGTACGCCTGACGGGCGGCTCGTAACAGCCAGCCGTGCCACCGACCACTCCCCCGACGGGGGCGTCCAAGACATGTGGAGATCATCCGTCTCCCGAAGCACCTCGTCAAGAGGCAAGCGGTGACCATATGCCGGAGAATTTCCCCGGCCTGGCCGCTCCCTCGACGCCGCCCAGGGGAACCACTGACCGGTGGTCGGTGTATGCGCGTCAAGAGAAAGGAAAGGACGATGCGCATACGTGGACTCACCATCGGGGTTCTGGTCGCCGGGTTGCTGCTGGTGATCCCGGCGGCGCTCGCCAAAGGACCCGCCGGGGCGACCATCGAAGGCGAGGGCGTCAAAGGGAAACTCGTCGTCGACCAGCCGGGAGAACCGGGTCAAGGAACGGCGATGAGTCAGCTGGTCGAAAGAGTCGGGTTTTTCGAGCTCGCCTTCGGCCAAGGCACAGCAAGCCTGGCCCAACCACCGACCAATGACCTCGGGAAGCAACGCCTCGTCATCACCTGGGACATGGGCTCGGACCACACGATCACCCAGGAGGTGTACCACCGAGCCCAAGGTGGACCGGTGACGTACATCGAGCCGGGTCAGAGATTCTGGGATGACTCCACCAAGACCGCGGGCGGTTGGTACCGGGTCAAAGGCGACATCGAGACACCGCTCGTTCAGCTTGGTGTCTCGCCGGATGCGTTTGCGATCCCAACGGAAGCCAAGTCCGTCAAAGACGCGGGTGCCGAGCAGGTCACGAAAGCCACATCGGCTCCGGTCGCGGCCCCGACGCTGACGACGGTCGCCGCACCGAGTGGGTCGACCACGCCATCCGGCTCAACGATCAACGGCCGCGTTATTGCAGCCATCGCTGTGGCCACCGCCGTGCTGGTGGTTGCCGTGGCCGCCGGCACACTGACGAGGCGGCGGCGCCTGATGCCGCATTGATCTGACAGGGCACCCCACGCCGGCGGGCGGTTTGTTCAGCTCTGTGCCCGCCGGCCCCAGTCCGGGTGAGGGTGCGAGCTTTCCCTTTGACGTCCCCGTCGCAACTACCCGGTTGAGCACTGCCCAATCGCGATGGCGAACAAGATCACAGTGACCAGCCCGGTCAGCAGCCAGAGCGCTCCGGGGCGGCCCGAAGTATCGTCGTACTGGAACCCGATTTCTTCCTCGGCGTCCTCTGGTGCCACGACCCCCTCCGGTCCGCCGAGGCCCCAGTCCGCCAGCAACGGACCCAGACCGATCGCCGACATTTCCTGCCGCTCGGCTTCCAGGAGAGACGCCAGGCCGGGCGCGTCCAGCGCGTCGGACGTCACCCGGCGGGCCAGGTACGAGCCGACCACACCGGCCAGGCCGCCCATCATCGCCGCGACGTCCACCGGATTCATATCGATGTGGGCCGCCACCCGGTCGGTCACCCGCTGCACCGAATCACCAAATGCAACATCTGCGATCGCCTCACCGCCGGCCAGCACGTCATCGGCCGATGCGTCGTCACCGACATGGCCGTAGGTGCTGATGGCGTCGAACACTCGCGGGGCATCTGTCTCAGCATGCGCGCCAAGGGCGGCGATGATGGCCGGCAACGACGCGTCGATCGCCCGCTCGGTGGCGGCGGCGTCGCCCCGAAGAAGCAATGCGAGCCGCCCGTTCACGTCCTCGCTCATCTGCGCAACTATGTCGGTCAGCATTGATGGCACGGGGCAACCTCCTTGGGACGTCCGTGCGGCGGCGCAGGATACGCGGTCGAACCGCTTTCTGGAGAATCGCCCAACGTCAGGGCCGGCGGAACGGTCCGGGCACCCGGGCCACAGCCACGTCGCAGGGGACGGTCTCCATGACAGCCTCGGCCACACTCCCTAGGAGCACCATTGTCGAGCCGGCTGCGCCGCGACTTCCGACGGTGACGAGGTCGGCCGATGCCCGGCGGGCCAGTTCGCCGATCGCGTCCGGCGGTGGACCGTCCACCACGTGGAGGTCGAGCCGGCCCTCGTACTCGGCCGCGAACTTGCCCAGTGATTCTTCCAGCGCGGCCATCCGCTGTTTCCGCACCTCTGCCAGGCGTTCGGCCGCAACACCAGCCTCCGCCAGCAGTATCTCGGCGTTCGACGGCAACGCCGCCACGGCCGTCACTTCTGCCTCGGGCGCGATGGCAAACGCGAGATCGACAGCTGTGCGTGATGCTTCGGACAGGTCGACAGCGGCCAGCACGCGGCGGTAATGCCGTCGTGGTTGGCGCCGTACCGCCAGCACCGGGCTGTGGGCCTTGCGGGCCAGCCGGGTCGTGCGGGGGCCGACCCGCTGGGGTTCCAACGACGATGTACCGGTTAGCAGCAAGTCGGCCTTGCGAGAGAGCCGTCCGAGCTCAACGGCCACCGCTCCCCGGATCACCTTGACGTCGACCTCGCATCTTCCCGAAGCCGTCAGCGTCGTCAGCAGTTCCTCGGCTCTGGAATGACGATGGAGGTGAAGCCGCTCAGCAAGATCGTCCGGCAGGGCAACGTCGGGCACCTCACCAACATGGACCAGCGTCAAGCGCGCGCTGTGGAGCTCGGCAAGGTATCGCCCCCGTTGGGCGACACGGCGTGCGATCGGACTCAGGTCGAATGCCGCCACGATCGATTGAATCAATACGCTCCTGGTGCGGGCGTCGGCTACTTTACCGAGCGTTCAACCGCGCGCCACAATGGCGTGACCTACGGTTTTCGCGACCTCGAAAGGTCAGTCATGCAGATCAGGAAGGCCTGGGACTTGGTGGATGAGGCCAAGGCCCGCATCGAGAACGTCGGAGTCGAACAAGCGAGAGCGGAACTCGAAGCGGGCAAGGCCGTATTGGTCGACATCCGGGACATTCGCGAGCGCCTCACCAAGGGCGCCATCCCCGGATCGGTTCATGCACCCCGGGGCATGCTCGAGTTCTGGGTTGACCCGGCCAGTGAGTACTACCGCGACGTGTTCCATCCGGACCGCCGTTACATCCTGTACTGCGCGGGTGGGGGTCGGTCAGCTCTGGCGGCCGACACGATGCGGGCAATGGGCTATCCCGACGTGGCGCACCTCGAACCGGGGTTCGACGGTTGGGCGGATGCCGGCGGAGAGGTAGAGGACGTGGCAGCGTCCGCCAAGTGGCAGCGGCGGACCGACTGAGCGGCGGCGGGAAAAGCGCGCGAGCTGGCGGCTTACTTGTGGCGCCAGACGATCCGTCCGCGGCTCGGGTCGTAGGCCGACAGTTCCACTTCGACCTTGTCTCCCGGCAGGATTCGGATCTTGCGGCCGCGGCGCATCTTGCCGGCGGCGCGTGCGAGAACTTCGAGACCGCCTTCGATCTCGACTTTGAACATGGCGTTGGGGAGGGATTCCGAGACCACTCCAGTCGCCTTGATTACATCACTTGCAGCCAAATCATTCCTTTCGATGAAGGCGCGCAACCACGGGGCTAGAAGGCCTCCGCAGCTGCTTTCCGCATTTCCGAACGACCCGAACGGGCGTTCTGTTCCCTAGTTTGCCAGGTATCCGGTGTTGATGGCGCCACATTCGCCTAGCGTTTGCGCTTTTTCGAGCGCGGACGCCCTTTGCGCCTTCTCACCGGTTCCCCGATCCGGTACGTCTTGGGATTCTTCAGCGACCATTGGGAACCGCTGACCGTCAGCTTCCCGGCGGCCGCCGCCTCCCGGATTTCGCCCGCAATTGCGCGGCGGTCCCGGACGATCAGCACCAGCCCGATGACGATGAAAGCGACTGCGACCAGGGGCGAGCGCAATACGAACAGGGCCAGCACGTACAACGCCAGGATGACGGGATACCCGAGCAGCAACCGGCGCAGCACGATCACCACCACCCCGTCCTGCTCCGTCCGTTCGTACAGCAACGCCATACGGCCATCGTAAGCGCGCGGCCGGATGCCGTGTCCAGGCACACGTGCCCGGTAGCGTGGCGGCCGAGGAGGAATCATTGCCGACCCTTGCCCACCAACCCCTGCACGGATTCGTCCGGGCGATCTTCGCGGCCGTCGGCAGCGAGGATCGCGAAGCCACGCTCATCGCCGACCACCTGGTGGAGGCCAACCTGGTCGGCCACGACTCCCACGGCGTCGGGATGATCCCGCTGTATCTGTATTTCGCGGCCGCCGGCCAGGTCGTGCCCAACCGGCACGCCAGCGTCGTCCGGTCAACCGGGCCGGTCATGGTTGTTGACGGGATGCGCGGATTCGGTCAGGTCATAGCCTATGAGGCGATGGACCTTGCGATCGAAAACGCCCGGCGGCACGGCATCAGCCTGACGGCACTGCGTAACAGCTTTCATATCGGCCGGATCGGTCACTGGGCCGAGCAGTGCGCACGGGCCGGATTGGCCTCGCTCCACTTCGTCAACGTGGTCGGCCACGGGCCGCTGGTAGCGCCGTTCGCCGGCCGCGACGCCCGGTTCTCAACCAACCCGGTGTGTATCGGCGTTCCCGGCCCGGATGGCGCGTTCTGCTTACTCGACATGGCAACCAGCAAGATCGCGCTGGGCAAGGCACGAGTGGCGCTCAACGCCGATATGGAGGCGCCGCCAGACGCCCTGCTCGACGAGACCGGCGAGCCGACGAGAGATCCGGCGGTGATGTTCCCTCCCGATCCGGCGGTGCTGCTTCCCGAGCCTCGCGGAGCGCTGGTGGCGATGGGAGAACACAAAGGCTCCGGTCTCGCCATCATGGCCGAGCTGCTGGCCGGCGCACTCGGCGGCAGCTCCACGATGCAGCCGAACAACCCTCGCCCGGGCGGTCCGGTCAACGGGATGCTGTCGATAGTCATCGATCCCGAAGCGCTGGGAACCGCTTCCTATCTCGTGGAAGAGGGACGGTTGTTCCTTGACTACGTCAAAGCGTCGCCGCCCCAGGACCCCGACGGCGAGGTGCTGACACCCGGAGAACCGGAGCGCCGGCGCCGCGAGGTACGGGTGGAGAACGGGATCCCGGTGGCGGAGGGGGCATGGAGCGGCCTCGTCGCCGCCGCCGCGGAGGTTGGCGTCTCCCCCCCGCCCGGAGTGGTTCGCGAACCCTGAACCGCGACTACTGTCGGCCAGGCCGGCGAAGAGGCGATATGGAAATTCTGGGTATTTGTGGTTCCTTGCGGAAAGGCTCGTTCAACCGTTTGCTGCTCGACCATGCCGTATCGATCGTGCCCGACGGCGTCGAGTTGACCGACTTCGACCTCTCCCGCATCCCCCTGTACAACCAGGATGTCGAGCTGGCCGGACTGCCGGAGCCGGTGGTGCAGTTCAAAGCCGCGATTGAGCGGGCCGACGGGGTGTTCATAGCTACACCGGAGTACAACCACGGCCTGCCGGGCGTCCTCAAGAACGCTCTTGACTGGCAGTCTCGCCCCCGGGGCCACGCCTCCATCACCGGCAAACCTGTGGCCTTCGCAACCGTATCCAACGGCCCAACCGGCGGCGTTCGCGCCCAAGCCACACTCAAGCGAGTGCTGGCCTCGAACTTCGCGTTGCTTTTTCCGTTTCCGGAGTTCGCGCTACCCCGAGCCAGCCAGGCGTTCGACGAACAGGGCCGCCTCATCGACGAGTTCGCGCTCGAACAACTCCCCCGCATGCTGGATGGATTCGTCGATTTCGTGAAACGCTGCGGCTAGAGGCATCGCGAAACGGGCGAACGGCAATGCGGCCCGGGGCGGGTGCCGTGGCCCGAGCGGCCCGGCCCAGGGGGCCAGGAGCGGATAGCGGTGGTCGTCAGGCGAGAGTCGCCCGCGCCTATCCGCCGACGCTCTCAGCCCTCGTCGGCCGAACCCTCGCCATCAACCGCGGCATCGGCCGCCGGCACGGTCACGGCGGCTGCGCCGGCCTCGGCGGCCCGAGCAGGTTCCGCCTCGGCGCGTGCCTGGGCCCGGCGGCCCCGGCGTCGCCACAGCCACCAGGCCAGCGGGATCACCCAGATGAACGGCAGCAGCGAACCGGCCAGCAGCACGAGCAGGCCCCACACGGTCTGGAGAAAGTTCCAGCTGGCCTGGAGACCATCACGGAATCCGGGCAATCCGCCGGGATCCTCCGCAAAGACCGTGATCGACTGGGTGTTGGACACCTCGCGGGCTGGTATCACGTTGCCCTCCGCGTCGAGCGGCACGGCCTGGACCCGGGTCTGGGTCCGGAGGGTGCGATCGACCTGCGTCTCGTAGGCCACGATCATGTTCTGGCCCGGCTGGAGGGTGCCGGCGGGATCGCCGAAGATCACCAGCAGGTCGTCGAGGTCGATCTCGAGGACCGAGTCGGTCAGCTCGAATCCGGTCAGGGGCGCATCGCCGGCGTTACGAATCTCGAAGCACAGCGTCACCTCACTTCCCTCCTCGACGACCAGTCCATCGTTGCCGGGGCACGACGCCCCCGAATCTTCCGCACCCGGATATGCGGTCTGGATGAGCTGGATCGCCGGCGCCACCCCCGCCTCGGTGAGCGTCAGCGTGATGGTGGCGAGGTCGACCCGGTCCCGAATGGTGCGGAGCTGACCGCGCAGCGTTTCCAGCTCGGTCTCCCGGGCGAGCAGCTGGGCTTCGAGCTGCGCAATGTCCTCGATCTTGGTGGCGTTCTGGAGAAAGCCGCGAAGGCGCTCAACGCTCGCCTCGGCGGTGGTGATCCTGCTCTCCAAATCGACCACTCGTTCGGTGACATCGTCCGCCGAGACCGTCTGGGTGCGCAGCTCCCCGATTCCGCTCAGCTGGGTGAGGGCGTCCTGGAAATTGTCCGGGCTTATCCGGAACGTGAGGATGCTGCGGGGCTCGGGCGATCCGGTGGTGTCCTGACCAAAGAGGAACCCACCCAGCGATTCAACGATTCTGGTGGCCTCCTCACCCGCTCGGGCGACGTCGGGAACTGAGACGGTCAGGTTCGCGGTGAAGATGATTTGGCGACCGAGGTCGGCGGGCGTCTGGGCCACGACCGGCGTGACGCCGCCGGCTCCCAGTTCGGCGGGTGCCTCCGCCGCCGGAGCATCCGGCTCGGCAGCTGCCTCCTCGAGGGCTTCGCCTCCGGCGGCATCGCGTTCGAAGCGGCCTGCATCGTCCTGGGCAATCGGGGCTTCCGCCGCTGCTTCGCCGCCTGCATCGTCGCCGCCGCCGGTGCAGGCAGCCGCGACCAGCGCGAGGGCAAGCACCAGCACAGACCAGTTCCGCCACCGTCGCATTGTTCTCCTCACGTCGTCCTCAGGTATGACGGAGGATACGGTGCGCCGGGTTCCCGCCCCCAGCAACCCGGCGCACTGAGAAGCTCCCGGGCCTGGTCCGCCCCGACCGGGAGCTGCCCTTGATCTACAAACCTGCGTACACGAGTGCCCGCTCGATGAACGACGCCATCTGGTCCCGACGCACGAAATCGTCGGGGCAGTAGATGGTTCCGTTGGCGTCACACCCGAGAGTGACACCGGCCATGCGGAGCGCGTCGATGTTGCCCGCATGGGTGGAGCCCGCGACGACGTCGGCGAATGCATTGCCACCGGATCCGGCGAGTGCGAACGCCCGCGCCAGGAACGAACCCATTTGCGCCCGGGTGACGAACTCATCCGGGCAGTACAGCGTCCCGTCCGAGTTACATCCCAGCGTCACGCCGGCCTGGGCGATGGCGTTGATGTTGCCGGCATGGGTCCCACTCACGTCTCCGAACTGGTTGGTCGCCTCCGGGGCCAGGCCCAACGCACGGGCGATGAACGACGCCATCTGCGCTCTGGTCACCAGGTCGGCCGGACCATAGGTTCCGTCGGAGTAGCCCTGGGTGATCTGGCGAATGCAGATCGCCAGGATGTTGGCCGAGTGCGTGTTGGCGGTAGTGACATCCGGGAAGAAACAGGTGGGTGTCGGCTCGGGATCGCCGCCCGGATCACCACCGGGATCTCCGCCGGGATCGCCTCCCGGGTCACCGCCGGGATCGCCTCCCGGATCCGGATCCGGTGGCGGGTCGACTACTTCATCGGCGGCGAAGTCGTAGTGAACGATCACCACCGCCGGCGGTGTGACCACTTCGATCGGGTTGCTGTCCAACCGGTTCCCTTCGCTGTCCCGCACGTGGTCGTAGATCGACCGAATCGCAATCTCGATGAACTCGCCCTCCGTGATCACTGTCAGGTTCAGATAGTCGGTTTCACCTGAGTTGGTCAGGGTGGTGGAGCCGTAGACCGTTTCGCCGAGATCCAGGATCACCGGGGTCACAACCGTGGGGGCTGAACCGACCCATCCGCCGTTCGATTGATAGCCGCCCATGGAGAAGGCGGCGGTCGTGAAGTTCGGCTCGTATAGCGCGCCGTGACCTGCCGGCAGGTGCAGACACCAGTCGAACTCGACCGACTCCTCGTCCACCAGACGGACATCGAGTATGCCGAGAAATGGCGTCTCTACCCCCTCGTTGTTCGACTTGGCCTCGTCGTACGGGAGGCTCTCGTCCTTGCACGGAGTGGCGGTCTGGCCGAGCGCCGGGCTCGATGTGATAGCCAGCGTGGCTGCGACCAAGGAAGCCAAGAGCAAGAGGATGACGGCGCCCCGAGCCCGCCTCACAACAGAAGTATTCATGACCGTCCCTGACATCTCTGCCCCCCGTACCCGACCCCGTGGCCTTGGGAGCGACGACTCACTGATCATAGCGTCCGGTTTGTTCCTTTTGGTACATGGGAATCCTTGCTGCGCCTGGCTGGTCCCGCCGAGCTCGGTCAAGGGATTGGTGATTTGCTCCATTCCGCTGGGCCATCGGCCGATACCACAGCGTGGATTTTTGCAAGCGGGAACCGATCGACGGCGGGCGCCGTCACAAATGTGTGAAACGATTGGCTGTGCTGGGGTTGGTGTTGCTCTTCGCTGCGTGCGGCGACCCCGCGGTTCCGATCGGCGAGCCACCCCCCTCGCGGCCGACGACCACCGGCACCGCGGCCGAGCCCCCTGCTATCGAAGCTCTCGAGCAAGCCCGCAGCCGCTGGTCGGCCGCAGGCGCCTCCACGTACCGCTACCTGTTCCAAGACGATTGCGGCGAATGCGACCCCACCTACAGTTCTCCCCGCCAAGTCGTGGTGTGGGATGGCGAGCCGGTCGACGCCGACGCGTCGCTGACGATCGAGGCCATGTTCCAATCGATCGAGCACGCAGCTGCGGCCGGACAAAGCGTTGAGGTGACCTACGATCCGGAGACCGGCCATCCCACCGAGGTCTGGATCGATCGGGAAGCCCGTGCGTATGACGGCGGAGTCCATTGGATCATCACCGACCTGGCCGATGGGCTTCCGGGGGAAACCGCCTCGCTGGAACAACTGCTGGCAGCCCAAGCCCGCTGGGACGCCAAGCGCCCGCCCGCCTACTCGTTCCGGGCCACCATCCTGTGCGACTGCCCGTTCGCCGGGTCGATCAACACCGTGGTCGAGGAAGACCGGATCGTTGACTGGTCGACCGATGTCGATGCCCGCGAGGGCATCTCGCCGATCACGATCGACATGATGTTCGGGGATTTGGCCGAGATGCTGGGATCCACCGAAGGCGTCGTCCAGGACGGGATCCGGTTCAGCGGTTCGGCCCAATTCGATGAGGCATTGGGATTCCCGGTGTGGGTCGGGCTCAACATCGAGGTCTTGGAGGACGAATCGGAACTGGCGGATCTGCCCACCCGTCTCGTCTTCACCGTCAGCGAGTTCACCGAGGTCGACCCGGTGATGCGTCACCTCGATGATGCGGAAGCGGCCCAGCGCCGGTGGGAGGAATCCGGTCTGGTGGACTACGAATACCAGCTGACCGTCCACAACATCGAGGACGGCACGTTCAGCGATCCGTTCAGGGTCGTCGTCGCCGGCGGCCGGGTCGAATCCGTCACCTCGGCCACCGGCCAACCGGTTGACCAGCTCGATGTCCCCGCCTACGACATCAGCGAGTTGTTCGTCCTTATCCAGCAATGGAAGCAAGTGGGTACCAATGTCCACGCGTTGTTCGCCGAGACGCTCGGGCATCCAGTTCTCGTCACAACATGGGACGACGACCGACAGCAAGCTGAGGCCTGGTCGATCGATGGTCTGACCGGGCGCTGAGGCTCGACCCACCAATGGCGGCGGACGGCGGGAAAGAATCGAGAAACGCCACCGCCCGCCGATCGGACAGCGTCAATGCTCGGGTGCGGGCGGCCAGGAAGCCGGCAGAATCGCTGATTCATCTGCGTTGGGCCACGTAGGCAGTGGCACCTTCACGTCTGGCGGCGACCCGTTCGAGAGGGCAACTTTCGAGATATTCATCGCCACATTCGCGGATGAGAGCTTCACGTTCCTGTTTGGCGGTACGAGCTTGCGCCGGACCAGTTCCAGCTCGATGCATCCGGGGGTCAATTCTCGGTGTCGGTTGAGGCCGTTGGCTTGGATCTGCAGGGTGAACAGTGCACCTTCGATGCCTCGGGCGGGGTTGCGACCAGATCGGGCCGCTCGAGGTGACGGTCGACGTCACCTGGGACGAAGCCACCGGGCGAGTGTTACCGTCGACGTTTGTCGGCCGATCCCACACTCCGTTTGGATTCGACGCCTTCATGTCGAAGTCCCTGGCCCGGACCGCGACCGCCCGAAATGAGCGACCTCGCGATGATCTCGCGCAACACCGACACGAGCCGCTTCCGCTTCCTGATCAGCTGAGCTGCTCGGGGAGGCCAGAGTCCTCCGGCCTCCCCGGGCATACCCGGCCCATCCGGGCCGGCGCTTGGACCGCGACTGTCGAGGGTGCGCGGCGGATGCGTCGATTCAGGCGGCGTTCCCGCGAGGTTTCAATCCGCCCGCGACTCGTCCAGGTACTGCAACAACTCGTGGGCGGCCAGTTCGATCTCTTTGTGGTACCACTCGGCCGCCCGATAACGACACGCGATCAGGCCCATCCGGTGCAGCCGGCGAAAATCGCCGTAAACGAACGCGTACCGCGCCTTGGTTTCCGGCGAGGCCCCCTCGGTGAGGCCAAGATGCCACTCACCGTATTCCTCCCAGGTGTGATCCCGTAGGAAGCGGTTCTCAGCGCCGGCGTCCGGTTGTACATCACCCCACGCGCTCCGGAGCACGTACTGGCGGGCGTCAATCAAACTGCGAGCCTTGGCTACCGCATCCGGGTTGACGCGATACTTGGCCACTCAGCACTCACCTGCCCTCGGCGGCCGGCCCAGCCTCACAGGACGTCACGGTGCAAACGGCTTTCCCCTGCCGGTGGTGACCAATTCGTAGAGGCTCTGGAGGTAATAGCCCCAGTTGTAGTTGTAGATGCCGTATTCGTCGTCGCTGAGCTCGACTGCATAGTGCTGCCAGAATCGCAGCCGGGAGCGCCCAGCTTCGAGCGGCTCGATCTCGAACCGGAACGTATTGTCCTTCCACGGGACATGGCCGCCCACGCATCGCCATTCGACGGCGTGAGGGGGCTCGATGGCCGAGATCTCCATATCGGGGTTGAAGTCACCGGCGAAGGTGAAGTCGATGATCGATCCAGCGTCCGGCCCCGACACCCTGACCTGGCTGGTCCACCAACCGCTCAGACCCTCTTGGGTCGCGATCGCTTCGAACAGCGCGGGCGGAGTTGCATCGACGTCAACTACGTGGTGAATGGTCTTCATGTCCGCCTCCGCTAGCCGGCCATAAAACCTACACACGCACCTGCGAGGTCCGGTCCATCAGAACGCCCGCAATCGAGCGACCGACTCATCTAGTCTCATCCCGGGACGAGGCGCCGAGAGTCGGCGTGCTCCTCGCGAACTCACTCGTGAGTCGGAGAATCGACGGGCGCGCCGCGAGGCGTTTTCGCCGAGCCGGCTCCCGGGCGGCGTTTGACAGGGAAAGTCTTGCTCACGTAGGTTCAGATTGCAATCGTTTGCAGCATTGGAGGCAGCGGGCTGTGAACGGTGCCAATCCACCAGAAACTCAGGAGAGAGGGCATGAGAACCTCATTGGATCGACTCAGGAATTGGCGCACGCTGGCGATCTTCATCGCGGCATTGTCGTTGGTGGCGACAGCGTGCACGAGTGATGAAGAATCTGCAGATACAACTGCGGCAGCCACCGAGACAACAGCAGCCACCGAGACAACGGCAGCCACCGAGACAACGGCAGCGACGGAGACAACGGCGGCGGCCGGCGAGGTGAACAATCCCGGCATCTATGTCCACGCCGCGGATGACGAGCCGCTCAGTATCGACCCGGCCGGGGTTGCCGCCGGCGAAGCCGGGGAGACGGTGATCCTTCAGGTGTATGACCGCCTCGTCGAGATCGGTCCCGGCGGACCAGACCTGGTTCCCGGCCTGTCGTCCGAGGTGCCCACCGCAGACAACGGGTTGATCTCCGACGACGGCCTCACATACACGTTCCCGATTCGGGAAGGTGTTGTGTTCCACGACGGCAGCGAGTTGACCGCCGATGTCGTCAAGTTCAGCTGGGACCGGGTTCTGACCATGGATCTCCCCGAGGGGAACGCCAGCGTCATCGACGACCTCGTCGACAGCACGAGCGTTGAAGGCAGCAACTTCGTGGTCACGCTGCGAGAGAGAAATGCCGCCTTCCTGAACTCCGTCGTCACGGCTGCGGTCGCCTCGATCGTGAGCCAGGAAGCCGTGGAAGCGAACGGCGGGGTAGTGGCGGGTCAGCCCAACGACTTCTTCACCGGGAACGCGGTGGGATCGGGTCCGTACCGGCTGACGGCATGGAACCGGGGCGAGACCATCGAACTCGAGGTGTTCGAGGATTACTGGGGTGAACCCGCCAAGCTAGACGTTCGCATCCAGCAGGTTCCGGACTCCGATGTGCGAGTGTTGGGCCTACGGGCCGGCGACTTCGACTCGATCGAAACCGACCCCACATTCGTCGCCGATCTGGAAGGCGCTGAGGGCGTCACTATCTTCCAGGAAGGTTGGCTGCTCGAGCCGGTCCACGTCGGCTTGAACCTCGACATCCAGGAGGATTTGCTGCCGCCCGACGACACCGTCCCGGCGGACTTCTTCCACGATCCGCGGGTGCGTCGTGCGTTCAATTTCGCCTTCAACTACGACAACTTCTCGGCGGCCCTCCAGGGCCTTGGCGGCCCGATCCCACATTACCTGCCGCAGGGCATGCTCGGATATGACGAGTCATTGCCCCAGTTCGAAACTGATCTGGCAATGGCCGAGCAGCTCTTCCGGGATACCGGCTGGTGGGATCAGGGCTTCCGTGCCACCGTGCTGGTCGAGGAGGGCGGTATCTTCGAGACCGCCGGGCTCGTGTTGAAGGACTCGCTGGAGTCGCTCAACCCGAACTTCCAGATCGATGTGCTGGCTGTTGTCGAGGTCCAGTTCGACGACGCCCACGCGGCGGTCCCGTTCGAGTATCCGATGTGGATCAAGAACGCCGACCCGTTCGCCGATCCGGCCGCTTTGTTCGCGGCTTACGTCCACCCGGACGGGGAGTGGGGTGACGTCCACAAGTTCCGCAACGGCTATCAGGACGCCGATCGGATCGCCTCGCTCATCGACGAGGCAGCGGTGTCCATCGACACCGATCAGCGGGTCGCCAACTACCAGGAAGTGGCGAACATCCTCTTTGAGGATCCGATGTGGATCATCCCGGGCAATGAGCGGGCGCTGATGGCCCACCGCAGCTGGGTGCAGAATTTCCAGATGAACCCGCTATGGCCGCGGCCCAGCTTGAAGTTCGCGCTCTTCGACAAGTAACGAGAAGTAGAGGCATAGGGTACGCCCGGCCGGTATGGTCGGGCGTACCCCCGACCCGGCACGGCAATGAAACAGATGGCCGAATAGGTCCCTACAGTGCAGATTCGCGACTACGTCATCCGGCGCTTGTTGATCCTGCCGCTGATCCTGGTGGGCACGTCGATCATCGTGTTCACCCTTGGCCGGGTCGGCGGGAATCCGATCGCGATCTATCTCGAGCACGAGATGACGCCCGAAGAGGTGGCGCAGATCGAAGAGCGCTACGGGCTCAACGACTCGCTGCCCGAGCAGTATCTCGCTTGGGTGGGCGGAGTACTTCGAGGCGACCTCGGGTTCTCGGGCGTGTCGGCCGCCCCGGTCATGGACGTTCTGCCGCGTCGCCTGGCAGCCACCCTCGAGCTATCGATCGCATCGGCGATCGTGGCCGTGTCATTGGGGATCAGTCTCGGTACGTTCGCCGGCGCGCGACGGGACCGCCTGCCGGATCACATCACGCGCGTCTTCGCGATCAGCGGAGCCGCCACCCCTATCTTCTGGTTTGCGATCGTGATGCTCATCATCTTCTGGGTGTACTTGGGTTGGTTCCCCGTCGGGCGTTCCGATGCCGAGATCTTCGCGTCGATCCCCCACCCAACCGGGATCTACACGGTCGATGCGCTGCTGGCCGGGAGCTTCACGGCGTTCCGCGACGCCATCTGGCACCTGGCGCTACCGGCATTGACTCTCGGCTATGGCGCCACTGCGATCATCACACGCATGATGCGCTCCTCACTGGCGGAGGAGCTGAACGAGGACTACGTGGATGCGGCCCGGGCCAAGGGTCTACCCGAGCGACTCGTGCTCCGTCGCCACGCCAGACGAAACGCTTTGATACCGACGGTCACGGTCATCGGGCTCGGCTTCGGATTTCTTCTCCAGGGATCGGTGGTGGTGGAGATCATTTTCATCTGGCCGGGACTGGGACGGTGGATGGCCGACGCAGTGTTGCGCGGTGACCAGGCCACGATCATGGCCTACGTGCTGTTCACGAGCATCCTATTCCTGGTCGTCAACCTCGTCGTGGACGTGCTGTACGCCTACCTCGACCGGCGTGTCGTGCTCGGAGGCTGATCATGGTCGATGCCACTGCGCCAGAACGGCTGCTTCGCCCGGCTTCCGGCCCTTTGGTGGTGCGGCTCCGCCGCGCCGGGGAGCTCACCCGGGAGGTCCTGCGCAATCCAACGACCCTGGCCGGGCTCATCATCATCCTCGGCCTGATCGGCATGGCCTTGCTGGCTCCCATCATCACCGAGCCGAACACGCCCAACGCCTATCAGATGCCGAGAGATTGGGGGGCGCTCAATGCGCCGCCGGGCACGCCCGGCCACCTGTTTGGGACCACCGGGACCGGCGGCGACGTGCTCTACGGAGTCGTCTGGGGAGCTCGCACCTCTTTGAGGATGTCCATGATCGTGGTGGGGATCACCATGGTCGTCGGCACCACCCTGGGCAGCATCGCCGGGTTTGTGGGCGGCAAGGTCGACGAGTTCATCATGCGGATCGTCGACGTCCTCCTCGCCATCCCCGAGCTGATCTTCGCCCTCGCCATCGCTGCGGTGCTAGGACCATCGTTCGCCAACATCATCTTCGCTCTGACTGTTGTGTTCTGGGTCAAATACGCCAGGATCATCCGCGGCCAGATAATCCATGTGAAGCACAATGAGTATGTCGACTCGGCCCGGGTGATAGGCGACTCTCAGTTCAACATCTACCGCAAAGACGTCCTGCCGAACTCGGTCACTCCGGTCGTGGTGCAGGCCACACTCGACATGGGCAACATCGTGCTGGTGGGTGCCACGCTGAGTTTCATCGGTCTGGCCGAGGCCGGCCTGGCCGAATGGGGCGTGCTCGTCAGCGAGGGTCAGGCCGGTATCTCGTCCGGTCGCTGGTGGGCGTCGACGATCCCCGGAGCCATGGTGTTCCTGTGGGCGCTCGCCTTCAACCTGTTGGGCGACGGCCTGCGGGACGTGCTCGATCCCCGGACGGGGGGTCGATGACCACAACGCAGGTGTCGACGGCCAACCGAACCGACGCACTCGTCGCCTCGGTCGTGGATCTCAAGGTTCATTTTCAGACCAAGGCCGGAGTCCTCCATGCAGTCGACGGCGTTTCGTTCGACATCGCCGACGGTGAGACGCTGGGCCTCGTAGGCGAGACCGGCTGCGGCAAGAGCGTCACGGCCCGATCTTTCCTGCGGCTCATCCCGACGCCTCCCGGTCGGTATGCCGGTGGAGAGATCCGCTTCTGGTCCAAAGAGGCTCGCAGTTCCGGTGGCTCGCACATCGATCTCCTGCAGGTCCCAAATGCCGATCTCTTGGACATTCGAGGGAACCGGATCGCGATGATCTTTCAGGATCCGGGCAAAGCGCTGAACCCGGCGCTCCCGATCCGCGATCAGGTGGCCGAGGTGTTCTACCAGCATCGCAGTCAGGAGCTGCTGGCCGGGTGGAATGGGAATCCGCCGATGGCGATCCGGCGGGCCGCTCGTCAACGGACCGGCAAGCTCGAGTGGGCGGCGATGAAGCTCCCCCCGCTGCGCTCACACGCCCGCCGCCTCCGCAGACGCGTCGATGACATGGTTGGTGATGCGCTGGCCGAAACGCAGATCCCCAATCCGCGCAAGATCATGGCCAGCTACCCGCACGAGTTGTCGGGCGGCATGAAGCAACGAGTGATGATCGCCCAGGCGCTCGCCTGTAACCCGGACCTCCTCATCGCAGATGAGCCGACCACTGCGCTCGACGTCACCATCCAGGCGAGGATTCTCGAATTGATCCGCGAGCTGCAGGATCGCCACCAGACCTCAGTGCTGTACATCAGCCACGACCTCTCGTTGGTGCGGCGAATCTGCGACCGGATCGCCGTCATGTACGCCGGCCGCATCGCCGAGATCGGCAGCACCCACGAAGTTTTCCACCGGCCGAGACATCCATACACACGCGGATTGCTCGGGGCGATCCCATCATTCGCTCATACCCGCGGCCAGCTATCGGCCATCGAGGGCACCGTCCCGGAGCTCATCGCACCGCAGCCGGGATGCCGCTTCCACACGAGGTGTCCCTACTCGACCGACGTGTGCGCCAGCGTGGATCCGGACCTGCACGGGTCGGCCGGCGGCGGCGTTGCCTGTCATGCCTACGCCAATCCGGGGCAGCTCGGGGTCGCTTCCGAGGCCCTACCCCGGCTCGATCGAAGCTCCACGTGACCGTACGCGAACCACTACCAGCAGAGCCTGAAATCGGCCAGGCACCAGTGATCACCCTACGTGGGGTGAAGAAGCACTTTCCCATCCGCGAAGGCGTGCTCCAACAGGTGGTGGGCCACGTCCGCGCCGTCGACGGGGTCAGCTTCGAAATCCCACGGGGTGAGACGGTCGGTTTGGTCGGGGAGAGCGGGTGCGGCAAGACGACGTTGGGCCGTTGCATTGCCGGCCTCACCGATGTGACAGATGGCGGCATCTACTTCAGGCTCTCGACCGAGGATCGCGATTTTCTCGACAAGATGGCTGCGATCTCTGAGAGCCAATGGAGCGCGGAACAGAGAGACCGAGTCGAGAGCATTGAGGGTGCACACCGGATCGACCGGTTGAGCGGGGAGGCATGGCGGACCTACCGGCGCAACTGCCAGTTCGTATTCCAGGACGCCTTCAGCTCGCTGAACCCGCGCCAGCTCGTCAATGACATTGTCGGGCGGCCGCTCCGCGTCCACAGAGAAGCCTCGGGTTCGGATCTCACCGAGAGAATCGTCAACCTGCTCGAGAGTGTGGGACTGGGACGCCAGCATCTCTACCGCTATCCCCACGAGTTCTCGGGTGGACAGCGACAGCGCATCTCGATTGCCCGCGCACTGGCGCTCGATCCGGAGTTCGTCGTGCTGGACGAGCCCACCAGCGCGCTCGACGTCTCGGTCCAATCACAGATCCTCAACCTCCTCCACCAGCTCCAGCGGGGCCGGGGGTTGACATATATGTTCATCACTCACGATCTCGGCGTCGTCCGGCTGATGAGCGATCAGATCGTCGTCATGTACCTGGGCGAGGTCGTGGAGACGACGAGCACGGACGAACTGTTCGCATCGCCCCGCCATCCCTACACGGAAGCTCTGCTCGCGGCCAATCCCGATCTCCTGGAGGGCGACGAGGACGCGGAGATGAAAGGACTGGAGGGGACAGTGCCCGATCCGGCCCGTCCTCCTCGTGGCTGCCGATTCCACACCCGCTGCCCCGTGGCAACCCCCTCGTGTGGCTGGGAGGTGGACGACGCGGTCACATGGTTGGCGGACAATTCCGCAGTGTTGGATGGACTGACCGGCGTGACGCGATCCTCGGACTTCGACGCCGTGCTCAGCTTCGCCGAGGAGGCATCTGCCGTGGAGGCGGCCTCCCTGCTGGAGGATCCGGCGGTGCCCTCCGCAATGGCCCAGGCGCTCGTCGAGTTGGGACGCAACGGCCAAAAGCTCAGCGTCCGATTCGAGGAGGTGGACGCGGTGGAACTCGAGGACGTGGGAGGAGGCCACTTGACGTCGTGCATCCTCCACACGTCGAGGTCTACACGACGGGCCTGACCAACGGCCGCAGGCGGCCAGGTGTCAGCGGATTGGCGGCGCAACGTCCAGCTGGCGGAGGAGACCCAGCTCGTCCCCGAAGTACCATGCCTCTTTGATGAAGCCGCCCTCGACTCTCCACAGCGCCACCTCGATCACATCGATCGGCTTACCCGTAGCCGGGATTCCGTACACGGTGCCCGTGTGAGTGCCAACGATGCGGAATATCCCCCACACCTTGTCATCTTTGCACGTCAGGTCGATGAGGATGTTCTGGCGATCGGCGATCGACTGGTCGTCCATGCCGGCCTGGCCTTCGAGACCGAAAAGCTCGCCAATGTGGCTGAAGCCGGCGCGATGACGGACGAAGTCGGGTGCCAGGAACGGCGGACGTTCGGAGATCGCGGCGGCGCGATAGCGCGCGACCACGTCGAGGTTGGCCGCCTCCTGCTCCGTACAGGTGCACGTAACCGGTCCGAACATCGAGATGTGCTCGTGATCTTGCATCGAAGCCTCACGGTTGGGTAACCATCATCTTCGCGTCCCCCGGCGGGCCTCGCGGTCGGGCGCAACGACCCAACGCTGCCAAATCGTCATTCATTGCGCCGGGCTGCGTCCTGTGCCGGCAAAAGGCCTCGCCGTGCGGGCAGGTCCGGGCCTGGACATCGGAACGTCGGTCAGCTCGGACCGTCGCCGCGGTGTGCCTCTTCGGTGCGGCGATACAGGTCGCGTAGCACGGCCAGTTCAGGCCCGGTCGGCGCGGGGCTGACCTCCACCTGTTCGGAAATCCGAACCTCCCAGCCGGTCTCGGCCTGAATCGTGGCGCGGTCGACCCCCGGGTGGATCGACGTCACCACCAGCTCGTTCGTCATGTCATCCGGAGTCATGATGCACAGGTCCGTGATGACCATCGCCGGGCCGAGCGTCGTGATCCCGAGTCGCTCCCGCTCTGTGCCCGAGCGGCCGAACCCGAGCGAGGTGACGAAATCAACCCGCTCCACCAAACCGCGCGGCGTGTGTTTCATCGTGATATACACGCGCCCGCACGAGGTCGCGATCTCCGGCGCCCCGCCGCCGCCCGGCAGCCGCACCTTGGGATCCCCGTACTCGCCAATGACTGTCGTATTGATGTTCCCGAACCGGTCCATCTGCGCCGCGCCGAGAAACCCTACCGAGATGCGCCCGCCTTGCAGCCAGTATTGGAACATCTCCGGCACTGAAACGGTCGTTACCGCGGTTTCCGACAGCTCACCGTCCCCGATCGACAATGGCAGGATGTCCGGCTTGGTGCCGATGGTCCCTGACTCGTAGATCAACGTGATGTTGGGTGCGTGCGTGAGCCGGGCCAGGTTGCACGCAGCGGATGGAGCCCCGATCCCCACGAAACACACGTCGTCATCCGCCAGCGCCCGGGCGGCCGTGGTGATCATCATCTCGTCGGGGGTGTAGTCCACCGTTACACCGCCTCCATCACGTTGGACTACATCCAGCTGAGGAATTGATCCCGGTCGCGGGCGATCGGGTCCCACGCCTGGTAGAACGCATTGTCACGCGAGTAATAGCCGTGGGCATACGAAGGCCAGGCCCCCCGCTCGGCGACGGCCACGTACGCGATGGTCCACGCCGGCAACACCGTGCTGTTCGGACTCGGCGGATCGAGGTCGTCGACGATTTCCTCGACCGTCACGACCGCGCGCCGCGAGGCGAGCACGACCTCTTTCTGGACGCCGATGATGCCCTCGATGAGCACATTGCCGGCACGGTCTGCCCGCTGGGCGTGCACGATGCCCACGTCCGGCCGGTGTGCCGGCACCGCCGCCAGCATCTCGCCGGTGAAGGGGCATTCGATCCGCTTGATGTTCGGGTTGACGTCGGCGAGTTCGGCGCCGAGGTACCCGCGAAAGATCGTGGAGGGCAGTCCCGCCGCGCCGGCGGCCCAGGCATTGGCCATGGCCGCATGGCTGTGCTCCTCCAGCTCGATCGGGTTCGGCCAGCCTGCCGCCACCGCATCCCGCATTCGATGCAGCGATCCCACGCCGGGATTTCCGCCCCAGGAGAACACCATTTTGCGCACGGAGCCCATACCGATCATCTGGTCGTAGATCAGGTCGGGGGTCATGCGGATCACAGTCAGGTTGCGGCGGCGCTGACGGATGATCTCGTGGCCGGCCGCAAAGGGGATCAGGTGGGTGAATCCTTCGAGCGCGACCGTGGCGCCGTCGTAGACGGTTGCCGCAATTGCCTCCTGCAAAGAAACGATCTCGGCCCGCATCAGACGTCGAAGAACACAGTCTCGTCCTCACCCTGGAAGAGGATGTCGAAGCGGTAGGTCGGAATGTCTCCGCCGTCATCCCGCCGGGCGATGATCGTCTCTCGGCGTTCGGCCGGCACGTTTTGGAGGATGAGATCCGCCTCGTTCGCCTCCCCCTCGTCGGCGAAGTACATCCGCGTGAACGAATGGTTGAGCATGCCTCGGGCCATGATGACGAGACTCAGGTGTGGCGCCTGCAACTCGCCTTCCGGATCGGGCACCCGGCCGGGTTTTATCGTTTCGAAGCCGTACATTCCGGTGCTGAATTCGACCGGGAAACGGCCGTAGCCGGTGAACCCCTCGTCGAGCGGGATATCGGTGCGAGTGTCGGCAGCATGCCGGTAGCGACCGGCTGCATTCGCCTGCCACACCTCGATGAACGCGTCTTCGATCTGGTTCCGGTCACCGTCCAGAACCCGGCCTTTCACCCGGATGCGTTCACCCGCGACGGGGGCGTCGGAAACCAGATCCACCCGCTCCAGCTTCATGGTGTAGAACGGGCCGACCGTCTGAGAAGGTGTCTGTCCAAGTTTGGCCATCAGTGGTCACCATCGGGCGGGGTTGCCAGCTCGCCTCGCAGCACGATGTCCCAGCGGTAGCCAAGCGCCCAGTCCGGTTTTGTCACCGTGTGGTCGTAGGCCGCCACCAGCCGGTCCCGAGCATGGGGGGCAACGGACTGAAAGATCGGGTCGTACGCAAACAGCGGATCGTCTGGGAAGTACATCTGGGTGACCAGCCGGGTCGTGAGGGACGGCCCCCATATTGAGAAGTGGATGTGGGCGGGCCGCCACGCGTTGGGATGATTTCCCCACGGGTACGGGCCGGGCCGGATTGTCTGGAAGCGATACTCACCCGCCTCGTTGGTTTTGCACTGGCCGATACCGAGGAAGTTCGGATCGAGCGGCGCGTCGTACTCGACCTCGCGCCAGTGCAAGTAACGGCCGGAGGCGTTGCATTGCCAGAGTTCGATGAGAGTGTCCGGCACGGCGCTGCCGTTCTCATCCAGCACTCGGCCGGTGACGATTGTGCGGGAGCCGATGGCGGCCCCACCAGTGCCCGCGTTGGTCGTCATGTCGGCATCCTCTGCGTTGAGCTCACTCCACACGGGTCCCGGCCCGGTGGTCTCGGTGAGTGTCTGAACGATTTGGATCATGTCCTTGGTCGGTGCCCTCTTGACGGTCGAGCGGTAGTCCGCGTACCGGAAGGGAGGATGGTCGTCGTACGCCCGTGGGCCGTAATGCTTGATCGTCGGATCCGTCATTCCTCCTCCTCGGTCTGTGCCCCATAGAGGCGCTTCGCCATCTGGAAAGCCGAGTTTGCGGCCGGCACCCCCGCGTAGACACCTACGTGAAAGAAGACCTCGGCAACATCGCGGGGGGTGGCTCCGGTGTTTTGGGCCGCTCCGAGGTGTAGCTCGAGCTCGTCGTGTCCCAGTGCGGCCAGGATCGCTATCGTCACCAGGCTCTTCGTCCGGCGATCCAGGTGTTCACGGGTCCAGACGCTCCCCCATGCGTTCTCGGTGATCCACCGCTGAAAGTCTCGGTCGAACTCGGTGGCTGCAGCGGCGGCCCGTTCGACATGTTCGTCACCCAGGACGGCCCGCCTCACTCGCATGCCGGCCTCGTAGTGTTCGTCGCTCATGTTCGGCCTCCCACCGTATCGATCTCAGCCGCAGTGTGCGGCTAGGCAGCGACGCCCGCCATGAGCCGCACCTTGGGCTTGAGATCAGTCCGACAGAATGCGTGCAGGAAGCACGTCTGCTCACCCATGTCCAGGGTGATCTGCGCGAACTCGTCGTCCTCTCCCGTCTGGAGGTACACGTGCGTCTCGACCGCGTCCGCCCTGCCCGCCAGCCCGGTGCCGCCGGAAGCGCCCCCGACCGAGAAGTGTGTGTCCTGGACGATGCGGTAGTCCTGCAGATCCTTGCGAACGATCCGGGCATAACGGCCGAACTGGGTCATGAAGCAGAAGCCGATCCCAGCCGACATGTACGTGGCGGCATCAGGTGCCAGCCCGCGGCCGCCAAACCGAGGGGCTTCGTCCGAGAGGTATTGGAACGTCGACCCGATCGGCGAGAAGAGGCGCTGCTCGATCTCCTTGACACCATCGTCGCGCAGTGTGCAAACACCCTGCACGTGCAGCGTTCGGCTCTGCCGATCCTGCAGGCTGGTGTTGACGCCACCCGGTCGGGCATCCACACGCTCGGCCTCGACCAGCTTCCGGATCGGCTGGCTCGCCACCTCACGCCCGGACACGACTGCCCGGTCAAACTTGTCGCCCGGGTCGGGATGGGCCGGAACCTCCAGGGCGGTGACCGATCTGGTTTCGATCTCCCGGCCATTGTGGACCAGCGCGAAACGGCTGGTGTGCGACCCCCGCAGCAGCCCGGTGATAGGCGATGCATCAACCGCCTGGGCAACGAGGTTGTGCAGAATTGCACGGTCGGCGGTGGCGTCGATCTCGGCCGTCAGCTCCGGAGCGAGAGCACCTCCAGTCATGGTGCCCTGCGCCGCGGATCCTTCCATCGTGTAGTAGTTGTCGATGGTCAGCCGGATGTTCCCGATATCGATACCTCGGGCTTTCGCCAGCGCCGTGATCTCGTTCATATGCGATGACACCATTCCGGTCGTCAGGAAGCTGAGCGGACATGGGCCGACATCGTGACCGGCCAGGTAGAGCCCCTCGTCGCTCACCAAACGCCACACAAGGCCGGTGGCTCCGCTGATCACGAACGCCTCCTTCTGCATGCCGGCCAGCGCCCGCACCCAGGTGCGGAGTGATTGGCCGTGCCTGTCCGGCGGCGGGAACAACCCCAGGTTTCCCGCATTGGCCACCGGGAAAAACATCGGACGGGGGTCCTCGGCTAAAACGTTCGGATGCTGCTGGGCCACGACGCACCTCCCACCCTGTGCATAATGGCAAGCCTGGTGCCGGAACGTCCAGAACAAGGGGCTCAGTTCCGTCCTTCGGGACGGCTGCCGGGGTGCTGTTGGCGCCCGCAAAGGCTCCCTGACCTTCCGTCCACATGTCGGTTCTCCTACGAATGAGGTGACTGCCCGATGATCGGTACCACTGATGAGCTTGTCGGTGCCCTGTGCTCGATCGTCGGCGCGGAGCACGTGGCAACCGCCGAAGCCGAACGCAGTTTGCACTCCCACGACGAGTCGGATCACCCACCGGCTCTACCCGACGTGGTGGTCTTCCCCGACAGCACCGAGGAGGTCAGCCGGATCGCAGCGCTGGCTAACGAGCACCGCATGCCGATCGTGGGATGGGGCGCCGGAACCAGCGTCGAAGGCCACACCATTCCGATCCAGGGCGGGATCGTCATCGACTTCCGGCGCATGAATCGGATCCTCGCCCTCCACACCGAGGACTTCCAGGCCGTGGTGCAGCCCGGCATCCTCCGGCTCGACCTGGAGGACCAGTTGGGCCGTCACGGCTTGTTCTTCCCTCCCGACCCGGGGGCGAACGCCAGTGTCGGCGGCATGATCGCCAACAACGCAGCCGGCGTCCGGGCGCGTCGCTACGGCTCGGCCAGCGCCAACGTGCTGGGTCTCGAGGTTGTTCTGGCCGACGGAAATGTGATCCGGACAGGCTCACGATCGATCAAACAGTCGGCCGGGTACGACCTAACCAGATTGTTCGCCGGCTCGGAGGGAACGCTGGGTTTGATCACAGCCGCCACGATCAAGCTGGCGCCAATCCCCGAGCACTTCGCCGCCGCCACCGTGGCTTTCCCCGACGTGGGGACTGCGGCCAGGGCGGTGTTCGGGATCATCGGCAGTGGACTCGAACCAGCCGCCCTCGAGATCCTGCATCCCGACCACGTGCGGTGGATGAACGAGGACGAGGATGCAGGTTTGACGGTCGCACCGTCCCTGATGCTCGAGTACACGGGTCCCACCCGGGAAACCGTCGTTGCGGCGCTCGACCTGACCAAGGAAATCTGCGCCGCGCAGGGGTCGGTGGGTTACCGGGACGCGGCCGGGCGGGAGGCCCGTTCCGCCATGTGGCGGTTACGTCACGGCACCCGGGAACGAATGCACCGGCGGTTCCCCGGTGAACGCTGGGTCGGCCTCGACGTCTCGGTCCCCGTGTCACGTCTACCCGACCTCGTTGCATTCGCAGAATCCTGTTGCGCCGAAGGAGGCTTTTCCGGCCACGTGATCGGGCACGCGGGCGATGGGAACATCCACTTGGGTTTGCATTTCGACCCGAACGATGCGGCCAGAGGGGAAGCCGCCAGTGAGATTGCCCACCGGATCGTGCTCGCGGCGATCGACATGGGGGGAACGTGCACCGGCGAGCACGGTGTCGGGCTCGGCAAGATGAAGTACATGGTCACCGAGCACGGCGCCGAGGCGGTTGCGGCCATGTGGACCATCAAGCGCGCCCTCGACCCGCACAACATCCTCAACCCAGGCAAGATCCTGCCCGAGGTGTAGTGCCCGCGACCGGTACATGAGACGGCGGGTCAGTCCCTCACTCTTCCTGTCGCCAGGTAGGGCCACGGATTGGGCCAGGTGCCCTGTGGCACCACGATGATGGTGGGACCACCCTGGTGTTGCGCCCGTTCGATGGCAGCCTGAAGTGACTCCGGACTGTCGGCCCGCAGCCCGGCGGCGCCAAACGCTTCCGCCATCGCCACGAAGTCGGGGCTGACGAGGTCAGTGGCGTGGACCCGGCCGTCGTGCACCTCGCGCTGCATGAGCTGAACGTTCCCGAACTTGGCATCATCGAAGAGGACCGTGATCGTCTCGATCCCGTATTTGACGGCGGTGGCCAGTTCGGCGGCCGTGAACATGAACCCGCCGTCACCAACAGTGGAGAGCACCGTCCGGTCCGGGTTGGCGACTTTGGCTCCCAGGGCGGCCGCAAAACCGTAGCCCAGCGTGCCCGGATAACCAGGGAACACGAACGTACGCGGGGCGTACACATCGAACGCAGCTCGCATCACATATCCGACTTGGGTGAGATCGGTGATCAAGATCCCGTCCTCTCCCAGCGCCGCCCGGATCGCCGCTATGTACGAGAGCTGCGGCTCGAGCGGGGCGATGCGGTCGACCTCGAGCCTGCGGCGAGCGGCCAGCTCATCGGCGATGCTGTCGCGCGGACGCTCAGGCAGTGCGTCGAGCAGCTCGGGCAGAACCTCTTCGGCCCGCGCTACGAGACTGACTGTCGGACGGCCGATCCTCCGAGCCGCCTCCGGGTCTGGATTGATCCATACCTGCGCCAGATCGGGATCGGTTCCCCAATCGTGCAACTGCATCATGAGGCGGGTGCCGATGGCGATCACGACGTCAACCTCGGGCCACAGCCCATGCGCCACCGTGTAGGGGACCGACAGCGGGTGACGTGAATCGAGCACCCCGCGACCCCTCCGGTGTCCGGCCACCGGAGCCTGGATTCGCTCGGCGAGGCGGCGGACGGCGCCGGCGGCCCCATGGGCTCCGCCCCCCACGACGATGAGCGGACGGTGGGCGCGGTCGATCAGCGCCACCGCCCGCTCTAGCTCCGCCGGATCTACCGCCGGCTGCGCGATCGGCAACGGCTCGGCTATCGCGAGGTCCTCGGTTGCCTGTAACACGTCCGGCGGTACCTCGACCATCGTCGGCCGGGGATCACCGGTGAGCGCGTCCCGGAAGGCCTGTGCGATCAGCGGCGAGACCTCATGGGGCGACGTCGCACGGGTCTGGGACTTGGTGAAGGCTCGAGCTATGCCGGGTTGGTCAACGATCTCATGCAGAAAGCCGAACCCCTTGTCGATGAATGGCGACGGGATCTGACCGACCAAACACACCATCGGGGTGCTCAGCCCGTATGCGGTCGCCATCCCGGTGGCGGCGTTCAACAGCCCTGGGCCGGGCACGACGCTCATGACGCCCACCCGGCCGGAGGTCAACGCATACCCGAGCGCCATGTACGCCGCACCCTGCTCATGGCGCGTGGTGTAGACGTTGAATGGCACGCCCTCGTCATATATGGCGTTGTAGAGCCAGTCGCTCTGCACGCCGGGCAAACCGAAGAAGTCGGTGACCCCGTGCGTGACGAGCGTGCGCACAGCGGCCTGGCCTCCTGTCATCTGCGCCAAGGTCCCTCCACCCGTAGCTGGCGGCGATGATATGCGCGCGACACCCCGCCGGGGCTGGTGGCAGCGGGTGCGTCCACGTGGTGGTCACGAATGCGCGGGTGTCAGCGCTGCCGGCGGCCAGGGAATGATGCGGAGACCGAGCCAGGCAAAATGGCCGTGGCAGCCCGACCTCCGGGACGACCACTTCCTACACTCTTGGATTCTCCCCGCGCCCATCAAAACGTGGGACGGGATGGTGATCATCAAGCAGTAGTACCCAGGAAACCATGGTTTGACTCCCACCCCAGCATTCCGCAGGCACGACTGAGGGTGCAGCCGTCGGGGCCGTCGGATGCGAGACGCTTCGATGACCGACCTACAGGAACTTGTCAAGAACGTGGGGGTCATCATCGAGTTCTTCGGTGTGTCCATCATCGCGGCAGGCAGCCTCACTTCCACGATCTGGTTTCTCGCAAATATCAGGCGGCAAGGGCTGGAGGATGCCTATCGAGGCTACCGGCGAATCTTTGGGCACTCGATCATCCTGGGGTTGGATTTCCTGATAGCCGGGGACATCGTCAGGACCGTCATCGTCTCGCCCACGGTGAAAGATGTCGTGGTCCTGGCGGTCATCGTTTTGATCCGCGCGTTCCTGAGCCTCACCTTTGAACTGGGAATCAGGGGCAAACTGCCCTGGCGGACGGACGAGGAGTGAAGCTCGGCGATCGGCTTCTCCGCCGCTTTGAGTCCCCACCGAGAATCTCCATAGCCGAGCGCGGCTCCGCGGCGACGTTCAGCCGCCGGCGTGGCGAGTGGTGACCCGTGCATCCCCGTCGACACAATCGGCCCGAAAGGCGGTGGCGATGTATGTCCGGGCTCCCCAAGGCTCTCTGCGATCTGCGGAGCCGTGCCGACCCGGGCCGGTGACCGCGCACGGTACATTTGGGGGATCGGCACCCGGAGGCATGTGATGACCGAGATTCAGGAGCGACCGGATCTGAGTACCGGCGACACAAGCGCCCATCCGCCATACCTATCCGGCTTTGGGAACGAGTTCGCGTCTGAGGCGGTCCCGGGCGCACTCCCGGCCGGCCAGAACAACCCGCAAAAACCGCCCCTCGGCCTCTACACCGAGCAGATTTCCGGCACCGCCTTCACGGTTCCCAATCAGCGGAACCGCCGCACCTGGTTCTACCGCATCCGGCCGTCGGTACGGCACGCCTGGCGGTTCACCGAGGCCGGCAACAGCAATATGATCCGCACCGCTCCGTGCCGGGAGGACAATCCACCAATCGGCCAGCTGCGATGGGATCCGCCCCCCTTCCCGGATGCAGCGACGACGTTCGTGACCGGCATCCACACCATCGCCACCAACGGCGACGCCCATACCCAGACCGGTATGGCGGCCCACGTCTACATGGCGACCGCGTCGATGACCGATACCTATTTCTACAACGCCGACGGCGAGTTCCTGGTTGTGCCCCAGGAAGGCCGGCTGCGGTTCGTCACCGAATGCGGCGTCCTGGTGGGCGGTCCCGGCGAGATCGTGATCATCCCTCGAGGCATGGTCTACCGCGTCGAGCTGATGGATGCGCGAGCCCGCGGGTACATCGCCGAGAATTACGGCACTTACCTCGAGCTACCCGAACGAGGCCCGATCGGCGCCAACGGCTTGGCCAACCCGCGGGACTTCCTCTATCCGGTCGCGGCATTCGAGGATGTAGAGCAAACCGGAGAGCTGTCGGTGAAGTTCGACGGTCGTCTGTTTGCGGTCGAGACCGACTATTCGCCGCTCGATGTGGTGGGCTGGCACGGCAACCATGCGCCGTGCAAGTACGACCTTGCCGCCTTCAATGTGATGGGTTCGATCAGCTTCGACCACCCCGATCCCTCCATCTTCACGGTGCTGACCTCACCGTCCCCCGATCCCGGAGTTGCGAACGTCGACTTCGTCGTGTTCAAGGACCGCTGGCTGGTCGGCGAACATACGTTCCGGCCGCCCTGGTACCACAAGAACATCATGAGTGAGTTCATGGGCCTCGTGCACGGTGTGTACGACGCCAAAGAGGAAGGGTTCTTGCCGGGCGGCATGAGCTTGCACAACATGTATTTCCCGCACGGCCCCGATCACGACGCCTGGCTCAAGGCGACCACGTCGGACCTGGCGCCGGAGAAGCTGGCGGACACGCTGGCCTTCATGTTCGAGACCCGCTACCCGCTGATCCCAACCGCCTACGCCGGATCCATCCCGGCGCTGCAGGACGACTACCCCAGCGTGTGGCACAGCCTCGAGCGGCATTTCGAGGGTTGACGGAGGCTGCTTGGCGACTTCGGTGACGATCACGGGCACCGGCACGCCCGTGCAGCGCGGCGACCGGGCCGGGGCGGGGGTGCTGGTCCGCTCAGGTGACGTCGCATTGCAGTTCGATGCCGGCCGGGCCACCGTGCTGCGGTTGGCGGCCGCCGGTCAGCCCCTCATGGACCTCGACGCGTTGTTCGTCACCCACCATCACTCGGACCACCTGATCGGGATTCCGGACCTGGTCATGACCCGGTGGATGAACGACGTTCGCCGCGAGGCCCAACCGCCGCTGCCGATCTATGCGCCGGACGGTGAAGCCGCTCGCATCATCGAGCACATGCTCGACGTGTGGCACAACGAGATCAGACTCCGCCAGCACCACACCAAGCGGCCCAACCGTCCCGAAATGGACGTCCGGCGATTCGCAGCCAACAAGCACGGCCCGGTGCCGGTGGCCGAGTTCGGCGACATTGTTGTGACGGCGATCGCCGTCGACCATGAGCCGGTGGTCCCGGCGGTCGGATACCGGATCGACACCCCCGATGGCGTAGTGGTCGTCTCAGGCGATACCGCGGTGTGCCGCCAGATAGAGCTTCTGGCGGACCGGGTCGACGTGCTCGTGCACGAGGCGATGCGAACGGAGGGTCTCAGCGGGATCCTCTCGACCCCTGATGCGCTGCTCGCCTACCACAGTGAGTGCCGCCAGCTTGGTGCGATGGCCGAGCGGGCCGGCGTCCGGCGCCTTGTACTGACCCACCTGATCCCGCCGCCGGATACTGAAGCCGACAAGGGCGGATTCGAGGACGATGTTCGCGCGGGTGGTTATCGGGGTCCGGTAATCGTGGCCGACGACCTCACCACGGTGGAGCTCTGACCCGTCGCGGCATATCCTGGCAAGAGACCCAACGAGCGGTCCTTCGCCGGGACGGAGGGAACAACATCCGTATCTTCTCGCACAGAGATCGGCCGGTGCATCTCGGCCCGTATCCGCTCGAACGGCTGCGCCGGCTCTCGGATGCGTCGGCAGACCCGCCCGGACTCAAGCTCAGGCGCCCAACGCCAACCCCGCGCGCGGCCGCGAGCCGCCTCTCGGCCGTCTCGGCGTATGGCCCATACGTGGACATGTTCGACTCGTTGCGAAACGGCGAGGTAGCCGGAGAGGTCGCCCCATTCCCGAAGGACCCGCAAAGTGTGGCGAACAACCTCAAAGCGAGCGTGTACTTCTTGGACGCCGACATGGCGGGCACTTGCCTCGTCCCCACCGACGCCTGGAGGCACCGGCTCGAGCACCATCATGCGTTGGTGGTGTTGATCCGGTTCAAGACCGGGGTCACCCCCGACGGTCCCGGCGCAGCCTGGTTGGAAGGTGCCCAGCAGATGAACGCCGATCTGCGGGCGGCCGAAGTTGCTGCCATCACCGCTGCCTACGTCCGCTATCTCGGCTTTGCGGCAACGGCCCACACCGCAACCGCGTCAGATGTTGACCTGGAGCGGCTGGCGCTGCAGTGTGGACTGGCGGAGTTGCAGGGCGGCCGGGTGGTCAATCCGTGGCTCGACGATCAGTTCGGGCTGGCGGCGGTGACCACCACGCTGGCGGTGGCTCCCGACGCACCGCTGGCGCGTCGCGGCATCCGGCGCCGGCGCGCCACCCGTGGCGCCCGGGCGTTCTTCGGCCTCGGCGGGATCCGGCCAACCTGGTCACTCCTCGGTCGGTCGAAGCGGCCCGTCCATCTTGGGCCCTACCCGATGGAGAAGATCAAACGGGTGAAGGAGCCCACCACGCTGGTCATCCCCGACGAAATCGCACGCGTCCCGCAGCGAGCCTCCTTCTTCGATCGGGCGTTGCACGGTGACCTCGGCACCAGTTTCGTCGAGAAGCGTCACACGTTCGCCTACAAGACTCCCCAGGCGCAGTCGTACGTGAAGATGATCCGGGCCATGGTGCCCATGCAGGACGGCCCCGTCGCCAGGCAAATCGCCCGGGACACCGACGACCCCGATGCCAACTCGGACGCGGTCAAGGCCCTCGGATACTTCCTCGGCGGGGACATGGTGGGGATTTGCCGGGCCGACGAGTACGCCTGGTACTCCCACGACAAGGATGGCAAACCCATCAATCCGGATCACGCAAACGCGGTTGTCATCCTGCTCGACCAGGGCTACGAGACGATGGAGGGTGCCAGCGGCGATGACTGGATCAGCGGCGCGCAGTCCATGCGCGCCTACATGCGCGGGGCCGAGATCGCCGGGATCATCAGCCAGCATATCCGCAACCTCGGCTATTCGGCTCGCAGCCACACCAACGCCAAATCCCAAGTGCTGCACATCCCGCTCATCCTCAACGCCGGGCTGGGTGAGCTGAGCCGAATCGGTGAGCTGGTGCTGAACCCCTTCGTCGGCCCACGTTTCAAATCCGTCGTGTTGACCACCGACATGCCGCTCACCGCGGACAAGCCGATCGATTTCGGCTTGCAGGACTTCTGCGCCAAGTGCACCAAGTGCGCCCGCGAATGCCCCTGCGGCGCCATCAGCTTCGCCGGCAAGGTGATGTTCAACGGCTACGAGATGTGGAAGCCGGACGTCGAAAAATGCGCCAAGTACCGGTTGGGGAATCTCAAAGGTTCCGCGTGTGGGCGCTGCATGAAGACGTGCCCGTTCAACGCCGAAGGCCTGATGAGCGAGCGGTTCTGGCTGGGGGTGTCGATGCGGTTCCCGTTCATGCGGCGCAAGATCGCCGAGTGGGACGACTTGATCGGAAACGGTTCGATCAACCCGGTCAAGAAATGGTGGTGGGACCTCGAATGGATCCATGGCAGGACGGTCCTGCCCACCAAAGGCACCAACGCCCGGACCCTCGATTTCGGCCGGATGCGGATCGCGGACACCCAGAAGATTGCGCTGTACACGCCTGACATGAACCCGGCGCCGGACAACTGGCAGCCGGTCAAGCTGAACCGCGAGCTGGCGATTCGGCAAGGCGCCAAGGCAGAGTCACCCGAGGCCGCCCGCCTGCGGCTCGGCCGCCGCCGATAGCGGTACCGTCACTCCACGTCCAGATCACCTACGCTCTTGCGGCCAGCGATCTGCAGCGCCGCTTCCGCCACGCCGTTCGCCCCGATCAGCACGGCCATCCAGCCCACCACCGTGCCCACGTTCGATTCTCCCACGACATCTTTCGCGCCGGGAAAGGTGAGCACGCCGATCACCAAGATGACCGCCGCCACCGATGCCGCGGCGCGGATGGTCCCGTACCGGACGATGCCGAGTAGAAGACCGCCAAGGGCCGTGCCGCCCACCGCAATCCCGAACCGCGACGCATCGTCGGCCAGCCCGAGATTGCCGCTTCCCACTGCAATCAGCGCCAGGCCGAACCCGCCGACCGTGGCGAAAGGTGTTACGTAGCGAAGTTGGTTCTTCAGCACGAACGCTCCGGCGAACACAACCCCGAACAGCACCAGCGCCGCCAGCCCGGCAAGCCATCGCCAGCCCGGCGACGCGCTCACGTCCCAGGCCCGCGGCCAGGCGATGATCGCCGACCAGAACGCAATGAGCACTGCGATTCCGGCCGCGGTTTCGGGGGTCAGCCAGTCGGCGACCCTCAGCACCGCTTTGTTGTCTTCATCGGCTGCCGCGCCCGGGTGCGTCCCGGGTCCGCCAGGCGGTTCGGACGCGCTCAATGACGTTCCTTCCTTTCGTGCACCTGCGGACCGTCGCACCCGACGTCCACAGGAACAATCCATCAACGATGATCAAACTACTGCGATCACGGGCGGGGAAAGGGTCATCGACCAGTGACATCGATCCCACGCGGCTTCCGGCCGGGGCGCCGAAACTACTCCTCCGTTTGATCGGTCGTGATCGGCCGCTCGTGCCCCCGACCGGCTCGGGCTTCGGGCGTCTCGCCCCGGAGCACGGCCGCGGCGTGCTCCACCGCCCGGATGATGGGAACGTAGCCGGTGCAGCGACACAGGTTGCCCTCCAGCGCGTCCACGATGTCCTGGCGCGACGGATTGAGGTTGTCGTCCAGCAACGCGGTGGCGGCTACAACGAATCCGGGCGTACAGAATCCGCATTGGGTGCCGTGTTCAGCCACGAACGACGATTGGATAACCGACAGACCTTCATCGGGAGTCAGGCCGTGAATCGTCTCGACTTCCTGCCCATCGACCTGGACCGCGAAGATGGTGCACGATTTGACTGCTTCGCCGTCGAGCAGAACGGTGCAGGCGCCGCAGGTCGACGTGTCGCAACCGATGTGGACCCCGGTCTTCCCGATGGCTCGCAGCCAGTCGGCGAGGAGCATGCGTGGGCTCTCGTCGGCTGGGTAGCGGCTGCCGTCAACAGTGATCTCGAACTTCATAGCCGTCCCCGCAGCACCGCCCACACCTTGTCCGGTGTGTAGGGCATCGGCAGGTGTTCATCGGTGATGCCGTAGGAGGCCAGCGCGTCGAACACCGCGTTAGCCAACGCCGGCGTGGCGCCGGTCGTCCCGGGCTCCCCCACTCCCTTCATTCCTTTGGGGTTGTAGGGCGATGGTGTCTCTGTTCGAATGGCCTCGATGTCGACCGATTCGGACATCGACGGGATGTGATACGTCGACCAGTTGCCGGTGAGCAATGTGCCGCTGTTGTCGAACCGGATCTGTTCGAACAGCGCGTGGGTCATTCCGTGGGACACACCTGCGATGATCTGACCCTCGGTGATCATCGGGTTGATCACGCGTCCGCAGTCGTCAACCGCGGTATACGTCAGGATCTCTATCTGCCCGGTCTGTGGATGGATCTCGACGACGCACACATGCGTCCCGAACGGGAAGGTTGCGCCCTCCGGCTGGTAGTCGGCCTCCGCTTCTACTCGCCCGACGTCGCCGGCGAGGGCGCCCAGCGAGACAGAGACGTCGGTGCCGGCGACCCGGGCCCGGCCGTCCTGTAGCCGGATGTCGTCCGGCGCGGCTTCCAACCGCTCGGCCGCTAGCTGCCGCAGACGCTCGGCTACCTTTCCAGCCGCGATCCCGGCCGCACTGCCGCCGAGCGGTGCCGAACGACTTCCCGCCGTTCCCCAACCGCGCGGCACCAGTCCCGTATCGCTGTGGACGACGGTCACGTCCTCGAAGTCCACGCCCAGTTCGTCGGCCACGATCTGCGCGAACGTGGTCTCGTGGCCCTGACCGTGCGGCGAGGACCCGGTCTTGACGGTGACCCGGCCGTCGCCGCCCATCTCCACCGAGCCGAACTCTCCCCCGCGTGCGGTGACTTCGACGTAACTCGCGATGCCGACGCCCAGGATCCGACGATCGTCGGGGTCGGCTTGCGTCCGCCGAAGCCCGGCGTAGTCGGCCCGCTCGAGTGCCACATCGAGCGCCGTTTCGTAGTCGCCAGAGTCATAGACGGCTCCGACCGGCGTCGTGTACGGGAAGGCGTCGGAGGCGATGAAGTTGCGCCGTCGCACATCAGCCGGATCGAGCCGCAGCTCCCGGGCGAGATGATCCATGATCCGCTCGACCGCATAGGCGGCTTCGGGACGACCGGCCCCGCGGAATGCTCCCACCGGCGCCGTGTTGGTCAGCACGCCGAGGATCTCGAGGTCGATACGCGGAATCTCGTAGCAGCCGGTCGCCATGAGCTGGGTGTTGGCGAGACACAATCGCTGGTTCATGGCGGCCGCACCCAGGTCACCGACAGTTCGGATCTGGAGTCCCACCAGCCGCCCGTCGGCCGTTGCACCCGCGCCGACGGTCGTCAGCTGGCCCCGCCCGTGCGACGTCATCACCAGGTTCTCCGACCGGGTTTCGATCCATTTGACCGGCCGGCCGGTTCGCAACGCGGCGGCTACCACCAGGGGATACTCCGGGTAGAAGTAGCCGCCTTTGGCTCCGAAACCGCCCCCGACGTCGGGGGCTATCACCCTGATGCCGGCCGGCTCCACCCCCAGGCTGGCAGCCCGATCGTCTCTGAGTCGGTGGGGCATCTGATGGGAGCAGTAGACGGTGAGTGTGTCCCCGGCAGGGATGGCCAGGATCGCCCGGGTCTCCAACATGCCGGGCGCCATGCGATGGTTGTTGATCTGGCGCTCGACGACTACGTCAGCACCGGCGAACACATCCCCATCGCATTCAGTCACGGTTCGAAAAACGACGTTGGTGCCCATCTCTTCGTACACCAATGGGGCGCCGCTGCGCATCGCGTCGGCTGGCTCGACGACCGCCGGCCATTCTTCGTAGTCGATGAAGAGGTCGTCGCGGGCGTCGTAGGCGGCATGACGGTCGGGATTCATCACGGCGGCGACCGGCTGGCCCTGATAGCGGACCCTGCCGGCCGCCAGCGGGCTGAGTCGAGGGAGCTCAGGTACCAGGTGGTCCCAAGAGATCCCCTCGAGATCACGGGCGGTCAGTATTTCGATCGACGGTCGTCCGCCCGGCCGGCTGGCATCGATGTCGACAATCATGCCGTTGGCGATCGGCGACCGGGCGAACGCGACATGCAGCACGTCGTCGACATCGATGTCGTCCACGAACCGGCCCCGGCCCGAGACGAGCGCAGCGTCCTCTACCCGCGGCCGCTTGGCTCCGAAGTGCATTTGGTCCCTCCCTCGACACCAGGCAGCGAGGACGCCATCGTAGGCGTGAGCGACATGCGATACCTGGGGTGCCTCATTGGCTCATGAGAACAGACAAGCCCAGCTGTCACCGTGCTGCTGGCCGACGGTTGATCGTCTCGCCGCGGTTGACGAGGATCCAGACAATCGCATCGCCACCGGCTCCTTCACATGTGCACCGACCACCACCGCCGACTGCCCGCGGTCTCTGACATCGAGGCAACGGACAATCGCTGATTCGACAAACAGCCCCGATGAAGGATTGAGGGTCGCAAGCATCCGACGGCTGGTGATGGGCACTGCCGCAGGCACATGCCCATAGTGCGCACCTCTACACTCCGAACACACGGCTGGGCGTCTCGGCATGGAGCCGGAACGCTGACGATCCCAGCTTTGCCTTCGCCGGAATGTGACGGGAACCGTGGCGGAACTCATTCCCAAGACCATGTACGCCCGCGATGGAGACGTACACGTCGCTTGGCAGGCGGTCGGCGAAGGCCCGGTGGATCTGCTGTTGACGCCTGGCTACATCTCCCATCTAGATCTCAACTGGACACTCCCGGCCTTCGCCGCCTTCGTCGAGTACCTCTCCAGGTTCAGCCGTGTGATTCTCTTTGACAAGCGCGGGACTGGTCTGTCCGATAGAACGCCGGATGCCATTCGGTTCGAGCGACGGATGCGGGATATCGAGCTGATTCTCGACGCCGCCGGCTCCGAGCGCGCCGTCCTGTTCGGAATGTCCGAAGGAGGACCGCTGGCTTCATTGTTCGCCGCCACCCATCCTGAGCGGGTCGAATCGCTCATTCTGTTCGGCACGTTTGCTCGGGGCTCGATAATCGACAGAGAGGTGATCCTCCGCTTTGAACGGGCGGTCGACAGGTGGGGTGAGGGGCACACCGCCGGCATCTTTCTGGTCGGCTCTGACGGACCGGTGGCCCGCCGCTTCATAGGTTTGTTTGAGCGAGCTGCAGCCAGCCCGGGCATTGCCCGCGCCCTGCTCGTGTCGATTGTGGCGTGCGACGTATCCGGCGTCCTTCCCGAGCTTCACGTGCCGACCCTCGTGCTTCATCGCAGGGACGACCCTTTCGCCCGTGCCGCATGGAGCGACGAGTTGGAGCACCTGATCCCGAACGTGACCCGGTGCGAGTTGCCGGGTGCGGACCATCTGCCGTGGATGGGTGCGGCAGCCGAGCTCGTGCGGGCCCTCGAGGAGTGGATCACCGGAAGCCCACCCCACGCTCCCACCCGGCGGCGCTTTGCCACTGTTCTATTCACCGACATAGTGGCGTCGACCGACCGATTGGCAAGAGAGGGCGACGAAGGGTGGGCTCGGATCATCCAGGCCCACAACAACGAATGCCGTGACGTGTTCGAACGTAACGAAGCCTGGTCCGTCAAGAGCACAGGTGACGGCTTCATGGCGTGCTTCGACACGCCTGAGGCTGCTGTCAGGTGCACGTTTGATCTACACCGTAACCTCGAGGGCATGGGCGTCGAGATCCGGGCGGGTCTCCATAGCGGAGAAGTGGAACGGGTGGACCTCGATGACGTAGCCGGTATGGCAGTGCATATCGCCGCAAGGGTGAGTGAACTCGCCGACGCCGGCCAGACATTGGCGACCCGCGTCCTGAGCGATCAGTTGGTGGGTAGTCGTGTAAACGCGCGCGAGGTCGGTACTCACCAGCTCAGAGGGGTGCCGGGAGCGATCGCGATCGTTGATTTACAGCGCTACGACGCGACCATCGATCTCACCGCCGGCGTCGTGGATCTGCTTGCTTCGCAGCGGCTCGCCGACACGCTCACCTTGCGTCTGGCCGCCCGCGCGCCGGGCCTCATGCGGCGGCTTGCCCGCCTCACGGGGGCCAATTGACCAACGACCATGGAGCGGTCGCAGAGTATCTACCGTGCTGATTGGCGAGACTGCGACCGAAGATCGCCGATCTGGCCCCCCGAAGCCGGCTCCCAGCGACAGCGCCATCATCATCTGTGCTCGGGACAACCGCGGCAGTCTGGGATCGAGCCATGCACGGTCAGGCGAGGCGCATTCATGCGCAGTTCGGACGGGTGTTGCAACGATCTTGCGTGGGCGAGCCGAACGCGGTCAGGGTGAGCGGACAGCGTCCACTACCTGATCCTTGTAGACAAGGATCGCTGTGACCAGCTCGATCGCCGGCCGCCATGTGGTGTCCGCCAGCGTGAGTCCCTCGACCGTCGACCAATCGCTTCGCTTCATCGCCAGGTGGGCAAGGGAGCGAACCGTCGCCATCGGCCCACGCGACCCGTCCAGCCTTCCGGTGACTGCGAGGAGTTCATCATCCGGTCCCGTCAACCGAAACCTGTCGGTGTGGATCAGCAATATCGTTTTGACTGTGTCGGAGATCCGGCCATCCAGTGGGGAGAACCGATATTCGATCTGGCGATCGTGGTCCGTGATGGTGGTCTTGCCACCTCCGAGATTGGAGAGGTTGAAGTCGGCGATCGGCCGGCCGGTCGAGCCAGTCGCCCGCCACCGGTTGGCCAGTTTCGACGTTGGTGAGATCGTGAACTCGCCTTCCTCGGTCTCGAACCTGGCGGGTTGGCGCAACATCCGGCCCCGGGTCGCACCCGACGCAACCAGCCGCTCTTCGTCGTGCACTTGGTACGCATAGTCGGAACCGAGCGAGCGGCGCTGGCCGAGGCGCCGCCTCAATTCGTAATACCTGGCTGGCATGTGTGTCCGATCCGCTGTATCGGTTCCGACGAACAGCATCGACGTGCGGGGCCCGCCGGTTTAGGGGTGAGGCGACGCAGGCCACAGGTCACGCCGGGCCTGAACCAGGTGCGTTGCTGCGTGTGCGCCGACCGCGGCGCAGGCGCGATTCATCCGGCGCTCTTCACCTCTACCTCGATGACATGGGTCGGCCCGACCAGGATCTCCGCGGAATGCGTCTCTGCCTCAACCCAGACGGCTTCGCCCGGTCTGCGATCGATCACGGATTCATCGCCCGTCTCGCCGGTCGATTTGATCCGATATCCGTTGAGCGCGATCACCAGCCGTGCGGGATGTGAATGGGTGGGTAGATGCTGGCCGGCGAGATTCCTCACCTCGAGCACTCGAACGTGCTGGTTTTCGAACACCACGCGGTGTCCATCCGGATCCACTTCAGCCGAATCAGGAATCACGCTCATGGTTCCTCCGTTCCTGTCGTCGGTGTCGCCATACCGACGAATGAACCGTGACCGCGCCCAACGCCGGATCGCTGCACTCGCCGCTGCGCCGGTTCAAACCCCGCTCCGCCAGCCTCCGGCGTACGCTTCCCGTGCATCCTTCGAGTACGGGGTCGGGGCGACCCGAACCTGGATCTCGGTCTGGCGATGTCGTTCGACGGTCGTCTTGCCCGTGCCGCCGTCTTCTTCACCCCAGATCAGCGTCAGCACATCCCCCACCTCGATATCCGGATCCACGGTTCCGAGCGACAGGAACGCCCGGTCGTTGAAGGTGTAACCGCTGAACATAGAAAAACCGACCAGCCGGTCGTCCTTCATCACCGCGTCGTAGCTGGCGGACGTGTAGTTCGAGAGCGGCAGGTCGATGTATTTGTAGTTCTCTCCGGGATTGTCGAACAACGACGCCATCACCCTCGTCACATCGTCCAGGTTCCATTCGAACGTGACCTTCTTGCGTTGCGGCTCGTCGGCCATCGCCTCCAGCGCGTCACGACCGATGAAGTCGTGATCGAACTTGATGTAGAACCCGTATCCGAGCGCGTGGGGGGTGAGGTAGTAGTCCTCGATGTCGTCCGAGACGAAGCTGCCCCCGATCGAACCGCTGGCCTCGTAGCTGGCGGACGGGAGCCACTCCCGGTAGGCCTTCATCTCGTCGCCGGTGTACACGGCCGGCAGCGGTGAGGGGATCCACCCCGACTCCAGAGTGTTGGTGGCGTACGCCCGTGATCCCACCTGTACCAGCCCGAACTCTTCCCCGGCCTCGAGGATTGCGTTGCGCACCTCGTCGATCTCGTCGTACGGCCCCCAGATCTCAACGCCCGGCTCCCCCGCCATGCCGTGCCGCAGCGCCGGCACCTCACGGCCCGCCACCCTCATCGTGCCGATGTTGAAGAATTTGATGTCGCCCAGGGGACCGCCGTTCAGCTTCTCGATGAGCTGCGCGGCGTTCGGTCCTTGGATCTGAAACCGGTAGTGGCGACGTAGAACTGGGTGGCGACCGGGCCGGGAGGGAGAGCGGTCGTCTCGCTCGAACGTGAGGTCATGGTCGCCGGTCTCGCAGTGGAACTGGACCCAGTTCACTGAGGGGACCCGCCCGACCATGTTGAAGGTGTCCTCCGCAGGTCGGAACAGGATCACGTCGCCGATGACGTGGCCGGAGTAGCTGCACGGCACGAAATGCTTGGCCTTGGTGGTCGGGAAGTCGGCAAAGCTGTTGATGGCGAGGCTCGACAGCAGGTCAGATGCGCCGGGACCCTCCACCGTCAGTTCGGCCATGTGGTGGGATTGGTCAAAGAGGACCGCGCGCTCACGCCACGCCCGCTGCTCATCCCGCCAGTTGGTGAATTCGGGCGGAACCACGGGGTACACATAGGCACCGATCTTCGAATTGCGCAGCATCTCGACGGGATTGCCAGCGGCCCGCAGAACCTGTTCGAGACTCATGGTGCTCCTCCTCGCCGGAGTGTCAGTCGGGTGGCCGATGGCACCCGTTGGGTTTCAGAATCGCCCTTCCGACCCTACTCGCCGTTTTCGCCGCCGCCTCCGGCGCAGACGGGTTTGCGAGCTTCAGTAGGAGCGGGGGTAGATGGTTCCGTCCATCAGCAGCCGGGCTGTGCGAATGATGCCGGCTCGGGTGATTCGCGGCGGGGGGTCCGACGCCATCGAGACGATCGCGTCGAAGGTGCCCGTCGGATGCTCCAGGCGAACGATCGGCGATTCCGGATCGAGAGCGGCAATTCGTTCGGCCACCGAACCCGCGATCTGGCAGGCCGCCGCCACCGAGATTGCGCCGAGCACGCCGATCGCGTCGTGGCAGCGATGCGGGATGAAGGTGCGGGTCGAGACCGCAGCTCCTCCTTTGGGCGGGGCAACGATGGTCAGCTTGGGCACGGTCGTGTCCGCAACGTCACCGAGGCCCATCAGCGGTCCGGCGACCAGGCGAATCGCCTCCAACCTGGCGCGGAGTTGGGTATTGGTGGTGAGCCGCTCGCACGACTCGTAGCCGGTAATTCCAACATCGGCCGCCCGGATGACCACGACGGGCATGCCGCTGTCGACGAGCGTCACGGCCAGACCTCCGATTATCTCCACGGCCCGTCCCGTGGGCAGCACCGAACCGCCGTGCCGCGCAATGTCCTCGAACTCCAATGACACCGCGGCCGCGGTCCCGGGCACCCCGGAGATCTCGGTATCGCCCTCGTAGACCGGTCGTCCCCCTGCGACGGGGAAAGTGGCAACAGCCACGTTGTTGGTGTTTCGCATCAGTATCCGCAGCGACGGTGTTCCATCCTCGACGTCGATCAAACCCCGCTCGACTGCGAACGGGCCCACGGCGGCCAGCATGTTTCCGCAGTTCTGGCGGTCGGTCACCGTTGCATCGTCCACCCCGACCTGCAGAAACAGGTATTCGACATCGATGCCATCGCGAGCCGACGGCGCCACGATCGCGACTTTGGTGGTCAACGGGTGGGCGCCCCCCACGCCGTCGATTTGTCGCGGGTCGGGGCTCCCCATGACCCGCAACAAAAGGTCGTTACGTGCCGCAGGCTCGGCCGGCAGATCGTCCTCGACGAAGAAGGCGCCTTTGGACGTGCCGCCCCGCATGAGCATGCAGCGCACACCCGAGGATGTCGTCGTCATCGGCTTCCTTCCGGTACCCGCCAGTGTAGGAGACGGGGCACTTCAGATAGTGTGCGGCCGATGCCCGGAGAGTCGCTGCTCGTGATCAGTGCCCACGTGGGGGATTTCGTGTGGCGAGCCGGCGGCGCCATTGCGTTGTACGCCTCCCGCGGACACCCGGTGAACGTCGTCTGCATCGCCTACGGCGAAAAAGGCGAGTCGGCCCGCTACTGGCGCCAGGGCCTCGAACTCGAGCAGGTCAAGGAGGCCCGTCACCGAGAGGCGGCGGCCGCGGCCGCGCTGCTCGGCGCCGAGCTGCATACTCTCGACGTCGGCGACTATCCGATCGTCGAAACCCCCGAACTACTTGATGGTCTGGTACGGCTGTACCGGACCGTGATGCCGACGGTCGTGCTCACCCACTCCGAGAAGGATCCGTGGAATCGGGACCATGAGACCGCTCACTCCCTTGCCACCAAAGCCCGCATCATTGCCCAAGCCCCAGGTCACGACCCGGGAGGACAGGTCCTGGGGGCGCCCCCGGTGTTCCTGTTCGAACCCCACCAAACCGAATACTCGGGTTTCATGCCCGACGTCCTGCTCGACATCACCGAGGTCTGGGACCGAAAGCTGGAAGCGATGCACTGCATGGAAGGGCAGCAGCACCTGTGGGACTACTACACCGACGTGGCGAAGCGCCGGGGCGTGCAAGCTCGCCGCAATTCCGGGCCCAACCTGGGTCTGCCCACCGAAACGATGGGCGAGGCATATCAGCGGATGTACCCCCAAGTGGCGACCGAGCTGGCGTAGCGGATGAAAATGCGGTCACAGCCATGAGGAGGAGACGTGGGGCGTGATCGGATTGTCGTGCGCACGATTGATCGGGCTGCTCCCGCCAGCATCGCCGGCCTGGCACAGGCGGGCGTGGCGACCGTGCACGAAGCGTACGGGCGCCGCGGGTTGCTCGACCCCGGGATCCGCCCGATTCAGTCCGAGGCGGCAGTGGCCGGTTCGGCGGTGACGGTCCGATGTGTCGCCGGCGACAACATGATGATCCATGCTGCGGTAGAGGTGGTGGAGCCCGGCGACGTGCTGGTGATCGTCACCGACCGGCCGAGCACCCATGGGATGGTGGGTGACTTGCTGGCCACATCGCTCATGACCAGAGGCTGTAGCGGGGTGGTGATCGACGCCGGCGTCCGGGACGTCTCGGCGCTGCGAAGCATGGGCTTCCCGGTCTGGGCTCGGGTGATCCACGCTGAGGGAACCGTGAAGGAAACGCCGGGCGCCGTCAACGTGCCTATCGAGCTGGGCGGCGTGCCCATCCACCCGGGCGACGTGGTCGTAGCCGATGACGACGGGGTCGCAATCGTGGCGCGGGCCGATGCAGAGGCGGTGCTGGCGGCGGCACAAGCCCGGATCGAGAAGGAAGCGACGACCCGGCGCCGCTTGGAGCAGGGGGAATTGGGGGTCGACTTCTACGACCTGCGCATCAAGCTCGAAGACCTGGGCGTTCGATGGGTCGACCGCCTCGACGAGAACTGAAATGCGCATCGCGGTTTTCGGATTGGGCGAGGCAGGATCGCTGATCGCCGCCGACCTGGCTGGGGCCGGCGCCGACGTACGGGGGTTCGATCCCGCCGAAGTGCCGACGCCCCCCGGAGTCGATCGTCACTTGGAACCACAGACCGCCGTGGTCGACGCCGATCTGGTGGTGTCTATCACCGGGGCCGCCGACGCGCCTGCGGCGCTGACCCAGGCGCTGGAAGCCATCCCGGCCGATACCATCTACGCGGATCTGGCCACCGCCGCTCCGGCACTGGAAGAAGACCTGGCCGAGCAAGCGGCGGCCCACCGTCTGCAGTTCGCCGATGTGGCGTTGATGTCTCCCGTGCCGGGCCGCGGCCTGCGAACGCCGGCGCTGGCGTCCGGGCCGGGGGCCGCGTCCTATGCCGCCACGGTCGGCGGCTTGGGCGGCAGCGTCACGGTGGTGGGTGAAGTAGCGGGAATCGCGTCGGCGAGAAAGCTGATGCGCAGCATCTTCATCAAAGGCCTCACCTCGGTGATGATCGAGAGCCTGGAGGTGGGTGCGGCCCGCGGCGACCTGGACTGGCTGCGGAATCACCTGTTCGACGAGATGAATACAATCGATCGCGACTACGTGATCCGGCTGCTGGTCGGCACCGCACCCCACGCTCGACGACGCCTCGAAGAGATGCAGGCGGCCGCCGATCTCATCTCCGACGCAGGACACGAACCCGTCATGACCCGCGGCACGATCGAACGACTGCGCCGAGTACTCGAGCACGGCCTGCCGGAGAACCTGCTGCCTTGACGCATCGAGCTGTCGCTTGGTCCAATACGATTGGTCCTCACGATAGGAGTGACATGCCGACGTTTCGGATCCAGTCCCATGGACGGTTGCAGGAGTGGATCGCCCACGAGAAGGGTTATTTCGCGGACGAGGGTCTCGACTACGAGTTCGTTCACAATCCGCTGATGAGCGACCAGGTGGCCACACCGTCGACCAATTCGGTGCCCGATCATCAGGAGGGCGCGTTCGAGAAGATGGAAGAGGGTCTGGCTTGCGAGGTCGGCTCGGCGTGTCATTGGGCCGTCAACATGGCGGCGTCCGCCACCCACAGCCGGATGTGGGGAAGTGCCTATTCGATGACGCCCAGCGGTGTGTACGTTGCGCCGGACTCGCAGATACGGCGGCCACGAGATCTGGCGAATGTGTCGATTGGAGTCGGCTACCACTCCGGCAGTCACTTCTCGCTGCTGCAATCGCTCGAGCAGGTCCTGGCTGAGGACGAGGTTCACGTTTCGTACGTCGGAGGTCCCCAGGACCGCCTGGCGCTGCTGCTCGACGGGAAGATCGAGGCCGCCAACCTGTTCGGGCCGCCGATGTATGTGGTGGAGCAGCAGGGATTCCGAAAGGTTCTCGACACCACGTTCATGATCGGGTTCCTGATCGACGAACGATCCGAGCGCGAGGACGTGGAGCGCTACTTCCGGGCGCTGCGCCGCGCACAACGTGATCTCGACGCCGAACCCTCACGCTACAAGGAGTACTACCCGCGAGAAGTCGCCGAGCATTACCACCCGATGATCGACGTCCAGGCCTTTGGCAACGGGGAACGCATCGTGTTCGAGCCGTATACCCGTGAGGTGTACGAAGGCACCTATCACTGGATCGAGGAACGGAACTTGTTCCCCGCAGGCCAAAAGGGCCGCCTCGACTACAACACCGCCATTCTGGTCTGAGCCGAGTGAGACGCCGAGCTGTGCGCATTGGGAGCCTGCCGTGAGTGGAAATCCGCGGGTGCGTGACCTCGCCCACGTGGGATCAGTCGAGCTATTCACCCCGACGTTCGAAGACAGCCGGGCCTTCTTCATCGATCTGATGGCGATGGATGAGGTAGGCCAGCGGGGTGATTCGGTCTACCTGCACGCCTGGGACGACTACGAACGCTTCACGATCAAGCTGACAGCCAGCTCCACTTCAGGGATCGGCCGGACCTACCTGCGAGCAGCCGGCCCCGATGCGCTGGAGCGGCGGGTCGACGCTTTGGGGAAGTATGGGAGTCCCGGGCGCTGGGTTGAGGACGAACTGGGACTGGGACCGATCTATCTCACCGAAGATCCGGACGGCCACGAAATCGGCCTTTATTGGGAATCCGAACGCTACGAAGCGCCGCCCCACCTCGTCCCGTCATTGAAGAATCAGGCGGCCCGGTTTCCGGGCCGGGGGGCCAACATTCGGCGGCTCGACCACGTGAACTACCTGGCCGTCGACGTGCCGGCCAACGACCAGTTCCTGACCGAAGCGCTCGGTGCGATGAAGACCGAACAGATCGTCACCGACGAGGGTGTCCCGGCGGCCACCTGGTGCACGATCAGCGACAAGACCTATGACCTCGTACACACGGTCGACGCCACCGGCACAGCCGGTCGCCTCCACCACATCGCGCTCGCCACCGACACTCGGGAGGACATCTTGCGGGCGGCAGACGTGTGCTTGGAGAACGGCATCCACATCGAAACCGGGCCTCACAAACACGCGATCCAACAGACGTTCTTCCTCTATGTGTGGGAGCCGGGAGGCAACCGAATCGAGTTGTGTAATGCCGGCGCCCGCCTGATGCTGGCTCCGGACTGGCCGACGGTTTCGTGGACACCTGAGGAACGGGCCAAGGGACAGGCCTGGGGACTTCAGACCATCGCTACGTTCCACACCCACGGCACGCCGCCGGTTCCGGTGGAGTGAGACCGGGGGGCGCCACGGCACGTTTTCTAGACTCAGCCACGGGTTCCGGGTGCGCCAGGCCCGCAACCGGCATCTGAACAGGAGGCACCTCGATGACCGCCAGCCTCGAAGACAGGCTCAACGCCGCCGGGAATCCGGTCGGCATGCTGCGCAACGCCCAGGTCGGACCCAACGTCTATCCAGGCGTGCCGGCCGAGTTCACCAACTGGCGCGACGAACAAGCCGCCTGGCAGGAGACATGCATCCTGTTCGATCTGTCCTACCACATGGTCGACCTGGCGCTGGAAGGCCCCGACGCACTGGCGCTGTTGAGCCATGTCGGATACAACACCTTCGAGGGCTTCCAAGTGGATCGGGCCAAACATCTGGCGCCGTGCAGTCCCGCCGGGCACGTGATCGGCGACGTCATCCTCTTCTATCTTGCCCCCGGGAAGTTCGAACTGGTGGGCCGGGTGCCGTGCCTCAACTGGATCATGTATCAGGCCGAAGCCGGCGGATACGACGTCGAGCACGAGCTCGATCAACGAACCGCGCTGCGAGAAGACCAATCCCGCCGCAGGTCGTATCGCTTTCAGGTGCAGGGGCCCAACGCCATGCAGACGATGGAGGCGGCGCTCGGCGAACCGCCGCCCGACGTGCGCTTCTTCAACATGACGACCCTGACAATCGCCGGAAGGCCGGTACGGGCTTTGCGCCACGGCATGGCGGGACAGCCCGGGTTCGAGCTGTTCGGACCGTGGGACGACAAACCGGCCGTGCAGGAGGCCCTGATCAGCGCCGGGGAGCAGTTCGGTCTACACCGCGTGGGCGCCCGAGCCTATTCGTCCAACACCCTCGAGTCGGGCTGGATCCCCTCCCCGTTGCCCGCGATATACACCGGTGAGCCCATGAAGGCCTATCGGGAGTGGTTGCCGGCCGACGGCTATGAGGGGTCGGCGTCGCTGGGTGGTAGCTTCTACGACCAGAACATCGAGGCGTACTACTTCACGCCCTGGGATCTGGGGTATGGCGACTTCGTCAAGTTCGACCACGATTTCATCGGCCGGGAGGCGCTCGTGGAGATGGCCAAGGCCCCACCCCGGACCAAGGTGACGCTGGAACTCGACAACGCCGACGTCCTACGGGCCATCGGGTCGCAGTTGGAGCACGGCGACCGGGCCAAGTTCATCGAGTTTCCCTCGGCCGTGTACGCCATGCACCCCTACGACGCAGTGCTGTCCGGCGACGAGACGGTGGGGATTTCGACCTGGATCGGATACAGCTCCAACGAACGGAGGATGCTGACTCTGGCGGTGCTGGACAACGAGTACGCCTCGCCGGGGACCGAGGTCACGCTGTTATGGGGGGAGCCCGACGGCGGCACTGCCAAGAGCAACGTCGAGCGGCACGCGCAGATGGAGATCCGGGCAACGGTGGCGCCGGTCCCCTACACACGGGTTGCCCGGGAGTCGTACCGGCGGGGTTGAGGCTACCTTAGGCTGCAGGGTGCCCTCAGGGGGCCCAGTGGCCGAAAGTTGCCCTCGGGTCAGAGCGGCACCGGCCCGTTGGTCCGGTGTCGCACCGCTTGATCATCGCCCAGCGGCGATGTACGTCTCCTGCCCCGACCGGGCATCAAGCCACTCCTCGTAGCCGACAGCCCGTCCGAGGTCGAAGAGGTCGAATGCCGCCTGCGCGAAATCCCCCGATGCGACATTCCAGGCCGTTGCGGATTCGGCCTCGGCCATCACCACGATGGTGTCGTAGGGCTTCCAGTAGTAGCGGCAGTCGTCGACTCCGTCGAGAGCCCGGACCGTTCGGCAGAAGGCGAGAGCGGCGTTGGCGAGGTCATCGCGGTTGGCACCGTCACGGCGTTCGACGTGCCAGAGACCGTATTGCATGGGAGCTCCTCCTCTCTCGACATCGAGTCTGAGCCTACGCGGGCGGTCCTGATCGGTTCGGCTGTCGCGGCCCGGCCGGTGTACGCGCCGGCGGCCGCTCTCCTGAATGGCGACCGGTTTGATCCGGGCGGGAATGGTCCGTACCGTACCGGCGCACTCGACACGCAGGGAGGCGGGAGTGGCGAAATATATGGTGCTCTACTCCGGTGGAATGGGCATGGAGTCCGACCCGGAGAAAATGCAGCAGATCATGGAAGAGTGGGGCGCCTGGTACGGCAAGATGGGCGATGCCATCGTCGACGGTGGTGCGCCGTTCGGTGAGGCCAAGCACCTCACCGGCAACGGCGTCAGTGAAGGGCCGCTCGGGGACACCCCGGCCACCGGCTACACGGTCATCGAGGCCGACTCGCTCGATGCCGCGGCGGCGGCCTGCGATGGCCATCCGCACATCAACCACGGCGGCCAGGTGCAGGTCTTCACGTGTATCGACATGAGCCCCCCGGAGTAATGGGGTCGACTTGCTGAGGTAGACAAACCCCCGCCGATCGGCGGGGGTTGTTCTTGGGGTTGCGTGGGCGCCGCCCAGAGGCACCCACGAACTGGAGGAAGGGGGACTCGAGCCCGGTCCCGCGGCGGGTTGCTTGCAGCGGTTCCTGTGGCCGGGAACCGTGCGTCTTCGAAGTGGGAAGCGACTCGCGCAACGTAACGACGTCGCGTTGCCACCCGAAGAGCAAGACCAGATAATCGCGGTCGTCGGGTGGGAGGCGCCCGCACCTACCTCGTCACGCGCAACGTGCCCTCATTTGCAGTAGGCGTCGAGGAATCTTGTCATCGTCACATTCCACGTCCCGCCGATTGGGATGAACTTCCACCAGGCCGTGGTGTGAGCGACAAAAGCGGCGGGGGCGGTGATGGCCTTCGGGATACACGTGCACGGTGGTGGACAGGCGCCGGGGCACAGTGTTGGGAGAAGCGCCGCTACGGCCGCTGCCAGGGCTTTGCTCGCCGCATCCTCGGCCCTGGCGCGGGCGATACCCGACAGGAACCCGATCTTCAAGCCTCGATACGAGCCGGTACCGGTGCCGGAGGCGCGGACATTCAGCTTCAACCATCCCACCTCCGGACATAGGGCGTCGGGCGCCTCTCCTCGTTGCCGCAGTGCGACCGCGATGACGAACCCGTCCCTATCTTTCGTGAGCCGGAGCTCATGCAGGTCGCGCACCTCGAACACCAGCTCAGTGAGACCGTTTTCCGTCTCACGCACCTCGGGAGCCCCATACTGTTCTGTGAGCAGATCGACTGCGTCACGATCTCCGTGCGGCGCGATGATCGGCTCCGGCAGCATGAGATTGATCGTGTCAACCAGGTGTGTGATTTCGATGCTCTCCCCTTTGGCCGACAAGGCATAGTGCCTTGCGTGGCACCGCAACGCAATCGGTCGGTTGTCGGCCGCCGGCGATCCGCGGACTCCGGTGTGGCGTCGGCCGTAGATTGACCCCAATACCGGCCCCGCGGGCCACGCCGAGCACAACACCGCCATTGCGCCCAAACACCTGGGTGGGATCTGGGTGAGGCACTCGATGTGCGCCGGTGCCGGAGGCCCAGACGCTCGAGGGAACTCGATCCGACCGTCGTCCGCCCGCTCGTCACCAGGTCACGCCGGCAGGGAAGGTATGTGCCAGGATGCCGGGATGCTCGACCGTCTCGCACAGCTGGAGGCACTCGCACGCACCCTCGAACCGGCACACGCGGAGCGGGCCGCGTACCTGGAGGCCGCCGCCGGCTACGCCGACGATTGGATCGAACGCCTACCCGGGTTGGCGGGTTACGTGCCCGATGACGCCGCCGCGGTCGAAGCCCTTCGCGGCTCCCCGCTGGTCGATGAACCGGCGGATATTGGAGAAGTGCTGACAGTGCTGTGGGAGGGCGTCGACCGTCTCGGCGTCAATGAGACAGCGGGCCATTTCTTCGGGTTCATCCCGGGACCCGGTCTCTACACGTCGGCCCTCGGCGACTACCTGGCGGCGGTGACCGGGCGTTACGCCGGTATCGCTTATGGCGCACCGGGTTCGGTCCGCCTCCAGAACCTGCTGTTGCGCTGGATCGGAGGTTTCCTCGGCTACCCCGCCGACGCCGGCGGAGACCTCACATCCGGTGGAAGTACCGCCAACCTCACCGCAATAGTCACCGCGCGCGAGGCTGCCCAGGTCAGGTCAGCCGACATTCCGCGCACGGTCGTCTACCTCACTGCGCACACCCACCACTCTGTCGGGAAGGCTCTCCACATTGCCGGCCTGGGCGAGGCGATCGTCCGTCACGTGCCGATCGACCACGCCTACCGCATGAGAGCAGAAGCAGCCGAGGCAATGATGGCCGCCGACCGGCGGTCCGGCCTGCGGCCCTGGCTGCTCGTCGCTTCGGCCGGCTCTACCGACACCGGCGCTGTTGACCCGCTCGCCGAACTGGCGCAGGTCGCGGCGGCCCATCAGGTGACAGTGCACGTCGACGCCGCCTACGGCGGGGCGTTCGCGCTGTGTGAAATGGGGAGGGAGATGTTGCGCGGGATCGACGCGTCAGACTCGGTCGTCCTCGACCCGCACAAAGGGCTGTTTGTGCCGTTCGGGTCCGGGGTCGTGTTGGTCAAGAACCGTGAAGCGATGATCCGGGCCCACGCCTCGGCGGCGCCCTACCTGCGCGATGCGGAGGAGAACGGCGATCTCATCTCGCCGGCTGATGTTTCGCCCGAGCTGACCCGCCACAACCGCACCCTGCGGCTATGGCTGCCGCTCAAGCTTCACGGGCTCGCCCCGTTCCGGGCGGCATTGGAGGAGAAGCTGCTACTGGCCCGGTACTTCCACCAGCGTCTGGGTGAGCTGGACCGCATCGAGGTGGGTCCGCCTCCGGATCTGTCTGTGGTCACCTTTCGCCTCGCACCCGGAGACGGCGATCCGAATGCAGCCAATCGAGCGCTGGCCCAGGCCATCCAGGCCGACGGCCGTATCTATGTATCGACCACTGTCCTCGGCGGGAAGGTGACCCTCCGGCTGGCGGTGCTGAACGCCAGAAGCCACCTCGAGCATGTCGAGCGGGCGCTCGAAGTGATCGTCGAGCTGGCAGAGCGGATCCCAGGGTGAGCGAGCGTGGATGTGCATCCCGCCATGGCCTACCCGTGAGCGGCGGCGCCCAGGCGTAGATTTCTTTGGTCAGTAACTCACGGGTGCAGCAGCGCCGGCGGCGCCCGTCCGGTGACTCAGGGCGCGACGTATTCGATGTGCAGCAGGGCGGCGGCACCGCTGGAACCGTTGTACGACTCGGCAGTGCGCTGCCCGGTACCCGTGAAGATGAGCACAATCGGATTGCCTGCCGCCCAACCCGGCAACGCCACGATCTCCTGAACGATTGCGCTCAGATCGGTGGTCTGCTGGTCGGCTCCGGCCGCGCCCACCGTGTTCCAGGCGGCCGGGGACCACGCCGCCGAGCTGCCGGTGCGAGGTCGGCCGCTGATATCGCCGTTCGTGTTCACAAACGTGACCGGGTTGGCAGATGCTTCGCCGGCGATCACGAGGTCGGTCGCCACCGAGTCGGTCTCATCCACCTGGAACTGCACCCACGCGGCGGTGATCGTCGCCCCGGCGGGGATCCCGACACCGAGGAACCGAACGCCGACAGTTTGGACACCGCGGTTGCCGTCGGTCACGAGTTCCAGGTCGCTGCTCGTGAGCGACACCGTCCCGTTAGCTCGTTCTTCGGCGTCGTCGCTCGATGCCGCCACCCGCACCTCGATGACCTGGGGCAGGGCGTCGGTCACGGTGACCGAAACCGACGCCATGTCACAGAGCGACTCGGTGTCACAAACCTCATATACGAAGCCATCCGCCCCGGTGAAGCCGGCACTCGGCGCGTAGTCGAATGCGCCGTTCCCCAGGTTGGTCAGAGTTCCACTGGCCGGCGTCGAGCAGCCGGCACAGGCCACGTTGGTGCTCGCCGGGTCGAGATTCCCGTCCGGATCGCTGTCATTGGCCACGACATCGATCACCACTGGAGCATCCACCTGAGTGGTTGCCGTGTCATCAACGGCCACCGGAGCACGGTTGGGTATGGGCTCGCTGCTGTACTCGATGTGTAGGAGGGGGGCGGCCGCCGCCACCCCGTTATAGGACTCAGCGGTCCGAACCCCACTGCCGGTCACGATGAGTACCAATGCATTCCCGGACGCCCAGCCGCTCTGGTTGACGATCTCCTGCACCACGGCCGCCAAGTCAGGGGTCCGCTGAGCGGGACCGGCCTCCCCGGTCGTGTTCCATGCGAGCGGCGACCACGCCACCGAGGCAGCAGTTCTTGGGCGGCTGACGATGTTCCCGGAAGTGTTCGAGAAGGTCGGCGGGTTGACATCGGCCTGGCCTTCGATGACCAGGTCGGCGGCGCCCGAGCCCGTCTCGTCCGCCTGGAACTGCACCCACGCGTTCGTGATCGATGCTCCCGGCGGGACCTCCACTCCGGTGAAGCGCAGACCCACGGTCTGCGGTCCGCGATTGCCGTCGACGACCAGCTCGAGATCGCTACTCGTCAGCGACACTGAGCCCGTGCCGCGTTCTTCGGCATCGTCGCTGCCGGCGGCGACTCGCACCTCGACGGTCTGGGTAGCGGCACCGATGCTCACGCTGACCGTCGCCGGGTTGGAGTCGAGGGCGCCATCGTTGGCGGTGTACGTGAACGCGTCGCTCCCGGTGTAGCCGGGGTCGGGGGTATAGGTGAGCGTCCCGTCCCCGTTGTCGACGACCACGCCGTTGGTGGGGGTGCCGAGATTGGTCACCGTCAACGGGTCGCCGTCGACATCCGAGTCATTGGCGATGACATCCACCGTTACGGCTGTTCCCACGGTCGTGCTGGCCGAATCATCGGCCGCCACCGGAGGGTCGTTCACCGGGTTGATGGTGATCGAGGCGGTGGCGACGTCGCATTGCCCCGCCAGGTCACACACTTGGTAGACGAACGAGTCCAGGCCGTGAAAGTTGGCGTCGGGCGTGTAGTCGAACGTGCCGTTCCCGTTGTTGACCAGTGTGCCGTTGCTCGTTGGGGCGCATCCTCCGCAGGTGGTGGTTGCCGACGTCGGATCCAGATCTCCGTCCGGGTCGGTGTCGTTCGCGACCGCGTCTACCAGCACCGCCACATCCTCGGCCGTGGCGGCTGCGTCATCTGTGGCCACAGGCGGGCTGCCGGTGCCGGTGCATGACGCCGCACCGATGGCATGGCTGTCCACCAATCCCGCCGAGATGGAGTGGAACTGGAAGGCCAGGCGTCCGGCGCAGGCTTCGATGAACATCGCGCCATAGTCGGCGTTGTAGAAGAACTGGCTGTCCGGGTCGAGTGACGGCGCCTGA
>JBFGLM010000029.1:0-61604 GCA_041576165.1 Acidimicrobiia bacterium
GTGCACCAGGATGTCGCCAGAGTTCATGGTGGCTACCCGCACGTCGTTCGAACGGCTGCCGGCGGGCGACGGGATAACCGTCACGAATGAGGGCTTGGTCTTGTTACCGACGTCCCACACCCAGACACCCGCCTCCGGATCGCCACCGCACGGGTTCTGAAACGTACCTGTATAGGCGTAGCCGTTGTGCGCCCAGACGTCGGTAGTAGCATCGGTGACCAGTCGGTCGCCGCGGCCCACCAAGTCGAGATTTTTCACGACCTTGGCGTTCGGGCCATCGCTGACCAGTCCTTCCACCATTGCCGTAGTGGCATCGTGTTCAACGAGCGCAACGGACGTATCTGCCGGGTGGAGACCCGATCCGTCACTAACACCATCATCCGGGTGATCGGCGGACGCCGGCACCCCCGCCACCAGTGACAGCACCAATGCCATCACCAGCAGAATTGCTATTCGTTTGCTCACGCTGAATTCCTCCCTCCGTCCGTGACCTCGAGGTCACGGGATTCGGTCTCACCTATGTGCCCTGAGATGCCGCCGTATCACCTCCAATCCTCGAAGGTCTGCGACCGTCCGCTCAGGACGCCAAAGACCACGCAATAGGCTTTGCCCACAGGAACCGCGCAGAGCTGCGCGCGCACCGGTGGTCGCAACAGAACCGTGAGGGAGGGCGCGGGAATGCGCCGCTCCTCGATCCCGGAATTTGAGCGCCGGTGGATGGATCCCGCTATCCGACCACGGCGAGTATCAGATGGCGCCCTTCCCGCGGGAAGGGCACACCGGCTGTCGTCCAAAAACCGCCCCTCAAACCAAATTGGCCAGCCCGTACAACCTACACGATCATGTCACCAACTGTCCAATTTCTGACAACATCTGGATGTGCAGGCCCGGAAGCTTCGTCCTCATCGGCCGAATCGCAGCCCGATCAGTTGGGTGGCGAGCGGGTTGCAGCCACCCGGGGGAGGCGGCGGAGGGCCGGTACCGGTGACGGGATCGATCCCGACGGCTCTCCAGCCGTTCACGACCGCCGTCTGCTGGGTGCTGCCGGTGCCGTGCAACTCGCCGGCGATCACGAATGTCAGCTCGGCCGCCTGCTGGAACGACGCCTGGCTGCTGAGGCGCCCGTCGGTCAGCGTTCGGTACCAGATCATCCCGGCGTCGTCCCAGGCATTGCCGCCTAGATCGGTGGCCACCCGATAGAACGCGTGGTTCGGAATGCCGGAGTTGATGTGGACGCCGCCGTTGTCCTGGGTGGTGTTCACGTAGTCGTCCATGTGGGCGGGCTGTGGGTCTTTGCCGATGACCGGGTCGTCGTAGGCGGTGCCGGGTGCCTTCATCGACCGCAAGCCGACTCCGGAGACATTGGCCGTGAACAGCTCGGCCCCGATGAGCCAACTGGCGGCCGTCGCAGTCTGGTTCTGAGCCCGCTGCACCACCAGCGACCCGAAGACATCTGAGAACGACTCGTTCATCGCCCCGGATTGACCTACATAGGCGAGGTTGGCTGTGAACTGGGTCACGCCGTGGGTCAACTCATGGCCGATGACGTCGAGCGACTTCGTGAAGCGGTTGAACAGGCGCTCCGACTCTGGCAGGTTCTCGTCACCGTCGCCGTACACCATCTGCTTCCCGTTCCAGAAGGCGTTGTCGTAACCGACCCGGTAGTGGACCGTGGAATCCAACCGCATGTTGTTGCCGTCCATCGACTGGCGGCCGTACACCTGGTCGAAGAGGTCGTACGTCTCTCCCGATCCGTCGTACGCCTCGTCGACGGCGGCGTCTCCCGTCGGTGGATCACCCTCGCGCCGCACCGGCGTGCCCGGCAAGGTGGTGCCGTTGTTGGCGTTGTAGACGACACGCTCTTTGGCGGCGGGCGTGGCCGACGGCGGCGCTGCGGCCGCGGGCGGCGCTTCAGCACGCTCCTCTCGTATCTCGGCCGAAACGACGAGGCTGGCCTCGGCGGCCGCTTGCTGCGCAGGCGTGCCGTTTTCTGCAATCGACTCGAGCACGTACGGCGGAATGATGCAATGAGCGTGGTGATGCATGGGTTTGTCCTTTGGTTCGGGGACGGCGGCCACTCGTTCCGTTGCGTTGTTCAGCCCTCCCTTCGGGTCTGCAGCTGGCTGGTCAGCCAGTCGAGCAGGGGTCGCAGCTGTTCCGGCGCGGCCGAGTCGCTGGTCACCACCGTGGCCGCCCGGTCCCCCGCCTCCACCTCGATCGAATAGGTGAAATCGTCGGGCACGGGAGCATCACCGACGATCTGGGCTGGAAGGTCGAAGAACTGCGCTTCTTCGATGAGCCGGCTGAGGATCTCCCGTTCGTCGCCGGTCAGATTGCTGGAATCCAGGGTCATCGAACGGGTGAGGCCGGCAAATCCGCCGGACCTCTCGAAAACGATCCTCAACACCGCCCCCTCCTCCCCCGGGGTGTCACCGGGTCCCGCCGACCCGCGGTCGCTGTCTCCGCCACATGCGACCGCGAGGACGAACACTCCCAACCACGCCAGCCTACGCACCCGCAACCACCATTGCGGGATAGGTGCCGTATCGATGCCGATCATGGCGGTTTGGCCGGCATGCCGGTCAGGTCGCACTCATCCCGCCATCGGCAAACAGGGTGTGCCCCGTAATGGAGCCGGCCATCTCCGAGGCAAGGAACAGGACCGGGCCCACCGTGACGTCTGTGGTGGTCAGGGCCCCTTGCGGTATCCGCTGGGCGAACGCCTCCACAACGGCAGGATCGGTGAATGCAGGCGCCATCAGGGCCGTATCGGTCGGACCGGGCGCTACGGCGTTGACGGTCACGCCCGTGCGCGCCCACTCGACCGCCAGCGATTTCGTCATCGAGATGACTGCCGACTTCGACGCGTTGTAGGCGAGCTGGCGGGCCGAACCGCGAATGCCGGCGTTCGACGAATAGTTGATGATCCGGCCCCGTCCTCGATCGATCATTCTCCGTCCCGCCGCCTGGCACAGCAACCAGGTGCCCTTCACGTTGATGCCCATCACCCGGTCGAAATCAGCTTCAGTCAGCTCGAGCGAGGGCATCCGCAGGTAGATGGCGGCCGTGTTTACCAGCACGTCGATCTTCCCGTGCCCCTGCCATGTCGATTCGATCAGGTCCTCGACCGCAGTTCCGTTGCTCACATCGACTTCGGCGGCACTGATCGTCTCGGCCTCGTTGGCCACTGCTTCGGCGCTGGCTGCGTCGAGATCGGCCACGACCACCGTTGCGCCGTGGCGGGAAAACGCCACCGCCAGTTCCCGTCCAATAGCCCCGCCGCCGCCACAAACGACCACCACCTGGCCGTTGAAGTCGAACCACGCCGCAGTGTTCACGAGATCACCTCTGGGACGTGAGTGTAGAGAAGGACCGGCAGGCATACCCGGGCCGGCCACAGATCTCGCCCGTCCGTTCACACCGCATCGGCGACGCTACGATCGAGAATGGCGCCGGAGAGCAGACATCTCCGGCGGACACGGGGGTCGAAATCGGGTGCAAAGCGGCGGGCTGGGTCAATGGGCCCGTTCAGCAGGGTGTCAGCGGCGGTGCGTAAGTGTGCGCGCACAGCGCACATGACCGTTCCCACCATGAAACATCTGCCTGCCGGGGATCTGTGGCTCTGCGGCTACTGCGAAGTTCAACCCGGCGCGCTGTTCCAGCCAAGGCCACAGCCGCGCCTTGGGGCCCGCCGGGGTGACGCCCCGAGGCGAGCGGGACTCAGCGGACATGTCTGACCGCCGCCGCAGCCGGGCCAAGAGCGGCCTGCTCCTCGCCACAGCCGGGTTGCTCCTGGTCGGTGTCGTCGCAGGGTCGGGCTGGTGGCGGTCGGGACCTCCGCCGCAGACCGTGCCGAGTCAGCCGGGTTCGCCTTCGAGCGTTGCCACGTCCATCGACGTCGAAGCCCCGCCCGGGACAACTGCCCCCGAGAAAGCACCAGATGCCGGATCGACACCACCGGCGACCGCGGTCCAGAAAGCTCCGGACCCACCGCTGGTCCGGCTGGCCGCGGTGGGCGATGTGGGAACAGGTGATGAACACGAGTGGGAGACCGCCGGTTTCATGGCTGAAGCGGGCGTTTCGGACCCATTTGACGGCCTGATCCTGCTTGGCGACAACGTCTACCCCAACGGCGATCCGGAACGGCTCGACGCGACAGTATTCGATCCCTTTGCACCGATACTCGACGCAGGCGCCAGCCTGCTCCCGGTCCTCGGCAATCACGACGTCCGCGACGGCAACGGTCCGGGCCAGGTCAGCAGGCTGGGGATGCCCCACAACTGGTATTCGGTTGCGATCGGTCACGTGCTGTTCATCGGCCTCGACTCGAACCGCGTCGAGGATCCCTCCCAGTTGGAGTGGCTCGAAGAGACCCTCGCCGGGACGCCCCACACCACAATCATCGCCGCAATGCATCATCCGGCTTACTCGGCGGGTAAGCATGGCTCCACCCGGGACGTGCAAGAGCTATGGGTGCCCCTCTTCGAGGAGTACGGGGTAGATCTCGTGCTGGCCGGTCACGATCACGACTACCAGCGCAGCATCCCGATGGACGGTGTCACCTACTTCGTTTCCGGCGGCGGTGCCAGGCTGCGGCCGGCGGGCACGGCCGAGTTCTCGGCCTACACCGCATCGGTGCGGCACTTCCTGGATATCCAGGTATGGGAGGACCGAATAGAGGTCACTGCCGTGAGTAGCGAGGGCGCATTCGACGATGTCGCCATCCACACTTCGACAACCGGCGAGCCCGGGTCTTGACCGGCGGCTAGGCCCGCCCGTTGCACGGGAGTGTCAGGATGACTCGGCGACGGTGGTGGTTGCCGGATGGCTGTGCGGATGCCGGTGGTCGGTCAGCGCGTAACGTGGGTCTGCGGCTTCGAAACCGTTCACAGACAACAAGGCTGCCGTGATCCCGCCGATGACACCTGTCTGGTCCAGGTCATGCGCGCGCTGGAAGACGATGACACCCGATCGGGTGGCCTCATCGAAGGTATGCGTCCGATTGATCGGCACCCATCCGGGTGCCAGGTCCGGCCGGAATGCGGCCCACCGGTTCAGATACGCCTGGAAACGGCTCACGGCATATCCGCTGTCCCCGAGCTTCAGCATCTCATCTACCTCCAAAGCCACCTGGCTGCGAAACCAGGCCATGTCGTACCAGGGATCGAGCTTGCGCAAGGTCCACTCTTTGTGACCCAACACCCTCGTGAACGGGTCCCAGTTGAAGCCCGTGCACAGCGCAGCCGCCACCTGAATGGCCGCCCGTTTCTGGGCGTCGGGATGATCATCACCGGATTGGCCTCCTTCGAGTGATATCCCGATCGAGTGGCCGTTGCCTCCGATCCGCCCAGCCGCGTCCGTGTCGGACGGAGGGATTACGGGGAGACCCTGGCGCACCCGTTCTAGTTGATTGGGGTCGCCCGCGCCGGCATGGTTGGCCCGCCCTGACGAAACCAGGTGGATCGCAGCGGTGGTTCGATCGATGAACACTTGGTAGACGGGAGGCGGGAGCGTAGAAGTGCCATTGATCGCCTGGTTCAGGAGGGAGTCGAACCCGACGTCGTCGGTGGCACCCCAATGATGAATCATCACGAGCTCGGGCCCGAAGAACAGGTCTGTTGTCCCGGAGCTGGTCGGGTTATCTGGCGTCCCGTAACCGGGAACGTCGTGATCCGTATGCGGCACACCGGACGCAGTGAGGATCTCGCCCAGGGCGCTCATGACCCACGCCTCCAGGCGGTCCCGGGGCGACGAGCCGGCAGCACGACGCTGCGCGCCCCTGTTGTGCGGAAGCCGGTAGAGCTCATACCCGGGTCACCCTATCGATCTCGCCCTGGCGCGGCCCGCCTGTCGCCCTTTGGCCTGGGACACATCGTTGTTCTGCAACTCCCGATGGATAGGCTGGCACCGACGCGGCGCTGGCAGGGGGATATGGTCGACGATGCAGCCAAGCTGAAGAAGCTACAGCCCAAGCTGCGCATGGTGCTCAACGGCACCGACAACGTGAACGCCATTCGGGCGGAGCACGCAGCCGCGCTGGTTTCCACCAAGTCCCCCAAGGAAGTGCCGCTGCTGCGCGGGGAAGACGCTGTTCCGGCCAGCCGGAAGGAGGTGGGTGGCAAGCGGGGCAAGCTCATGGGACGGGTGGCGGCCCAGGCTTTGGTCAATGTGTTCGCCCGCCTGTCGGAGGCGAGCGACGCCGGTGTTGAACTCCTCGAACAATCCAAACGAAGAGGCAGCCGCGTCGTGCGCAAGCTGGATATGGCCACGGCCACGGTGGGTCTCGACGAACTGAAGAACCTGCGCGACGACGAGGCGCGCGGCTTGGTCTACGTCGAGATGGGCGAACCGCTGACGGCCCCGACGCCCTCCGACATCACCGCGGGCGTCGGGGCGCCGACCAGGGACCGACGGCGTACCGGCGATGGGCGAGTGCACGGATTCGGCCGCGATGTGCTGGTCGGAATCATCGACGTGCAAGGGTTCGATTTTGCCCATCCAGACTTTCTCGACGACACCGGCGAGACGCGTTTCGTCTCCATCTGGGACCAGGGGGGCAACGCCCGAGTTGCTCCATCCCGACGGCCCGACCCGGATCAAGCGAAGCGACTCGCGAATTTCAATTTCGGCTCCGAATTCCGCAAAGAGCATCTCGACCAGGCGATCCGCTACCACCGCGAGAACCAGGGAAGCTTGCCCCCATACCTGCTGGAACGGCAGTCCCAGACCGTCACGGGATCGCACGGCACGCATGTCGCCTCGATTGCGGCCGGTAACAGCGGCATCTGCCGGGCCGCCAAGATCGCCGCGGTCCTGATCCACTTGCCACAGGACGACCTGGAGCGGCGGCGCTCGTTCTACGACTCAACCCGCATCGCCCATGCCGTCGATTATTTGTTCGCACTTGGTGAGATCTACGACCTGCCGGTCGTCATCAATGTGAGCCTCGGCACCAACGGGCACGCCCACGATGGCAGCAGCGCAATCAACCGCTGGATCGATGCAGCGCTCACACAGCCGGGCCGGGTGGTGGTGGCTGCGGCCGGAAACGCAGGTCAAGAAAAGCCCGAGTTCGAGGGTGACACCGGATACATGATGGGCCGCATTCATTCGAGCGGCCGGGTGCCGGCTCAGGGCCTGCAGAGTGATCTGATTTGGCAAGTGGTGGGCAACTCGATTGCCGACATCTCGGAGAACGAACTCGAAATCTGGTACGGGTCCCAGGACAGATTCGACGTCACGCTGTGGTCTCCGCCGGGGGAGCAGATCGGTCCGGTCCGGCCCGGACAGTTCATCGAGAACCGCCGCCTGGCGGACGGAGCATTCGTCAGCATCTACAACGAGCTGTATCACGAGGCGAACGGCGAGAATTACATTGCCGTCTATCTCTCGCCGTTCTTCGGAACGGACGGGGTGGTGGGAGTGACGGCGGGGCCCTGGAAGGTGCGGCTGGGAGGCACACGGGTACGGGACGGGCGCTTTCACGCGTGGATCGAGCGCGATGACCCCCGGCGGATCGGAAAGCTGGGCCCGAAACAGGCGTGGGTGTTCCCGTCCTTTTTTGGTGACGGCAGCTGGGTGGACGATTCCACTGTCAGCTCCCTGGCATGTGGTCAACGCATCATCTCGGTGGCGAATCTCGATGCGGCCCGTGACCGAATTCACGTGAGCAGCAGTCAGGGACCCACTCGTGACAACCGGCCAAAGCCCGACGTGGCCGCCGAAGGCACCAACGTCGTGGCGGCCAACGGCTTTGCTCCCCGCGACCAACAATGGCTGGCCATGACGGGCACCTCGATGGCTGCCCCCTACGTAACCGGGGTGGCTGGTTTGATGCTGTCGGCCCGTCGCGACCTCACGGCCGCGCAGGTGGAGGGGATCTTGCGCGCCACGTCGACACCGCTGCCGGGCGTCGATTATGCGTGGAAGAACAACGCCGGGTTCGGGGTGATCAACCCGGAGGGTTGCCTCGATGAGGCCGTCAAAGTGGCCGGCCGCCAGGACATCACGGACTCCTGATGCAGCTCCATGTGTTCAATGGGGCGGATGGTGACTGTCTCCTGCTGGAAAGCGGAGATGGGCACCTGATGCTCATCGACGGTGGGCGATCGACCAGCTTTCAGGACCATGTCGCACCCTTCCTGGCCGAGCTGGCACATGCCGGCCGGGAGCTAGCCGCAGTGTGCGTGTCGCACATCGATGCCGACCACATCACCGGGGTACTAAAACTCCTGGACTACATCCTCGAACAACGGATCCACGAGTTTCAGGTGGCACACGGGAACGGTCACCACCGTCCGCCCCGGTTCACCATGCCCGCAGTGGGCGGCATCTGGCACAACGGGTTCGAACAGCTGCTTGGCATCGGACTGGCAACCGAGGTCGGCCACATGCTGGCCACCACCACCCGGGTGCTCGGCGCAGGTGAGAGCCTCCAGGCGCTGGTCGGCGCCCAGGCCTGGACGCAGAGCGAGCGCCAGTCAGCCGAACTCAGTCTGCAGGCTCTGGAAGTTCTGGGTATCCCCATCAACGGGGCGGCGACATCGCCGCCCACCCTGGAGGTTGGGGGGGCCGAGCCCGACCGTGAGCTCGGAAGCACCACGCTCACCATGCTCGCTCCGCTTTCCGAGGACGTAGCGCTGCTGCGCGATCAGTTTCAAGGTTGGCTCGATGACAACCACTCGGTGCTGGACGACCTGAAGCGTGAGGCACGAGCGCAGTCGACCGAGTTCACTGCATCGGAACCGAACCACGAGATCCGGCGGATCGTCGAGCCGGCCGAGCGTCTGGCAATGGCCCTCAACAACCGGGGCCTGGTCACGCCCGCCAACCTGGCTTCGATCATGCTGCATGCCGCCGAGGACGAGCACGCGGTGCTGCTGACCGGCGACGGCCATGGCGACGACGTGATCAGGGGCCTCGAGGCCCAGGGCCTCCTGGGGGAGGATGAGCCACTCCATGTAAGCGTGCTCAAAATGCCCCACCACGGTGCGGAGTTCAACATCGGGTTTGAGGAGAAGGGCAACTACATCCTCAGCCCATTCCTGCGGCGGATCACCGCCGACCACTACGTGTTTTGCGGGGACGGAAGCCATCACAATCCGGACAGGCGAATCGTCAAGGCCACCATCGACAGCCGAATCGGTGCAGCAAGCGTGCGGTCGGCCAACCCACGCGCCGAACGCCCATTCAAGCTCTGGTTCACCAGCCATCCCAGCCGCGTCGCCGGCGCAGCTGACAAGAGTCACATGACGGGAATCCGCAGCTACGTCCAGCGGCGCGCCCGCCGCAACCGCGGCCGTCTGCAGTACGAGTTTCTGCGGGGCCACCGATTCACGATCGAGGCGGGCCACGCTCCCTGAATACGTCCGCGGCTCGCGCCGATCGGGCCACGCAAACCCGCCCATTACCTACAATGGAACCGGTGTCCAGCGAGGTGGCCGGATGACGATGAAACGGCAAACGCGCGGTAAGGCCCGACGTCATGTACGACCGACGGCGGTCGCAACCTCACACCAGCCTGCCGGGGGCTCGTGCGTCTGGCGGGACGCGCTCGGTCCCGGATACGCCGTGGGAGTCGGCGACCAGCTCGCCGGCATGGCCGCTCGCACGGCCACCCGGCCCTACCGGTGCGCCTGAAGGACCCCTGGGGCCGGGATTCGTCCAGCCGCCGCGAATCAGGCCGAGTGACCGCGCGCTGCGACTCAGGCGGCCGGATGCACGTTCTGGTTGAGCCGGAAGACGTTGTCGGGATCCCACCGCGCCTTCAACCCGGCCAGGCGTCCGTAGTTCGCCGAACCGTAAGCTTCCTCGACCCGCCCTTGTCCTTCTATCCCGATGTGGTTGATGTAGGCGCCACCGGCCGAGTCGGGTAATGCGGCTTCCCATGCTTCGCGGGTCCAGGTGATTTGGGGCTCCCGCTTGGGATTGTCGGGGAGCCACATGCCGGCGATGGTCAAGCTGTGGGCGGCGTGGCGGAACGCAAACGCCGTGGCGTCGGGCTCCACCCGGGCCACCTGGCCACCCATGGGATGGATGAGGATCTGGTTGAGAGGTGAGGTCGGCACCGCCCCGTATGCGACCAAACCGGCGATGGTGTCCTGACCGAGACCAGACAGCCATTCGGCTTTCACGTATGAATGAATCCCAGGCGGGTTGGCCGCGTCCACCATTCGCTGCAGCTCCACGTACGGGATCGGTCCCATCAGGTCGACCGCCGGCCGGAGCGCATCCCGTACCGGTGCCAGCGCCGCTTCCCCATCTTCGACCCGGCCAAAGTAGGCGCCGGCCAGCACGGCTACCGGCCGGCCCTGCAGGTGCGCGGGTACGAACGGCGCGGGTGGGGCCGTGACGAGCGCGGCCATGAGCGAGACCTCATCCGGCGCGTCGGCCGCGGCCGCATGCAGCAGCTCGAGCACCTCCGCAGCCTTGTCATAGGGATAGAGGAGCGGCCCTCCATAGAGCAGCGGGCCCACCGGATGCAGACGGTAGACGAAACGAGTGACGATGCCGAAGTTGGCACCAGCGCCCCGCAGTCCCCAGAACAACTCTGGGTGTTCGGTGGCGGAGACGGTCACGACTGCGCCTTCGGCAGTCACCATCTCGGCCTCCAACAGATTGTCTGCGGCGAGACCGCACGTCTTCTTCAGCCAGCCGAACCCGCCGCCCAACGTGAGACCGGCGATGCCGGTGTCGGACACCTCGCCGCCGGTGGTCGCCAGACCGTGCGCCTGGGTGGCCGCGTCGAATTCGCCCCATACGAGGCCCGGCTCGGCGTAGGCCACTCGGCGCACCGGGTCGACCTCGATCTTCTTCATCCGGGACAGGTCGATGACGATGCCGCCGTCGCAGGTCGACAATCCGGCGATGCTGTGGCCGCCGCCTCGCACCGCCACCAGCAGGTCGTGTTCGCGGGCATGACGGAGCGCCGCCACCACGTCCGACGTCCGAGTACAGCGGGCCACCACCGCCGGATAGCGATCGATGTCCGCATTCCAGACTCGACGTGCTGTGTCGTAATCGGCGTCGCCGGGTGTGATCAACTCGCCCTGGAAGTCCTTGATACCTTCGAGTGTTCGCACGTTTTCTCCTTGATGTAGGTCGAACACCCGGAACGTACGGACGCCGGAACGCGGCGTGAATCCCAGAAGCGAGGGGTTGGTGCGCCGAAATCCGTCGGGCACACCCAGATCGTTCGAAGCGATTCCAGGCCGCAGGGCGAGGACCGCCTATGGTGCAGCCACACCCTCGTAGTGGAGTGTGTTGTCGGGCCCGTCAACCGCGTCAAAGGGGTCATCGAAACGCGGAATCTCTTGGCATTGGGCGGTCACAGACCCCCCGGCGTCGTAGGAGGTGATGGAGAAGGCCACCACTGCCGGATCGCCATTGCCGGCGTTGGGCGAGCCGGTCGGAACATCGCTGTAACCGCCGCCGGAGCCACTGAACCGGTCGGAGCAATCCACTGCCACCGGCCCGAACAAGCCGATCCCAAAGTCGGCTGAGGCTGCGGAGGTGTTACCGATCACCGTCTTGCCGATCATGCTCCCGGCCGGTGGTTCGAAGTAAAAGGTGAACACGTTCTCTCCCGGCACCGCCGCGGCCGGGAAAATCCCCTGGTCGAAGAAGCCGCGATCATCCCCCTGCCGGTAGCCGGCATTCTCCGGAGTCGAGAACGGAACCGCCTGCTCACCCGCCTGGGTAGGGAACGGACCGGCCACGCACACTGCCTGCGCGCCCGGGTTGCCGGCCGGTACGTCCGGCACCAGTGGATCACTGTCGGACAGGACACCCGCACACAGGTCCTGGCCCAGCACCGGAGAATCGACATTCAGTTCGGTCATGTACCCCAGCGTGTCGAGGTTCTGGATCCGGAAACGGACGAAGAACTCCGGAGTACCGACTTGCGGCTTCGCAGCCTCGACCGCAGCCTGCCAAGGACCATCAACGGTGGGGCCGACGTCTGCCTCCACGTCGAATTTGGGCCCCGGTCCCCCGGCGAATTCGAATGTCGCAGCCAGGATCGTAGCCAGGATCGTCGTCGTGGTGGCCAGCGTCGTCGTCGTAGCCTGCGTCGTCGTTGTGGCCCCGGTAGTCGTGGTCGCAGCAGTCGTGGCCGTTGCCTCGGTGGTGGTCGACCCCGTGGTTGGAGTGGTTCCCAGCGTCGTCGCCTCAGCCGTGGCGCTGGTGGGAGATGTCGTAGCAGTGGTGAGGGTGGTGCCGAGCACGTCCGAGGCATCGGTGGCCTCCTCCCCGCCACCTCCGCACGCAGCGGCGATCAACGCGCACGTCAGCACCAGCGCTACGAAGACACCCTCGCGGTGCAACCCCATGGAACGCGAAGCTAGCCGTGACCGGGGCGTTTATCGACGTTTTGCCCGCCAGGAGCCATGGTGTTCCATGCCCATCACGCGGGACAGGTCGCCCGTTGGGGCGGGACTCCCCCCACCTCCTCGGCCTTTTCGTACTCGTCCTCGGCGGCCGTGGGATCGTCGAGGTGGCATGCGAAGATGTCGCCCCGCAGCCCCCGCATCGCAGCCTCATCGACCCGGTCGAGCGACAGGTCGATGGCTTCCTCGTACCGTTCCAGTGCCCGCTCGTAGTCCCCCCGGACCACATCCTGTAACGCCAAGCTGCGCAGCGCCTCGGCGACAATATTTCTCAGCCGCTCGTTGGACCCGTCGTAGCTCGCCACGACCGCGTTCAGTTCCCGCTCGGCATCGGCCCAGCGATCCTGACCGGTCAGCGCCAGGCACTGGTACACCCGGCCGATCTCGAGCCGTGAGTGGATGTCCAGGAATGACAGTGGCGGCGCCTCCATCGCGGCCACTCGCTCAAACTGCCGGATGACGGATTCCAACTGGGGGATGTTCGTGGGCCCCTCGGCCTCGTTGCCGGAGCACTGCTCACCCCGCGCCTCGATGAACTCGACCGCGGCTAGCCCGAACAGGGCTCGCGGGTAGTTGGGGTTCAACGCCAGGGCCGATTCGAAGTATCCCCGCGCCTCTTCCACCCGGTCCGGGCCGAGTTGACCGGTCGTCAATCCCAATATTTGAAGGACGACTTCCCGTCCGGACTGTTCGCCGCGCCACGCTTCGTTGGCCGATGTGAGATGTTCGTAGGCCGTTGAGTAGTCACTGATTGAGAAGTAGCTCAGGCCGACCACCAACTCGGCGATCGCAGTTGCCTGATTCTGCAGGACTTGGGCAACCTCGCGCCGGACGGTGACAGGATCAGTCGCGTTGATCTCGGTGGTTCCCAGCGAATAGGCGCCGGCCAGCTCCTCGACGTTGCGGAGATTGCGATCGGACAGATAGAACTCGGCGTCGAACCGCGATACGCCCCCGCTCATCTCCAGATCTCCCATCAGGACCACATCGGCGTTGATCCCGGTTGCGATCCGTTCCGCCTCCACCGCCCGTGCGCTCAGGTCCGTCCCGACCACGGCGCCCACGGCGGCCGGGTCGGCCACCTGCAGTGCAGTCAACTGTCCGCCGGCCTCGAACCGGGAAAGTTCCTGCTCGACAGCGGTGTGAACCGCCGACGCCAGTTGTTGTGCGTCCGGCTGCTCCGCATCACCCGAGGCGGAGAACTCGGCGATCGCCAGGTTGAAATCGCCACTCATCGGATCAGGGCCCCGGAACAGTGTCCGCGCCGCGAACCCGAGCGACACCACTGCGATAGCGAGAACCGCCGTGAGCGCCCAGCGGTGGCGAGCCAACAGGCGCATCCGCCGGCCACCGATCTGTTCGATGACGTGCGCCATATCGTCGTCAAACCGGGTGGCGCGCACCTCTACCCCATTGCGGAACGCCAGATCTCTGACGTCGGAGGGAAGGCCGTCTGGATCCGGCATGACCGCGCCATCGACGAGGACGGGGATTATTCGAAGATCCGCCTCCGAGAGTGCCAGCCGCACTTCGGTCCGGACGTGATCGTCTTCTTCCAGAAGCCTGACCCGTCCACGGTCATCGGTGATCGTCAGCCATTCAGGCCCGATCACGACCAGCATCACATCCGCTACCGCGATACTCGTCTCGACCGCCTCAACAAAATCCACGCCTGCGTCGATGGCGTCCACGTCCCGGAACACATTGCTGCGGCCGTAGTGGGCCGCCAGACGGTCGTAGATGCGTCCGGCCGATCCGCCCGCGTCATCCCGCCGATAGCCGATGAAAACCTTCACCCCGGCTCCTTCTGACGACAAACGCTACCGGTGGAGCCGGCCAAATCGACGTTTGTCGCTCGCAGGCGAGGTTCGCGAAGGAGCCCGCGGCTCCCGGCGCCGGGGCCGTCGTCGGCCGGGTCAGTCGGACGGAGCCGGCCCGTCCACGTTGATAACGGGTGGTCCGTGGCCAGCACGGACGACGACCAGGTGACTTTCTTCGTCCGACGGATTGGCTTCGCGATGCACTGCTCCCTTCGGGACGTGAAGAAAGTCTCCGGGCACTGCGTCGACCACGTCGGCGCCGCCCGGACCCGACTCCATTCGGACCGCCCCGCTCACGACATAGATCGTCGTGTCGTACTCACCGTGGTGATGCCAACCGGACACCATGCCCGGCTCGGTCCTCACCAGGCCGGCCCACATCCCGTCGACCGACAAGGCCTGTTCGCGCACCATGCCCGGCGTGGGGTCGGCCTCGACCCGCTCCGCTGGGGTCACGAGGGAAACCGGATCAGACGCAGCCATCATTGGCTCCTTTCCAACCACTGATTCTCCCAGACGCCGATCGCAGTTGACCCCCTCTTGCCGCCGCCTCAGCCGGCGGTGGATCCCGCCTCCAGCAACTTCCGTAGCTGGGCCAAGAACGCAGCAGCCGGAGCGCCATCGACGAACGCATGATCGAAGGTGAGGCTGAGGGTCATCGAGGCACGGGCGACAACGTCGCCCGCGTCGTCAAAGACGGGGAGTCGGCGCAAAGCGCCGACTCCCAAAATGGCCACCTGGGGTGGATTGACGATCGGAGTGAAGGCGTCGATGCCGTAGCCGCCCAGATTGCTGACCGAGAACGTCGCGTCGGCGAAATCCGACGCTGAGAGCGACCGCGACCGGGCTCGCTCCGCCAGCTGCCGGAGCGTGTCGGCGATTTCGTGAACGGTCAACTCGGCTGCATCGCGCACCACCGGGGCCACCAGCCCCTCGTCCGTCTGCACTGCCACTGCGACGTGAACATCCTCGCCCGCCACAAACCGATCACCGTCCGCGGTGCCGTTGAGGTACGGATGGTCCTTCAGTGCTTTGGCTGCACACGAAATCACCCAGGCCGTGATCTCCCCCGGCACCGGTCCCACCACCTCGGCACGGGTTGTGAGCGTGACCGCCGCCGTTCTCGCGGCCGACTCCCGCATATTGCGGGCAATCACGGCGCGCAGGCCGGTCATAGCCGCGGCGCCGTCTCCAGGTTCGGCCGCGGCTGCAACATCTGCCTCGGACACTCGTCCCTGCGGCCCTGTTCCAGTGACACGACTCAGGTCGACGCCCAGCTCTTGCGCCAACCGCTTGGCCGCGGGTGACGCCACGACCCGCGTCCCGGCCGGCGCGCCAGCCCGTGGCGCCGCCGCCACCGCAGCCGGAGCGATCGGTGCATCGGCCGACTCCAGGATTCGACAGATGGGCTGGCCCTGGGGTACTGGCTGGTTGATCGGCACCAACCCTGAAACGATCCCGTCGGCCGGAGCCGCAATGTCCTCGGCAACCTTCTCGGCCTGAACCTCGGCAATGAGGGTGCCCACGCTGACGCGGGCGCCCTCATCAACCAGCCACGCTGTGACGACTCCGTCCTCACCCGCCTGGGTGATGACGGGCATCAGCACCTCGATTGCCATGAGCGATCAAGCCGCCGTCAGGGCTTTCACCCCCTCGACGATGTTGTCGGCGTCCGGCAGCACAAACTGCTCGAGTGCCCGGCTGTACGGGATCGGGACATCGGGAACCGCGATGCGACGCGGTGGCGCGTCGAGGTAGTCAAACGCTCCCTCAATGGCGGTGGTGATCACCTCGCCGGTCATGCCGAAACTGCGATAGTCCTCATCCACCACCAGCAGCCGGTGGGTCTTTTTCACCGACTCGACGATGGCGGTGCGGTCGAGCGGCACCAGCGAACGGAGATCCACCACCTCCGCTGATATACCGTCCCCCTCCAATTGCTCGGCGGCATCGAGCGCACGATGCACGGACAGACCTACAGTGACGATCGTCACGTCTGACCCGTCACGAGCGATCGCCGCTTGCCCGATCGGAACCGTGTAGGGATCCTCCGGGACCGGCCCGGTCGCCCGTGGGTTGTGCGTCATCCAGCCCAGGCCCAACACGCCTTTGTGGAACATGTACAGGACGGGGTTGTCGTCGCGGATTGCTGAGATCATGAGACCTTTGGCGTCGTAAGGGTTCGATGGGATCACGACTTTCATGCCGGGTAGGTGAGCAAAGGTGCCCCACAGTGTCTGCGAATGCTGGCCCGCATCCGAATACCCGCCGCCGGCAGCCATCGTCAACACCATCGGGACCTTGACGTTGCCGCCTGAGAAGTAGTGGATCTTGGCCATGTTGTTGTAGATCTGGTCCATGCACACGCCGAAGAAATCGACGAACATCAACTCCGCGATGGGTCGCAGGCCGTTGATCGCTGCCCCAACGGCGGCCCCGATGAACCCCGTTTCTGAGATGGGCGTGTCCATGATCCGCTCGGGCCCGAACTGGTCGAGCAATCCTTCTGTGGCGCCGAAGATGCCCCCATACACGCCGATGTCTTCGCCGAGGACAAATACCTTGTCATCGCGCTCCATCTCCTGACGAATGGCTTCGGCAATCGACTTCTGTGTGGTGAGCTTGCGCTCGGTCATCGTGGTCATCGCGGGCTCCTATGCGAACACGTGGAGGAGAGCATCCTCCGGCTTGGGCTCAGAACTCGACCGGGCGAACTCGAAGGCCTCGTCTACTTCGGCATACATCTCCTTGCGGATGTTCTCCTGCTCACCGTCGGTCAGTACCCCATCGGCTGCCAGTCGCGATCCGAAGGCCACGATTACGTCGCGGTCCGACATGGCGGCTTTGAAATCGTCGGTGCGGTACGCGTCTGCGTCACCCTCGAAGTGGCCCCACAGGCGGTCGGTCTTCACCTCGATCAAGCTCGGACCGTCACCGGCCCGCGCCCGCGCGATGGCCTCGCCGGCCACCTCATACACCGCAACGGGGTCGTTTTCGGGCACGAGCACGCCCGGCATGCCATACGAAGTAGCTCGATCACTGTTGTCGTTGATAGCGGTTACCAGCTCCTTCGGCACGGAGATGGCGTAGGCATTGTCTTCGCAGATGAAGACGACCGGCACCTTCCAAATCGCAGCAAGGTTGAGCGCCTCATGGAATGCGCCCTGGTTGGCCGCACCCTCGCCGAAGAAGGAGAGGGCGACATTGTCCTTGCCGAGTCGCTTGAATGCGAGGGCGGCTCCCACCGCAACGGGCATGCCTTCGGCGATGATGCCCGAACAACCGAAGTTGGGCTCGGTGGAGAACAGATGCATGTGTCCACCCTTGCCATGACCCAGCCCGGAATCCTTGCCGAAGATCTCGGCAGCCATCATCTTGAGATCCATGCCCTGTGCGATCGCCACGTGGTGGGGACGATGGGTGGCAGTTATCGCATCACCCGGCTTGAGATGCGGCATGACGCCGACTGCCACCGGCTCCTGTCCGGCCGCGAGGTGCATCTCGCCCGGCACCGTGCCGGCTGTGATGTCAAAGACGGGCTGCTTGCCCTCCATGTAGATCTCGCGAAGCTGCTCCTCGAAGCGACGAATCTTCACCATGGTCGCGAACATGTCGACCAGGTGCTGTCTGGGGATCTCCACGGTGGCCTCCTTTGCCCGGGTACCGCCGGAGGTCGAGGTTGGTCGCTCCGGCGGACACCGCCCCAATGATCAGGCCCTGCCTGGGCCATGGGCGAAAGCTACTCCGTCGGTCGGCCGCGATGCAGGTCCCAAAGTCCCTTCGTTTGGGCAGGCGGACGGTTCCCCCGTGGGCGGACATAGGACCGTCGACCCTGGCGAGGGCTGGCCGTCGCGACCGATGCTGGGGTCGTACGTGACCTACTAGAAGGAGCGCAGATGCCGAGCGTGAAAGAGGCCGCGGCCGACTTTCTGACCTGCAAGCGAATCGCCGTTACGGGCGTGTCGCGCAACCCGTCGGGCCATGGCAGCAATATCGTCTATCAGCGGCTTCGCGACCGCGGTTATGACGTCTACGCAGTCAACCCCAACGCCGACACGGTCGAAGGCGATCCGTGCTACATGGATTTGAAGTCAATCCCCGGCGGGGTCGAAGCAGTCGTGATCGGTACGCGCCCCCAACTGGCCGAGGTGACCATCCGTGAATGTGCCGAGCTGGGCATCACCAGGGTTTGGATGCACCGCTCGTTCGGCGAGGGAAGCGTATCGGACACGGCCGCCGCATACGGCCGCAGCCACGGCATGACGGTGATCGACGGGGGCTGCCCGCTCATGTTTGACCCCACCGGCGACTTCGGCCACAAGGCCATGCGGGTGCTCTGCAGGTTGACGGGAGCAATACCGAAGGAGGTTTGACCGGAACCGTCCAGCCCACCCCGCTGCCCGCATCGGGCGGCACAGACACGGCAGAGATTGCGAACCGATCGACACGTTACTCGACGTCTTCCCAGTCTCCGGCGCGCCGAGCGCACCACGGTCTCTGTGGTGCTTCGGCCGAATATTTCCCAGGTTGACCGGTGCCGGAGTGGAAGCTGGGGCGACAAAACCGAGCGCCGGCAGGGTGCGATGGCGGCGGCCACATCGACGGGACCAGCGGCGGTTGATGGTGATCCAGTCTCCACGGAGCGCTGGACGGGTAGGCTGCGCCACGAGTGGACTCGGACTTCAGAATCCTCGGGGAGCTCGAGATTCTCCAGGACGGGGATCCGGTCATTCTCGGTTCTCCCCGTCAGCGGGCCCTCCTCGCCCGGTTGCTCATCAGCCCTGGAGAGGTTGTAACGACCGATCGGCTGTTGGAGGATCTCTGGCCCGGAGATGCGCCGGAGACGGCCAGACGCGTCCTACATGTCTACGTGTCTCGCCTACGCAAAGCGCTCGGCGGGGATCGACATCGATTGGAACACCGCAGTCCGGGCTACCGGTTTTCTATCGAACCGGAGGAGCTGGACGTGGGCCGGTTCGAGCAGTACGTGGCCGAGGGTCGGGCCGCGCTCGCCCGGCGTGATCCGGATGGGGCGCGGACCCGGCTGGTCGAGGCTCTCGACGAGTGGCGCGGCCCCGCCCTCGCCGAATTTCGCGATGAGGCCTTCGCTCAAGAGGAGGTGAGCCGCCTGGAGGAGTTACGGCTCTCCGCACTCCAGGAACGGTTGTGGGCAGAGGTGGAGCTGGGCCGGCATGGCGAGCTCGTGGAGGAGCTGAAGGATCTCGTCTCGCGCCACCCCTTCCGGGAGGTCTTCTGGGAACAGTTGATGCTGGCGCTGTATCGCTCCGGGCGTCAGACCGAGGCACTGCGCACCTATCAGATGGCGCGCAGCAAGCTCTCCGAAGAACTGGGTATAGAACCCGGGCCGGCACTGCGCCAGATGGAGGAGCGGATTCTGGCCCAGGATCCCACCCTGGACCCTTCAGGTGGAAATGCCGGTCAGTCCCGTCTGAGCGAGATACCGGAACCGCGCACCAGCTTCGTCGGGCGAGCCCAGGAGCTCGCGCATGTCGGTGAGCTGCTAGCAGAGTCCCGTCTCCTCAGCTTGACGGGCCCTCCGGGCTCGGGAAAGACCCGTTTGGCTATCCAACTCGTCACGGACCACCAGCAGCGGTTCGCTCATGGTGCCTATTTCGTTGATCTAACCGCCGAGAGAAACCCACGGCTGGTGGCCGATGCCATCGCCAGGGTGCTCGGGCTGCGAGAGGTGCCTGGCGAGATGGCCCTGGACCGGGTGAAGGCGTTCTTGCGCGACCGACAGGTTTTGCTCCTGCTGGACAACTTCGAACAAGTCGTACCGGCCGCCCCGCAAGTAGGTGCGCTGCTCGACGCAGCGCCCGGGCTGACGGTCGTCGTCACGAGTCGTGAATGCCTGGGCATTTCCGGCGAGCAGGAGTTCGCGGTACCTCCGCTCAACCTACCGCCGGTGGATGAGCTGCCCGAGTCCGAATCATTGGCCGCCTACGACGCGATCGCTCTGTTTCTGGCCCGCGCCCGTGCGGTGGATTCGAGTTTCTGGCTAAACGCCGAGAACGCAGAAGCCGTCGCGGCGATCACCCTTCGCCTTGACGGAATACCTCTCGCCATCGAGCTGGCCGCGGCTCGAATCAAGCTCTTTCCTCCCGACGTTCTCAATCGCAGGCTGCAGCAGCGGCTCGCAGTTCTGAGCGGTGGCCCGGCAGACGCAGTCGACCGTCATCGCACGATGCGCGATGCGATTGCGTGGAGCTATGAGCTGTTGGATTCGGCCGATCAGGCTCTGTTCCGCCGGCTCTCGGTCTTCGCCGGGGGGTTCAGTTTTGACGCGGTCGAGGCAATCACCGGCCTGTCAGACTCGGACGTTGTGAATGGGATCGAATCTCTGCTGTCGAAGAGCCTGATCCTGCGTCAGATCGAGGCGGGGCCGGCTCGTTTCTCGATGTTGGAACTCGTCAGAGAGTTCGCGCTCGACGAGCTCGGAGCTGCCGGCGAGACGGCGGACGCCGCAGCGGAGCACGCCGGATTCTTCCTGAGAATCTGCCGCGAGCTGGAACCCAAACTCACCCGCCAGCCTGCCGGGGCCGCCGCCCAGCGCCTGCAGTCCGAAATCGACAACGTGCGGGCCGCCCTCCGCTTTTCCCTCGACACCGATGAGCCGGACCTGGGTCTGGAGCTGACAAGAAATATCTGGCGGTTCTGGCAGAGCTCTGAGCAGATCGCAGAGGGCCGGGACTGGCTCTCCTTGCTGCTGTCGCATCCGCAGGCCTCCGGCCCGGCAATGGCGAAGGGTCTCACGGCAGACGGCGGCCTCGCCTACTGGCAGGCCGATTACCCAGCAGCCATGGATCGATACACCCAAGCACTCGAGCTCTATCGGGCCGCCGGTGACCGCTTCAATGAAGCGGACACTCTGTACAGCATGAGCCTCACGTCCAACTGGGCCGGGAATCTGGCCGCAGGTGAAAGGTTCGCAGACCAGGCCCGGATGATCTTTGACGAGTTGGGGTCCATTGAAGGTCGCGGTAGGGCACTGATGGCGCAGGGGTTCTCGCTCTGGCGAAGAAACGAGCTCGGCGCTGCCCAGGCGCTATGGGAGCAATCGTTGGCCATTGCCCGCGAGATTGGTGACGAGGCGCTCGCCAATACACAACTGGTCGGGCTCGCCAGCCTGAGATTCCACCAGGGCCACCGCGAGGAAGCCCTCCGGATCGTATTGGGCGGAGTCGAGGAGGCCAGGAGGCTGCAGAACGCCCACGTCACCGTATGGATGCTTGATTTTGTCGCCGCCTTTGTCGCCCCCGATGCCCCAGTGCACGCGGTTCGCTTGGCCGGAGCGGTGGACTCGCTGCGCCGAACGGCCGGCGGCGGGATCCTGCCCGTGACGCTCGACGTGGAAGACGCCCGCACTGTCGCCGGCCGTCTCCTCTCCGAAGCGACCCTCGAGCGAGAGTGGACGGCCGGCCGGGCCATGGACCTCGAGCAAGCGATTGAGCTAGCCGTAGCCCTCGACGCCTGAGCGAACAGTGCGCGACATCCGCCGTGGGATTACATCTGCGGCATGCTCGGCGCCCAGTGCATGTGTAAGTACTGCCACTCAGTGCCCGTGCGGCGAAAGACCTCGGTGGCATTCCATCGCGATGTCAATTCGCCGTCCCCGGAAAACGTGTGCCAGTTCGTGGTCAGGACTGCAATGTCCCCATACACGTCGACCTTCACGTTCGGCATGTCGTACTGGGGCACGTCGAACTGTCCGACGTACCGGCTGACATGTTCTGCCAAAGAGCTACGCCCGTCGACCCTCGATTCGCTCGTGTGATCGAACCAGGTGACTTCGTCCAGAGCGTTCTCGACGAATCCGCCCGGATCTCCCTTGCACCATCGATCCAACACAGCACGCTCGAGGCTGATGATCGCCTCCTCGACCTTTTCCGTACTCATGACACTCTCCTGTGTCGACGCACTGGCCTACGGTCAAGCGCGACCGGGAGCCACACTGCGTAGCGGCCCCAGACGGCACGTCATACCGCTGTCCGAGTCGCTCCGATGGAGCCACTGGATGAGTCCCGGTTTGGGAATCGCCCGTTCTCCCGAACGTCACCCCGACGCCTCCAGGCCAGGCTCGGTGGGTGACCAGTGCGCATGAACCATCTGCCAGCCGTTGTCGGTGCGGCTCCGAACCTCTGTCGCATTCCAGCGACTCGTGACTGCGTCACCCTCCGGCTCGTACGTGACAACGTTATACGTGAAAACCGCTGTGTTGCCGAGCACATTTACATCCGGGTTGACGATCTCGTACCGCAACAACGGGATGAGCCCCTCAAACGCCATCAGGTGTTGCTCGATGGCGCTGCCGTTCAGACGGCCGGGCGTCCACGGGTCGAAATATGTGCCATCCGTCGCAAACTGCCGGATGTACGGTGCCGGATCGCTCTGCCCGTAGTACGGCTCCAAGGTCGCGTGGCCCAACGACACCATCTCGGCGAGGACCGCCTCGTCGGATTCGGCTTCCGAGGCCGACCCGCATGCGGCAAGCAGGATGGCAACGACTACACCGACGCCTGTCAATAGCGATGGTCGCCGGTTCCTGATCATCTGCCTCATCCCCACGCCTCCTTTGTAGGGGGATCGGGCCGATCCTGTGCGACGGCGCTCAACGTGCGCTCACGAATCGCTCAACGTCTTCAGCCGGGACGGAGCCGACCGCCTTGCTCAACCTGCCGACCGTCAGACAGGCCGCCTAGTTGTGGTCAGCGGCGGCACGATACTCCCGGGGACTCATCCCATGGGCACGCTTGAAGGCCGTGCTCAGGGCATAGGGAGTGCTGTATCCGACCTGGCGGGCCACCGACCCCACGGTGGCGTCCGGCTCTCGCAGCAGATCGGCTGCAAGTGTCAGGCGCCAGCCGGTCAGATACGTCATGGGTGGTTCCCCCACCAGGTCGGTGAAACGCCGTGCGAAGGCGGCGCGAGACGTGCCGACTTCCGACGCCAGGTTCCCCACGGTCCAGGGATGCGAGGGATTGTTGTGCAGCATCCGCAGGGCCGGACCAACGACGGGATCGCTGTGGGCCATGAACCAGGCAGGCGCATCGGCCTCGGGCCGGGCAAGCCAGGTCCTCAAGACGGAGACCAGCAGAAGGTCGAGCACCCGGTCCAGAATCGCCTTCTGGCCAGGCTGCTCGCGGGTAATCTCGGCGCCCAACAGCTGGATGAGGCTGGAGTCGACCTCATCACCGGGAACCACGGCCAGTGCGGGGAGAACGGCCAGCAGCCGTCCGCTCACCTCGCCGTCCATCGTGTAGGTGCCGGTGAGCATCACGGTGGAGCCGTCCGGGCTGTTGCCCCACGTTCGAACTCCAAGATCCATTGCTTGGTAGAGCTCCTGACCGTCGAGCGTGGTGCATCGCTGGCCCGGATGAATGACCACCTGGGCCGGGTTGCATGGTTCGTCGGCCACCAGATAGTGGTCGGGACCGCGCACGATCGCAACGTCGCCTGGCTCGATGCGAACCTGGTCGGCACCGTCGGGCACGATCCAGGCATGCCCTCGCACCATGGTGACCAGGGTCAACGGTGCCTCGTCTTCTATCCGCATGGCCCATGGCGGATTCAGTAGGCACCGCAGCAGAAATGCCCCCCGGGCGCGCGGCCCGTCGAGTAGGCCAACCAGTGCATCCACGGGACGAACTGTAGGCGCATACGTATGCGTGAACCGGCGTTGGATCGTCGTGACGGCACCGATCGTCAGCCGGATTGACCAGCCGGCCCTACTCCACCACCGGCGACGCGACCGGCACGTCGTGGCGAGCAGCCCAGCGAGCGATATCCCGCTTCTCGATGGCGGCGGCCATCAGGTCGGGGAACAGGTCGGGAGTGCAGGCAAATGCGGGAACCCCGAGCTCGGCGAGCGCCGCGGCGTTTTCTGCGTCGTAGGCAGGGGCACCCTGATCGGTCAGCGCCAAGAGCGCGATCAACTGCGCACCCGAATCCACGATGGAGCGCGCTCGGGCGATCAGGTTCTCGGTGAGGCCGCCCTCGTAGAGGTCAGAGATGAGCACCACGATCGTGTCGGCCGGCCGCTCGATAGTCTGCTCGCAGTAGCCGAGGGCTCCGGCGATGTCCGTTCCACCACCGAGCTGCACCCCAAACAGGACGTCCACCGGATCGTGCATTTCCTCGGTCAAATCCACCACCGACGTGTCGAAGACAACCAGGCGGGTCTTGACCGCCCGCAGGGACGCCATCACCGCACCAAACACCGAGGAGTACACGATTGACGAGGCCATAGACCCGGACTGGTCGATGCATAGCGTTACGTGCCGCATCACCTCCTGGGTCTTGCGCCCGTATCCGACCAGCCGCTCCGGGATGATGGTTCGGTACTCCGGCTGATAGTGGCGCAGGTTGGCGGCAATCGTCCGGTTCCAATCGATATCACCGTGACGCGGACGCCGGGTGCGCGCAGCCCGGTTGAGCGCCCCCCGGACCGAATCGATGGTCTTGGCTCGCAACTCTTTCTCGAGCTGCTCAACGACGGTGCGTACGACCTGGCGGGCCGTCTCCTTCGACTCCTCCGGTATCGCCCGGCCGAGCCCGATCAGCGTCGACACCAGGTGGATGTCGGGATCCACCTGTTCGAGCATCTCCCGCTCCAGGAGCAGGTGCCGCAGGCCCAGCCGCTCCATCGCGTCACGCTGCATCACCCGCACCACAGACGACGGGAAGTACGTGCGGATGTCTCCGAGCCACGCGGCCACCCGAGGTGACGAGCTCTCCAGTCCGCCCCGTCGCTCCGTGACGTCATACAGCTGTTCGAGCGCCCGGTCCCGCTCGGTGTCGATCCCGCCCAACTGGACGCCAGTATCGCCCGGCGCCCCGAGCACCAGACGCCAGCGTCGCAAGCGATCACTCATCGCCGCTCCCCAACAGCAGTGCCACCGTGGGAAGGACGAGATCCCCCCGCACGGAGTCAATGTCATCGGTAACCAATGACTGCCGGCCCGCTCCATGTTCCAATCGCTTGACCTCGGCGCCGATCATGCGCCGCTCCGCTGCCGTGTACCGACTGAAAGCCCGGCGGACGAGCGGGAGCAGATCGTCGAACACCCCATCGCTCACGTCTGTGAGCCACTCATCGATCGCCGCCAGCAGGCCCGGGTCATGGAGGAGCAACATGGCATCACCGGTGAGGAAGCCGTCCAGCCACATGGCGCCCCGGCCCGGGTCCGCGCCCCGAGATAAGGAACGCGACACCGCAGCGAACGCCTCGTCCCGCTCGATCCACCCCGCGTCGAGCAGCAACCGGGTCGCATAGCCGGCCACGAGACCGTGCAGCGACCGCATCCCGGCCAATGACGAGACGGCTCCGAGCCACTGATCGACCGTCTCCCTGTCCTCGACCAATGCCACGCCGCGATGGACCGACGCAACCTGATCGAACATGTCGGCGGCCGCATCGTCGTCGAGGCTGGCGCACGCTGCCGGCAATCCAATCGCCACTCGGGTGACCAACCCGGCCACCACCTCCAGGGTGGCCTGGTCACCTTGCCTGCGGACGTCGCCATAACGGGAGATGTGCGCAAGCGGCTCCACTGCCCGCATCAGAGAGCCGAGATCATCGAGCGTGGCAGCCCGGCGCCGCACCGCGTCGAGTGCACCGACCACCGCGTCCGGCAGGTCGGCCAGCATGCCGTGCTCGATCAACTCCACCAGCCGGCTCAGGTCGGCCGTCTCCGCCGCTCCGGCGAGCACCGCGGCCGAGGCGACTCCGACCGTCGCCCCGTGGGCGGCAGCCTCGATCACCGAGATTTCGAACTCCGGCTTCCACTCGAGCACCCATGTCTCCTTGAAGGTGCCGAGGCTGCGCCCCCCGAGCCCCGGCTCGGCCCAATGGATGCCCAGGATGGCCAAGCGGTGGAAGAGGTGGCTTCGCTCCAAATGGCTCTGCTTTCTGAGATCGAGGTCGACCACGTTTGCCTCGGCGGTTTTCACGAGCCGCAGGCGGCGGATGGTTGCGTCGACGTCTCGGGCCAGCGGAACAGCGGGCGCCCCGTCGGGGATGGAACCCATCTCCGTTCCGACATACAGATCCTCGGCAACGGCACTGAGACGCATACGCGAGCCCTCGCACAGGACGGCGACCGCAGCATCATCGAGCTCGTGGATCCCCGCGACCGGGCGCTGCCGAACGGCGGCCAAAGTCTCAGCCAGCCGAGTCGCTTCGAGCACTGCGGCGGGCGAGCAGTCGTAGCCGCCGGAGCGTAAGAGTCGTGCGACTCGTGTCATCCAGCTGGGGACAGTGTCCTCACTCGGCGTTACGAACAGGTGCCGATACCAGGCGGGCGACGCGACGCCGGCCCCGTACCCGGATCGCAAGGCCAACCTGCTGGAGGTCCAAGGAACGAGAGTTGCCGCGACCCTCACCTTCTCCAGGCCGGCGAGCAGCTCGTTGTCGGACTTCACACTGGGGAATCCGGCCGGGTCGAGGACCGGCGCATGCCACGCTCCGCATATGACCGCCACCCGCCCAGCGCCTCGTTTCAGGGCGGCGCGTATGCGCTTGCGCATCGCCGCCTCCCGGACGAGCGTCAGCCGCGAATCCGGCTCGCTCTCCCGGAGGGCCGCCATTGCGCCGGTCACGGCCGAGAAGATCTCTGCACCGGGGTGGCGATGCTCGAGCACGTCCTCCCACCATCGCTCTGGATCGGCGAAACCGGCCGCCTCGGACAATCGCGCGATCGGGTCCGTGCGGATCTCGGCGTGCTCATCGGACTCGGAGTCAGGCCAGGCGAGCATGTTGGCCGCCGGCAGATCCATGAAGCCGAGCTCGATATCCGCCGCTAACGCATATGTCACTGCCACGTACTCTGGGGAGAAGACCGCAAACGGATAGAACGCGGCTCTGGTGACGTCATCACGGGCATAGACGAGTGCGGCCACGGGTGGGGTGGCAGAGCGGTCCGCCAGTAGTTCGGCGAGTGGCTCCAGCTCCTGGGGTCCTTCCACCAGTACCACGTCAGGCGTCATTCGGTCCAAGGCGGCGGCGACCGCCCGGGCTGAGCCCGGCCCGTGGTGACGGATCCCGAGGACGGCGACTTCGGTCAATCGAGCTCCCGGCACGCTCGGTAGAGGTCGCGCCATGGCCGCCGCTCCCGGACGACGGTTTCTAGGTACTCGTCCCAGACCATGCGGTCCTGGACCGGGTCTTTCACAACTGCTCCCACCAGGCTGGCGGCCACGTCGGGGGCGCCCACCTCACCGTCGCCGAAGTGAGCCGCCATGGTCATCCCGTTCACCATCACCGAAATCGCCTCGGCCGTCGAGAGGGTGCTCAAGGGCGACTTCACGGTCGTGCGGCCGTCTTCGGTCACGCCGGAGCGCAGCTCCCGAAAGATCGTCACGATGCGCTGGATCTCGGACAGCGAGTCCAGCTCGGCCGGCAGCTCCAGGCTGCGCCCGATTTGAGCGACCCGGCTCTTTACGATCTCGACCTCCTCATCCGCGTTGTCCGGCAGCGGCAGTACCACCGTGTTGAAACGTCGCGACAGTGCGGAGCTCAGCTCGTTCACCCCCTTGTCCCGATCGTTGGCGGTGGCGATCACGTTGAAGCCCGGGACCGCCTGTACCTCGGATCCCAGCTCAGGAATCGGCAATGTCTTCTCGGACAGAACCGTGATCAAAGCGTCCTGAACGTCGGACGGTATCCTCGTCAGTTCTTCGATGCGCACCACCGAGCCCTCCGCCATGCCCTTCATCACCGGTGACGGCACCAGCGCCGCCTCCGAAGGCCCCTCCGCCAGCAGCGCGGCGTAGTTCCATCCATAGCGAATCGCTTCTTCAGCCGTTCCCGCCGTGCCCTGCACGAGGAGTGTCGACGCACCCGAAATCGCCGCGGCGAGATGCTCGGACACCCAGGTCTTGGCGGTCCCGGGAACGCCGAGCAGCAGCAAGGCCCGGTCGGTAGCGAGGGAAGCGACGGCGACCTCGATCAGGCGGCGCTTACCGAAGTATTTGGGGGTGATCTCGACCCCGCCGACCGTCTCGCCTCCCATGAGGTAGCTCGTGACCGCCCAGGGCGACAGGCGCCAGTTGGGAGGACGGGGCCGGTCGTCCGCTTCGGCCAGCGCGGCCAGCTCGCCGGCGTAGGCCGTTTCGGCGTGGGCCCGGAGGACAGTTGTGGTCATGTGAACTCCTCTTCGACACTGGTGGTGAACGTGAGTTGGTTGATCGCTTCTCTCACGAGGCGATCAATCGAGTCGGGAAAGCGTCCGGCGAGCCGCACCAGCTGGTCGAGCACGGTGTGATCGGCCCGTCCCAGCAATGTGAACAGTGGTCGGAAGGAGGCGGCCGACTCACGTTTGATACCACCGGCCAGGTCGACCACCGCGAGCGACAGGGCAGGCGACCAGCGTTCTGGCCCTGCCGCCAGCAGCCCGGCGAGCTGGTTGATCCCGAGCTTGCGGAAGGGACGCTTGCCCTTCGCCGCCACGACGAGCCGATCGGTCGCCGTCGCCTCATCCAGCAGTTCGAGCAAGGCCGGGTCGGGTGCCGCATCGAACAAGGCGGCCGCCCACGTCGCATCGCGCTGGCGCCGGACCGCATCAATCCATCCGGCGCGTACTTCCGACAATGGAGGCCGGGCGACCAGCTCCGCCGGCTCGCTGCCAGAGGCCTGCACCCACCAGTCGAGGGGCACCCCGGCAACGATCTGTCGCAGCCACCATGCCTGCCGTCCGGTGCCCGGTGGTGGCTTCTCGACGATCCCGTCCCGCCCGGCGGCGGCATCGAGCGTTTCGGGGAGTTCTACTGTGAGCTTGGTGCCAGAGCGTTGAACGGCCACCAGCGGATCGATCCGATCGGCCATCCGCCCGGACCACGCCGAGCCCGGTAGCTGCGCCAGCAGATCGACAGCAACCCGGCGGATCTTGGTGGACCGTTCGTCGAGCATGGATTCGAGCAGGGGCTCGTCGCCGAGTGACAAACCTTCTTCGAGCGCCCCATACAACTCGGCCCGGTCGGCGGCCGCGAGCCCCGCAACGGCCTCGACGATCGCCACCTGCCCCGCCGGCGGGTCAGTGCGACGCTGGCTGCGCAGCCAGTCTCCCAGCACGTCGAGCGGCGCCGACTCAGGATCGACCTCTGCAGCTTCGGCATCGGCGCCGGCCCAGCCCCAGCGCTTCGACATGGCGGCCATCCAGCGGCCACGCTCGCCGATGACGGCACGCACCTCGGCTCGGATCGTGACGTCGCGGGTTCCGAGCTCAAGAAGCGGCCGCACCAATTGCGGTGGAACTATTCGATCTGCTCGGCGGCACGCGCCGAGCCAGGTGCGAGCCAGCACCGGCTTCGACGCCGTCCCGAAATGATCGCTGAGGGCTAGGTCGAGAAGCTGCGCGCCTTTGCCGCTGCATTCGACCAGTGTCTCGGGTGATGCATGGTCCGACGTCAGCTGGCGGTGGACAATACGAATGCCGGCCCGACGTCGGGTGGCCTCCCGGCTGAGCATCGCGAGCAGCTCCGCCTCAGACAGACCCGGGCGGCGTTCGGTACCGACGAGTAGAGCCGCAACGCCGTCGTCCCAACGGGTCACAGCGCCACCAGCTGCTCGTCACGTGACACCGCCAGCGGGCGAAACCGTGTTCCGTCCCATTCTCCGAACGCATCGACCGGGCCTGATGCGGCATGTATGACGAGGTCCCACGGCACGAAAGCCTCGGTGACTCGCACAGCGGCGCCCTCCGAGTCAACCAGCTCCAGTCGCCCATCGCCGACCTGGGGAATCACCGAGGCGAGGGTCATCGGCAGCGGACCGGCGAAAGGGTTGGCGGCCACCCATACGGCGGCACGGTCGAGGTTGTCCGACACAGTAGAGCCGCCGGGAAGGCCGGACACCGACCCAGTGACCTGCGGCTCAGTAGCGAACACCACCCGGGCCGGCTCCGATCCAGGATAAGCCGCGAGCGCGCAATCAATGACGGAGCCGACCACGTTGGCGACCCGGAGGCTGCCCGCGGCAGTGCTGAAGTCGAGCATGACCGCATGCGTACCGTCCGAACTCCTCAGCCAGGTCCGCTGCGCCAGGATCCGCTCCGTGAGGTCCTGGGAAACCCCGAGCACGGTCCACGGTCCGGTCAGCCGGACACCGTTCTCGAGCACCTCCGCCTGCGCCCGGGACCACCCGAGATAGGTGCGGAGGTCACCGAACAAGGCTTCGGGCAGACTGTCGCGCCGCTTCCAGCCCTGCACTGCCAGGTGCCATCGTGACACCTCTCCAAGCAACAGCTCGAGCCAGCCGTCGGCGGCCAGGCCGGCGGCGGCCACGCGCACCCTGTCGGCCAGCCCGGGTAGCTGTGAGTCGACCAATCGAGCAGCCGTCCGCTCCCAGAACTCGGGCGGCTGAGTGCGGGCAGAAGCGAGACCTTGCCCGGCGAGGTCGAGGAGCCACTGTTCGAACTCGGCAGCACCCTGATCCATCTTCGCCAGGCGCTCTTCGAGCCGACGAGCTTGCGCCTCAGGGTCGGGCAGTGCTTTTTCGCTCTTCTTGACGGCGCGCTGCGCCCGTCCCTCCGCCCACTCCGACGCAAAGTCGGCCGGTGCCGCCATGTCGGCGACAACACCGTCGGCCTCCGCCCACAGCATGAGGAGCGCAAGGCCGTGTTTGCAGGGGAACTTGCGTGATGGACACGTGCACTTGAAGGCCGGTCCGTTCAGGTCGACCGACACCTGATACGGGCTCTTGCCGCTGCCCTGGCACTTGCCCCATGCGAGAGATTTCGTCGCTCCGAGGTCGGACCATGGACCCGGCTTCGCGAGACTCCGCGCCGCCTTGACGGAGCGCTCGTCCGGCGCCAGCTTCTCGACCTGGGCGCGTGTCCACCTGACCATTCCGGGCATTATTGCTGCGTATCGGCAGCCTTCCGCCCGGCCTTCAGCATGTCGCTTCTCCGTCAATGGACCACGAATACCGGCTGCTCGACCTTGAATCTGCCCGCGCCGGCCAGTTGGCGAGACACCATGGGGCCGGGCGTAGACTCAGCTCGCGGCGGCGAGCGCATACGCGAGCCACTGTTCGACCAGCGGGCGGTTCTGCGCGATCCACTCCTCAGCGTGGCGCCTTACGTCTTCTTCACCGTTCTCGCCCCGGCCGAAACGCAGGCTTTGGGCGGCGATGTCCTCCGGGTTGAGTTTGACGACCTCGAACAGGGCCACCGCGGCCGGATTGGACTCGGCGAAATCTCTGTTGGCGGTGATTCGAATATCCTCGATCGACCAGCCCAGCCAGCAGGGATCGGCGGTGCATTCGTCCCCGAGCCTGGCCGGGCTGGCGTCGGAGTATTTCAGCCCACTCGCAGTCGTGCCATCCAGCGCGAACTCCTGAGCCCCGAGACTCAACCAACGGACGTTGTCACCCGGGATCAGCCTGGCCAGGTACCCAGAAGGACTCCAGCTGTACTGGAGGGCAGGCTGACCTTCACTCACGCGCTCCGCCGCGGCATCGAACAGTTCGTCGTAGTCGGCTTTCACCTGTTCCAGGTTGGACCAGTCATTCTGGGCAATCATTTCGTCGATGACGTCGTCGCAGGTCCACGACTCGGGGCACCCGAAGATGTCGCCCACACCGTTCCCGTCGACGTCGAAGAGAGCGGCGATTGCGGGGTCGTCATTGATCTGGGCCAGGGAGGTGATACCCAGCTCGTCGGCCACCGATCTCGTGACCATCAGGCCCTGCAGCCCGGCTCCGATGAGTTCCTGCCCGATGACAACCAGGTTCTCGCCGACTCGGGTGCCGTCGTCCAGCTGCTTGTCATGGTGGGCTTCGTGTTGTGGATACCAGCCATTGGGCCAGAAGTCGACGGCGCCCCGCGACATCGACACGTAGGCGTCCGACGGCGACTGCTCGCTGTCCGCTGGGTCAGTGACGGTGTATCCCAGTTCCTCGAGCAAAGCCGCGTACACGGCTGCCTGGAAATACCCGCTCGCCCAATTCGCGCGGCCAACGGTGACCGTGGTGCCGACGCCCGGCAACGGCGGGGCGAGCGCCACAGGGTCTGGCTCGGGCACGCTGAGATCACCGACTGCGTACTCGGCGCAGGTGGCACGGTATGCCGTGTCCCGGGGACCGAACAGCTCCCATTCCGCCGGAGTGAGATTGCGGCCCGCAGCCGAACAGGCGACGTCGACCCAACGTTCGACGTCAACGTCCCACACGAGCGCGTTGCCTTCGAACGGCGTCACGACCCTCAAGATCTCGCCGGCAACCACCGCATAGGGCAGCCCACCTGGCTGGCTCGGGAATGGCTGACCCAGCTGCCGTCCCGACTCGTAATGCCACACTCTCGCCACGCCGTCCGCCGCCGAGAACATCCATTCCCCATCGGGGGTGAAAACGGGCGCCTGGGCCGCATGCTCTGTGGCGACGTCCGCATCTTGGAGGTTGCGCACGTGCTCCAACGTCACCGCATTGAGCACCCAGATGTCACCCTCTCCGCCGACTGCCACGATTTCTTGCTCGTCGGGTGTAAACGCCGCGCCCGAAATGCCACCCGGCATGTCAGGCAGCGCTGCCTCTGTTCCGGCGTTCAAGTCGACCACCAGGCCCGAGCTCGGCGCGAAACTGACCGATGCGGGTCTCGGAACGAGGAACGTCATGACCAACCGGGAGCCGGCAGTATCGAAGTCGGCCGTTCTGATCATTCGCGACATCGAGTAGACAGGCTGGCGCGTGGCGGTGTCCTCGACCACGGACGAGGTGAAACTTTGCGCGTATGCCACGAGGCGACCGTCATCGCTCCAAGCGGGGAGAACCGACGAGTCGAGATCGAGGTCGAGTTTCCGCCCGGACGGGAACTCAAAAGCTTCCTGGGTTGCGAAGAATTCCGAGGCCCTGAACAAAATGTCAGCATGAGCCGCGGGTAGGAATCGAAAGTAGCCCTCCGCCGTCTCGAACGAGGCGACCTCCAACTCAACGTCAAATGCCAGACGAGTGGGCGGGTCGGTTCCGAGGTCCCACATGCCTTCCTCGACCAATCCGGCCGCCAGCATCCCACCGTCCCGGCCGAGCGACGGCAGCACTGACAAGCCTATGGGCACAGAGGAGGCAACCAGCCTGCTGCCGTCGAGCGCACCGATGACGACGCCCGCGCCGGAGGCGACCGCAAACCTGGTTCCGTCCGGATCAACTGCCACGGCATTGGTCTGGTTCTGCTGGGTGTCGAGCACGAAACCGGAGGGCGCCTCGCGGGTTATTCCGCCACTCGTCAACTCGTCGAGCCGCAATGCGATCACCCGCCCGTCGCTCGTGAGCGTCACAGCCCTTCCCGCCCCGGCGGCCGCGAATCCGCCGATGCTGCCGGCCTGTTCGGGCTCGTTGCGGCCGGTCGGCACCGTGGCCAAGGACAGTCGCTCGCCATCGGACAGCCGCCATCGGGTTACGAATATGTCACCGGCGACCACGAGCACGTCCGGCGCCTCCGCGTCGAACCAGAAGTAGCGAGGCTCCTGTGCATATCGGAAGTCGTCATAGGTACCCCAGGAGTTGACTATCTCGGGGCCGGCGGGAGTCAGGTCCGCCACGTGCCATGCCCGCAGAAAGACTCCGCCGGCGGATACGATCGTCTGTCCTGCGGGGTCGAAGCGGAGCCAGCTCACGCCCTCGAGATCGTATGCCGGGAGATTGAGGGAGACATTCTCGTCGAGGGTGATATCACCCGGATCACGTGGCGGATTCGCGAGAACAGATGCGAGCTCCGTGCCCGTCGAGCGGTCGAATAGCCGGAGCCAGCCATCGGGGAATCCAACAGCCACCAACGACCCATCGTCGGTGATGGCAGCGGCTCGACTCCCATCGCCTGCCGGGAAGGCGCGGATACCGCCGTTGACCACATCGGCCAGATACAGGGCCCCCGCTGCATCGGAAATCGCAACGATGCCCGCGGGCGACGTGGCGCGGATACCGCTCGCCGGCGGTCGCGTCTCCGCAGAGATGATCCACGTCGCCGATGGAGGTGTGAGGTCGATCTCGACGGGAAGTCTGACGATTTCCCCGGAACCCAACGACATGACGTGCACCTCGGTCTTGGTGGCACCCACGAGCGTGTCGCCCTCCACCCAGTGCACGTCCTGGTAGGCATCGCCTGCGCCCAACACGCCGTGGTAGGGGCCTGCTTCGACCAGCACCCGCTGCAGGGCGCTCAGCCCCTCGAGCCCCGCATCGCGCCGGAACGCTTCCACGGCCATCAGGAGCGAAACCTGATAGTTGGAGTCCGCAATGAACGCGGCTTCGCTGCCGAGGCGTTTGGTCTCGGTGTCGTAGGCCAGTTGAGCTGCCTCGCGCCGCTGGGTCAGCGCATAGGCGCCGAACGCGGTCGCGATGAGCGCGGCAGCCGCCAGGGCTCCGGTGATCCGCCTCCGGCGCAACGCCCTGCGCCGGTTGAGGTCGGCATCCCGCTCTCGGCTCACCTCCAGGAACGATCGTTCGCTGTCGTTCAGAGCCAGGTCAGAACCGCTGGCCCAGGTGTCGAATTGGAAAAGTCGTCCACCTGTCGGCAGATAGGTTGCGTCCCGGCCGGAGTCCTCCCATTCTTGGATGGCCGCGTCGAGCCGTCTGCGAAGAACTAGGTCGTCCCGCTGGCCGCGCAGCCACGAACCCAGCCGATCCCATTCCCGGAGCAGCGCTTCATGTGCGACCTCCACCGTCGGAGCCCTCGAGGTTGGATCGGAGTCGAAGGTGATCAGCCGATGAGCCCCAAACTGCTGCAGTGCCTCATTGAGTGCCGCCTGGTCGACCTCGAGCGTCGCCAGTTCGGCTCTGGTGACCCTGCGCCGAACGTATTGGGCTCCCTCCGCGACCGTCACCAGCCGCAGGAAGGCTTGCCGGATGGCGTTCTGCCCGGGTGCAGCCAGCGCGCCGTAGAGCTGCTCGGCCCGAGCAGCCAGCGCGCCGAGCACGCCACCGGACGCGTGGTACGTGTCCAGCGTGAGGACATCGGTCGATCGCCGGGCGAAAAGCTCGGTCAGGGTGTATTGCAGGAGCGGCAGGCCGCCCGTCTGGTCCGAGACATCCCGGACGATCTGCGCGGCCAGACCGGATTCGATCTGGAGGCCCACCGCTGCAGCCGGCCCTTCGATCGCCGCCGCGATCCCCGCCTCATCTGGCATCGTCACGGGCACGAGGCCCTCCTCAACGATCGCACCGAATTCGGGATACGCCAGTGGACGGTCGAAGAAGTCGGCCCGCAGGGCAACAACCACGCGCAGCCGGGATCGCGGGTCAGTCACGGCGGCGACCAGGCTGTCGAGAAACAGCGACCGGGTTTGCTCTGAGGCCACCATCGAGAAGAGCTCCTCAAACTGGTCGATGAGCAGCACTAGTTCGGTTCCGCCGGGAAGGATCGACTTCAAGACCTGCGCAAGTCCTCGTCTGCCCGAGAGAAGTTGGTCGCTGATCGGAATCTGATTGACAGCGACCCGTCGCAAAGCCGCCTCGAGTTCCTCGAAAGGATGTGCCCCGGGGAACATTTCGGTAACGAGCGTCGAATGGACGCCGGACTCGAGCCGGGCAGCCAGACCGGCCTTCATGGCACTCGACTTGCCCGAACCTGACGGTCCAACTACAGCCACGAGTCTGCGGTCGGTCAGCGTCCGCTGCATACGATCAATGAGGTCGTCGCGGCCAAAGAAGTCGCCGGCATCCGCCACCTGAAACGCCTGCAGACCCTTGAACGGGTTACGCAGATCTGTTCGTTCTGTAGCAGCCGGTCCCGCCAGCTCGACCACATCGCTACCGAGCACCTGGCGCAGCGCCCGCAGGAAGTCCTCGACCCGGGTCGACCCATCGAGCGCTCGCTCGAACACGGCCGTCAGCCCGGTCGGGGCGTGATCGGGGGGCAGCGGCTCGTAGCCCCGAGTGGAAAAGACGGGAGGCGCGCCCAGCAGGATCTCATGTGCCATCGCAACGAATCCCCGACAGTCGTCGGCTTCGTCTCGGGCGACGCCGCCGACCACAAAATCCGTGAGGTAGGCGTCGCCGGACCGGCGCACCACCACCGCCTGCGGCGCCACGTCGCCGTGCACGACCCCAGACCGGTGGGCGGCCGCCAGCGCATCGCCGATCTGACCGATGAGCTTCACTGCGGTGGATCTGTCGGGCCGCTGGCTCGCCAGATAGTCATTCAGCCGCTCACCCTCGATCCACTGCGTTACCTGATAGACGCGCCCGGGCTCCCGCCAGGTGTCGTGTATATGGGCGATGTGGGGACTGTCTATCTGGGCGACCCGAACGGTGTCAGCTTCGAAACGCGCGATGAACCCCGGATCATTGGCTCGTGCCGCCTCGACCACGCGAACCGTGACTTCACGTCCCATGGAACGCTGATATCCGCGGTAGAGGGTTCCTTTGGCGGTCGTCGAGATGACTTGGCGCAGCTCGTATCCGCGCACTGCTCTCACCGAGCCCGGTGTTGGATCGTAAGTGAAGTCGAGCGATGCGTCCCGGGACAGAATCAAATCCTCCAGCGACGCCAGCTGGTCTGACGGCTCGAGCCCCATCTCCTCGATGAACAGCTCGCGTGTGCGAGCGAAGACCCGAAGAGCCTCTCCGTGCCGCCCCGATCGGTAGAGCGCCAGCATGTGCTGGGCCCGGAGGCGCTCTCGGAGCGGATATTCAACAGTGAGGCTCTCCAACTCTCCGATGAGTGTCTCATGCCGCCCGAGCGCCAGGTCGGCATCGATGCGGTCTCCGAGCGCGACTATGCGCAGCTCAGACAATCGAGTGATCTCGGGACGCAGCACCGGCTCCCCGTCGAGGTCGGCGTAGACAGTTCCCCGCCACAGCCCGAGGGCGTCGGTCAACCGGCCTGAAGCTTGTTCCGGATCGACCGCGATCAGCGGCTTCGACCCCTCCACCATCTCCGAGAAACGCCGCTCGTCCACCTGAGAGTCTTCAACTCGGAGGCAGTAGCCGCCGCGCTCGGTTGCGAGGCTCCCGCCGACTGTGCTGCGGAGGTGATGTACGTACCCTTGGAGGGTCTTGCGCGCAGTCGCCGGGACCGAATCTCCCCACAGCCCGTCGATGAGGGCGCCCGTCGAGACACTCCGACCCCTGGCCGCCACGAGTATTGCGAGCACCAGCCGTTGCTTCGGCCCGCCGAGTTTGAGCTCTCGGCCGTCCGCCCAGACCGCTAGCGGACCCAGAACCTGGAAACCGGGGCTGAGAGCATGCCCGTATCCCGCCATAGGGAGCATCGTCGACCCGTCCGGTTGACGAACGGTTGGAGCCGCGATTCCTGTCTCTCGCAGCCTACGCAGTCAGCTCTCCCCTATGGCGGCCCGATTGGCGAGGCCGAGATCGGCCGCCACCGGTTTGACCCGTTCCAACCGAACTCCAACCAGGGCTGGGAGGTTGTCCAACCGGCCGGTCGGACGGTGCGGTCATGCCCATCGTCATCCGCCTTCTCGCCGCAGCCGCAGCCATCGCAACCGCTATCGCCAACCCAGTACCGATGCAGCATCGCCACCAGACCCCAGATCCGGACCCCGCTGGCCGGGCGGCGGTCACCGTCATCGGAGCGAACTCCACTCAAGCGGCGGCGGTAGAGGAGGCACTCCAGCGTTTCGCTCAGGCAGGGCTGGCGCTTCCGCCGCTGGTCATCGAATACGCCGCCACAACTGATGCCTGCCGGGGCCACGCCGGCCTCTACTCCCCCGCCCCGAACGGCCATTCACCGACCGACCGCATAACAATGTGCAGCTCCCTGCGGCTCTTCCTCCTGCACGAACTCGCTCATGCCTGGGGCTACCACAGCCTCACCGACGATACGCGCCGCAGCTTCATGGACCGCTGGGCACTGCAGCGGTGGAACGACCACAACGACAGCTGGTATGACCGGGGCACTGAAAAGGCGGCGCACACGATCGCCTACACGCTGGCTCTCGACGCTCCCACGGACGACCCCGACATTCTCCGTTTCGTCTGCGGGTACGAGTTGCTCACCGGGAATCCGATTCCGGTCGAGGCCGGCGCGTCGTGCCATCCGGGCACCAACTGAGAAGGTCAGACCACCAGAGCCGTCGGCCCGACCACGGCGGGCGGCTGAGTCTTCGATGCCCCGACCATGCTGGGGCCCGTCCCGGTTAGCCCGGAGGGGCGGCTTCGATGATGCCGAGCTGCTGCATCATCGCCATGTTGTCCATCAGGCCCCAGTGCTCGGTCAACCGGCCATCCGCGTACCGCAACTGGTCAAAGACCGCGATTTCGAATTTGTTACCCGTGGCGGGGATTCCCATGAACTCGCCCTCGTGTGTACCGCTGAACCGAGCGCGCACCATCACCATGTCGTCCTCCTGGATGATGTCGTCGATGGCGGCGTGGAAATCGGGGAAAGCGTTGAGCATCATCTTGAACAGGGCTCGTGGGGCTTCCCGACCGCCCGGGATGCCGGGAGGCAATTCTTCGTGTTCGACGAAGTTCTCATCGAAATACTCGTCGATGACCTCATCGAGCTTGCCTTCCGAGAACACGTCACGGTAGAGCTGGCGCGTCAGCGCCTTCAGATCGGAACTCATAGATCCTCCTTCCCGCCTGAGGATTGCGGCAATAGCAAAGCTACCGACATGGACCTTGCAGCGGGGCGCCGTTTTTCGCGATCTGCGCCGCCCGGATGCACACCGAGTCTGCAACCACGCAGCAAGCGCCGCGAACCCGAGGCCGAGGTTCCCCGGCGGAATTCGTCGGACCCCGCCGCACTTGTTCAGAATGCCGGTACATCTGCGAAGGAGGGATCGTGAGCGGGAGCCGGCCTGAAATCGACCCCAACGCGCTCGTTGCGATCGACGTGCATGTGCACGTCGAGCAGGACGGGTCCGGCCGGCGGTCGCTGGACGCGGAACTGCTCGATGCGTCGGCGAGATATTTCAAGAGTGAGAACGACCGAGCGCCCACTGTGGAGCAGATCGCCGACTTCTACCGCCGGCGGCGCATGGCGGCAGTGGTGTTCACCGTGGACGCCACCACGGCACTCGGGCATCCGGCATTGGCGAGCGAAGAGATTGCGGAACGGGCCGCCGCCCACCCGGACGTGCTGATCCCATTTGGGTCGGTAGATCCGCTGCGCGGAGACGCTGCGGTGCGGCGGGCCCGCGTCCTCGCCGAGGATCACGAAGTGCGGGGCTTCAAGTTTCATCCGAGTCTGCAGGGCTTCGCCCCCAACGATCGCACGTTCTATCCCCTCTACACAGCGCTGGAAGAGCTTGGCCTGCCCGCCATATTCCACACCGGTCAGACCGGGATCGGTGCCGGCCTTGCCGGTGGCAGAGGCATCAAGCTGCGACTGTCCGATCCGATGCTGTTGGACGACGTCGCCGCGGACTTCCCCGGGCTCACCATGATCCTCGCCCATCCCTCGGTGCCCTGGCAGGACGCAGCACTCTCCATCGCGACGCACAAGGCGAATGTGTTCATCGATCTATCCGGGTGGCTTCCCAAGTACTTCTCGGACAGCTTGGTGCGCGCCATCAATGGCCGGCTCCGGTCGAAGGTCCTCTTTGGCTCCGACTATCCGGTCCTGAGCCCAGATCGGTGGATCGAGAGTTTTGACCAGCTCGAAATCAAACCCGAGGTCAAGCCGCTGGTCATGAAGCACAATGCTGTGCGGCTGCTGGGGCTCGAGAGCGACTGACTATCCCCATTCCGCCGAAAGACCGAGCCGAGCCCGATCCCCGATGATGCGGCCCGTCCCGGGAGCCGGGGGGCCCAAACGACGCTGCGTTAGCCGTAATCGACGTAGGCGACCCGAAGCCACTCGACAACCTCGTCATCGACATCGTCCGGTCCTTCGAGGTTGACGACGTGGTACCAGCGCCGCCCGCTCCAGACCGGCTTGCGGGCCATCCGTGAGTGCTTCACTCGTCGGGACATCGGAAACCACAGCTGGACCCACTGCCGGGCCGGCCGCAACTCGATGAACCCGCCGCTCGACTTGATGAAGATCCCAACGGATACCGGCTCGACGTGCATCGGACCAAGTTGTTCGAGCTCGGCCAAGACCGCCTCGAATATCGGCCGCTCGAACTCAGGCCCGGTGGCGAAATACTCATCGAGGGTCATGGCGGGGGCGCACTCGTGTTGTTGCCCTTCGCGGGCGAACAGGCGTGAGCACTCCGGGCAGGTCCATCCGGCCACGGCGCGATCATGGCAGATGTCTCAACCTACGGCCGTCCTAAGAACGGGCGTCCATCTGGAGGAACTCGGTCACGTTCAGGAAGCCGGCCGGAGCCTTGGTGGTTTTGGGCAGTCGCTGCCAGGCGTCGTTCTCGGGGACCAGCCGGGGAGCAGTCAGCTCGATCTTCTTGCCACTCATCCTCAACTCGGCGTGCCCGGACGCCATCACGTTCTTGACCCAGTCCGAGTCAGATCCATACATAAGGATGAACATGTAGCCACCGTCGACGGGGTGGGCGTCGAGCGGTGTGTGGTACACCTTCCCCGATGTCCGCCCGACATGGGTCAAGACCGGCCGGGCGCCTCGTTTGATCTCGAGCTTGTTGAAGACTCGTTTGTTGACCTGGGCGACCCACTGGGGGACGGGCATGTCACACCTCCCTCGAGTCGGCGGCGGTGCGGCGATCGGACACCGCCGACGAATCTGGGGAAACGGTGATGACCGACTTGCCGCGGGCGTGTCCTTCCCCCTGATACCGGAGCGCGTCCGCCGTGCCGACGAAGGAATACCGGTGCTCGATGACCGGCCGCAGCCGGCCGCTTTCGACTAGCTCCGTGAGGTACCGCAGGTCGTCTTGACTGGGTTTGGCCACGTACCAGCGGAACCGCCGTTTCGTGAAGCGGAATGCCAACTGCGCCGCCAGCATGCGGGGGACGGGGCCCAGCCAGCGACCCTTGGGTCCGCTGACCATGACGTAGATCCCGTCCCGGGTGAGGACGCGTTTGCAGTCCGACAGGGGTCGGTTCCCCACGATGTCGAGCATCAGGTCGTAGGTCCCTCCCGGCCGGGCGAAGTCGGCGCGTGTGTAATCGATCACGTGATCGGCGCCGATCGAGCGGGCGGTATCTACGTTCCGCGCGCTGCACACGGCGGTCACCTCGGCCCCAAGCGCCTTGGCGACCTGGACCGCGAACGTCCCGACTCCTCCGGACGCCCCGTTGATCAGCACGCGCTGGCCGGGAGAGAGTTCACCGTGATCCCGGAGACCCTGGAGAGCCGTTAGCGCGGCAACCGGCACGGCGGCCGCCTCTTCAAACGTCAAGCCGGCCGGTTTGAGTGCCAGGCCCACTGGAGATGCGGCAACGTATTCGGCAAACGCCCCGCCGCTGACCTCCCCAAACACCTCATCACCGGGCTCGAAGTCCGTCACGCCGGCGCCGATGGCTTCGACCGTGCCCGCCACATCTGCTCCCTGGATGCGGCGTCGAGGCCGGCGTAGGCCGCCCTGTAAGCGCATCAGATACGGGGTGCCGGTCAACGAATGCCAGTCGAGCGCGTTGACCGACGACGCGCGGACTCGCACCAGGACCTGATCGCCGGATATCTGTGGTGGCTCCACATCACGCAATTCGACGACATCAGGCGATCCATAGCTGTCGTTCACGATCGCTTTCATGACTCCTCCCAAACTCCGGACGGCGAGCTGCGATCTGGCGCAGCCGCTGATTGACATACAGTGTAAACATATGCTGTAAGTTACCGGGCGTCAAGGGTGACCCGAGAAAACTTACTGTGTACGGTAGGATCTGGTCCGAGGAGGACCGTGGATGGCCACTCAGACCGATCGGAGCGCAGAGCCACGCATCCCCCTGAGCCGCGAGCGGGTCCTGCGGGCGGCCGTCGGACTCGCCGACACGAGCGGCATCGACGCCGTCAGCATGCGCAAGCTCGGCCAGGAGCTCGGGGTCGAGGCGATGTCGCTCTATAACCACGTGGCGAACAAGGACGACGTGCTGGACGGCATGATCGAACTAGTGGTCGGCGAGATCGACTTGGTGGCGCCAGGACCCGACTGGAAGACGAGGCTCCGCAACCTGATCCTCGCAGCCCGCGAGGCCATGCTGGCCCACAGCTGGGTGCCCCGGGTGATTGAAACGAGGACATCCATCGGGCCCAATCTGATGCGCTACTTCAACGCGGTGCTCGGGATCTTCCGCGCGGGCGGCTTCTCCTACGACCTGGCCCACCACGCCATGCACGCGCTGGGCAGCCGGGCGATCGGCTTCGCGCAGGAGTTGTTCGAGCCGGACGACAACGCGCAGGCCGACGCCGAAACAGAGCTGATGATGCGGCAGATGGCGGACCAGCTCCCGTACATGATCGAGATGATGATGGAGATTGCCCACGACGATCCCGACTCGATCGGCTGGTGCGACGACAACACCGAGTTCCTGTTCGCGCTCGACCTCATTCTGGACGGCCTCGAAAGGCTGCAGGCCGCGCAGTAGCGAAGCAGTTGCAATCAGCATTCTCCGCGCCAGGTCCCCCCGATAGCATCGGCGGCGGACGGACCTTTGGAGGAAACATGGTCACTGCTCAATCCGCTCCCTACGCCGCCCGCCTCCAGATCGATTACCCGGAGCGACTCGACCGGCTGACGACGGCCTTCCGGCTGATTCTGATCATCCCCATCGCAATCGTGATCGGAGTGCTCTCGGCCGGCAGCACTGAAACGATTGTGACCGAGGGTGGGGAGGTGGTTCGCGCCTCGACGGGCGGCATCGCGGCCGGGCTGTTCTTCGCGACGCTGCTGATGATCGTGTTCCGGCAGCGCTACCCGCGATGGTGGTTCGACTTCGCACTGGAATACACGCGGTTTGGCACCCGGATCGGCGCGTACCTGCTGCTCCTGACCGACCGATATCCGTCGACCGTCGATGAGCAAAGTGTTCACCTGGAGATCGACTATCCGGACGTCGAGCGCGATCTCAATCGGTGGTTGCCGCTCGTGAAGTGGCTGCTGGCGATCCCCCACTACGTGGTCCTCGTCGTGTTGTCGGTCGTAGCGGTGCTGGCGGTCATCGTTGCCTGGTTCGCGATCCTGTTCACGGGCCAGTATCCCCGAGCCCTCTTCGATTTTGTGGTCGGGGTGGGTCGGTGGGCGCTGCGGGTTCAGGCATACGTGACGTTGCTCGTGACTGATCGCTATCCACCCTTCTCGCTGGCCTGAACCCAGGCTGGCGGCCTCACCCAACGCGCCCGCCTCGGCGCCGGCCCGAGGTTGCTGTGTTCATTCGCCCTTGACAGCCTTACGGTGTACGTGTAGTACTTACGCCGTACATTTACAGCGTATGTATACGCCGTACGTCCTGTGCAAGGGAGAGAATCATGAAACTGTCTACCGCAGCGCTAGCCGGCTCATCCGGCCGGCACCCGTGGCGGGTGGTCTCGGTTTGGGTGGTGGCATTCCTGTTCGCAGGGGCCCTGTCATCCCAGCTGCTCGGCGACTCGTTGACGACCGAGTCGGAATTCACGAACCACCCCGAGTCCGTGCGAGCCGCCGCACTAATCGAGCGGTTGCGCGGACCCGAAGTGGAAACGGAGTTCATAGTCGTGACCGCCAATACGACGGTCGCCGATCCCGATTATCGAGACTATGTCGACGAACTCCAGTCGACGATCGCTGCCCTCGGTCCTGACGTTGTCGCCCACATTGGCAGCTACGTCACAAATGACGGCCCGGTGTCTGAGTCCGGTCGATCAACCCTGCTGCCGGTGGCTATGGCCGGAGCCGATCACAGCACGGTGACCGAGAACGCAGCCCGGTTGGTGGAAGCCGTCAAGTCCGTCGAACCGCCCGCCGGCTTCGCAGCCGCCGTTGCGGGCCCGGCCACGTTGGAGAATGACTTCATTCATTTGGCCGAGGAGGGCCTCAAGCAAGGCGAGACGATCGGGTTGGTAGTTGCCCTCGTCGTGCTGATCGTCGTATTTGGCGCCGTGGTCGCCGGCCTGATCCCGATCCTCCTTGCTGTCCTGGCCATCGCAGTATCCCTGGGTGCAGCCGCTGTGATCGGTCAAGTCTTCGACCTGTCGTTCTTCATAACCAACATCGTCACGATGATCGGCCTGGCGGTCGGCATCGATTACTCGCTGTTCATCATTTCGCGCTACCGCGAGGAGCGGGCCGCCGGCCTCGCGAAGATCGAGGCGATCGCACGCGCCGGAGCTACTGCCTCGAAGGCCGTCTTCTTCTCCGGCTTGACGGTGGTGGTGGCACTCACCGGCATGCTGCTGCTGCCGGACACCGGTTTCCGCAGCATCGGGATGGGCGCAATCCTGGTGGTGGTCATCGCCGTCGCGGCCTCGCTGACGCTGCTCCCGGCCGTACTGACCTTGATGGGCGACAAGGTGGATGCGTTGCGCATCCGGGGCCGGCGGGCGGATGCTCACCGGAAGGGCCGGTTCTGGGACCGAATCACCAGTACGGTCATGCGCCGGCCAGCCGCCAGCCTGGCCCTATCAGCCGGGATGCTGGCACTCGCCGCAGTGCCTTTCTTCAGCATGAACACCGGATTCTCTGGGGTCGGCACTCTGCCGGATGAAGTGGAGTCGAAACGGGCGTTTGTCATCCTCGAGGAGGAATTCTCCGGAGGCCTGGGCTCGCCGGTGGAGATCGTCATCGACGGGGATGTTGCGGCGGCGGCCGCAGCCATCGAGGACCTCAGCGCGGAGCTGGTCGCAAGCCCATCATTCGGCCCGTCCTTGATCGAGGTCAGTGAGGTTGGCGGCCTGGCGCTGGTCTCGGCGCCGGTGGCAGGTGATATTGCGTCCGATGCCGCCATGGACGCGGTGCGGGAGCTGCGGGACGAGGTCCTGCCCAGGGTGTTCGCAGGTCTCCCGGTCGAAGTGCTCGTGGGAGGCGCAACGGCGACCTATGTCGACACACTCGACCTGCAGGCCACCTACACGCCGATCGTCTTCGTGTTCGTGCTCGGCCTGTCGTTCGTCCTCCTGACAGTGGCGTTTCGGTCCCTCGTTGTTCCGGCCAAGGCCATCGCTATGAACCTGTTGTCGGTGGGAGCGTCCTACGGACTGGTCGTCCTGTTCTTCCAGCAGGGCGTCGGACCGGAGCTCTTCAAGAACGTCGCCGGCTGGCTCGGCTTCGCACAGGTCGAGGCGATCGAAGCCTTCCTGCCGTTGTTCATGTTCACCGTGTTGTTCGGCTTGTCGATGGACTATCACGTGTTCCTCTTGAGCCGTATCCGCGAGCGGTTCGACGACACCGGCGACAACGGTGAATCGGTCGCCTATGGGCTGCGCACCACCGGAGCGTTGATCACCGGCGCCGCCGCCATCATGGTGGCGGTGTTCGGCGGCTTTGCCGGCGGCTCGCTGGTCGGCTTGCAGCAGATGGGATTCGGCTTGGCGGTGGCGGTGGCGCTCGACGCAACAATCGTCCGCTCCATCCTGGTACCGGCCACCATGAAGTTGCTCGGCGCACGCAACTGGTACCTGCCGTCGTGGCTGGATTGGTTGCCGATCGTGAGCATCGAGGACACGGCCCTCCGCCCGCTGGCAACTGAGCCCGAACCGGAGTTCGCGGCGCTTGGCTGAGACGCTTGGCTGAATCGATGACGTGCAGAGGGGACGCCGGTGGCGTCCCCTCTGCATGCGCCCGGTCTTCGGTCAGTGGATGGCGGGTTCCAAGCTCGTGTCGAACTTCGGGATGAAGTCGGGGTCGTCAGGCGTTCTGACCACACCATCTGCGTTCCGACCGCCCAACCCCGGCCCATTGGTGTAGTCCTGCCAGGCCTGACGGAATTCGTTGAGTCGATTGATGGCCGGCACATGTGCTGCGGAGTTGGGCGGTCCGCTGCGCACCAGCAGCACAAACGCCATGGTCTTGACGTCCGCGCACGGTCCCAATTGCCCACCGAGGTTCTCCGAGAAACACGCCTCAACCGGCCCTATGTCGTTCTCATCGCCGATCGCTGGAATGCGTGCACCCAGCGTCGGCGCCCCGAGAATGTCGCCCACAATCGTGATGTCGTCCACTGTGAGATCAACCCGCTTCCCGCAAAAGGCGATGTCGTCGACGTTGAAGGTCGTGCCGCTCACGAAGTTGACCGGGAAATCATCCAACTGACGGCCGTCGATAGGCGAGGTCGGCTGGTCGACATACCAGAACGGGCTCACCTCATCGGCGGTTCGAACGCCCATCAGGTACTGGTCGAGCTCGGTGGCGCCGTCGACGAGCTCGTCCGGCTCCGTGAGGAACGCACCTTTCTCCTGGCCGGCGCAGGCAGCTATGGCGTCTTCAATCTCGCCCTTCGGATCATCGAGGATCGTGCTCGGATCGTTGAGGTCCACGATGTCCCCGTCTGCGTTGAACCCCAGCTCGATGATGGCGTTGCCCTCCATTCCAGAGAAGCGGGGGTTGCCGTCGGCCGCTGCCAACGGGCTGTTGACGACGCGGGTATTGAAGAAGGTGCTCCAGTGCGCCAGATCGCGGCCCAGCAGATCAAAGCTGTCTGGAATGGCGATGCCGAATTCCGGATGAAAGAACACAGGGAACGCACCCCAACGGTGGTCCGCCTCCTGGAACATGATGCTCACCGGGCTGTTGAGGCTGTAACGCAATGCTCCCTGCGGCGCCCGCGCTTCCGTGTGCGGGTTCTCATGGATGAGCGCCCGACCGTGGTGGGTATACCCCGTGGAGTCGCCCGGTCCGGTGATGTCCACCATGCCAAACAGCTCATACGGCGCCGTGTTCGGCGTGATCTTGCCGCCCAGGAACGAGGTCAACCGCGGGCTCGTCGTCACTGCGAACTTGTGGACCTGAGGGTCGATGTACTGATCCGCGCTGTTCCCGGCCCAGAGGTTGATGTTGTTCATCCAGATGAAGCTCTCGAGCTCGCCTGCGCTCCCCAAAAGCCCGGATGCATCGAATATCGGTTGTCTCAAACCGAGCGTCTGATTCTGGATGCCCGCGTGGAATGCGGTGCCACCGCCAAAGATCGCGAAATCGGTGAACGCGACAATCGCGTCGTATTTGTCGGCGTGGGACTTGTAGAACTCTTGGCTCAGCTGCACGAGGTCAAATGTTTCAGCCGATCCCGCAGAGAACTCCTCGAAGATGGCACCGGCCATCAGCGTTGCCGGTAGGCCCGCAGTCATGTCGATCTCGTTGAGCGGCCCCTCCGCGTTGCCCTCAGCGATCCCGGTTACCGCTTCGAGGTTTCCCCCGTCGCCTCCGATGAGCGCCGAATCGAGGTCTCCATAGACGAAGTCAACGCTGCCGTCGGCATGGAGCAATGCCTGAATGGTGTTCGTCGGCACACCCGAGCATCCCGAGCCGGCGCCGCGCTGGAAGTGAACGACTTCATTCCAGGTGACGATGACCGGATACGTCGCCGCATTGGCATGCACGGTGCCCCCGCAGGTCGGGTCGAGATCGGTGAGCAATGCCGACAGGCGGGGCGGTCCACCGATGTGGCGCGCCGCGTTGCGGAGTGTGCTCGTGCCATCACCCACTCCAAACGTGATATGGCCGTCAGACCCCACGAAGATCTCGCTGTAGGTGGCGCCCAGGAAGCTGAACGACCCTGGGAGAGAAACCATGGCGAAATCGTCGTCGCCCAGGCCCAGGTCCAGGCCAATGTCGGTGTTGATGGCCTGACCTTCAGACAGCTCGACCAAGAACTCGTCGGAGGCGCCAGGTGTGTAGCTGATGCGCATATCCGGCTCGAGATCCAGCGGGTTGGCTGCCCGAGCCGGGACGATGATCGAGCCGTTGTCCACCACCACGGCGATATCCAAGGTTCCGTCGCCGTCCACATCGACGTCCAAACTCTCGGCCGCCGGCCCGTTCCCGGCGCCGGTCGTGGCCAGCCGTTGCTGATTGCGGTGGTGAGTCAGGACAGCCTGGGCGTACGCCTCCCGTGAGCCAGGCTCATTGAGGTTCGAGACCACCCCGTCTTGCCCGCGGCCGGCCGCGTCGGCATTGAAGTAGACACCGGCCTTGTCTCCGCTGGAACTGCTGAGCACGCTCCCGGGCTCAAAAGCATCGGCCCCGTATTGCACGTCGGCATTCGCTGTCAGTGCCGGCAAGACGGCTAGGAATGCCACTATCGGAATGATCCGTCGCATGAGTCCCTTCCCCACAACCAGCGGCAACGCTCGGATCGGCGCCGCCCATCGCCGAACCTACACCTCTGGGCACCTCCGGTGAGAGGCAAATTGACCGAGATGGTTCTACTGGTCAACCAGGGACGGGACCTTCGCCGGGTATCCCGATTGCGGTCCGCCGGGTTACGGTCGTTATGGGCAAGTAAGGAGGTCGAATGTCGGCCGAGCGAGTCCGCGAATATCTGCTGACGCACGGGATCGCCTACCGGGTGGACGAACACCCATTGGCGTACACCACCGCAAGGGTGGCGGAGTCAGAACATGTCTCGGCAAAGAAGATGGCCAAGCCCGTGATCGTGCTGGCCGATGGCCGGTTTGTGATGGCCGTGGTACCAGGTCACAAGCGGGTTGACCTCGACAAGGTGCGCAGCGCGGTGGGATGCGAGGAGGTGCGGCTGGCGACCGAGGCTGAGTTCTCCGCCACTTTCGACGATTGTGAGCCGGGCGCCGAACCGCCCATCGGCGGGCTATATGGCATGAAGACAATTGTCGATCAGCGGGTCGCGGGTGACCGGGTCATGTTCCGGGGTGGCAGCCATACAGAAGTGATCAGCATGGACGTTGAGGACTATCTGGCGCTCGCAGGACAGAACATCGCCGACATCGCGGTCGGGGTCTGAGCGGGTAGCTTTCGAGCGGGCTGCGGACCATGCGAGGGCGGGGCGCCCGCGCGCAAAGGGACGTCCTCAAAGGGACGTTGTTTGCCAGTGACGGACCGACCGCGAGTCGTCCTCGCGGTCGGTTCGCGTCAGTGGTGTTCCAGCTCCTTCTCCTCTGCCGGCTCAGCGACCGTATCCGCCTCTCTGGTGAAATACACCCACGTGTGGATCGCCAGCCCGATACCCCATGGGATCGTCATGAGGTACGCGTAGTCGAGGCCGGTGCCGAGGGCGAAGTCCTGGGCCCACACGAATGCGTTGACCAGGATGAACACGCTGTAGTGCCATACCAGGTCGCCCCGCGGAGTCGCCTCGAGTGGCGTCCGCGACCGGCCCGCGATGACTAGGAACAGCCACCCGGCCAGCAAGACGATGCCTCCGATGAGGAGGAAGTAGGTCCACGCGGTAGAGATGTCCCCCACTCGCCACGACCAATCGCCGCCGAGCCCGACGTATTCGTTCTCACTCCCGAACAGGATGAAGAACCCCAGGAAGGTCGCAACTGCGCCGATGACGCCCATCAGCCACTCGCCGGCCTTCCAGCCGTAGCCTCTCGTCTTTCCGAGAGCTGCGTCGAATCTCATCACACCTCCTCTCATGTCAAGACAACGCCTCGTGACGTATGGCGGTAAGGGGCGATGGTCACAGATTCGCCCACATTGGCGGCAGCATCGAACGGCCGAAGTGCCGCTCCGAGAAACCCCAACCCCGGCCGGGGAGGGTCAGATCTTCGGGAGCCTGAACCCCGACTTCTCTATCACGTAGCTGCGTGACTCTTCGACCATGCGCTTCACAGCATTCCAATCGACGTGGAGCAGTTCCCCGCCCCGCTTCATCAGCCGCCCGTTGATCAGGACGGTGTCGACGTTGCCGGTGTCCATGCCCGCCACAGCCGCCGTATAGGGGTTGTTGAGCGGAGTGACGTTCATACGGTCTGTTCGGAGCATCGTGATGTCGGCCTTCTTGCCGGGCGTCAGCGTTCCGACCGTGGATCCGAGGCCGTTCGCCTTAGCCCCCTCCAGGGTTGCCCAGGCCAAGACGTCCCGGGCCGGCACCGGAAGCGTGCCCGAGTTCGCCGCCAGCGCTCGCTGCAACGCCAGCGCCGAGCGCATCTGATTGAACATGTCGCTCGGAACGTTGGTCTCGACGTCGACACTCAGGCTGGGCGGCAGCCCCCGATCGAGGAACTTCTGCACTGGGGGCATGCCGTGGCCCATCATCATCTCGACCGGGAACGCCAGTGTGATCGTGCCCCCGGTATCGACGATCATCTGGATCTCGGTGTCATTCAGGCTGGTGCAGTGGATGTAGGTCGTGTCGGGGCCGAGCAAGCCGGCCTCACCGAACCGCTGGACCTTCTTGTCGAGGCCATACGATCCGACACCGACGTGCACGCTGATCCGAGCGTCTGCTTCCCGGGCCAGTTTCCAGTGATCCCGGGCGACCTCGAAATCGGTGAACTCGGGGCCAGGGGCTGCAAGCGCGAGTGTCAGCATCTGATCCTTGGACGTGAAGTGCTCGTTGGCGGCTCGCACGAACCAGCTGGGCTGGCGCTCCTCCCACTTCCCCCACCACGGGAACCCGTAGGCGAATACGGCCCGCAGGCCCGAGTCCTTCAACGCCTGAATCCCGGCCTCCGTGTGGGCCGGTGACGTCTGGATGTGCGACCAGTCGAGCAGACTGGTGATACCGGCGTCGATCGCGCCCAGGGCGGAGACGATATTCCCGGCGTAGACGTCTTCGGGCCGATACGCCGGAGCGAGCGTCCGAAGGACGAAGGAGATATAGCTCACTCTGCCTTCCAGCGGAACATCGGTGCCGATGTTGCGGAGAATGCCCTCCCAGATGTGACGATGCGTGTCGACGAAACCGGGAATGACGATCATCCCGGACGCATCGATCACCTCGGCCTCCCCGTTGGCGAGACCGGTCCCGACCTGGACGATCGTGTCCCCTTCGATCAGCACGTCTCCGGTGGGGAGGTCGCCAATTGCCGAATCCATGGAGAGGATGGTTCCACCTGTGATCAGCTTCCGGCCGGAGGGAACAACGCTGAAGTCCGTACCCGGCGGATACAGCTCGGGAATCTCGGCTTCGCCGGCAACGTTGGCACCGAGCACCAGGCGGCGGGCCCGGCGGTAGTTCCGCTTCACGAGTTCTTTGATGTCTCCCACCTGGAACAGGATGATTCCAAGCAATACGAGCACGCCGATGATCATGAGGCCGTGGTCCGGTGTCAGCCCGAGGAAAGGCAGGACGGTGATGATCAACGCAAGGAGCATCGAGGCCGTCAAAGTGCCAATGAAGGTCGCCCGCCCACCCGCCAACGACGCGCCACCGAGGACTGCCGCAGTGATGCTGTTGAGCGCGAAACTCGAGCCGATCTGAGCATTCCCGACCGGCGAACGCGACATCACGAAGAACGAGGCCACCGCCGCGAATACCGCGGAGATGAGCAAGGCGCGAACTCGCATCCAGTTGGTGCGGACCCCGCTGCGTTTGGCCGATCGCTCGTCGAATCCGGTTGAGCGGAGTTTGAGCCCAGACCTGGTGGCGTGCAGCCAGTAGTCGAGCAGGATGGCACCGGCAACTACCCCTATGAACGCAACGGGAACGGGCCCAACGCTGGTCTTGAGGAAGTCGACGAAGCCGGGGTTGATCGTGCCGCTCGGGGTCTCCCGCAAAGTGAGAGAAATGCCGTCGAGGATGCTCAGCGTGGCCAGGGTGGCGATGATTGATGGGATCTTGATTCCCCGGGTCAGGCCGGCGTTGACCAGCCCGACCGCCAGGCCACACCCCAGGATCGCTGCCACCCCCAGGACGATTTCGACAGTCGACGCGTCCGGAACGATGAGGTAAGAGGCGATGACGACCCCCAGGCTGATCATGGCCCCGATCGACAGATCCAGGTATCCCACGAGCAGGGCATGCGTTTGGGCCATGGCGGCGATTGCCAGTGGGATCCCGATGATGAGCACGCTCGTGACGTTGGCCGCGTTCAGAAAGCCATCGGTACGAGTGCTGGTGTAGACAAGGACGAGACCGATCAGAGCGACCTGGAGGGCGATCGGCATCCACAACCGGACCTTGACGACCTTCCGCCACTTGTTCTTGTCGCGAGCGTTGCGCATGACAAGGCGGACCAGCTGCCTGGCCCGGTCGACCGGAGTCCTAGCCGTGTATTCGCTGGTCATCGTGGGTCGCCCTCGGACGGAGCCTTGGGCATCGCCACGCCCAATGGTGACCGCCCCGCCTTCGACAGGCCGGGGCCCCGCACGATTGCCTCGACGATGCGGACCTCGTCGAGCTCGTCACCGGGAATCTCTTCGATGATCTGACCGCGCGACAGAACGAGCACCCGATCACACAAGCCGGCGAGCTCGAGCGGGTCGCTGGACTTGACGAGCACCGCCGCGCCCTCGTTGGTACGCGCCCGCAAGGCCTGATAGATGTCGAATCGCGAGCCGACGTCAACACCCTGCGTGGGCTCATAGGCGAGGATCACCGCTGGCTTCTTGACGAAGGTTCGGGACACCACCACCTTCTGCTGATTGCCTCCGGACAGGAACTCGACCGGTTGCTCGAGCGACGGGGTACGGATCTCGAGTTCGGCGACGAGTTGCTGGACGGATTTGCGCTCTGCGCGCCGGCGGAGGAAGTTGAGCGCGCTGTATTGACGAATCGATTGGATGGTCGAATTGACGCGCACTCCGAGCACTGTCATGAGCGCCTCCCGCTTGCGATCGCCGGGGAGCATCATGATTCCTGCGCCGATCGCCTCATGCGTCGAGATAAGCGTGAGCTCCTTGCCGTTGCATGCAACCCGGCCTGCCCGAGGGGGTGTCCTGCCCGACAGGGTGTCGAATAGTTGTGGCTGGCCGTTGCCCTCGGCACCGGCGACGCCGACGACCTCTCCGCTTTCGAGTGTGAAGCTGACCGGCCCGAACGATTGACCCTGCAGGGCGTCCACCACCAACACTTCGTGGCGCTGCTCTTCGGGCAGTGCGGCTGGGGGGAAGGCGCCTTCGAACGGCCGGCCAACGATCAGGTCAACCAGCTCGTGCTCGGTGGTGGCGTCTGCGTCGAATGTGCCCTGCGTCTCGCCGTCTCGGAGCACCGTTATTCGGTCGGCGATCTCCAGGACCTCGGGCAGACGGTGGCTGACATACACAATGCCGATTCCCCGCTCGCGGCACGCCGCAACGACCCGATGGAGATCTTCCACTTCGTCCGGGCCCAGCGCCGTGGTCGGCTCGTCGAGGAGCAGCACTTCGGGGTCCGAAACCAGTGCCTTCGCTACCTCGAACAGTTGCCGCTCGGCAAGCGTGAGCGTGCCGGCCGGCGCGTCAGGAAACAGCTCGAGGTCGAGATCGAACTCTCCGAGCAGCTTGCGCGCCCAGCGCTTCCGCTTCCAGTACGGTGGCCGCTTCTCGGGCGGGGCTGCCAGGAACAGGTTGTTCTTCACCGGCTCGGCCTGAATGAGCGACAGGTCCTGGTACGCCATCGCCAGTCCGAGTTTGCGGGCAAGCGCCGGCGAGTCGGTTCGCAAACGCTTGCCGCCGATGTAGATCTCGCCTAAATCCGGATCGACAAACCCGCTGGCAATCCCGAGGAGCGTCGACTTGCCCGAACCGTTCTCGCCGACCAGAGCATGTACCTCGCCGGCCCGGCAATCGAAGTCGACGTTCGTGAGCGCCCGGACCGCCCCGAACTGGCGGGAGACCCCGCGCAGTTCGAGCACGAGGCCGTCGGGCGTCGACGCTCCCGAGGAATTCGCTCCGCTCATCCGCCGCCGAACATCAGTGACAACAGGGCGTCCGGGACCAGGGACGTTCCGGACACCGCTGGGGTCGCCCGATTCGGGTCGCAGTCGGCTGCGCTCACTTGCCGCATCACGTGCGGGACGACGATCTCTCCCGGGATCTCGGCACCCTGGAGGTGCATCATCGCCGCGGTCACCGCCACCCGTGACTGGAAGTTGCCTCCAGCGGAATACCAGATGTTGTAAGTGGGCTCGTTGCGTTCGACCCAGTCGCAGAACAGCGTCTGCTCATCCGTGCGCATCGCCAGCGTCAGGTTCTCGACCGGGATACCCAACTGGTCGTATGCCTGCAACGCGGTGTACATCCCATCGGAGTACTCGTAGGCATAGCCCTTGATGTCGGGGTCGGTCGACAGCCAGCCGAGCACGACCTGCAGCGCAACGTCGTTGACCCAGAAGGTGTCGGCCGGGTCGCCGACGAGTTCGAGGCCGCCAACGGCAGGCAACAGACACTGCTGCCATCCGAGCGACAGCGCATTGCCGGGTGTCCCGCCCAGGACCCCGATCTTGCCCTCGCCGACGTTCTCGTTCAGAACAGCTGCCATGCTGTTTCCGAGCCCGCAGAGGTCTTCACCGACGACAGTGAGGTAATCCTGACCGGGAACGAGAGCCCCATCCTGACCCGGCAAGCCAACCCAGCCGGCCGACCACGGGATGTACGGCACGCCGGCCGCGGTCGCTTCCTTGATGGCGTCGCCGATGGCCACCCCGGCGTCCGGATAGCCGGTGATGAAATCGGCCCCGCTCTGTACCAGGAACCGGATGTCGTTGGCCGCAACAGCCGGGTCGGGGTCCCACAGCGCCTCCGTCGAGATGATCTTGCCGATCTCTGGATACGTGAGCGCCTGGAGGATCGCCTCCATGTGCGTCACCCCGCGCCATACATTGAGATGCCCGCCGCCGTCGGCGAAGCCCATGATGAGGTCGCCACCGGTGCCGGTGTCACACTCCTGGCTGTTCCAACATTCCATCGCCTTGTCGATCGTGGCCTGATCCAGGTTCTGACTGGCGCGCGCCACCGAGGCCAGGATGATGTCCCATCCCGGATCACCTTCAGGAGCCGCCACCGGGCCCATCGCCTTTTCCAGCAGCGCCGGATCGGCATCCCGGCTCTCCCCGTACTGAGCGAGCATGTCCTCATCGCCGGCGGCCGGTTCGGTGGTTTCGGTTGCAGCCTCGGTTGTTTCGGCGGCTGCAGTGGTCTCTGCGGCGGCCGTCGTCGTTTCCGAAGCGGCCTCAGTTGCCTCGGTGCTTTCATCGCCGCCGCCGCATGCGGCCGCAATGAGCGAAAACGCCGCCAGCACAGTGATGAGCTTTGTCCGTCTCATTTGCTCCTCCAACGGGCATGCCGCCCTGTCGTTTCCCGTCCCCGCAATCACCGGTACCGGGTCTCGTCTCCTCTTCTCAGCTTGTAGCGCCGATCGAGCTGTCTGTCCTGTCTCTGTCAGGGCGTCGATGTCGTCGCCGTTCGCGGAGGAGTTGCTCCACGCCTTTGATGATCCGATCGCCCGAAACCAACATGCCACCGATGATCACGAGCCCGAAGACGACGAACTGCAGCGCCGTCGGGAGCCCCATGACCCTCATCATCTGATTGAGTCCCGCCAGGAAGAATGCAGCGGACCACGTGGAGAGCGGGCTGGCCAGCCCACCCGTGAGCGAGGCACCTCCGATAACCACCGCCGCGATCGGGCCAAGGAGGTACGGGGCGCCGATCGTCACTCCCGGATTACGCAGCAGCGCAGCGATCAGCACACCTGCCACCGCATAGAGGGCCGCTGCGACCACGTAGGCGGCGATCTGGTTCAGATTGACCCGCAGCCCACTGACCAGCGACGCCACGGGATTGGCACCCACCGCCTGGAATCGCCGACCGACGGTCGTGTACCGGAAACCGATGATGAGCAGGATCGTCAGCACGACCCCCGTCCAGAAGATGCGAGAGACCCCGAGGAAGCGGACGTTCAGCCAATCCGCCAGCCCCGTGGGAACCGAGCTCTGGATCGCAAACGTCTTGTGGTAGCGGTTCACGAGGCCCGTCACCACCTGGCCCACCGCGAGCGTAACGATCAGAGGGTTGAGCTTCAGCCCGCCGATCAGCAGACCGTTGACCAGACCGACCACCGCCGCCAGCCCGATGCCGGTGGCGAGTGCAATCCAGATTCGATCGTCCGATTGCTGACCGACTCCCACCATGACGATCGCTCCGAGCGTGAACGTCCCGGGGACGCTCAGGTCGATACCGCCGGTCATGATCACCAGCATCTGGCCCAGCGACGTAATCGCGAGGAAGGTCCCGAACAACGACACCGCAGTCAGCCCCGACCGAGCGAGGGTCGCCGGCGCCCAGATCGAAGCCACGAGAATGAGAACGAGGATGGCCAGGTACACCGGCATATAGCGCGACGCCACAACGAACGAAGTGAGGGCGGAAGACGGGGCTCGGAGCGTGGTCATCACTCGTCTCCGGCGGCGCTCTCAGCCAGTCGGCTGTTGGTAGCCACCACCCTGCTCTGTGCCTGTGCGGCCAGGCTGCGGACGCGGTTGACGTCGGTCACTAGCTGGCCGTTGCGCACCAGCACCTGCCCTCCGGCAAAAACCCACTCGATATTCGAGGTATCCACGCCCCAGACCACTGCTCCGATCGGATCGTTGATGGGAAAGATGTTGGGCCGGTCGGTACGCAGCACGATCAGATCCGCCTGCCGCCCGACCTCGAGCGATCCCGTCACATTTCCCAGGCCCGCCGTTCTGGCTCCCACGACCGTCGCATAGCGGATGACATCACGGGTGGTCAGCAGGTTGGGCAGGCCTGCTTTCCCAGCCAGTTTCAAGTCGAAGTACGCAGCGTGCTGCACGGAGTTGGTGATGCGCATCTGAGCGAACATGTCGCCGGGCGCGACACGCTCGTCCCCCACCGCCAGGCCGGGTTCGATATTCCGGTCAAGCAATTTCTGCAGCGGCGGCGCACCCAAGCCGGCCGCCATCTCGCTGGACGGAGCCAGGGAGACAGAAGCGCTGCTCGCTGCGATGGCGTCGAGATCGGCGTCATCAAGATGTGAGCAATGGACCAACGTCACATCGGACCCCAGCAAATGCCGCTGACCCATCGCAGAAACCACTCCTGCATCGGCAGAACGAAGACCCGCATGTGCGTGGATACGCATGCCCAAGCCGCGGGCCGCTGCCCAATCGTTTCCGAGCTGGTCAACGTTGTCGCCGGACAAACCCACCGAGCCGAAGGCCACAGTCGTCCGGGAATCTGCCCGGCCTGACAGGCGGCGGTCCACTGTGTCGTGCACGTCCGCCGCCGTGCGGCCACCGGTCGGTGCCGCCAGGACGAGCACGGTACGCAGGCCGGCATCGTCGTGGGCCTGCAGAGCGGCGTCGATGTGCTCGTCCTCGAGCGGGATGTCCGCCCAGTCGACCACCGTGGTGATGCCTGCTTCTGTCGCACCGAGCAAACCGACGAGGGTCGCGGCGTACACATCATCAGGCTGCAGGTCAGGGCGGGTGATATCGGAACTTGCTTCGCCGTCGTTGCGAAACAGCGACCGCCAGACGTGACGATGCGTGTCGACGAAGCCGGGCATCACGATCGTTTCCCGGCCGTCGATTACGTCGGCGTCCTTCGCGGCCACGCGAGGACCCACCTCCGACACGACCCCGTTCTCGATCAGGATGTCCGCCTCGGGAAAGTTGGGTGTCTTCGACCCGAGGGTCAAAATGCAGGCGCCCCGAATCGCCGTCTTCGAGCTCACGCGCGACTACCGCGATGGGCTGGACCGTCGACGAACCAGGCCGTGCGGCGCGAGCTAGGGCGAGGCTCGGACGGCTCCGTCCAACCTGTCCCACAGGCGGCAACGAACGACTGAGCGGCGCTCACTGATCAGTGACACTACACCCAGGGGACATGGTCTATCGAGCAAAGCGGCCACTTTTTGCTGGACGACCCGGGCTGCCACCGGCCATGACGCTCGGAATGGCCCGCCGGAACGCAATCCTCCCGATCGGGCTGGGGTGTTCAGTGTCACTACACAGCAGGGGCAACGGACACTATCCTCGTACCAGCGGGTAAGAGGAGGCCGGCTGCCCAACCGCTGACGGCGCCGGTGGTTGCGAAGCAACAACCGTGAGCGGTCCTCGGGGTCTTGGTCGAGGAGATCTCCACCACCTCGAAGCCGCCTGATGATGCGCCGGCTCGGCTCGCGCCTGACGGGCGCGGGCCCCTTGCGGCTGGACGGAGAATGAACAGGCCCAAAGAACAACGACACGCCGAACTCGACAGCATCGGGGACCGACTCCGTGAAGAGCGAAAACGGGCCGGGCTGAGCCAGCGAGAGCTCGCCCGCCGGCTGGGCTTGTCGGCCAGCATGATCTCTCAGTTAGAAGCCGGTCTTTCCAAACCATCTGTGGGCACGTTGTATGCCATTGTCACCGAGTTGAACGTGTCGCTGGACGACGTGATTCGCGGCAAGGACTACGAGCTCGGGTCACAAGCCCGCCCGAACCGGGGCCCGGAACCGACGGTCGTTCATCCTGAGGATCGTCGCGCAGTGGACCTCGCCTCTGGAGTGCGCTGGGAGCAGTTGACTCCCGATATCGAGGGCGGCATTGACTTCATGTTCACCAAATACGAGGTGGGTGGGGCGTCTACCCCCGACGAGTCGCTCATGCGCCACCACGGCCGGGAGTATGGGTACGTCATTTGCGGCACGATGGGCATTCAGATCGGGTTTCAGGAATACGTGCTGAATGCAGGAGACTCGATCGCATTTGACTCGACCGTTCCCCACCGGCTGTTCAACAAGGGACCGGAGCCGGTCCACGCCGTTTGGTTCGTCGTCGGCGGCGACCCCGGCAGCGTACGCGCACACTGATGACCGCATCCGGCTCGGATCTAGGCCGGCATGGTGGGCCTGGAGGCGGTGCAAGCTCATCCGGGGATTTGCTGGCCCGCCGGATTGCGGAGTAGGCAGAGCCCCCCGCTCGGGGCAAGGCGGGTCGAAGGGCCCTGGCGGGCCTTGGCCGAGCCATGCGACCCTCGCAGTATCTCCTTGTTCGAGGAGCGGGGTGAGAACTCAGCTCATGATCATGCTGATCGTCTCTGCCGTCTTTCTCGTCGCCGCCGCGGTACTCATGGGATTGATACTGTGGCTGGGCTGGGTCGGAGGCCTATCAACTGGGCTGGGCATCGCAGTGGTGGCGGGTGCGGCCTACGTATGGTTGATCAAGCCGTGGCATATGCGGTGGGGGGCAACCGACGAAGAAACTCAGCGGACGATGCCCGGCGACGAACTGATCCCCGGTGCCGGTCAGACGACGAGGTCGATCACCATTGCTGCGCCCCCAGAGGCTATCTGGCCATGGCTGATTCAGCTGGGGTTCGGGAAGGCGGGCTGGTACAGCTACGACTGGATCGACAACGACTTCCGGCCCAGCGCCCGGCGGATCCTGCCCGAGTATCAAGAACTCGCTGTTGGCGACCAGATCCTGATGATGCCCGAGATGGGCTTCGTCGTGCACTCGATCAATGAACCACATTCGATTGTCAGCATCCTGGAGGATGGCTCGACGAGCTGGTGTCTTGCGTTGTATCCGGAGGGCGGGTCCAGCCGGCTGGTGAGCCGCTGGCGTCCCAAGTTCGAGATGACACCCGCCACGTTCATCTTGATGACCTTGTCCGAGCCGGGCACGTTCATCATGGAACAGAAGATGCTGCGCACGATCCGGGCCAACGTGGAAGCGGCGACGACCGGGACGAAGGTGTGATGGATGTCGCCTGGGGCATCGTGCTGGTCGTGCTGGGCTTGCTGGCGTGGCTGGGACAGACGTTGTCGCGATTTGCCACCGATGCGGCCACCCGGCTCAAGCTGGTCGAGAAGGAAGGCTCCGTGGAGCCCGTCTTTTGGGCTGATATTCGCGGCGAGGCATTGTGGGACTTCTTGACGCTGTGGACCCTGGCAGTCGCCGGCGTGTTGCTCGTCTTCGACCACCAGGCTTGGCCGTATTTCGGTCTGATCGGAGGCAGCGTGTATGTGTACTTTGCCGGACGGGGCATCCTGACTCGAGTTGAGATGCAGCGAAGCGGATTCCGCGTGGGAGAACCGGAGAATGTCCGCCTGGGCCTGGTGATGTTGGGAGTTTGGGGGGCCGCGGGCCTGATCACACTCGTCGCTTCGGTCAACGCGCTCACCAGCTGATGTTGTGGCCCAACGGGAGGAGTAGAAAGTGGAGGTGACCGCGGCGACCTGGGTGGTATCCGTTGCGGGGCTGGTGCTGATCACACTGCTCGGATCTCTGCAGCTCGTGGCGGTCCTACGCCCGCAGGCAGAATGGACGGTCCAAAACGTCTATGGCGGTGATCCCACCAGCACGGATCCCAAGGCCTACTTCGCGTACAACCAGGGCTACGCGTGGGCCGACCCGTTCTTTTGGGCGCCGCTACAGATCGCGGGAAGTGTCGGGATGCTGCTCGGTCACCGCTGGGGCTTTCTCCTAGCTCTCGTCGCCTCTGTCCCGTATGTGTATACGGCGATCACGATATTCATCTGGGACCGAGACCTGGGGTTCCGGAAGAACACGGTCGGCTACTGGCTGATCATTTGGGCCATGTGGCCCATCTTTGGGCTCGTCCAAGGTGTGTACTGCTTCGCCAGGCTTCTGTGAAGCGCTTCGGTCCGGCCGCTCGGCAGACTCAGCGGGCTCGACGTACTACGGCTGCGTGCATGGGCCGTGAGACCGCAGGCTGATGATCGGATCTGGTGCGGCGAAGTCCACTTCGATCTGTCCTCCGCTGGTGCCGAGGGATTTGCCGCTCACGTCAGTGATCCGGTAGTTCCATTTAAGCGTCAGCACGCCAACGGGCTCCAGGGTCGTCACGTCTGCGAAGTCAGCGCCGATGATGGTGCCAAAGGCCCGTACCCATCCCGTCACGAAGATCTCGGCGGGCCATCCCTCCGGTGGTTCAGCGGACGAGTACACAGCCTCAGTGAATCGCTGGATGTACTGGCCTTCGAGCTGGTCACCATCGAGGCTGCCGATGAGGCGATATTCGAACGGGATCGACGGGCTGTAGTAGCTGTCATCAACGCCGTTCTTGTCAACATCGCAGCTCGGTCCACCGTCGAAGGTGGGCGCCCCAGGCTGCCACCTCGTTGTGATGTGATCGCTGTCCGCCTCGGCTGGCGTTGGGGGAACACTCACCAGCAAGCCGACCGCTATGAGGAGCACAAGCGGTTTGCGCATCCCAGCCTCCTTTCATCCCTGATCATGCTTGCTCGAGTAGTTCGTCACCAGAGGAGAAGGTCCCCACGGAGAGTGGTCGAGGGCGAGCACTCCCGGATCGGCCCTCGCCGAGCACGCCGGTCGGATTGGGGCGGAAGCGACTGATCGCTGGATGCCGCCATCCGGAATGACGGCCATCCAGAAGCAGCTGGGAAGGGGCGCAAGGCTGACGCGCCTTGGGCGCAATGATCGATGCGAGCTGGGAACGCAACGCCACCGCTACCGCCACCACCGGCAAACCGGCCGGGAATACGTTCCTCAGCCAGCAGGTATCCGGCAGATGGGCCGTTCTTTCAACCGAGTCGTCGCTCTATGAACCTGGTGGCGCCGCGAAATCCACCGCCGAGCGCGCCGTCTAGTCAGGCTCGCTTGTCCGTCAGTGCTTTACCTCGAGGCCGCCGAACAACACGGTGGCGTTGATATCGAGCGTGGGTGAGTCGTCGTCGCCCTCGCCTTCCACTTCGTTTTCGAATCCGCCGAAGATCGGAAGGCCGTGGGTCTCGACGCGCCAGCCCTCCGGCACGCGA
>JBFGLM010000030.1:0-60337 GCA_041576165.1 Acidimicrobiia bacterium
ATCAGCGCTTGGAAACCATGGTCGAGGTGAAGCTCCAGCCAGTCATCCTCGGCTGCGTCACACACGACGATACGATCCGAACACAGCTCGTGTACCTGCATCAGATGCTCGCGCGGTTTTGGATTCTTGATGCCGCAGATGATTTCGAGATTTGCCAGCTCCGAGATCAGCGCAGGCGAGATGACGTATCCCGAATACGACGTGTTGAACAGGAACGTCGGGATCGAGGTGCGGGCGTCGAGGGCTTGGTACCAGGCACGGACCAGGTCGTCTGACGGGTGCGGCGGGAAATACGGGTTCATGACGATGGCAAGATCCATCCCGATCTCAGCCGCGTGATTAGAAAGGGCGACGCACTCGCCAAACACATGCGAGCTGGTTTGGGCCATCAACGGTATGCGACCGGCGGTCGTGTCGGCCACGATCTCGTGCACCCGTCGGCGCTCATCGATCGACATCGACCAGAACTCGCCCATGACCCCACCGCAGAAAATCCCGTCGACGCCGAGCCCGTCGATGTAGTAGTCGACCGAGCGCCGGATCCCTGCTTCGTCGACCTCGAATTCGTTCGTGAACGGAGTAGGGATGGCCAACCACAAGCCTCTGACCTTCTCGAACGCCTGCATTTTGGCCTTACTCAACTTCATCGGTGACCTCTTGACCCGCGGCCAGATCCTGCATGATATGTGGTACCACCGCTGGTCGTGCACCGCGTCACAGAGGGACGGCGGCGCCAGCTGGATCGGCCGGCCTCGACCGACGATCGATGTTGGCTCAGCGTCCGAGCCGCCACCGCCCCCAGCCTCAGTGAGCGGCTCGATGCAGCTCCGGGCTGAACGTTGGCCGGCTGGCTTCCGCGTCTGAGACCCTGAACGGGGCATCGTCACCTGTGAGCAATCGGTAGGCGGCGGCCAGCTCGTCCGGGGAGCTTTCTTCGATTCTCAGGAGCCGCCGGGTCTCGGTGCCGTCACCGTCGATCCAGCGTACGGTTGTTTCGCGGTCCATCAGCGCCCACGTCAGGGTCTCGGCCGCGTGTTCGGTGGCCCGTTGATTCCAGTCCTGGCCGTGGTCGTTCCAGTCGGCGAGACCCCGCAGCTGAACGAACGCCCGCCGGTCTCGGTCGGTCAGGTTGTGGTCGGCCCAGGCGTGTGCCAGCTCGTGCAGCACGCTTTTCTTGTCCAGGCGGCACACATGCAGCTGGTTGGTGCTGGTGACGTAGTAGCCGACGTGCCCGCCGCAATCTGCGGTGGAGCCATGGACGATGATGTCCAGTTCGGGCAGCTCCAATCCTGCCAATCGAAATCGATCGAGGGCCCACGCCAGCATCGGCTCGGTGGAGCCGTCCCGGCCTGACGAGAGACCGGTTGCGAGCGAGCTCGCGCCAACCACGTCACCGGTCGCTTCCGGCGTCTCACATTCAGCGAGCGGCCCTCGACCGACCAGCACGAGATAGGCCACTGCCAGCTCGGCGCAGGTGTTGTTGTCGAATCGCCACGTAGCCTGCGAGCTGCCGGTCAGGCCCCAGCGGATGATCTCGGCCGCGTGTTCACTGGCCCGCGCCGCCCAGTCCTCGGCCGGATCGCTCCAGGTTTCCAGTTGCCGGAGTTCGACGAACCGGCGTCGGGCCGCATCGTCGAGGGAGGCGTCCAGCCACGCATGGGCCAGCTCGTGCGTGAGGATCCGCTCCCAGGCGATCCGCTGAGCTTCGGGGATCAGCGGATTGTCGAATGTGGAGCACACATCGATCCGGTTCGGCTGCTGGTCGCCGTAGCGACGGTGGAGTCCCTCGTTGCCCTTGCACGGGGTTCGGTCGGACCAGAAGTAGATCTCGACGGCCGGGATGTCGAGATCGGCTTCGGCAAACATCTGTTCGATTGACACGACGACTTCGTGCTGCTCGGCGGTGTAGACGACTGGGGGCCGCTGAACGGCGCCGGCTGGGCGGATGATGGCAACGGTTACGACGGCTACCGAGGTAACCAGGATACTGATGGCGATGGTGCGGGCTGTTGGTGACATGCCGGCACCGTCCGCCCCGGCCCTTTCAGGCCGATCAGCTCGCGCCTAACGCCTGATTGGAGCCACTGAAAGGGGGCTGTAAGGCTCACGGCCGCTCACGCTCGGGCCGGACAAAGCCGGGGTTGGATCTCAGCGCGCCCTACCAACCGCGCACGCGGATTCCGTTCTAACTACGTGGGACGACCGTTCGGTCTTCAGGACTGCTCGCGCGGCAGGCAGGCGCTCGCGCCCGCGAGACCATCGGATTCTGGTGTCGACGTCGCTCCGTGCAGGCCGAGCGGAAAGGCAAAGCCGGCAGATCGCCGGAGGTGTGACCGGCTCACGCCGGCCGTCGGCGGTGGGAGGAGACCGCATCTGACCCAGTTTGCGCCGACGCCGGATCGGTGATCCTGGCGGGTCACGCATCAGTGTTCGGACTGATCCCGCCCTTGTGTGTCCGGCTCGCCCGTCCGAGCCTATGATCCCGCGCCGGATGGGTAACGGTGGCCGCACTCGGGCGCCGCAATGGTGCAGAGCTGCCACTCCTGCGTTCCGCGGTCGGTGGTGAGATCGTCGAACTCTTCAGCTTTGAACTCAGTGAGCGGGAGGCGCGCCCGTCCTTGCCGCAGGCTTCTGAGGGCGGCAGAGGTTGCTGGGTGCCGTGTCACCCCGGGCCGTGTTGCCGGGCTACGGTTTGTCCGCTTCTGAAAGGCTTCATGGTCGGTGCGAGTGCGGGCACGAATATCCTGCGCTCGGCACGAAGCCGCTTCACCCAGCCGGCTCGAGTTGTACCGGATACTCGCGAACCGCAATCTGCGTGCCATCCTTCGCGGACACGGCCCAGGCGATCAGGGCCCCGGTCTGGGGTGTATCAACCGCATACGGCACGTCCACATCGAAGGATGTCCACAGTGGCCCATCGGGAATGGAGATCTGCTCGCCGCCGGCGGTGACCGTCTGCTCGGTCACGATCAGACCGTCGGCATCGACCACCGCAACCTCGAATGTTGCTTCGAAGGCGGCCGTCCAACCCACCACACGAACCGGATTCGCCGCCTCACCGCCGTACGACGGCCTGTCGACGAATACGAGCGGAAGCTGATCGAACAATTCTTCTCGGGAGTTGTAGTCCTCGAGGATGATGCCCTCTCCGCCGAGCACATCGATGGGGTCGCCGTCGAGTTCGAACGCCACCTCGTCGACCGTTGAGTACTGCGTGAGAGTGAACACCACCTGCGCAACCCGGCCCAGCATCGAGGCGCTGCCACCCCCCGAAGCGAATGCCCCGGACAAATCGACGGTTGCCACACCGTCTGCGATGGCAATGCCCAGCAATTCGGTGGATGGGGGCACCTCAGTCGAGATCGGAGGGATCGAGGCAGCCTCGTCGCTGGTGGGACCCTCGAGTAACGCTCGCATTGTGAAAGTGGCCGGCATGGTTGTGGCCGCGATTCGACGATGCACCGGGACGAGGAAACCTCCCTGCCCCAGCGGATCGTCGCCGAGTGATCCAAGGAAGAAATAGACGGTTGTGGGCATCGGCACCGGTGGTATCACCGGATCCAATCCGAGAGCCCGGGCGAGGAAGGTGGCCATCTGGCCTCGGGTCACCGGGATCTGCGGCCGGAACGTGCCATCGCTGAACCCGATCGTGATGCCGTTCTCGGCGATGACGTTGATATTGGCCTCATGAACATTGACGTCGTCGTCACCAAACCAGTCGCGAGTCGCCGGATCCAGACCCGGCAGCGCCCGCGCCAAAAACGTGGCCATCTGGCCACGAGTCACCGGGATCTGCGGCCGGAACGTGCCATCGCTGAACCCGATCGTGATGCCGTTCTCGGCGATGACGTTGATATTGGCCTCATGAACATTGGCGTCGTCGTCACCAAACCAGTCGCGAGTCGCCGGATCCAGACCCGGCAGTGCCCGCGCCAAAAACGAAGCCATCTGCCCACGAGTCACCGGCTCTTGCGGACAGTACCGATCGTCGGTGCAGCCCACCGTCAATCCAGCGGCAACGATGGCCTCGATCGCGGGCTCGTGCACGCTTCCGTCGTCGTCTATGAACGTGCCGCCTGGAGGAAGGTCACCCTGTCCGGCCGCAGGTGCAGCCGGTAGGGCCCCAATCAACACGAGGACCGTCGCAGCGGTCACGAACCTTCGTAGCTTCAACATGCTCACTCCCCCCGAGGTGGAGATGCAACCTTCTCACCGGACAGGACGCCGGAGACGCGAGCAGCCGACGATCGCCGGACCGCCATCCGACGCGGGCGGCGTCGCGGCACCTGCACCGGTTCGTGGCTCGTGCCAGGCAGTTGACATCCGCCTGCCAATGCACTCATATTTTTAACTGTCCCTACTCAGCATGGAACGCGCCATCACCCCCTGCATAGGGCCGATCGACAGATAGGTCTTTACCGCCGGCCGGACCGCCGCCCGCCGGAATGCAACGACTGATCCCGCAGGATCGACGCCGCGGCCGTCGCCAGCACCTGGCATCCCAGGACCAGATCATCCTCGGCGGTGTCCTCCGCGAAATCGTGGCTGATCCCGCCGATGCTCGGCACGAACAGCATGGCAGCTGGTAATCGTCGCGCCAGCACCTGGGCGTCATGTCCGGCGCCGCTCGGCATCCGCATCCACAGACCCGGAGCGTGGAGTTCGGCGGCCTCGTCGAGATGGCGTAGCAGGTCTGCATCCATTGTCGCCGGCTCGACGCTGTCGGCATCGGTCGTGGCCTCGACCGAGACAGGTCCCGCCGCATCTGCTTCGGCAACCAGGCGGCGGACGTGCGCCTCCAGCGCGTCCATGCGTTCGAGCTCAGGGTCTCGGAACTGCAGCGTGAGCTCGGCCGCCCCCGGGATGATGCTGCTCGCTCCGGGATCGAGGTGGATCCGGCCGATGGTCCACACCGACCGCTCCCCCACTAGTGACGGGAACTCGGTGTGGAGGCGGCTGGCGAAGGCGACCAGCGCCACCCCGGCGTCCTTCCGAAGCGGCATGGGCGTAGTGCCGGCGTGGTTCTGCACGCCGCGGAACCGGATCTGCATGGTGCGTATGCCGACGATGCCGGTCACCACTCCGATCCGGTTCCGAGTGACCTCTAGGTGGGGGCCCTGTTCGATATGCGCTTCGACGTAGCCGATATAGCGGCCTTCCTCCATCCGAGCCACCGGCCGCCCGGCCAGGCCGGCTCTCTCCAGTGCATCGGTCAGCCGCTCACCGACCAGGTTGGTGGCGGTCTCGATGAGAGCTGGGTCCTGGTCGCCGCAGAACGAACGAGCCCCGAGGAACCCGAGATAGGTGCCCTCTTCGTCGATCCACGAAGCGACGTCGACCGCAAGATCGGCAGTCTCCTCGTTCTCGGCCAGCGTCCGGGCCACCTCCAACGCCGAGACGACACCGAACGCGCCGTCGAGCCAGCCCCCGCGCGGCTGGGTGTCGGTGTGGGAACCGAGCAGTAGCGCCGGGCCATCATGCCGGGACCGGCCGAACACGGTGCCAGCGCCGTCGATGGAAGTGTCCAGTCCGGCTTCCACCATCCCTTCCCGCAGCCACTCGCGGGCCGCAAGATCGACTTCGGAGAGCGATGGCCGGATGACACCAGTCCCTCGGGCACCAAAGGTCCGCAGCCGATGGAGGTCTGTCAGGAGGCGCTGTGGGTTTATCTGCGGCATGGTTCGGTCCATTCAGAACGCGGGCGTCCGATCGTACAGCGCCGGCCGGATCCCAGACCCGTGTGACTCCTGGGGTTTGACGATTTCTCCCGGGCGGCGGCCGACTAATCACGGGTTGCGGCCCATCGGCAGTCGCCCGTGCCGGCTTGCTCGCGCTGAGTGCCACAAATAGTGGTCATACCTACACATCCTGAGGCCAAGTACCCAACTTATTGGCCACGCAACGTGGCGCCTGCTAAAACGGGCTTAGCCACTGGCGCGTCTCGGTTCGGCGCTCGGCTGGCATTCATTGGGGCGAATCGAATTGGGAGGGGACCGTGACCAGGATTCGAAGAAAAACACTGATAGTGGTTGTAGCGCTCATCGCGCTCGCCATGCTCATGCCGGTGCCAGCGACGTCGGCCGACTCCGACGTCAAGGACACCGTCGATCTACAATTCATCACGATTTCGGACTGGCACGCCCAGCTCGACCCGCTGTTTGTTTTCGGGGAAGGCACCTTCGGCGGGGCGGCAGAGCTCGCCACCTACTTCGACACAGAGCGCGCCAACAACCCGAACACGCTCATCTTCACGGCGGGCGACGCCTACGGCGGCTCGCCGCCCCTGTCCGGCTTCTTCAACGAGGAGCCGGCGGTCCGGGCGATGCGCATGATGGGCGTCGACTATGACACGTTCGGTAACCACAACTTCGATCGCGGTTTCCAGCATCTCCAGCAGATGATCGACCTCGCTCGCTCCGGTCCGGGTGATGAGCCGGGTGAGCCCTTCAAGTACGTGGTGGCGAACCTGGAGAACCGGGACGCCAACCTGAAGCACGTCAAGGATTTCGACATCATCAAGGTCGGCGGCGTCAAGGTTGCGGTCATCGGCGTCATCAATCCCGAGGCACCGACGCTGGTATTCCCCGGTTCATTCGGGACCATGGTGCCGACCGACCCGGTGGCTGCTGCGAATGCGGCACGGGCTCGGGCGAAGCAGAAGGGCGCCCAGATCTTCGTACTGCTCGCTCACATGGGCGTCACCGGGTTCGACGGGGGCGGCAACGCGTTCGGCCCCCTGGTGGACCTGGCCAACGGCGTCCAGGGCTTCGACTTGATCGTCGGCGATCACACCAACGCCGAGTTCAGCGACACCATCAACGGCGCGGTTGTGGTCGAGAACCGCAGCCGCGGCCGCACCTACGCCCGAGTGTCGATGACGGTCGAGGTCGGCAAGCAAAAGGCGACCACGGTGACGTCGAGCTCGGTGGAGTTCGTCGACCCGGTGAGTGCCGCCGTGACCCCGGACCTCGAGATCGTGGCATTCCTGGCGCCGCTCAAGGCAGAGCTGAACGAGCTGCTCGGACAGGTGATCGGCCAGTCGACGGTCTTCGTCCCACGGGCCGACTCCTGCGGGCAGAGCGCGGGGCGCACCTGTGAGTCGCTGGTCGGCAACGTCGTGACCGACGCCATGCGCGACCGTTACGGTGTCGACTTCGCCATCACGAACTCGGGCGGTTTGCGGGCCGATCTCACGTGTCCGACTGCCGATCTCCCCGACGATTTCTGTCCGGCGCCGGACGGTGGCGATCACGAGATCACCGCCGGACAGGTTCTCACCGTGCTGCCGTTCGGCAACTCGGTGGTGACCCTGAGTGTCACCGGTGCCGAGCTGAAGGCGCACTTGGAGCGAGGCGTGTCGGCAATGCCGGGCGTGAGCGGCCGGTTTGCCCAGGTGTCGGGCCTGTGCTTCACATACGACATCCACGCTGCGGCGGGCAGCCGGGTGACCGGCGCCGTGTTCCAGGAGGCCGACGGGTCGTGTGGTACCACCGCCGTCGACCTCACAGCGGGGTCGACGTACACGCTGGCGGAGAACGACTTCATGGCGAGCGGCGGTGACGGCTACCCCGTCGACATCGGGTCGGCCGCCACGCGAGACTTCATGGACCAGGTCGTGATCGACTACATCACGGCCAACACGCCGATCTCCCCGGCAATCCAAGGCCGGATCAACTGCACCAGTTCCGGCGCGACGGCGTGCCCAACGATCCTGCCGTAGAGAACAGCTGGTCGGGTGCGGAATCACGCCCCCCGTGGTTTCGCACCCGCTCCTAACAACCGGGTCCGCTCGCACGGCTGATCGCCCACTACCCCGCCACTGACTTCCGCCTCTGTTGTAGGTGTCCGTTCCAAGCGCAGTATGGGGTTTGACAGGCAAAACGAGGTCTCGCCATGGCCGTCGAGACCCGGTGTGAAAACGATATGGCACCCGTTTGGACGCGCCCTGCTGCCCTGTTCACCGTCAAGCTCGTCCACTCGGCGATCTTCTGGCTCGTCGAAGTCGCCCTGGCCAGGGTTCTGTGGGACGGCGTCCGGCGGCGGGCAAACCGGATGACCGGTGTTGCCACAGCGACTGTGGCGATTGAGTCCGTCATCTACGCCGCAAACGGCTCCCGGTGTCCGCTCTCCGAGGTCGCCGAGAGGCTCGGCGACGAGCGCGGGTCCGTGACGGACATTTTCCTGCCGCGACTGGTGGCCCACTGGCTTCCTGCGATCCATGTGCCACTCGTGGCCACGGCAATCTGGCTCCACCGTGACCAATTCATCCGCGCGGCTCGCCGGCCCACCCAAGGAGATTCGGATCATGCAACATCTGAGACTGGCCGGTTGGAAGACCGAGGCCGGACGCCAGGAGTATCTCGCCGCGTATGACGCAGCGCTGGCGCTCTGGACCGCCCCCTACGAAAAAGTCGAAATCTCGACGCGGTTTGGACCGACCGGTGGCGTCGTGTCCGGGCCACCAGACGCACCACCACTGTTCTTGCTGCCGGCGGCGACCGGAATCGGAGCGATCCAGTGGTATCCGAACGCCGGGCGGCTGGCCGCCGACCATCGCGTCTATGCGCTCGATTTCGTAGCCGGGCCCGGTGGTGGAACCCAGACACAGCAGATGATCGACCGCTACGACTACGCCGCATGGCTGACAGATGTTATCGGCGGGCTTGGCCTGGACCGCGCTCGATTCATCGGTTCTTCGCAAGGCGGGTGGTTCGTCCTCAATCTGTGCGTCGCGGAGCCCGACCGGGTCGAGGCAGCCGCGCTGCTGGCTCCGGCTGCATCACTCGCTCCGTTCTCGACGATGACCTCCATCTCCTTGCGGCTTCCGATGCCGCCGGGATGGGTGGCCAAGCCGGCGCTGAGGGCGGTGGTCGGACCCAGTGTCGATATCGACGATCGGGTCTCCCAGGTCATGGCGATGGGTCTCAAACATTTTCGCTACCAGGAACGTGCGGTCTTTCCCGATGTGTTCAGTGACACCGCGTTGCGCAGGGTGACGTCGCCGGTGTTGGTGATGGTCGGCGACCGGGAGATCATCTACGAGCCGCAAGCCGCGGTGGCCAGAGCCGCCCATGCGATTCCGAATGTCGAAACCGAACTCGTCCCCGGCGCACGCCATCTCCTGAACGTTCAAATGCCGGAGCTGGTGAACGAGCGCATCCTGCGCTTCCTCGCAGCAGCGACGCCCCGAGTCGGGCAGCCGGCGCCGCAAGAACCAGGTGGGGCGGACACAGCCACATGACCTCATGCATCGCAGTACTGCTCCCCGGACGATTGGCCGGCCCATGCCGCGTGGTCGGCGCGCGTTGGCAGCCTAGACGCAGTCCTACCCAGGCGTCGGTCAGTCCACCCGTTCGAGGACGAAAAACCCGAATCTGGCGGTGGTCGACGCGGGATCGGTACATGGCATAGCCGCCGTCCACGCGGCGGGAGGCACCAAGCACCTCCCCCGTCTCGCCTTCATCGGCAGGCCGGGCGGCCACAACGCTTCGGCCGCGGAAAGCCACCATGGCAGATGGATCCGCCGCCGGGTTGTAGACCCAACCAGGCGTTGGCTTCCGGCCGAAGTTGGTACCGATGAGTGCCAGGTCGGCGCGCCGACCGGGATACAAAGTACTGCCGGGCGGCATCAGCAAGTCGATTGGATGCCTGCGATTATCACGTCGAGCATTGGACCTGCCTTGTGGGGGATGGTTCCCCATGCAAACCAGGTGAGGCAGGTGTCTCACCATGCGCCTCCAACCGGGAGCCTAACCACCCATGCGACCGGCCGCTGCCAGGCTCAGCGCTTGCTCACGCCTGCCTCCCCGTGCCCCGGCGGAGGTGGGTAGTTTCATCCCGGTATCCAATCTGGGGGGCCAGGTCATGCCAACCGCTGCAACAAGGCTCCGCCGAAGCGTCCTCTCTGTCGCACTGGCACTGGTTCTCGCCGCAACAATGCTCATGCCCGCGGCCGGCGCGGACGAACCGAGCCACGCAGCCGAAGCACCGCGCCCCACCGTCCGCTGGCGGCCTTGCGGGCCTGAGTTTCCCGGGATTCAGTGTGCAACTGTTCGGGTCCCTCTCGACTATGACTTGCCCGCCGGCCCGACCACCCAGATAGCTCTGGCGCGGGTACCTGCGAGCGACCGGCGCAATCGGGTCGGCAGCGTGTTCGTCAACCCCGGAGGACCGGGTGGATCCGGAGTCGGCCTCGTGCTCGGCGGATTCGGAGAATTCCTACACCAGAATCTCAACGGACGGTTCGACGTGATCGGGTTTGACCCGCGTGGAGTGGGGGCGTCTGACCCGCTGCATTGTTTCGACAGCGAAGAGCAGTTGGTGGCGTTCATCCTGGCCGTGCCGGTATTTCCCTACCAGGCCGGCCAGTATGGGCCTTTCTATGACCACTTTGCATCGTTGGCCGATCGGTGTTTGACGCGAGGTGACGACATCGCTCAGCACATGAGCACTGCCGATGTCGCCCGGGATCTGGACACGCTCCGCCAGGCCGTTGGTGATCGCAGATTGACCTACCTTGGCTTCTCCTACGGCAGCTACATCGGCAACACATACGCCAACCTCTTCCCCGGGAACATCCGGGCGCTCGTGATCGACGGGGTGCTGGACCCGCGTTTGTGGTCCAGTGGACGCCAGGTCGAGGCGGACCGGTTCGCTACCCAGGCGGTCATGGACGAATTCCTCCGGTTGTGCGCCGAGGCAAGGAGGAAATGTGCGTTTGCCTCGCGGCAGGGCACGGCAGACCGATGGGAAACACTCGCCGAGACCGTCGAACAACAGCCAATCGATCTGGGCGACGGCTTCATGTATACGTACGACTTCCTGATCGGCGACGCGGCGGGGGCCATGTTTGTACCCGAGATATGGGCCGGGTCGGACGGATATGCGGCATTCCTAGATTTCCTGGCCGACGCTGCGTTGGGTGATCAGCGGGCCCGGGGCCAAGCGCGGACCGTGCGGCGCCACCTCGTCGAAGAGATCGATCGCCGACGGGCACGCGAAGCGGACTACCCGAACGGATTCGATGCCTATTTCGGCAACCAGTGCTCGGACACGGAGTATCCCGGGACCTTCGCCGAGTTCGTCGATATCGACGAGTTCGCTCGAGCGGGGTCACGCTTCGGGCCTTACTGGTGGTGGATCAACGCCGGGTGCACGGACTGGCCGACGGCAGATGACCGCTACACGGGGCCATGGCAGACGAGCACGTCGGCGCCCGTGCTTGTCGTCGGCAACTTCTTCGACAATGCGACGGACTATGCGGGTGCACAGGCAAGCGCCCAACTGCTGCGTAATAGCCGGTTGCTCAGTTATGCGGGCTGGGGGCACACCGCCTACGGCCGCAGCGATTGCATCACTGGTTTTGTCGATCAGTACCTGCTCGACGCGTCGTTGCCGCCGGCCGGCACCGTGTGCCCGGCGAATCCCAACCCGTTCCTGGCGACCACCGGCGCCGGAAGGACGGCGCCCGACATGCCGAACGTGGGGCTCCCGCCGACCTGGCTCCTCCGGCCCGAGCCCGGGCGAAGTTGACATACTGGGACGGGAAGCACGATACGCACCCGTGATGTAGCGTCTCCTGATCGCGAAGAGGTGGACCTTGCGGATCCAATCCGGACAACTGGTTGCGCTCGGCTACGGGAAGTACGTCCGCTCTGACGAGGTGATCGCCGTTGAGCCCATCACCGACAAACGTGGACCGGGGCGCCGCTCACTGGTGTGGGTGCGGGGCATGCCGGAGCCCATGGTTGCGTCGCGCGCCGAGGGCTCGATCGTGGACGACCTGGTCACGCCGGCTGACGAAGCGGCGCGTATGAAGGCGCAGCGGACGGTACTGCGCAACCTCGTCCGGGCGGTGGAAGCTGCCTCACCAGGTGTCCGCCGTGTCTTGGACGAGGAGAGTGAATCCGACCTCGACGGTCTGATCGCCGACGCCAATCGGGTCCTCGGCTGAGAGGATCACGCGACAGAGGCGGCCGCTGCAGCGGCCGCCTCTGTCGCGGGTCCACCTAGGTCAGAGCCGCTTCACTTACACCCCGCCTGTGGGATGCACAACGAGAACCCGATGTGCGCATCCGGCCGTCGTTGCACGGCCCACGTTGTCATCGGCCATCGCGGCTGGTGCCAGGCCGCACTCCCCCTCCGTCTCGCTCGCCGACCCGGCGACCGATCCAGCTTCCCCGCTGGGGGAGGAAACCGTTGCCGGGCGCGGGAAGGGCCGGGGGTGCTCATCGGCCCCCCGGCCCTTGCGTCGCGCTTGCCGCTACTTCTTGGCGATGCCGGCGGCAGTGATGGCGTTGATGTCGGCCTCGAAAGCCGAACCATTGTCGTCGGTCCAGAAGTCCTGGCTTGCCGGCGGGATATCGAACCCCCGCACCAACCAGGCGGCAATCTGAGCCCGGACGATCGGCTTGTCGGGGCAGAACTTGGTGTTGTCCGGCGGGTTGCAGGCACGGGCGATACCGGCGGCGGCGACGCGGTTGATCTCCGCCTCGAAAGCCATCCCGTTGTCATCCGTGAACCAGTCCTTCCCGCCATCGTCGGTCAGGCCCAGCGCCCGGCTGAACAGGACCGCCACCAGCCGGCGAGAAGCCGGATCATTGGGGCAGACCTTGCCGGTGTCACAGCCCTGCAGGATCCCGGCGGCCGCCAGGCGATTGATCTCGGCCTCGAACGGAGTTCCGTTGTCATCCGTGAACCAATCTTTGCCGCCATCACTCGTCAGGCCCAGGGCCCGCGACAGGAAGGCGGCGGCCATGCCGCGGCTCACCTCGAGCTGCGGGCAGAACGTCTCGCCTCCCGGCTTACACGGTTGTGCCGGTGGCGGTTCCGTTGGCGCCGGTGGTTGCAGCTTGAGGAAGGTGGCGTTTACCCAGCCAACCTTGCCATCCGCCAGCTCGACTTCCCGCCAAAGCGAGCCGCTCACTTCAGCCCGGTTGCCCGTGCTTTTGATGTCCTTGGCGTCGGCGGCCAGCGTGGTGATAACCGCCTCGTGGGTGCCGGGGCCCTTGCGGACGTTCAGCCGCTCGGAGCCTTCCAGGCTGGTGACCTGATAGACGGCCGGCTGATCGTCGGGCAACGTTATGACCTCGGGAGTCAGGAATCGTGAGTTGACCCATCCGGTCTTGCCAATGGCATATTCAACCTCAAACCAGATCGCATCACGCACTTCGGCGCGAAGACCGGTCGTTTGGACCGTTGTATCCAGCGCCAGGGTGGTGAGCACGGCGTGACTGACGCCGGGGTTGGTCCGCACGTTCAGCTTCTCGCCGGCCGAGAGGCCCGTCACGACGAACTTGCCGGGCCGCACTGAGCTCAACTCGTTGATCTGCGGGACCAGGTTCGAGGCCGGTATCCAACCCACCTCATCGCCCGGCAGCTCGACCTCGAGCCAGATCACACCATCGACCTCGGCTGTGTCACCGGTGGTCATGATGTCGCGAGCGGTAGGCGTGAACCGGTGGACGGCAGGATCAGTCGAACCCGGCTCGGAACGTACGAGGACGTTGGTGTTGGTGTTCGACACCTGGAACAGGCCGACTTCGCCGTCACGCGTGATCTTGATCGGCGCAACCGCGATCGTCGTGGTGGTGGTAGAGGTCGGGGCGGTGGTCGTGGAGGTGGTGGAGTCCGGTGGCTGTGTGGTGGGGGGAGGCGAGGTGATGGTGGTGGTGTTGCCGGTCTCACTGCTCTGGCAGGCGGCGGCGATGACGCCGATGACCAGAGCCAAGACAAGGAATCTCCAGGCACGCAAATCTGAATCTCCTTTACTCGGGTGCGTGCGCGCACGTTTTCCTTGTGCCGATGAGTTGTCGCAAGAGGTGTTGGCTCTGACGGCCTCCGTTGGGGCGTTCCGGGAACCCCTTCAATGATTAGACGCGTGGGAGGGGCGGAAGGTTTCCAAGATCTCCAAGAAAGTGGATCGCCGGCGGCGGGTGCGGACGGAGGCCCGTCCGCCCGGATGCTGCCAGGCCATCGCAGGCGGACGGGGACACTCCCGAGAAGTGGCCTCCCTAGTGCCACCCCTCGCTCCGGAGCAGTGTACTGGTATGAACTGCCAAAAGTCATACTCGGCGCACATAACGTTTCGCGGCCATCTGCCGCACGAAGTACGCTCGCCCTCGGGCCACGAATCAAGCTGAGGACAAGATGGCGGGGATTCTCGGTTTCGGCGGGTACACCCCCAAGCAGGTCGTGAGCAACGACGATTGGGCACAGCGGCTGGACACGTCCGACGAATGGATCACCCAGCGAACAGGGATCAAGCGTCGCCGCTTCGTCGCTGAGGACGAAACCACGGTTGATCTGGCTGCGGCTGCTGCGGAACTCGCCATCGATGACGCCGGCCTGACCGCTAGCGACATCGACGAGATCATCGTGGCCACCGACACCCCTGAGATGCTCACGCCGGACACGGCGTCCTTCCTGCAGCAGCAGCTGGGATGCCGGGAGATCCCGGCGTTTGACTTGGGAGGCAGCGGCTGCGCGGGGTTCGTGCTGGGTCTCGACATCGCCCGGGCCCGGGCCCATCTCAAACCCAAAGTAGTGCTGATAGTGGGAGTGGAGGTGATCAGCCGCATGATCTCCCTGGAGGATCGGAGCACCGCAGTGCTGTTCGGCGACGGGGCGGGCGCGGTCGTCGTGGGGCCCGCACCGGGCCGCGCCCGATTGCTGGCTGCCACGGCCGGGACCGACGGCGCGCAGAGCCACATCCTGAATGTGCGGGTGGGAGGAACCCGGTTCCCATTCTCTCAGGCCACCATCGACGATGGATCCGTCGGCCACCTCATCATGGACGGCCAGGGAGTGTTCAAACACGCAGTCCAGCGCATGAGCGCAGCTGTCGAGGATGTCATCGGTCAGATCAACCGTACCGTCCGAGACATTGCGCTGATCGTGCCCCACCAGGCCAATGTGCGGATCATCGACGCGGTCCGCCGGCGAGCGGGCCTCGAGCCCGACCAGGTCTACGTCAACGTGGACGAATACGGCAACACCGGATCGGCGTCGGTGCCCCTGGCGCTGTGGGAGGCGGTAGAGACGGGTCGTGTGCATTCTGGCGACCTGGTGGTGCTGACCGCATTCGGAGCCGGATTCCACTGGGCGGCGGCCGCCCTACAATTCTGACGCTGAGTCCACCTGTTCGCGCGAAGAGCGAACAGACCACTCACAGTCAAACGGGTGAAGTTTCGGAATCGTAATGCCGAGAAACTCGTTGACGGATAAGTAGCATCGCCGCACTTCCCCGGAGGAATGCGTGGTCACTCGACGCCGACGCGAAGAATTAGAGGGCTCCGAAGATCCGGTACGCCAGTACCTCGATGAGATCGGCGCGTACGACCTCCTCACTGCCGAGGACGAGGTTCGGCTCGCCAAGGCCATCGAGCGGGGTAAGAAAGCCGAACGCGCGCTGGAGAATCAGTTAGATCTGGGCGACGAGGAGCGGGCGAAGCTCACCGCCGTCGTCCGCAGGGGTCAGGCGGCCCGCCAGACATTCATCCGCGCCAACCTGCGCCTCGTGGTGTCCATTGCCAAGCGATATGCCCGGTCCGGCCTACCGTTGCTCGACCTGATTCAGGAAGGCAACCTGGGATTGATTCGGGCGGTCGAAAAGTTCGAGTACCGCAAAGGCTTCAAGTTCTCCACATATGCCACCTGGTGGATCCGTCAAGCGATCACTCGGGCGATCGCCGACAAAGGCCGGACGATCCGGGTGCCGGTCCACATGATGGACACCATCACCCAGGTGCACGCTACGGAGAACAACTTGCTGAAGCGGCTGGGCCGTAAGCCCACCCCCGGAGAGATCGCTGAGGAGTCGGGCCTGAGCGAGGCCAAGGTAATGGAAGCGATCAAGGTGTCCCCCGAGCCGGTATCCATCTTCGAGCCCATCGGAGAAGATGACGCGGTGCTGGGCGATTTCATCCAGGATTCCGAAGCTGACGCGCCGTTCGATCTGGTAGCCAAAGGTCTCCGGCGTCAAGATCTGGAACGAGTGCTGGCCAAGCTCAACGAGCGGGAACGAACGGTTCTCACGATGAGGTATGGGCTCGACAACGGAATCCCACGGACGCTCGACGACGTCGGACGCCACTTCAATCTGACCCGGGAGCGAATCCGCCAGATAGAAGCCAAGGCCCTGGCCAAGCTGCGCCACCCCAGCTCCCCCGGCGGCGCCAAAGGCCTCTTCGCCCTCTAGATCGGCTCCGCTGCTCGAACCCGACGACCCAAAGACTGGCACGCTCCTAATCGCGCCTCAATTGGCGTCCGGCGGGGACACGCCGGGCGACGAACCACCAACCCGGGCCGAAACCCGCTTGGCGCGCATCGTCAGCCGGCCACAGCAGGAAAACGAGTACGGCCGCGGGCCCTACGACCAACCCGGGCCGAAACCTGTTCGGGCCCTCTACACGACCATCCAATCGGTCTGAACGGTGGTTTCCTCGACCGTACAGCGGATGCTGACTGGTCCGACGGGAACATCGAGGAACGTGAACCGGCCCAGGGAGTCCGACGAGGCGTTGCGCACCTCGCCCTGATAGAGGAGCTCGATCTCGGCGGCCTGCGGCGGGACCAGCTGACCTACGAGGCGGCGGGCGCCTTCCGCCATCACCACCACCTCGATCTCCAAGCCCGGCGCCCGGAAGGTCATCTGGCGCGCCCCGCCGGCAGAGCGAACTCCCGCCAGCTGATCATCAGCCGAGTCGAACACCAGCTCGGCGAGTTCCGCGTCGATGCTCCGCCAGGTGAAGGCGGCTCGGGCGAATTCGGTTGCCACCGCCGGAACCGGATCCAGCTCGTCGAGAGTGATACCCAGCTCGGCGAGCAGCTGTTCCTCACTCCAATGCGAAGCATCAACGTTCATCGTTCTGGTCCTTTCCTTCTGCCGCCTCCAGCAGCTGCCGGAGCCGCTTGATGCACCGTCCGCGGGTCGGACCGATGCTCCCTACCGGGCGGCCGATCAGTTGGCTGATCGTTTCGTAGTCGAGTGGTGGGTCGGCCGTCAGCAAGCGCATGAGCTGCTGACAGTCGTCGCCCAGTGTCTGAAAAGCGCGTGCCATGGCGGCCCGCTCCTCGGAGCTCATCAAACCGTCATCCACCGGGGCGGCTGAGACGTCTGCAACGTCGTACTCAAAAGCTGAGGGGGTTTGCCGTTTCATCCGATTCAGGGTCCTGATCGACTCGTTGCGGGCCGTGGTTGCCAGCCACGACGGCAGGCTCTGCGGGTCCCGGATTCGGGCGTGATGTTCAACCAGTCGAAGCCAGACGGTTTGTGTCACGTCGAGCGCCGACGCTTGATCCAGGCGAAACGAACGCACTACCGACCAGACGAGGCGCTCGTATCGCGCAACGATCGCGTTCCACGCCTCCTGAGAGCCGGTCGCCGCTTCCGCGAGCAGCTCCGCCACGGATTGACCTTCCATGGCCGCGCAGCCTAAACGTGTGCCCCGCAGGGCCGCTGTTTCCGATGTCATGGACAAATCTCCATTCCGCCCAGAACAGGACTCCGGTCACCCCCGCCAAATACCCCCTTTTCGCCGGTTGTAGCGATGGTCACACGAGGTTGATGACCGTTCCCAAATCCGGAAGTCGGAAGAGGCCATGCCGGTGCACCACCCGATCGGCAGCCGTCGTTGCGTTTGATTTCGATTGCGCCATCTCGGCGGCGATCGCGGCGGCTACCTTCGGCGCCGCAAACGAGGTACCCGACCACATCGCAAATCCCTCGTAGTCGTCCGGGTCGTCACCCTCAGCGAGTTCGGGCCCGAAGTTGTGGTCGAAGAAGGTGGAGATGACGTCGATCCCGGGGGCGCAGGCGTCGACCCACGAGCCGTAGTTGGAGAACCAGGCCCGCTCTGAGCAGTCGAGGGCTCCCACCCCAATCACGTTTTCGAGCGCAGCCGGCCAAGCCTTCCGACAGGTGTTGCTGTTGCCCGCCGCCGCCACGACCACGGCGCCTTGTGCTGTGAACTCCTCGATGACGGTGGCCAGCAGCGGCGGCGGCTGGTCGCCCTCTGTGAAACCACTGAGCGACATGTTGATGATTGCGTCGGACAAGTCCCTTCCGTTGCCGGCGAGGCGACGCCGGAACTGGTTGAGCGACGCGGAAATGGAGGCGTCGTCGCCGTCACCGAAACTGGTGAGGCATCCTTCGATCTCGACGTTGCAGGTCGGCGCCAGCCGTCGCACGATGCCGGCGATGAATGTGCCGTGTCCGGCCTGGCGGTCCAGCAGACCGTCACCGTTCTCATCCATGAGGTCCTCGTCGGCGCCTCGCAATACAGCACCCTGCCGGAACCGCTCGACCACCTCCCATCGGCTGTGCACCGTCACATGCCGCAGGTCCGGATGCGCGGGCCGGCGGCGCCCGCCCCGGACGGTGGTCGTGGCCAGGCCGGTATCCAAGACGGCCACGATCGGGTGATCCTTGGGTCTGGTGGAAGGCCACTCCCCCGGTTTGGTCACAGGAACCGCGTTGTTGATGTTGGGGTTGGCGAAGTAGGCCGGGTTGGCGAAATAGGCCGGGTTGGCGAAGTACGCCGGGTTGGCGAAATAGGCCGGATTGGCGAAGTACGCCGGGTTGGCGAGATAAGCCGGGCTGCCCTGGAAATCCTGGGCGAAGAAGACGTGGTTGAGCCACGCCTCGGACACGCTGCCGGATGTGCGCAGCTCGCCGACTGCTACCTCCGCCAGGGGCTGATCAAAGTTGGCACCGTTCCTCAGGAACAGCAACGATCGTCGGCCCGGCACCCTGATGCTACGAGATACCTCGATTTCGCATCGCGCGAGCACTTCGGTGGCGGACCCTACTTCCGCCCTGGGCACGATCACCTGGCTGGTCCGATGCGTCGCACCGTCGCTGCTGACGGCGATGCCCCGGTGGGCCAGCTCCCACTGATACAGGTTGGCCTGATATCTCAGATGCTCTTCCAGCGGCGCGCTCTCGCCGGGCGGCTCCGGTTGCGGCTCGTTCGTATATCCGTTCGCCTCCTGTTTCGCCATTGTGCAGACCTCCTACCGCGTCGATCGACCAGAGCAGTCGGACCTGGCGGTGATACGTCTTCTAGCATCCCGGCGATGTCAGGCGCCGACCCCAATCTGACACGGGCGCACTCGCTAGTCGAGTCCGCCCAGGGTGACCCGGCTGCAGTCAGAACCGAAGCCGAGGCAATCATCGAAGCTACACCGGGCAGCGCAGCAGCTGCGGTCGGATTGTGGGCCCGGGGCCTCGCCGAACGTGAACTGGGTGAGCTGGCCGTCGCGCTATCCAGCCTGGAACAGGCCGTCAGCCTGGCCAGCGAGCTGCAGCGATCGGTGGACGCGGCCCGCATGCGTGAGAGCCTGGCGTTCGCTTTGTTCCTCGCCGGCGAACATCAGGAAGCCCTGCACCAAACGGAGCTGGCGGCGCGGCATCTCACCGGACCGGATGCCGCCCGGCTGAGGATGCAACAGGGTTTGATCCAACAACGGATGGGCGATCTGGACGCTGCGCTCCGCTCGTATCGCCACGCACTGGCGGGGCTGTCGCGAGCCGGCGACAAACTGGGCGAGGTGCGGCTTCGCCTCAACCGATCGATCCTTCACTCGTATCGCTGGGATGTCAGCGCAGCCCTTTCCGACTTGGAACGTGCCCACCAGCTGGCGAAGGAGCTCGGCCAGCGGATGCTGGTCGCGGGATGCGAGCACAACCTCGGTTTCAACGAGGGCCGCCGGGGAAACGTGCCGGCCGCGCTGGAATGGTTCGCACGGGCCCGGGAGAGCTACCGGGCCGCCGGTGTGGGGGGCGGCAACGCGGCAGTGCTCGAAGTCGATCATGCCCAACTCCTGCTGGATGTCGGACTCAGCGAGGAGGCACTGGCGACGGCGCAGCGTGCAGCCGACCTGTTGAGCGACGCCGGCAACGAAGCCGACCGATCGGAGGCTGTACTGCTCGCCGCTCAGGCGGCCCTCGCGGCTGATCAGATCGAAACGGCCGGCCGGCTGGCGACGGAGGCCACGGCCTCATTCTCCCGGCAGCGCCGCGGTGCCTGGCGCACGCTGGCCGAGTACGTCGGATTGCAGGCCCGGTTGGCCGCTCTGATGAGCCGACCTGATCCGGGCGACGTCGATTCCCGGAATTTGGCAGCAGCCGCCCGCCGGGCCGCCGGCGCGCTGCGTCGTCACGGATGGCAGGTCGAGGCCTTACACGCCCTAACGATTGAGGCGCGCGCCGAGATCGCAGCCGGCAATCCCCGCCGGGCGCAACGGGTGCTCGACACGGCCGGCGCAGCCCGCCGCCGCGGGACTATCGATCAGCGCATGCGGGCCTGGCACGCAACCGCGTTGCTGCGCATGATCGAAGGAAACCGACAAGGTGCCCGCCGGGCGGTGCGGGCCGGGTTGCGCCTGCTCGATGAACAGCGCTCGAGTCTGGGCGCCACCGAACTGCGGGCTTCCACGGCCGCTCACGGGAGGGACCTGGCGGAGCTGGGCGTGGCAGTAGCGCTGGCCGATGGCCGCCCGGACCAGCTGCTGGAGTGGGCCGACCGGGCCCGGGCCGGGGCCATACGCCTGCATCCTGCCACCCCGCCGCGAGACCGCCACCTGGCGGCGGACCTCACGGAGCTACGGAGGGTCGAACAGGAAGCATCGGAGGCAGCTCTGTCCGGCCTGCCGACCGACCAGCTGATCCGGCGCCGGGCGGCGATCGAGCACCGCATTCGCAGCCGGGTACGCCAGCATCGGGGAGGAGGTGAGCCGCACACGTCCATTAGGGCCGACCGGATCCGGCACTACCTCGGGCATCGCCGCCTGCTCGAGTACGTGGAACACCACGGGCATCTATATGCCGTGACGGCCGATGCCCGCGCGTACGCTCGACACGATCTCGGTCCGGTTGGGGATCTGGGTGAACTGATCGACCGGGCCCGCTTCGACCTCAGTCGCCTGGCGCACGGTCGGGGCAGCGGTGCGGCGCAGGAGGCCGCCGAGCGTTCCTTGGCCGACGTGAGCCGCTTGCTCCAGGTCCGAATCCTCGACCCGATCGCGGCGAACGAAGAGGAGTTGGTGATCGTGCCCGCCGGCCGGCTCCACGGGATGCCATGGCGGGTCCTTCCGGCCCTGGCCCGGCGCGCCTTCACAGTGGCGCCATCCGCCCACGCCTGGCTCCAGGCACAGTCGCGGCAGCGGCGAGCACCGGCCGCCGGCATCCTGCTGATTGCCGGCCCCGATCTAGACCATGGCGCCCGGGAAGTCGCATCGATCGCGCGGCTCTACGACCGAGCGACGCGCCTGAGCGGTCGCAATGCCACGGTTGACCGGGCGCTGGAGGCGCTCGAGCTTACGCCCAGCGCCCACATCGTGGCGCACGGACACTTCCGGGCCGACAATCCGATGTTCTCATCCCTGCAGATGTCTGATGGTCCGCTCACCGTGTACGACATGGAGCGGCTCAAGCGGGTTCCCCAAACGATCACTCTGCCCGCATGCGACGCAGCCGTCACCGGCCTGCGGCCCGGCGACGAACTATTGGGCCTGGCGGCTGCGCTGGTTGCGTTGGGCGTGCGAACGCTGATCGTGCCCCAGGTGCCTATTCCCGACGCGGATACTCCGGCGTTGATGCGCGCCTTGCATCGCAACCTGCTGCGCGGGTTGTCCCCGAGCCGGGCGCTGGCGGAGGCCGTGGTTACGGCCGACCGGTCCTCCCCGGCTGCCCGCTCTACGGCGATGTCTTTCATCGTCATGGGGGCCTAGACGCCGGCACCCGAGGGGCAGCGGTGAAAAGAGGAACGCGGTCCGGGCATGAGATCTGCTTTTCAACAAACCTGTATCACACGGCCCGTTCTGAACTCCTATGCTTGAGCCAAGGAACAAGGGGGTGGCTCGGCAGGGCCCGCCAAACTCGGGGGTACGGTGGGTCGCTGCGATGTGGCTGCGGAGGCTGGATCCGGGGGGATCCGGCCTCCCGGCCCGCTCAGCTTCCCCCTCGTAGCGTTCTATCGCTCCCGCGGAGTGCATCCCCCGTGGCGAGCGAGGTGGCGGGTGCCGGCTGCAGCGGCACCCGCCCCACTTCTAGGCCGGTCCCGGCCGCCTATCCGGTCCGCACCGCCTGCGCGGGCGGGATCTGCGAGGCCCGCATCGCCGGATAGAGCCCGGCGACAGCCCCGATCAGCAACGCCGCGCCCACACTGGCCAGCAGTCCGTCGATTGGTACCGCAAGCGTGAGATCTTGGGACGCGGCGTAGCCAATGGTGATAGCCGCGCCCAGGATCGTGCCAATGATGCCCCCGACGCCGGCCAGCAGCACCGCCTCCAGCAGGAACTGGATACGGATGTGACGTTTGGTGGCGCCGAGCGCCCTCCGCACGCCGACCTCCATGCGCCGCTCTAGCACCGACATGACCATGATGTTGGCTATCGCAACGCCACCTACCAGCAGAGCGACCGAGCCGAGACCGATCAGCAATCGGGTCAACGCCGTCTCGGCGGCTTCCCGCGCGGCCAGGGCATCAGACGGTCGCGTCACCGCAACCCTGTCGGGGTTCTCCGGGTTCACTGTCGAAGGAATCACCTCGACGACATCGTTGACCTCGGAGAGCGCAGCCCGTGCGTACAAGGCGGTCGGTCGCAGGTCCGGATCGAACAGCGTCCTCGCCACACCCTCCCCGATCAGTACCGACCGCTCGATATCCGGGTAGAGCGTGGCCTCATCCAGGATGCCGATCACGGCAAACCGGGTATTGCCGATCACGACTGTGGCGCCGATGTCCAGATCGACCAGCCCTAGGCGCTCTGCGGCCGTGTAGCCCAGCACGGCGGCCGGCACCTGGGCGGTGGCGGCGTCCAGGAATCTGCCGTCGAGGATATCGATCGCCAGCACTTCGGGCAGCTCCGGCCGGGTGGCCAGCACCGAGATCCCGCCCGTCTCCAGGTCCGGAATCAGCTCGTTCTTCCTCACCGACGCGTCGATCAGGCTCGTGGCCGACACGCGCTGGATCGGCCCGACCCGACCCAGCATCTCCGGCGACTCCTGCGGCAGGTCCAGAGCCTCGCCAAACACGCCCTGGCCGGGGGTGACGCGTAGCAGGTTCGTGCCGAGCCGGTCGAGGGCGGCGAGCAAGTCGGCCCGCCCGGAGGCGGAGATGCCGAGCACCGCCACGATCGCGGCGATCCCGATGGCGATGCCCAGAGCCGTGAGCGCCGAGCGCCCGGGGCGAGCTCGTAAGCCGGTGAGACCGAGGTCGACGGCATCGGCGAACCTGAGCCGGCTCTTCACGCCGCCGAGCCCTCGGTCAACCGACCGTCGAGGATTTCGAGGCGCCGCGGCATGCGCCGGGCCACGTCGTGATTGTGGGTTATGACCAGGATGGTCGAGCCCGCTCGATTGAGATCGAGCAGCAATTCGACAATCCCGTTACTGGTTTTCGAGTCGAGGTTGCCGGTCGGCTCATCGGCGAAGACGACCGCCGGATCACCCACCAGGGCCCGGGCGATGGCGACGCGTTGGCGCTCCCCTCCGGACAGCTGGCTGGGGACATGTTTCAGGCGGTGCCCAAGCCCCACCCGCTCGAGGGCAGCCACAGCCCGCCGCCGGCGCTCCCCCTTGCCTATCCCCCGATACAGCAAGCCATCCGCCACATTGTCCACGGCGGTCGTGCCGGACAGCAAGAAGAACTCCTGAAAGATGAATCCGAGTCGGGTAGCCCGGATACCCGACAGTGCCCGGTCTCCCAGCTTGGCGATATCGCGCCCCTCGATCTCAACGGTTCCTTCGGTGGCGACGTCGAGCGCCCCCATCACGTTGAGGAGGGTGGACTTGCCAGATCCGGACGGACCGACCACCGCAACCATCTCACCGCCGGTCACCTCCAGTTGAATGTTACGCAGAGCCTCAACCGGCGGTGGGCCCGGATAGACCTTCGACACGTCTGCGAGCCGGAGAACGACGTCCGTGGAGACATCTGACACGGGATTACCTCGGCACGACGACGAGGTCGCCCTCGCTGATCTCGCCGTCGATCTCCACCAGCGTGTCGAGGAACGTGCCGATCTCCACCCCGACCAGCCGCCGCTGATCGCCATCGATCAGCTGCACGCCGTAGCCCCCTTCGGCCAGCGCTACCAGGGCGTTCACCGGCACCGCCAGCACCCCTTCGGCCCGATCGGATTCAAGCTCCACATCAACAGGCGCCCGGTCAACGCCTCCCGCCTGGGAAGGGTCGTCAAGTTCGATCGTCACCTCCACCACGTCGATGGGTTCCCCCGGACCAGGGACGCTGGTCACCACCCGGCTGATGTCGGTAATCGAGCCCGTCACCTCAGTGTCGTCGGGCAGCACCACCACTACCGCACCGCCGACGCTGGCTAGATCCCGGTCGTCGACCGGCAACTCGAGGCGCACATGCTGCGCCGTCGCCGAGACCTCCATCAACGGAACGCCGGGGCCGACCACGTCGCCCGGATCGACCAGCACATCACCCACCCGAACTGGCTCGGTCAAAAAGACCACCCGACCCAGTTCGAGCTGCCGCCCTTCGCTCAAGCCGACGTCCTCGCGCCACTGTTCGACCGCGTCCGCCGTCGTGTCGTCGAATTCGTCGTCGGGCTCCACAGCGGTGTCCGAATCGTCCAGCAGGTAGCCGCCGGCGACCAGATTCTCCTCCAGCTGGACCACATCGGGCCCCGGATCGATCCCGTCGGCCAGCGGCCGCCACATCGGCCGGACGCCGGCCATGACGATCACGGGAGAGCCGTCGATCTCGATGAGGGTGTCGCCCGGGCGGACGATCTGGCCGCCTGCCGGAATCTGCGTGATCGTCCCCGCTAGTTGGGCGGCGAGGACCTGGCGATCGCGAAACTCCAGAGATGCCGGGAACGACGCCCGCTCGATCAGATCGGTCCGGACGACCGGGGCCGAGCCGAGGTCCGGCTTGTCGACCACCGTCGCCGCTCCCGAGTCGCTGTTGGTGAGCTGACCTGCGAGCGTGATACCGAGGACCACTCCGGCGGCGAGCAGCACCAGGCCGAGCAGGATCGACAGGATCCGGGGCATGTCACTCTCCGACGGTGGGGAATGCCAGCAGATCCTGGCAGGCGTCCAGCGCGTCAACCAATCTCGGATCGCTCGGGTTCAGAGCACTCAGCGGAAACGGCGAACCAGAGCCGTCGAAGGCGGGATTCGGGTCGGGAAAGTCGGGCACGCCGTTCGCCCGCATGCACGCAGCGAAATCGGTCAGCTGGTCTTGAACGACCCCCAACAGCTCCGGGTCGCTCTGCAGGGACACCACCCCGGCATCGGTCAAGATCGAAGCACACTCGACGAACGCGGAGGTGAACTCCGCCGACTCGGTGTCGATGTCAGAGAGGGCGGCGGCCGGTATTCGCGGCTGGCCCTCGGCGTCCACCTGCAAATCGGGCATGTCGACGCCATTGGCTCGCATGCATTGGGTGAAGCCCAGGACGGCGTCCTCGAAGCTGAGTCGCTCCGTGGGTTGATCGGCACCGGCTTGACCGTCATTCAGCGATGCGACCTCTTCCACTGCGGGCTCGTCATCGCCGCCGCACGCGGCGGCGATGACGATGAGCACCAACAGAACAGCTAGACGGCGTAGCATTGCTCGCTTTTCAGACCAGTGCTCTCACGTTAGATCAGCTCTGGTCGTACCTGAGTCGGACCAGCCGGGCGGCCGCCGCATCGTTCGGCGAACGCCCGGCAGGAGGTACCGGCTCATGCCGACTTCACCGCTCGCCACAACTGGGAACGATCGGCTTCCAGTGGCTTGTTCGCATCCACTTTGCGCGGACGGCCGCGTCCGCGGCGTCGCCAGAACACCTGGCCGTCCCAGAAGATGACGCCGCCCCAGACGCCCCATTCCTCCTTGCGGTCCAGGGCCGACTCCAGGCATCGCAGCTGCACGGGGCATTCCGCACACAGCGCCTGCGCCTGGGCAAGCTCGTCCGGCCGATCAGAGAAGAACAGGTGATGGAAATCACCACCCGTACATCGGCCCTGTGTGTAGATCTCGTGCATCTGAACTTCCTCTCGTAAATGGTGTTCCGTGGCGGTGGCGGGTGTTTCGCCAAAAGAAAAACCGCCTGGGCTGGGGCCCGGCGGCTGCTCCGTAACGGTTGATCTGGAGGGAAGCTCAGAGGAGCAGCACGCGCGGGCACGCGACGATGTTCGGGTTGGCAAACCCGAGGTGCGTCGACGTGCGCATGTACTGCTTCACCAATGTCTCCTGAAGTTTCCCTGTCAACCTATCGGACCCTGCCGGGCCCGGTCAAGCGAATTACCGACATCCTCGTGCTCAGGATCGTGGACACCGGGCAAGCTGAGCCGGAACACCGTATCGCCCTGATCCCGCAGATACTCGAGCGTCCCACCCATGAGCAACGCCAGCTCCCTTGACACCGCCAGGCCCAGCCCGACCGACATGCGCTTGGGGGAGGAAACGGGCGCCCGGCCGTACGGCTGGAAGACCGCATCGACCATCGAAGCCGGGATCCCGGGACCGTCATCCCGAACATCAATCTGGATGTTGTTCTCGACCGAACGAGCTTCGATCTGGCGGTTTGGGCCGCCGTAGCGGATAGCGTTGGTGACGAGGTTCCGCACGATTTGACGGAATCGGTACGGGTCGGTGAATGACGAAAGCCCCGGCTCGACCGCGCAGGGCACTCCATCGGGCACCGCCGGAGCCAGCGCCGCAGCAACATCCATGTATTCGGGTATGACCGTGATGTTCCCGGTGTCGATGCGGGCCGCCACCAGCAGGTCTTCCACGATGTGAGCCACGTCCATGGACTGCGAGGCGATCATCTCGACCAGCTCGGTCGACTCTTCCGCCGTGAACCGGAATGGCGAGTCGCGCAGTTCCTGCGCCAGGCCAACGACAACCGCCAGCGGGGTGCGCAGCTCGTGACTCACCGCCGCAATGAAAGTGTCCTTCTGTTTCACCTGGTCTGCAAGCATCTCAGCCGCGGCTTTCTGCGCGATCAGGTTCGTGGCCGCCACGATGACGCTCGAGTAATCAAAGCCGTTGCGATCCCGGGTGGGAGACCAGCTCTGGAGTAGCCACGCAGGTTCGCGACTCTGTGTGCTCGATTCGACCTCGCGCTGGAAACCGCCCGAGCCATCCCAGATCGCGTGCAGCTCCAGAGCGAGCAGCCGCAGACTCCCCTCTCGTTCGATCCGACCGTGGTAAACCAGCGGAAGCCCGGGAGCCGGCAACCCGAACAGCTCCACCGCCGCAGGATTCGCTCGCCTGACCCGCACCCGATCGGCGAGAGCAGACAGCCGCTTGGGGTCCGACGATAGGTATGGGGTCAGGTCCGTGACGCCCTCGGACTTCAGCTTCATCAGTCTCCGAAAGACTTCCGAGTAGTCGACCTCCCAGGTGGGTATCGGCGAACGCTCGAACAATGTGTCGCTCTTGGCCGTGACCGCTCCCACCGCCCAGCTCAGCCGCCAGACGAGCCACACTGTGATCCACATGATCGTGATCGCGCCGAACGCTTCGACGATTCGGGCGGCATAGTCCTGGGTCGATGCGAAGATCTCGATGATCACGACGACGGCGCTGAATATGACCGCGAGGCGCCACCAGTCACGAACCATCGTGGCTCCGATCACCGGCATCACGACGCTGGTGAGGATCAGCAGAGGAAGCATGCTGGGAATCGGGTCGACGAGCACGCTCACCACAAGCGCGATTGCCGCCGCCATCAACATGGCGGCGCCGCTGGGCCGCCGCAACAGCAGGAGGGTGCCGCCGAACAGCGCGTAGGCGCCGCCCATCGATGCCGGAACTGCACTCACCGTATCGGTCACACCGGTGCCCACGGAGAGCACGATGGTGATGAGCGCCGCAACAGCGGTCCCCCCGGCGGTGACGACGAGGTCAATGCGGTTGCTGACAGAACGGTGCACGCCGATCCACTTCGCGGTCTCCTCCAGAGGTATCGGCGGGAGCTACGAGTCGCTGAAGCGGCTCAGCGACGGCGAATGGTCCAACGGTCCCCGCCGGGGGCGGGTAATTCGTCGCTCCGTTTCGGCCCCCACGATCCGGCGGGATAGGGGTCGGGGACCAAACCGGCGTCGAGCAGCGGCGTATAGAGACGCCACGACTCCTCCACTTCGTCGGAGCGGACGAACAGGGTCTGGTCGCCGGTCATCACGTCCAGAATCAGGGTCGAATAGCCATCGGGGATCGCGCCGAACGCGTCCTCGTACCGGAAGTCCAGGGGGATGCGCTCGAGCCGCGGGATCTCGGCGGGGGATTTCACGTCGATCATCAGATCGAAACCTTCATCAGGCTGGAGCGTGATCAGCAGCACGTTCGAGTGGCGCTGGCCCCGCTCAAAGGTCTGGAAGAGCCCGACCGGTGGCTCCCGGAAGGTGACCGCCACCTGGGTGAGCCGCGCCTCCATTCGTTTGCCGGTCCGAAGGTAGAACGGCACTCCCTGCCACCGCCAGTTGTCGATGCTCAGGCGCAGCGCAGCAAAGGTCTCGGTTGTCGAGTCCTCCGGCACTCCCTCTTCGTCGAGATAGCCCGGAGCCTCCCCACCATCGATCGAACCAGCGGTGTACTGGCCGAGCACCATGGCGTCGCGGTCGATCTCGGCGATCGAGCGCAGGACCTTGACCTTTTCATTCCGGATGGACTCGGCGTCGAAACGGGCCGGAGGTTCCATGGCCACAAGGGTGAGAACCTGAGTGAGGTGGTTCTGCACCATGTCACGCAGTGCTCCCGTCCCGTCGTAGTAACCGGCCCGAGTGCCGATGCCGAGATCCTCGGCCACGGTGACTTGCACGTTGTCAACCCGATCACGGTTCCAGGCCGATTCGAAGAGAGCGTTGGCGAAGCGGAACACCAACAGGTTCTGCACGGTTTGTTTCCCCAGATAGTGATCGATCCGGTAGACCTGGGACTCGTCGAAGTGGGCATGAACAACGTCGTTGAGTGATTCCGCCGACGCCAGGTCTCGGCCAAAAGGCTTTTCGATCACCAGGCGGGTCCATCCGACGCTGGTGGATAGGCCGGCACGGCCGAGGGATCTGATGACAGAAGGGAAGGCGCCGGGCGGCAACGCGAGGTAGAAGATCCGGTTTCCGTCCATGCCATGCTGTCGCTCCAGGTCTTCGATCCGGGCCCGCAGCGCAACGTAGGATGCAGGATCGCGTGAGACCGGGTGGTAGTAGAGGACCTGCTCGCACCAGGTGTCACATGAACGGCCCCCATGCCCTGCCCCGGTCAGTGCCTCATTGGACATAGCTCGGAACTCTTCATCCGACAGATCGGTCGTGGCTGCGCCTACGAGCACGCAGCTGTCATCCAATCCGAGTTCGTTGATGAGTCGGTAAAACGCAGGCAGCAGCTTGCGCCGGTAGAGGTCACCGGTGGCACCGATGATCACGAAGACATGCCGTTCGACACTCTCGGAGTTCATAGTGAGGCATCCCGGTGAATCGTGTGACCACCGAACTTGTTGCGCATGGCGGAGAGCAGGCGGTCGGAGAACTCGGTCTCATCGCGAGAAGCTATGCGGCGGAAGAGTGAGGTGGCGATGACCGGCGCGGCCACATTGAGATCGATCGCCTCGAAAACGGTCCAGCGCCCTTCCCCTGAGTCCGGCACATACGGCGCAATCCCCTCCAGGCCCGGGTTCTCATCGAGAGCTTCGGCGGTGAGATCGAGCAGCCAGGACCGCACGACCGAGCCACGCCGCCAGATCTGAGCGATTTGGGCGAGATCCAGCCCGAATTCCTTCTTCTTCTCGAAGATGGCGAATCCCTCGGCATAAGCCTGCATGAGCCCGTACTCAATGCCGTTGTGCACCATCTTCACATAGTGACCGGCGCCGCTGGGGCCAACCAGGCCCCAGCCGGTGTCGGGCGTTGGAGCCAGCGCCTCGAAGACGGGCCTGAGTTCCTCGACGCTCGCCTCATCGCCGCCGATCATCATCGAGTACCCCTCGGTCAGCCCCCACACCCCTCCGCTCACACCTGCGTCGAGGAAACGGAGCCCGTGATCGTCCAGTGTGCGCTGCCGCCGGAGGGTGTCGTGATAGTTGGAGTTGCCACCGTCAATGATGGTGTCACCCTGGGCGAGATGCGCGATCAGCGACGCAATGGTGGCGTCGACGGCATCGCCGGCCGGCACCATTATCCATACCGCCCGCGGCGGATCGAGCTGGGCCACGAGATCTTCGACGTTCTCGGCGGCCTGTGCACCCACTTTTGCCACTGCCTCGACAGCAGAGGGGTTCAGGTCGAATCCAGACACGGCGTGGCCGGCTTGTATGAGGCGCTCGGTCATGTTCGCGCCCATCTTTCCCAACCCGACCATCCCTATGTGCATCTGGATTCCCTTCCCTTCAGAGTTCAATACCCAATTCGGCCAGCGACCGGCGGAGCTGATCGACATCTTCATGCAACACGGTCCCCATCCCCTCGAGGGCCGCACATTGGAGATTCAACTCCCGGTCATCGATGAATAGACATTCGGTGGCCGATCGCATGGTGACCGAAAGTGCAATGTCGTAGATCGCCTTGTCCGGTTTCCGCACGCCGAGTGAACCCGAGCTGAAGAACGCCTGGAAAAAGCGTCGGAGCCCGAACGTCGTGACGCGATAGTGGTTGAGCTCCAACGACTCGTTGTTGAGGGTGGCGAGATAGTACCGCCCGGATGCCGCCAGCTCGCCCAACAAGTCGAACATGCCAGGTAGCGGGGCGGACTGGGCGTACATGAACTCGGTCAGGTCCTGGGGATCGAAGGGGCGATCTCGGTGAAAGACCGTACGCTCCAGATAGGCGTCGAGGCTCAGATCACCTGTTTCCCATTGGGCTGCCACCAGGTCGTGGCGATCCGCGAACTCTTCCCAGTCGAGCTCGAATCGCTCGGCTGCGGCACGGCGCTGATCCCGATCCCAGCCGTTGGTCAGGACGACCCCGCCGACATCGAAGAACAGCGTCGTGGTCTCGGCCATCCAGTTCCTTCCGATCAAGCAGCGCGGGCGTCGGCCGTCAGCCTATTCCGCGGACAGATCCGCCGTCTGAGCGGTGGAAGCGAGCGCGAGCAACGCGAGGATGTAGACCACCCCCGCCACCCCGATCACGACGGCGTCATCGGACAGCAGAAAGCCGATCACGGAGGTCAAGAATCCGGCCTCGGCCAGTGCCGCGGCCACCACCGTTCCCGAGAGGTATCGCCACGGATGGGTCGGCTTGGTGGTGACCCTGACGCGCCAGCGAATGGCGAACACCAGTGAGGCCACCACAACACCCGCCCCCACCCCTTGTATCCAGCGGGTCAACGTCACTGAAACCGTGACTTCGGGCGGACCGACGAGAACCAGGACAGCCGCTACCGCCAGCGAGCCGAGGCCAATTGCGGTCAGCAGCACTGTGACGGTGCGGCGAACCGGAGCTCCGAGTCTGCCGCTCGATGTCATGGGCCCAAGCGGTAGCTCGGTGGGTACGGGAAGATCTCTATCACCTCCCCGTCAAGGATACGTCGCTGGCATTCGAGCCACGTGCGGTGGTCGAAGAGGTCGGCGTGGACGCGATTGAATGCGGCCCGGACGTCGGGAGGCAAGCCCATGAACCGGGGGAATTCTTCCGGGAACACGTCGCTGTCGGCAACGGAAAACCACGGCACTGCTGCCATCTCGTCCTCGATGGATGGGGCCTCAGGAATCTTGCGAAATGAACAGTCCCGCATGCGGGTCAACTCGTCGTAGTCGTAGAAGACCACCCGGCCGTGACGAGTGACTCCGAAGTTCTTGAGCAGCATGTCACCGGGGAAGATGTCGCTCGCCATCAGGTCGCGGATGGCGTCGCCGTAATCGATGATGGCGGCGATAGCCGCTCGCGCGTCCCGGTCCCGTATGTACAGATCGAGCGGGGTGACCTTGCGTTCGATGTAGGCGTGGTCGATGATCACCCGGCGGCCTTCCACCCGAACGGTACGGGCGGCGTCCTCCGCGAGGTGGTCGAGGAGCTCGGGGGCGAATCGGTCTTGGGAAAGTGACAAATGTTCGAACTCCTGGGCTTCCACCAGCCGCCCGGCCCGGTCGTGGCGGTACACGAGCCGGTATTTCTCCCGGATCTGACCGCGCGTCGTCCGTTTGGGAGGTGGGAAGGTGTCCTTGATCACTTTGAAGACGATCTCGTAATCGGGCATGCCGAACACTGTCATGACCAGTCCGGGCTGGCCGGGCGCAATGCGGAAGCACTGGTCGGTGGTCTCGAGGTGCTCGAGCAGGTCGCGGTACAGCTCGGTCTTGCCGTGCTTGTCGAACCCGATGGAGTTGTACAACTCGGCCACACGCTTGCGTGGCATCAGCAACGCCAGGAAGGCCACAAGGGCATCTGGGTGCTCGGTCCGTACGTGGAAATACGACCGGGTGAAGCTGAACAGAATGCTCGCCCTGTCCTCATCCGTGATCACCGCGTCGAGCACCAACCGCCCGTCCGGGTTCCTGATCGAGTAGATGAGGGGCACTGCTCGCTCGGGCCACGCAATCCGGCCCACCAAATAGCAGCCGTGCCCGCGAAAGAAGGGCTCGGGGGCCATCTCGATCCGGGCCGGCCCGCCCCGCCCGGTCGTTGCCATGATGCGGGACACGCACCGCCTGAGGTCGCGATTGAAGTCGACCCACGGCACGTTCGGGGCGAGCTCGCGGATTGACTGCGCTACGAGGCCGGCGAGATCGGGGCCCTCTACAACGACGGGCTGCAGTTCGGTGGATCCGGGCCGCCGATCGGATGCGATGAATTCGATTTCGGGATCAACCCCCACAGTGTCCCACACCCGCCTGGTCATCGAGTTGAACCAGGTCTCGCCCAGGCGGCGATTGGTGCAGTCGCTCAGCAGCACGTCATACGCGTCATGGAGCTGCACCCACGTCGCCCGCTCGGTACCAGCTGCTCCGAGCGGGGTCATCACCGCAGCAAGCGTGTCGTCGAGCACGCTCCGGTACAAGTCCAGGCGTCGGTCGATGTCGCGGCGGGCTGCTTCCCAAGAGCAGGTGGCGAAATGGTCGTGGGCCCGCCGAGTCACATGATCGAACTCGACGAAGTAGCGGTCGAAGCCGCGCATGATTTCGTGAGCTGCAGCTTGGATCTCGGCAGGCGCCATACCGATCAGTGTGCCAGGGTCCAGGTCAAAGCCCGTGACGAGCTCACCCGGCGATCAGCATCGGCAGCACGGGGAATTGGTCCGGCCTCAGATCCTCGACCGACCCCATCGTCACTGCGGGATAGTCGGACAGCAGCGACTCCTGCTCACCGCCGGTTGCCCACGCCACGTCGAAGATGCGCGTGTGGTTGATGTCGGCCGGGGCGCCCCCCGCTCGCCACAAGGCCGCCTCCGGTGCGATGTCTCGGATGCGTCGGACTCCCGATGTGGGGTAGCCCTCGTGACTCATGACCGCCGCCGTGTACCCCCAGCCGACAGGATCGCCATCACCCAGCAGTTCCTGGGGGACACGGACCACAACCCTGCCCTTGTCGCCGAACACGATAACGTCGAACGGAGGTGTCGTTTCCCGGCTCGCTCCCTCCCGGTCGGAGACGTACAAGGCCGGATCCCAACCTTCGATCGTGATGCCGTATTCCCAGCCGTTGCCTTCGGGCAACGCGGCGTTCCGGCCGGGAAGCAGCGTACGAGCTCCGGTTCCCGCCCCTGGATCGGTATCGATGTACACGTCGAACGTCTGCAGCGACAGTTCACGTGGAGATGCCCATGGATTCCGAATCGGACCGAGCAGCTCGAACGTGAAGACCATGTCACCGTCGTCGGTGCCGGCCTCGAACAAGGTGAGATCGTAGGTCCCGGCCCCGAAGACGCGCTCCGTCGGATACGTGTAGGTCCCGGGGCCGTGATCGTCGCCCCGAGGATCGGCCACCGATAGGAAAACGTCCACATCGGACATGTCGGGCACCTGCGCCCGGGCCGGTCCGGTGGCCGGGAACATATGGGTGTCACGAAAGATGTCGTTGGGGAGCACGCGGAAGTGGATCCGGTCACCGCTTTCCACCGGCCCCACCGACCGCAAAGGAACGGCGAATTCGACGCTGTTGCCGTCGAAGCCGGCTGGAGCTCTGACGCAATCCCGGGCCAACGCCTCGTCCCCGATCGCCGGCAGCTCCTCATGCCGGCAACTCTCGATCGGCGTAGCTCCGCGCCATTCCAGCATCACGTGCGCTGGGAAGCCGAGCAGCGATCCGCGCAAGCTCCGACCCCTCCCATCCGAGGCCGACGGCCCGCCGAGATACACCTCGAGGCCGACGTCATCATTGCCCAACAGCTCGAGCTCGAAATCGACCCTGAGGTAGAGGTTCTCCCGGTCGAACCCGTAGAACACGCGGTCGACGATCTCACCGTCACCGTCGTAGCGGCCAGCCGGCGCCCACTCTCGGGATCCGGCGTCGAAGTCCACGGTTGGGGTGAATAGATCCGCTGGGGTGGCGCCCGGCGGCACGGCCGGCTGCGGAACTATTGGGACTTCCAGGAAACCGGGAACGTCTTCGCCCAAGGCCACGTATACCTCCGCCAGCAGGTCGCGGAAAGCGCCGTCGAAGTACGGGTCGTCACCGGATTCTTGATCGGCGCCGTACCACCAAAACCAATCAGACCCTTCTGCGAGCAGCATGGACTCATACGCCGCCGCCACCTGCTCAGGGCGGTAGTTGGTCGAGCGCTCGGCCTCTCGCAAGTCGCCACGAACTCGCTGGAGATACTCCCAGGCGGCGGACTCTTCCGGTTCACCGATCCATGTCGCGAAGTTCGATCCGAACCACGAGCCTGGGTATACCGCATCGAGGCCATCCGGGGCGGGGTACTCGGCCAGGTATTCGCTCGGGGTGATGGTTCGGACGAAGTCGACCGCCGACAGGTTCGAATACAGCGCGTTGAGAAAATCCTTGCCGTCGTTGGGATAGTGCTCCCAGGCATTCTCTCCATCGAGCACCACCGTAACCACCGGAGGTCGGTCCCCTTCCAGCGCGCCGGCCTGGTGGAGATACTCTTTGATATCCCGCAACCGTGCCATGAAGTCGGCCGCCGCGCCCGGTCCGGACATTCCGGCGTATTCAAACCCGATGAGGTCGGAGAGGTGGGTATCGCGGAAGAACATGGGGACGGAGTCGTCGCCACCGGCCGGGCCGCGCCAGGGCCGGTACAACAGGTCGGCTTCGGCCACCAGGTCCTTCGTGTCGCGGGTAAACGATTCCAGTGCGAGGCTGGACGCAAGAACCTGCTCGCCGGTGGCAATCCATTCGACCTCGTTGCGGGTGAACAACGGCATGATCTGCTCCGCCACTGAGCCTTCGGCCGGCCACATGCCTGCCGGCCGCCGTCCTAGCAACCGCTCCGCGACCGCGAGACCGCGTGCAACCTGTTGGTCGGCATCTGCGGCCTCCTGAAACGGGTCCGCGGACGAAAGTTCGCTCGGTTCGCCCGCTTCTCCAATCGAGGCGTCGGCGATCAGGGGCAGGATTGGATGCGCCAGCGGGCTGGTCGTGACCTCGATCTGGCCGGATTCCCACATCTCAGAGTGGAGCGGGATCACCTCTTCGATGATCCGCACGTGCTCGGCGAACAGCGTCGCCTTGTCTTCTTCGGTGAAGTCGCGGCCCCGGGTGACCAAGCTCTCCAAGGGTTGAATCGCGAGGAGGTCCGGATCGGTCCAGGCCAGGTTGAAGAGAATCTGCAGATCCCGGTAATCGGCCTCGCCAAAGACCCGGAGGGCGTTGCGTGGTCCGCCCGCCTCGTCCCTCCTATCCAGGAGCTCCTGGAATCGAGGGAACCCCGAGATGACCCGGCGGTTGGCGTCGAAGAATCTCTCCAGCAGGAACAGCTTGTCTTCTTCTGTCAGGTCCGTTGCGGGGATCTCCGCAACAGCCCAATAGATGTCCTTGACGCCACCGGCGAGTTCTTCGAGTTGCAGCAGGAGCGTCGGCGTCAGGTTGAAGACCGCTGACACGTCGGGGTAGCTCGCGAGTGTTGCGGCCATGTCGTAGTAGTCCTTGATGGCGTGGAGCCGGACCCACGGACGAGTTACGGAACCATCGTCGCCCAATGGATATCGTGGTTGGTGCTGGTTCCACATCAGCACCAGAAAGAACTCGGGTTCGACCTCTGGCGGTTCGGCGACGGCCGTGACGGAAGTGGTCGTCGCCGCCACGCTGGTCGGCGGCGCCATGGCGGTCGAAGGCGAGCTCGCCTCGCCATTTGTGCATGCGGCGGCCAAGATTGCGACCGCCACCAGCCCCACGACCTTGCGTACCCATGCGGGGGTCACTGTTCCTCCTGCATTGCTCTCCCAGCAGTACCCCCGCCGACCACCCGATCGTCGCAACGAGAACGACGGCGTTGGCGAGGGCGCCGAATGTGGATCGTCCCGCAATTGATATCGGCAGATCATGCGGTGACATGCAGTATTTCAATTGAGCGGAGGATCAATGCCGAGTTCGCTCAGCGGGCCGGGGTGCCGGCCGCGGCGCCGCGCTACAGGCGCCGGTCAGCCGGACAGCGCGGTTTCGATCGCCTCTTGGGCGTTCGTCATCGCGTCGGCTGGTGAGATCTCTCCGTTCCGGACCCCCAGCAAGTTCACCCCCAGCGGGCCCCAAACCGAGCTCATTTCCGGGATGTTGGGCCGAGGCAGGCCGGTGGCCGCAGAGGCGGCAAATACGGCTTGGGCCGGGTCGGACGATGTCGCCGCCAGCGTCGGCTTGTGGGCCGGTGGACGAGGATCGGCCTCGAAGAGCGCTTGCATTGTCTCCTGCGTGGCCACGTAGTCCAACAAGAAGGTCTCTGCAATCACCGCATGTTCGGCATGGGCGCTGACGAAGAAACCGAGTCCTCCGACCAGCGGCGGCGGAGTGGTGCCATCCACGCGTGGGATCGTCGTGACGCCCCAGTTGAGGTCGCTGTCGTTGAGCGGCCCCAGCTCCCACGGACCGGTGATCCAGAACGGTTGCTTCTGCTCGTAGAACAGCGCCTTGGCCGCTTCGTAGTCGACCGATCTCACGATGCCTTCATCCACGAGGGCCGCCAGCGTCTGGACACCTGCGATGGTCTCCGAAGAGTCGAGCTGCACCGTCGAGCCGTCGTAGCCGGTCGAGCGGTCATAGGCAAAGATCCCACCGCCCTGCGATGCAATGAATGGGAAATTGTGAAAGGCGTCCGCCACCGTGCCGCCTCCCGGCAAGCCGATGCAGTTCTCGATGGCGGGGAGCTCCTGGCAGGCCAAGGCGACCTCGTCCATAGTCGTCGGGACGTCAGTGACGAGGTCTGCGTTGTAGTACATGGCGATGGTCTCGGTGGAGTACGGCAACGCAAACAACGTGCCATCAAGTGAGAACATCTCCAGGGCCACGGTTTCGAACTCGGTAGCCCGACTGTCGAGATCGACCGGCGCTATAAGCTCGTTTGCTACCAACTCGCCGGTCCATTCACCAGAACCGACGAAGATGTCGGGACCCTCACCCGCCGGAGCGGCAACCTGGATCTGGCTGCGGATCTCACTTAGCTCAGTGGTCTGGATCACAACCCCAACCCCGGTCGCTTCCTGAAACGCCGTGCCGATCTCCTGAATCACGTTGGCCCGGGTTTCGTCCGCCCAGATGACAAGCTCAATCGTCTCTTCTTCCTCAGATGTTTCAGCGGCCTGCGCTTCGGTGGTGTCGGTTGTCTCGGCATCTTCGGTGCCCGATTCGGCCGCAACCGTGGTTTCGCTACCGGCCGCGTCCGAGTCCGCCAGGGGTTCTGTCACGACGGTGATCGACTCGTCCACTGGCTGGGTCGTCTCGGACCGACCGCACGCGGCGACCACAAGTGTCAGCGCCACCAATACAAGCCACATTCGATTGGGTTTCACGTGATTCCTCCTTCACGGGTGACGCGGCGCGCTGCCGTGCGGTGAGCTAGCAGCGGACTAGCCCGCCTTGCGATTTGCCGGGTCGCAAGACCTGCTGGGAGAGCATCCGCCCGATCCAGGGCTCAAGCGTCATTGTCATGCATAGATCTCGACCCGCCTAGCGCGAAGCCGGCATGACGCTGGCCTGTCCCGTCGCAATTCGCGTTGCCGGGCGGTGCACGTTATCCGGTTGTTTCGATCGAGGTCAGGAACCTCGAGTCCGTCACCTCCAGCTATCTCTCGCCTGACCCCGGCGCCGACGTTTACTGCCACGGCTCGTCCTCACGCAGACCGCCGCCTCTCGTCAATCGAACATATGTTCGATATAATAGGGGGATGGCGCAACTCCGCTGGACCACCGTCGATGCCCCCTCCACACAGCGCAAGCTCTTCGGAAACGCAATCGAACACCATGTCGGCAAGGGCGAGTACCGCGGGCTCGAGTTCTTTCACGTCGAAGCTCGCCGCCTCATCAATCAAGTACCCAGCTTTTTGCCCTTCGAATACACGGTCAACGTATACCGGGGGTGCAGTCACGCCTGCGCGTATTGCCTCGACGGCGACACGCAGATCCTGATGGCCGACGGCGCCCAGCGACCGTTGCGGTCGCTGGAAGTTGGCGACGCCGTCATCGGCACCAGCGCGCTGGGCCGCTACCGGAGGTATCGCCCAACCACCGTCGTAGACATTTGGAGTGCGCGCAAACCGGCCTACCGGCTTCGACTGCGGAACGGCCGGCAGATCATCGGCAGCGGAGAGCACCGGTTCTTGACCGACTACGGCTGGATGCACATAGCGGCTTGTCCGGGCGGCAATGGCCCTGCGCTGGCATTCGGAAGTCGACTTCTCGGATTGGAGGAGATCCCGCCGGTCGCTGCGGAGGATGAGCTCTCTCGCCTGATCGACGCAGCCGTGGTCGGACCGCGCGAACTGATCGTCGAGAGCGTCGAGGATCTCCATGAGGAACGGGAGATGTTCGACATCGCGACCGGTAGCGGCGATTTCGTCGCCAACGGACTCGTGTCGCACAATTGCTTCGCCCGTCCCACCCACGACTACCTCGGTCTGGGCATTGGAGCCGACTTTGATTCGAAGATCGTGGTCAAGGTCAATGCGGTTCACCTGGCGCGGGCAGAGACCGAGCCCGGGCGGTGGGCCGGCCACCGCATCGCGATGGGAACCAATACGGATCCATATCAGCGGGCCGAAGGCAAATACCGGCTCACCCGGGGCGTGGTCGAAGTGTTGACTGAGCGCCGCAACCCGTTTTCGATTCTGACCAAATCGCCGCTCGTGCTGCGAGACCTCGACGTCCTCTCCGACGCGGCCGCAACGATGGACGTCGTTGTGGACTTCTCCATCGCCACCCTGGACGAGGCCGTGTGGAAGAAGACCGAGCCGGGCACGCCACATCCTCGACAGCGGGTCGAGGCGCTCCGCAAACTGAACGAGGCCGGCGTCCCGTCCGGCGCGCTCATGGCCCCCATCATCCCCGGACTTTCCGACGATCCCGCCCAGCTGGCCGAGACTGCTCGGGCCCTCGTCGACGCCGGCGCCCGGTTGGTGAGCCCCATGTACCTCCACCTCCGCACCGATCCACTCAAGCGGCACTGGTTTGACTGGCTGGACCAAAACCACCCGGAACTGGCCGCCCAGTTTCGCCGTGACTACGGCACCCGCGGCAACGCCCCCTCCGCCGCGGAACAACACTTGACCGAGACCGTCCAACAAGCCATAACCGCGGCCGGCGGCCTGACCAACCCCTGGCGCATGCCCCGCGCGGACCCGACCACCGAGCCAGCCCCGGCGGACCAGCTCAGCCTGGACCTCTAGCCACAGCCGGACTGAGCGGAGCCACAGGCGAGCGGCCGGCACGCCCGAACAGGGGGCGCGCGAGGGGGAAAGGCTCCACCGTCCCCATCGTGCAGATTTCCAGCGACCTATGCGGTGCAAATCTGCACGAAACAGTGCGGCCGTAAGGCCGCTCCCTCAACGAAGGCCACTGAAGGTGGCCCGAGCGGCCCGATCTTGATCGGGCAGCAAACCATCACCCGTACTCGAAATGCATCGGGTCGGGGACAAGCCAGTCGCCGCCCCAGGTGAAGCCGGCGTCCAGCATGATTTCGACCAGGCGGGGGTCCTGAGTGCCGGTGGAACCCATGGGGTTGGCGGGGGCATTGAGGTCGACCGCCGCGCCCCACGCGTGGCGTGAAACTCCGGAGGGCAGGCCCGTTGCCGAACGGATGAAACGCGGGTACCAGCAGCCCGCAAAACCTGCCGGATCGACGAGGTGAGCTAGACCCTCTTCCACCAGACGGGTCATGGCCGTGGTGAGCATCTCCACGACGATCCGATGGCAGACCACTTCCCCCAGGATCGGCACGTTGGCGGTGACGATGTTCTGATCCCGGAATGACTGGTCCTGCCGGAATTCGGCGCCGGCCAGGCCGGTGTACGAGAACTCTCCCAGCGCTTCCTTGATGTAGACCTGCGGCAGGACCGCATCGCCGTGCCGGAGCCACGGTGTCTCGCCTGCCGCCCGGATCCGGAGTGAGGCGGGGCCGTCGTAGAGGGATCGGGCCATCTCCTCGATCTGCTCCCGGGGCATCACGGTGGCCACAAGGGCGAAGCGTGGTGTGACGACCAGCGGGTCAGGATCGGCGCGGTGAAACACCACCTCGGCCGCACTGACGACCTCGTCAGGGACGATCGCCGTCACGCGATACGGTCGGTCCTCCAGCATCAGCGTTGCGCCAATCTCGGCATCCCGGAGGCGGGCCGAGGTCGTACTGAGGGCCACCGTGCCCGGCTCCAGCGCGGATAAGGTGTCGGCCGGATCGAACGGACGATGCTCGACCGGGTCGATCGCCAGGGCGTCCAGGGGCACGACTCCGCCGGCCACATCCAGTTCGACGACATCGCCGTACACGATCGATGTATTGGGGAATAGGCCGGGTAGGCCCTCGACCAGCGGCGGTGTGAGACCCCCGGTCGACCAGATGAGATAGGTGGTCGCACCGCTCCCGGTGTCGTTTGGGGCCGCAGCCGACGTGGGGGGAGACGTCGTTGTCGTGGAGGTGCGAGAGGCAGCCGCTTCGGTCGGCGAGGTGATGGTGCTGACCTGCAGCTGTAGCGTGGGCGTGGACGCAGGTTCGACCGGCTGCGGTGAGCTCAACACGATCGCAGCCGCGTAGCCGACGGCCACACCCATCAGCAACACCGCCACGACCAGGCCACGCCTCATCGGGGCGACATGGTGTCGGCCAGCGCCACCAGCTCGTCCATCCCCACAGTCTCGCTTTGCATTCTGACTATGCGACCACCCTCGACCCACTCGAGCGCGGCCGCAGCATCGTCGAAGCGGCCGGTGACATCGCGCACCTCGACCGCCAGGAAATCTGCCCCGATGGGAGGGTCGAGCCGGTCACCCGCTTCTTGGGTGATCAAAACGGTGCGGCTCCCACTCCCCGTCAACAGCACAGAGACGCGTTCGTCACCGGCGATGCCCAATTTGGACCAGCCGTCCGCGTCGGGGATGAGGGTGCCGGGCGGCAGATCGCCGGCGTCCAAAACAGCCGCTTCTACCCAATCGTCCGGCACTGCGAGTCCGTCGAGTCCCAGCGAAGCTGCGGTCGCAATCAGCACTTCACGAGTCACAGAACCCGACACCACAACATCGAGGTCTCCGGTATGTATCGCAAGTGCATCGCCGCCGGGATCGAGATAACCGACCGAGCCGTCTCCGAGCTCGACTCGGCGAACAAAAGGCATGGACAGGCCGAACAGTTCGGATTCGGTCCATGACTCGGTCGCCTGCACCATCAACCACGATCGTCCATCACTCCACGTCGCAACATCGACGGCGCCACCGTTGGGAAGTGACCAGTGTCCGGTCCGGTGCGGGACGAAGCCGGGCCCCAGGATGGGTTCCGGTGTCGTGGCCGGACCGTCGATGAATCCCCCGACGGGCGATCCCTGTGGGATCTCCAGGTCGACCGATACGGGGCCGGGGTTCAATCCATCGAGCTGAATGATGAAGATGGGAACGGAAGGACCGTCGTCGTAACCGCGACGAAGCTGCCACAGCTCGCGAGTCGGTGAATCGCCCGCGAAGACCTCGATTCTCACCGGCACCAACGTCTGGGCGTCGAGCCACATCAGCACCCGGTCGGTCGGGTGAAGTTCGCGCCAAGCGCCGGCGTCGGTGATCGCTCGGATGAGGTCGGCCGCCGCCACAGTGGTCTCCAGCTGAATCGTGGACCGGCCATCGAGCGTCGGCTCACCCACTACTTCTATTCCGCTCCACCAGGCCAGGCTCCGGGCAGGACCGATGATCTCGAGCGGGACCAGCACCCCCTCGTCGAAGGGGCGCAGTCCTTCCAAGGCCCGTGCCGACGCCGGCTGCAGGCAGCCCGGCATCGCACCAACCGGGCAGCGGGAGGACGCCTCCCCCAGCCACGATCCGTCTGCGATCGCCAGCCGCACGTTGTTGGGGCGCCACTCGCTGCTGGGATATGTCGTCGCGTCGACAAGCTCGATCGCCAGCTGCTCCGGAGCGCCGAATTCGAGCGAACCCACATACACCCGCTCGTCCACATCCGGATGGATGCCCCGTTCGACCACCAGCAACTGCGCGGTGAGACCTTCGACCGACGGGCTGGCGGTGTGCAGGCGATCGTTGAGGTCCTGGGCTTCCACGACACCGAGCCGGCTGCCGATGCCACCCACAACGGAGCCGATCAGCACGCCCACGACGGCCGCGGCGGCTACCGACCACCAGCCTCGCCGGGACCGCTGAAGCCGCCTCATGACGCCTTGAATGAGGTCCGGGGCGAGATCGGTCGCACCTGGATTGAGCCGGCGGTCGAGATCAGCTAGCCATTCGGAGAATTGCGAGCACTCGGCGCACGATGCTGCGTGGTCGACGGTCGGGCGACCGACCTTGCGCCCCTCATCATGAGCCCCCGAGAGCTCGAGTTGCGCGGCGTCGCAGGTGCGGTCAGGAGACATCACGTTCTCCGCGTCGAAGCGTCTGCGAGAGCTGAACACGCGCCCGGAATACCCGGCTCTTGACGGTTCCCTCGGGAACACCGATCGACACGGCCACCTCGTCGTACTTGAGGCCGATCACTCCTACCAGCACAACCGCCTCCCGCAGCTCCGGATCGAGCCGGGCCAGAGCGTCGTACACCTCAATATCCAGGTGCGGGTCCGGACTGGTGCGCTCGACCAGGAATTCCTGATCCCCGACCAGCTGAAGCGGCCGCCGCTGCTGCGACCGCCCGGCGTCGTAGGCGGCGTTCCGGGCCATGGTGAGCAGCCACGGAACGAACCGGTCGGGGTCGCGCAGAGTGCGGAGTTTGCGATGGACCCGAAAGAACACTTCCTGCGCCACATCCTCGGCCAACGCGTGATCTCCCAACAGGTGCACGATGTATCGCCACACACTGCCCTGCATCGTCCGGACCAACCGCTCGAACGCGGCATCATCTCCGGCCGCAGCCGCCGCGACATCGGCGACGTCAGGTCGATCCACCTGCCTGCTCCTCGCACCGTCACCTACATCTTCGCTTACACGCGCGCGCCCAACGCATGGCCGCGCTCGCCCATCGTCTTCTTCGTAGACAGAGACGTCGCACGAGCCACCCTGGTTCATCCGAATACGGGTGAACGTTCCGATAGCTAAGAGCGTCTTCTGAAATACAGAAGGAGGTCGCAGGATGCTGAATCGGGGCCGCCGATATTCCGAAGCCGAATCTGCCGGCCCGATCGGTGCCCGGGCGGAGGACGAAACGGGCCGGCGGCCGGGCGGGCGGACGAGCGTGACCAAAGCGGGCACAGTGGGCGGCCGATCGCCGGCCACTGTCCGTCCACCTGACGGCACCCGGAACGGACGGATGGTGCAGGTCTTTGGCCTCGCCGTGCTGGCGTTGGCGGCAGGGCTCGTGATCTTTGCTGCCGGCCCATTCAACCCGAGCAGCGATCAGAACGACGCGAGCACCGGTCAGGAGCAGGCTGCAGGAATCGCCTCCAGTCCGCCCAGGCGGCCGGCGGCCGGCGCGGTGTCCACGCCCGGGACGCAACCTCGAACCACCGCAGCCACCGCGGCCTCCGAACGGATCTTCAGCGAGACGACGGGGGACGTATTGGTCTTCGACAACGGCTTCGACGGCGTCACGGTCATAGACCTCGATCGGGGTACGACGACGCATGCGGGCGTCGATGGTCAGCTGGGTGGTGACCAACCGTACCGGATCCACCGCGTAGCGTCGTCGCTGCTGTTCGGCTGGGGTGAGATCACCACCTTCGACCTCGAGACGCTCGATTCACAGCTCCTCGGTGCCGCCACAATCTTTGTACCGGCCACCGAGCCCGACCGGGTGTGGATGATCGAATTTCCGGGCGGATACCTCAGCAATGAGGAGCCGGTCGTCTGGCAGGTCAACATGACTGGAGATGCCGTGACCGAGACCGTGCCGCTCGGCTTTAGCGGATTCCCGGTTCACGGCTTGCCGGATGGGTTGGCCGTGGAGACCCGAGACGGGGTCATGCTATGGGACGCCGACTCGAGGTCAGTCGTCCGCCAGCTTGGTCGGGGCCAAGGCATTGTCGCCGACGTTTCGTCACATTCGATAGCCTGGTGCGCCGAGCCGTGCACCCAGCTCCGCATCTCTGATCTCGCCGGAACGTTCCACGTACAGGTGCCGGCAGCGCCGACGGATGTGCCAAACGCCAGGTTCTCGCCCGACGGCGCGTACCTGGCGGTGCCGACCCCATCTGGCGCCGACATCTTCGAGGCCACGAGCGGCAATCTGGTGCTGAGCAGCACCGACGGGGCGAGTCACCAATCTCCACGGCTCGCCGGCTGGGACGATGGATCCGAGATCGTGTATACGAGCACGTATTCATACCCACTCTCCGAGATGACGCTGAGCCGAATCGACTTGTCGGAGGCCACGTCTGAGGCCGTGACCCTGCCGGTCGGGGGCGGTCTGGCCTTCGTGGTTGTGCCACGGGATGAGGCGGGAGTGCTGTTGGCAGCTCACCGAGCTATTCCCATCGGCGACATCGGCGCAGGTGATTGAGGGTGGCCACCGCGCCGGAAAAAACATCGCCTCTCATGTTTGGCTCGGCATGGAACTGGATATCCAGTCCGGGTCCGCTACCAGAGAGGAGGCCGTAATGGCCACTGAGCATTACAGCGCTCATGACACGGACTACGACTGGAACGACCGTCTCCAGGACGAGGGTTCCTGGAACCGGATGAAGGGCAAGGCCCGCGAGCGGTGGGCCGAGGTTACCGACCAGGAGCTGGAAGAAGCCCGGGGTAACTGGGAACAGTTCAAGGGCTACGTCCAGCAGAAGACCGGCGAAACGGCCGACGCGATCGAGCGTACCTTCCGCGACCTCTTCAACTAACGACAGCCGATATTCGCCATTGGGGGAGACCCGCATGGGTCTCCCCCAACGCGTGTGCACCTTTGGGCGCAGCAGCTGCAACAGCCGGTAATGTCCCCGAATGCATCTGCGTTTCCCCGTGCCGAGTCTGATCTTGCTCGTGGGTCCGTCGGCCAGTGGCAAGTCACATTGGGGCGAAGCCAACTTCCGGGAGGGGCAGGTCCTGTCGTCCGATCACTTCCGGGCGCTGGTCGGGAGTGGCCCGCACGATCAGGAGGCCAGCGGACGGGCATTCCAGCTGCTGGACCAGCTGATCGAGGAGCGACTGGACGCCGGTCTTCTCACAGTCGTGGATTCGCTCGGACTGAACCAGGCTCAACGGGAACGCCACCTGCGGATGGCACTTGCCCGGGACATCCCGGTGTTCGCGGTCGGGTTCGACGCCGACCCGAAGCTCTGCAGGCAACGCAACGATGCTCGCGGTCGGCCGGTCCCGGTCGGGGTTCTCAATCAGCAGCTGAAACGCTGGTCCGTGGTGCGCGACCTTGAGCTACAAGCCGAACCATTCGAGGCGGTACATGTTTCTCCATCGCCGCCGAAAGTTGGACTCGTGCCAGCTTCGATGTGGAAGACGCTGCCGATGGCCGAGCGCCAATCGGACGACCCGCTGACCCTGTCATTCGGTCTCCAGCTGGCCAAGTTCCCATGGGAGGACTCGGAGATCGGTCCCGCAGTCAGCGCCATCGCCCAGCGGGCGGAAGAGGTCGGATTCCATTCCTTCTGGGTGATGGATCACCTACGCCAGATCCCGCAGGTCGGCCAGGCATGGGAGCCCTTGCCAGAGGCCTACACGACCCTTGCCTATGCGGCGGGCGTCACGGAACATATCCGCCTCGGGACCATGGTCACTGCCATCACGTATCGAAATGTCGGGCTGCTGGGCAAGATGCTTGCCACCCTGGACGTCATGTCGGGTGGACGGGCCCTTTGCGGAATCGGCGCCGGGTGGTTCGAGGCCGAGGCGGTCGGATACGGCTACGAGTGGAAAAGGCCGGGCCGGCGGCTCGATGTCCTCGAAGACGCATTACAGGCGCTGCCGCTGATCTGGGGACCCGGGTCGAAGCCGTTCCACGGGAAGATGATCGAAATCCCAGAGACCCTCTGTTACCCCCGCCCGCTCCAAGACCCGATCCCCATCCTGGTGGGAGGCGGAGGTGAAAAGCGTACCCTGCGGCTGGTCGCCCAGTACGCAGACGCGTGCAATCTGTTCGGCAGCCCCGATCAGATTCGACACAAGCTCGATGTCCTGCACGCTCACTGCGTTGACGTGGGACGGGACCCGGCCGAGATTCAAGTCACGGTGTTGGCGACGGCGTTGACCCGCGCCGATCCGGATTCGCTCCGTCGGGCGATACAGGCCCTCGCCGGCGAGCGAGGCGATCCCGAGTCCTTCGCCCGTGAGATCGGCGCTGGAACCCCCGAGGACCAGGTCGGCCGTTTTCGAGCCTTCGCGGACGTCGGAGCCGACACAATGATTCTCGGCGTGGCCGGTCTGACTACGCCTGACGATCTCGAGCCCTATCGCGACGTCATCGCCGCGTTTCGTTAGCAGCCGCTTGTTCGCAGCCGCAATCAGGTCACGACCGGGACTCGCTCCATTGCCGCCGCCACTTTCTCCTCCGGGTAGTCGTGGTCGACCAGTTCGTTGGCCAGGTAGGCGTCGTAGGCGCCGAGGTCGAAATGGCCATGTCCGCACAGAGCGGCGAGGATCACCTTCTCCTCACCCGATTCTCTGCATGCGTTGGCTTCCCGCACTGCGGCCGCAATCGCATGGGTGGGCTCGGGAGCAGGGATGATCCCCTCGGTGCGGGCGAACTGAAGGGCCGCATCGAAACATTCGTTCTGCCCGATTGCCAGCGCCTCCATCAATCCCAGCTCGTACAAATGGGAGATCAGCGGGGCCATGCCGTGGTAGCGCAGCCCACCGGCGTGGATGGGGTCCGGGATGAAGCCATGCCCCAAGGTGTGCATCTTGACCAGCGGAGTCATTCCGATCGTGTCACCGAAGTCGTACCGGTACTCGCCTTTGGTGAGCGACGGACAGGCGGCAGGCTCGACCGCCCGAATGACCGGGTCGATGTTCCCGGCCAACTTCTCCCGGATGAACGGGAACGACAGCCCGGCGAAGTTGGAGCCCCCACCGGTGCAGCCAACCAGCACATCGGGCGTTTCTCCCACCTTCTCCAGTTGCTTCAGGGCCTCTTCTCCAATCACGGTTTGATGCATCAGCACGTGATTCAGCACGCTCCCCAGCGAGTACTTGACGTCATCGTTGTGGACGGCGGCCTCGACGGCTTCCGAGATGGCGATCCCGAGCGAGCCCGGGCTGTCGGGGTCATCCGCCAAGATCATTCGTCCGGCCTCGGTCTTGTCAGACGGCGATGGGTGGATGGTCGCGCCCCACGTCCTCATCATGAGTCCGCGATACGGCTTTTGGTCGTATGAAGCGCGGACCTGCCACACCTCACATTCCAGTCCGAACATGGAACATGCCAGAGCCAGTGCACTCCCCCACTGGCCGGCGCCGGTCTCGGTGGTGAGTTTTCGAACCCCGGCCTGTGCGTTGTAGTAGGCCTGAGGCACAGCCGTGTTGGGCTTGTGGGACCCGGCCGGACTCACTCCCTCGTATTTGTAGTAGATCCGGGCCGGGGTATCGAGCGCCTTCTCCAGTCGATGGGCCCGAAAGAGCGGCGAGGGCCTCCACAAGCGATAGATGTCGCGCACCGCTTCGGGTATCTCGACGAAGCGGTCCTGGGAGACCTCCTGCAGGATGAGGTCCATCGGAAACAGCGGGGCGAGGTCGTCTGGACCAATCGGCTCGTGGGTGCCGGGGTGCAGCACGGGCGGTGGCGGAGCCGGCAGATCTGGCGTGATGTTGTACCAGTGGGTGGGTATCTCGGATTCGTCCAGCAGGATCTTGGTTTGTTCGGTCATCGGGGCCTCCTCCGATCAGCCTGCACGCCGCCGAGGCACCATACCGGCCGTTCCGGCCCCGGGCACCCCCAAGGGCAATATTCATCCAGCCTCAGCGCCCGCTTCGTAGTATTGCCATGATCCACCTCAAAGAGATTGTCGAGGTTCCTCGCCCCAGGGCAGACGCGTTCGCCTACGTTGCCGACTTCACGACCACGATGGAATGGGATCCGGGCATTTCTCACGCCGAGCAACTGTCCCCGGAGGGACCCGGACTGGACTGTCGCTACGAGGTAACCGCAGTCTTCAACGGCAACGAGCGACGGCTCACATATGTGACCGAGGTTTACGAACCGCCTGAGCGCGTCGTATTCCGCGGCGGAGACCGCCGATTTGAGAGCGTCGACACCATCACCTTCGAGACCATGGAAAACGGCACGCGCATCATCTACGCCGCGGACTTCCGGATGAAGGGACTGCTGGCGGTCCTGGAGCCGATGCTACGGAATCGGTTCCAGAAGGTTGCCCGGAAGGGTGCATCTGGCCTGGCTGCCGCGCTGGAAGGCATCCGCGTCGAGCGCGCCGTCTGAGCCGTTCCGGTGATGCGAAGCCGGTCAGTGATCGGAAGACTCGATCTCATCCGGTAGAACGAACCAGCGCAGGGATTCGAAGTGCTCAGACACCTCCACCCGGTCGCACGGCTGACGTGCGGTGTCCGATGCCCCTTCCAGTATTGACTTGGCGTCGGCAAGAAAAGCACTCAGCTCTTCGTCTCCGGCTGTCGCTCTATGGTCGCGGTGCCGGACGCCGCCGGCCGTGAACTCCACGTCACGAAGACTCATTGGTGGTTCTACCAGCCCGTCCTTGTGCCGCCATAGACCGGTGGCCACCTCGAAGCGGTAGTCGGGCAGCAGCTTCCATCCATCCGAGGCCACCATCTCGACAGCCGACAGGATGTACTCGAATACGGGCTCGGTGATGAAGTAGTTGAAGTTGACCCTGACCCAGCCAGGTTTGATCCCTTCACAGCCCAGCACGATCTCGCGTTCGAACTCGTGCGACGTTTCGAGATCGATACCCAGCAGGCGGTGTCCGTAGGGTCCGGCGCAACTGCACCCGCCGCGGGACTGCACACCGAAGAGGTCATTGAGCACCGCCACTACGAAGTTGTGGTGGAGGTGTTTGCTGCCATGCCGGAGGACGAAAGAGACGATCGACAGTCGTTCCGCCTCGTGGTTGCCCAGAATCTCGATGTTCGGATGCCGGCGCCACCGCTCGATAGCTCGATGCACGAACCCCTCTTCCAGCTCTCGAATGCGCTCCGGACCTACGGATTCTTTGAGCTTGAATACCAGCCCGCACCTGATCGACTCAACGATTGCGGGCGTGCCGCCCTCCTCGCGATGCTCGATGTCGTCGAGGTAGCGATGCTCGAGCGAATTGACGTAGCTCACGGTGCCGCCCCCCGGTACCGAAGGCACTCGGTTGTCGAACAGCTCCTTGCGTGCGATCAAAACCCCAGGGGTGCCCGGACCTCCGATCATCTTGTGCGGCGAGATGAATATGGCGTCTTTGTATGCGAGCGGCTCGTCCGCCATCTCGATGTCGATTGCAACGTACGGGGCCGCCGCTGCGAAGTCCCAGAAAGAGAGCGCCCCGTACTCATGCAGCAGCCGGGCGATGGCACGGGTGTCGCTGATGATTCCGGTGACGTTCGACGCCGCGGAAAAGCTGCCGATCCGGAGCGGCCGGTTGACGTGGGTGATCAGCTCCTTCTCGAGGGTGTCCAGATCGATGTGTCCATCGCGGTCCTCGGGAATGATCACGACATCGGCAATCGACTCCCGCCAGGGCAACTCATTCGAGTGATGCTCGTAGGGGCCGACGAACACAACCGGGCGCTCTTCCAGCGGGATCAGCGCCGAGAGTCCATACTGCTCGTCGAGTTGCTGGGGGACACGCAGTCCCAGCACCCGGATCAAACGATCAATGGCTCCGGTCGACCCGGAGCCACTGAAGATCACCGCATAGTCGTCACCCGCACGACAACACTCGCGAATGATTTGACGCGCATCCTCCCGGAAGCGCGTGGTCTGGAGGCCGGTTCCCGACGACTCGGTGTGGGTGTTGGCGTACAAGGGCAGGACTGCAGTACGGATGTAGTCCTCGATGAACGACAACGACCGGCCCGAGGCCGTGTAGTCGGCATACACGACCCGGCGGGCTCCGTACGGCCCGTTGACGACCTCGTGTTCACCGATGATCGAGGACCTGATCAGGTCAAGGACGTCATTCATGCTCCCAATGGTACGGTTCCGAGCCGCCCAATTGCGCTGGAATCTCAATTCCCAGCGGGGTTGTCGCTGCGAGGGCAGATGACCTGAAGCTCGATCTCATCCGAGATGACATTTGCGTCCGCCCCTATCACACCCACGTTTGCAACCCACAACCGGCCCACGTAGTCCGCGATGTCCGCCACGGATGGGTCGGGTCGAGGCGAGAGGTGCGGGCAGTCTACGAACTCGGCATACGCTCCTCCGACGAGCAGCCCGGCCGCGATCCGCCACAGCGAGTCGCCGGGTTCGACCCTCATGCGGCCGTCGCCTCCCACATATTCGGTCGACAAGTGAGCATCGATCCGGCCATCTGCGGCGTCCACCAACGCGCCAACCCAAGAAAACCCCGGTTCGCCGGCGAGCTGCAGGACCGCCCCAACCTCGGCCGCCACCTGCTCCAACGGTTCGATTCCGTGTGGGTCGTCGGCCGCCTGATGCTCGTCGAGAGCCGCCAGCGCCTGGTTGGCCCGATCGCGAGCTTGCTCGAGCTCCGCCACAGCGACCTCGAGCTGGTCCTGGATGCGAGCGAGAGCAGACGCGGCCTGGTCCGCAGTGGTCTCTGCCTCCCGCGCCGCCGCCTGAGCATTGTTCGCGACAACGGCCCCTGTGCCGGCGACCGCTGATGCAACCACCACTGCGCCTGCCAGAGGAGCGACGAGCGCGGACCTGGCGGCCGACGTGAGCTGTCCGGCAGCCAGCGACAGGGCACGGACCTCCCCGGGAATCGCACCGGTGGCGGCCACCTCGCCGATGTATCGACGAATCGCCCGCCGAGCGCGGAGATTCAGCATGCGCGCGAGACCTTGGATCCGGCGGGTGATCTCCCGCTCCACACTGTTGGTCGCCTCCCGGACCAAACCCCGGACCTCGTCGTGAACCTGGGCTTTGACCCGACCGGCACCGGCCTCGAGCTCAACCTGCGCGGCGCCGGCCGCACCTTTGATCCCGGCCTCGACCTCGGCCCGCAGCGCCTGCGACAGCTCCCGCACGCGAGCCCACACGATACGGGCGTCCGGGCTGGTCAGCTCGACTGCGGTCGAGTCGGCGGCTCCCAGTTCGGCCAGGGTGGCCGATGGTGGCCAGACTTCATCGGACCCGGCCGCTGTCAGGTCGTAGCGCAACGGTCCACCGGCCGGGGTGGTGCGTGGCAATCCGTGGGTGGCGACCAAACCGTCGACTACCTCAGAGACCGTGGCCGACCGCTCGGCTCGTACCTCGACGTCTGTGTCACGCACTCGGTCTCGCACCACCAGAGTGATCATCAGCGCAGTACCTCCCCATCCGACCTGGACGTGCGGAGCTTAGGTGCCGGCCGGCCGAACGGCCGGGGACTCGATCATCACAGAGCGGCGCCAGCCGCAGCCGATCCCCGACATGGCACAATGGCGGCCATCGCAACGCGAGGTCTCGCCCATGACTGAATCCCGCCGGCACGGAACCGTGAACCCACACGATTTCCTCGAGATCGACGAGCTGCTCACCGCAGAGGAGCGGCTCCTGCGCGACACCGTACGCCGCCTGGTTGACGAACAGATCCAGCCGCACGTCGCCGAGTGGTTCGAGGCCGGCGCGATGCCGCTCGAGCTGATTCCGGAGTTGGGCAAGCTGGGCCTGTTCGGCATGCACCTCGACGGGTATGGATGTGCCGGCTCCAGCGCAGTCGATTACGGCCTGGCGTGCATGGAATTGGAGGCGGGGGACAGCGGAATCCGCAGTCTTGTGTCCGTCCAGGGCTCGCTGGCGATGTTCCCGATCTGGGCGTACGGGTCGGAGCAGCAGAAGGAGGAGTGGCTTCCCCGGATGGCAACAGGCGAGATAATCGGCTGCTTCGGGCTGACCGAATCCGATGCAGGCTCCGACCCGGCCGCGATGCGCACCCGGGCCCGGCGCGACGGGTCGGACTGGGTGATCACCGGGTCAAAGATGTGGATCTCCAACGGACCGTTTGCGTCGGTGGCCATCGTGTGGGCTCGCACCGAGGACGGCGTTGCCGGCTTCATCGTCCCCACCGACAGCCCCGGCTTCTCGGCCCCCGAGATCAAAGGGAAACTCTCGCTACGGGCTTCAAAGACGTCGGAGCTGGTACTCGAGGATGTGCGCGTGCCCGACGAGTTCCGCCTGCCCGGGGTTGGCTCGATGCGCGGTCCACTGTCATGCCTGTCCGAGGCGAGATACGGCATCGCCTGGGGAGCCATGGGTGCCGCCCGCACCTGCTACGAAACGGCCCTCGCGTATGCCAAGGACCGTGTCCAGTTCGACAAGCCAATCGCCTCATTCCAACTCACCCAGCGCAAGCTGGTCGACATGATGGTCGCGGTGAACCGCGGGTCGCTGGTCGCGCTGCACATGGGCCGCATGAAGGATGGGGGCACGCTGGCGCCGGAACATGTTTCCTTCGGCAAATACGACAACGTACGTAATGCGCTGGAGGTCGCCCGCTCCGCCCGTTCGATCCTGGGCGCGAATGGGATCACTCTGGAGTATCCGGTGTTCCGGCACATGGCAAACCTCGAGACGGTCTACACCTATGAGGGGACTAACGAAATCCACACGCTGATCCTGGGTCACGCAATCACGGGTTACTCGGCGTTTGGCTGAGCCGAGGGAGGACACGCTGGAGCGGAGTGTGCTCGTCGAGCGCACTCCGTTTTTCTACGGCTGGCTGATCCTCGGGGCCACCACCCTGACCACCATGGCCACGTTGCCGGGCCAGACGGTCGGCATCTCCGTTTTCCTCGACGGCATGATCGAGGACCTTGGATCGAATCGCTCCGTGGTCGCCAGCCTGTACACGGCGGCCACGCTCGCCGGCGCCATGATCCTCCCCGTTGTCGGCCGGTTTGTCGATCGGCGAGGGCCGCGCCTGGGTGTCGCGATCGTGGGTGCCGGCCTCACTCTCGCTTGTCTGCTTATGAGTGCCGCTGGAACTCTGGTGGTGCTGGCCTTCGGCTTCTTCGGGCTACGGGCGATGGGACAGGGCTCACTCACGTTGGTGAGCCAGTACACGGCCAATCAATGGTTCGTCCGGCGCCGGGGACTCGCGCTGGGCATGTCGGTCGCCGGGTTCTCGCTCGGTGTAGCGCTGGTGGGCCCTGTCTTCACCTCGCTCTCGGATCAGTTCGGCTGGCGCGGCTCCTACCGAGTGCTGGCACTGGCAGTCTTCGTGATTGTGGGCGCCGCCGGGGTGGGGATCTTCCGGAACCGGCCTGAGGTGTACGGCCTGGAGCCGGACGGCGGCGCCGCACCTGCGCTGCGCCCGGGTGTCTCCCAGTCCGAGCCGTCTACTTCGGCGGTAGCGGCACGCCAGACCGCCATCTTCTGGCTGTTCACGCTCGGAACTGCGACAACGTCGGCGCTCGGGACCGGTCTCCAGTTCCACCATTTCTCAATACTGCAAACTGCAGGGATCGATCGAACCACAGCCGCGCTGTTCTTCGTACCGTTTGGTCTCACTTCAGGAATCGCCACGCTGCTGTCGGGGTGGCTCGTCGATCGGTTTCCCCACCGGTATGTGCTCGCTGCTTCTCAGGCGTGTTTGGTCCTGGCGCTGTGGGGAGCGCCGGTGCTCGGCAATGGCGCCCAGGTCGTGGCATACGGCATGGTCGTCGGCGCGATGTTGGGGATGGCGGGCAATGTCGCCGCTACCGTCTACGCCCACCATTTCGGCCGTCGCCATCTGGGTGAAATCAAAGGGGTTGCGTCCACGTTCACGATCGCGGCTTCGGCCCTGGGTCCACTGCCCTTTGCTCTCGGATTCGATCTCGCCGGCGGCTATCTGGAAGTCCTACGTGGATCGGCCTTGATCCCGCTCGGCATCATCGCGTGGGCGCTCAGGATCCGGGTCGGGCCGGGGGCTCGGCCGGAATCGGTCGAGCCTGGCGGCGCCTGAAACCCAGCATCGTGAGCATCGCCAGCGCGAATATCAGCGTCACTGCGGTGAACCCGGGCAGATAGGTCCCGAGCTGATCCACCGACCAGCCGAAGATCGGCGGCGCCAAGCCCAGGCCGGCGAAGAACCCCATCAACACAATGCCCGAGGCGCGGCCGGCAGATCTCGCACCGGCTTCCACGATGACCGAGAGCATCGCAACCGAATTCCATGCAGAGATGCTGAGGAAGCCGAGGATTGCGGAGACCCACAGCATTGCAACACCTACCGGCTCGGCCAAGATCGTTGCGACGCCGGCCGTGACCGCAATCGCCGCAATCGCCGACAGCGGTCCTGCAAACTCTCCGCGGCGCTCGCTCACGATGCTCCACGCGATGCGGGCGAATACTCCGATCAGCGCCGTCGATCCCACTATGAGGCCGGCGTACTGCTCACTGACGCCTACCGCTTCCACTCCGTACAGCGGGAGAAAAGAGAAGACGGGACTGCCGCCGAGACCCATGAGGAACGCATAGAGCGCGATCCACCAGGTGGAGGGCGGCAGCGGTCCTGCGGCGACGGGAGCTTCGCCCGGCTCGACCGGGTGGTGCGGAAGTGCCCACCAGGCGGTGACAAAAACCAGGCCGAGGGCGGCTGCCAGGAGCAAAGGTACACCTCTCCAGCCGAGCACCCCGGCGAATGCGGGAAACGTGACACCACCCACGAACGTGCCGGCCTGCACTCCCGACTGCTTGATCCCTGTGACCAGACCCCGCCGGCCTCCGACGACTTCGTGGGCGATCATCTTGTTGGTCGCGGGGTTGGCCAGTGACTGCCCAACCCCGACAACCGCTGCGGCTGCGATCATCGCCAGTACACCGGGCGCCCCAGCGAACCCGGCAAAGCCAACCGAGGTCGCAGCGAAGATCGCCAGCATCCCCACACGGGCACCGATGCGATCGGCTATGCGCCCGATGACTGGTGACGTCAGAGCGCTTATCACTGCGTAGAGGCCCAGGACCCATCCCAGCTGAGCCCGGGTGATTCCCAGGTCCTCGATGATGAAGCTCGCCAGGACGCCGACGAGGGTGTAGAGAATCGTGCCTGCCGCCATGGCCACGGGTAGCAGACCGATCGTTATTCGGTAGTTCCAGTGCGGTCCACTCACTTGGGCACGTTAGCTCCAGTACGCTCGGCGGTATGGAGCGAGCTCACTGATCACCTTTGCGGCGAGGCGAGTTTTGCGGCCTCGTGGGGTTGGGTGGGTGACGCCAGAGATGCGTATTGCGGAATCGGGCCTTCTGAGCAGATGACGGGGCCATTTCCCACCCGCGACATAGTGGTGCTGGGCCTAGTGACCATCGCAGCCTACGGCGCGTGGTATTACTCGTTTGGAGTGCTCCTGGATCCAATCCTGGATGACACCGGCTGGTCGGAAAGCTGGCTCAGTGGAGGGTTTTCGATAGCGTTCGCAGCGGGTGGAGTGATGGCGATACCGGCAGGGCGGCTGCTGGATCGGGTCGGGAGCCGGCCGGTGTTTCTCATCGCTGCGTGCGTCTCCACTGCGTCATTCGTGACGGCGGCGTCAGCAAGGAGTTTGCTCGTCTTCACGGTGGCGAGCGCCATCGGCGGAGCCACCCTCGGCGGGTTGGGTTTCTATCACATCACGCAAACCACTGCGGTGCGGGCCGCTCCCCGCGATCCGGCCCGGGCGATTGCTCTCCTGACCGTCATCGGTGCCTTCTCGAGCACGATCTACGTGCCGTTGTCTGCCTTTCTGGTCACCCAGACGAACTGGCGCTGGACAATCCGAGTACTGGCCGGCATCACGGGTGCCGTGCTGGTTTTGGGCGCCTCGAGCGTGGTCGAGCGGGAACGGCCGGTCCTCTCCCGAGAGCGTTTCCGCGTCTCGGACGATCTGGCGAGGCCCGAAGTGAGGCGATTCGTCATCGCTGCTGCGATCGTGGGGTTGGCGGTGGGAGTCATTCTCGTCTATCAGGTACCACTCATGACCGCCGCTGGCCTGCCGATCACGACTGCGGCGTGGGTGGCAGGCGCCCGCGGGCTGGCGCAGATCACGGGAAGGGTCCCGCTGCCGTGGATCATTCATCGGCTCGGGGCGCGCGGTGCCCTCCGCGTGGCATTCGGGGCAATCACTGTGGGCGTAGCGACGCTGGCGTTTGCCGGCAACGTGCTCCTTGCCGGGCTCTACGCCCTCGTCGCCGGTTTCGGCATCGGCGCGACGTCGCCCCTCCAGGGCATCTACACCGACGAGCTGGTGGAGCGGGCCAGCCTCGGAGCGTCAATGGGCGCCATGACCACTGTCTTTGCAATCACTGCGGCAACCGGTCCGGCGATTGTCGGAATACTGGCCGACGCCACTGGAAGTCGCTGGTGGGGCGTCATCATCGCCGTTTGTGCCGGAGTGGCGGCGACGGCGCTCCTCAGGCCCGGCCCGACCCCGTCACGCCGTCCGACCCGTCGGCCCCCGGCAGGCCGCCACCCCAGCTAGTCCTCTCCTCAACCGTGGTCTTGTCCACGGGCCCGACGCCGATGTCCAACCGCCCTCTGCTTGGCGACGCTGGCGCCTGCGCCCACAAAAGTGCGACACCGGTCATTTCCACTGTGAGCAGATCGGTTGGGCAAGGTGCCGAGAAGTCCGCTATGTTGCACCTAGTTGGGGGCCGATTCGGGGCATTCGGGGAGACAAGGGGGGCATCGTGATGCGTACCAGCTCACTCCGCTCAGCCGGCACCTCAGGGAACAGCCCAGAGCGAGATGGAGTCGCGTGGTCGAGCTTCTCCTTCTCAGGCTAAGGAGGGAGTTATATGCCAACCCGTATCACGAGCCGGCGCCGGTCATGGCTTGCGCTGCTGATGGCGCTGGCGCTCATGCTGGCGTTGATGCCACCGGCCACCGCCGGGGCCGACGACGATGACGACGATGACGACGTCGAGTTCTGGCTCACGATCCTGCACAACCACGACGGCGAGTCGGAGCTGCTTGCCTCTGACGTGGAGGATGCAGAGGGCAACGTCATCGGGACCGAGGGCGGGGTGGCATTCTTCGCCACCGTATTGAAGGATGCGCGCAGAGCGGCGAAGCAGATGCCGGACGACGACGACGATGACCACGACGACGATGCCAAGCGCGGTTCGATGTTCGTATCATCGGGCGACAATTTCCTAGCCAGCCCATCGTTCACCGCCAGCGTCGCCGATGGAATCTTTTACGACGCAGTTGCTCTCGATCGGTTGCGATACGACGCAATCATCATCGGCAACCACGACTTCGACTTCGGCCCAGAGCTGCTGGCCGACTTCATCTCCGAAGGGTTCAGAAAGCCGGGTAGGCCGCCTTATCTCAGCGCCAACCTCGACTTCAGCGGCGAGCCGACTCTCCAAGCGCTGGTCGACGACGGTGTTATTGCGGCCAGCACTGTGGTGAAGATCAGAGGTGAGAAGTTCGGCGTCGTCGGCGCCACCACCGAAAACCTTCCGTTCATCTCGTCCCCCCGTAACGTCGTCGTGAATGCAGTGCAACCGGCCGCCCAAGCGGAGATCGACGCCTTGGAGGCGAAGGGCATCGACAAGATCATCTTCGTATCCCACCTCCAAGACATCGACGGGGACATCGCCCTGGCCGGTCTGCTGAGCGGTGTGGACGTAATGGTGGCCGGAGGCGGTGACGAACTCCTCGCCAACCCGGACGATCTGTTGTTGCCAAGCGACGCACCCGGCGATGTGTTCGGTCCCTATCCGCTCTCGGCGACCACCGCCGACGGCGCCAACATTCCGGTTGTTACGACCTCGGGCCAGTACGGCTATTTGGGCAATCTGGTCGTGGGCTTTGACGACGGCGGAAATGTCGTGACGATCGATGGAGATCGGAGCGGACCGATCCGAGTAGTCAGCGAATCGATCGGTCCCGATGGGGTGAAGCCCAATAGGTTCCTGAACAGGAAGGTCGTGGAGCCGGTCGAAGCCTTCGTGGCGGATCTGGCCGCGACCGTCATCGCCAACTCGGAAGTGGCGCTGGACGGAACCCGAGGCTCGATCCGGAGCGTGGAGACCAACGAGGGCAACCTGATCGCCGACGCCCTGCGGTGGCAGGCGGAACAGAGCGCAGCAGAGTTCGGGGTCCCGGTGCCTGATGTCGCTTTGCAGAACGGCGGAGGAATCCGGAACGATTCAATCATCCCGGCCGGTCCCATAACGGAGCTGGATACCTTCGACATGGTGCCGTTCCCCAACTTCTTGACCGTATTTCCGGCGATCAGCCGGGCGCAGTTCAAGGAGATCCTGGAGAACGCCGTGTCGCGGATCGATCCGCCGGCACTCCCCGGTGGCACGGGCCGATTCGCGCAAGTCTCGGGCTTCAGCTTCACGTTCGACACGGCAGGTACGCCTTACTGTCAGGACACGGTGAACTGCACAGCGGTGTCCACCGGTTCGAGAGTGACCGAAGTCGAGCTGGACGACGGCACCGTGCTCGTGACCGGTGGTGCAGTGGTCGCCGGACCCGATATCACGGTTGCCACCATCGACTTCCTCGCCCGGGGCGGGGATGAGTATCCGTTCGGCATGGCGCCATTCACGGTGCTCGGATCGAGCTACCAGCAGGCGCTGTCGAACTACATACAGGCGCCAACCGCTGACGGCGGTTTGGGCGGCACGATCACGGCTGCCCAATATCCCGAGGGAGGTCAGGGGCGGATCACGCAGCTGCCGTAGCGGCGGACGACCGATGGGCTCGGGTGCTCCGGCGCCCGAGCCCCAACCGAGCCGGCGGTCGGCACCGGCAACCTGAACAGCGCAGAGTCCGGCGTCTCCCGGCGACGAACGCACTGCTCAAGCTGAATGCCGGAGATCCGGATGTAGCTATGTGTGTGGGTTTCCGGACTTCGGCGGTCCGTTACGACCCCGCTCGTGGTCGCGTCAACTTGTAGCGGCGAAGAGGAAGCGCATAACAACCGGGGGTGGATCGTTCCGATCCACCCCCGGTCAACGTCACGACGTGCCACCTCACTGCCGTCGAGACTCCACAGGCCCGGGGCCGAGACCACAGACCCGCCGCGAGGCCGTCGTGGTCGGTATCGTCGAGGCATGCGGGATGAGCGGCTCCGCTCGGGCGAGCTGATGGCGGCGCTGCCTGTTGCCATGGATCTCGGTTGGGTCAGCCGCTCGATTACGTACTGCGCTGCGCTTTCGTCAGCAGCCGCTTCGCCGAGCTCGCCGGCGCGACGGAGCCAATCGGTCTGCCGTCTTCTACTTGTCCTTGTTGCACCACCTGGCGTGCGCGTCAACCGCCAGTGAGGAGGCGGCCCAATTCGGCAGCGAATTCCTCGCGCCCGAGGGCCTGTGCCGCGTCGGGCTATGAGTTCGATCCAGGCTGAGGCAGGCATAGCGATACTGCAGAGAAGACCCAGACGTTGCGGGTGAAGCCGGCCGCGTCGGCGTCGTTCTCGGCAATCAACAGCGACAGCGCCGAACACCCAGCACCGGGGGGGTACGAACGCTATGAGCCGGATGACCGGGAGGGCGGTATGACCTGCCAGCCGATCAGGGCTCGCCAGAAATCATCGGCCGCGATCGGGCGACCGCCTGCGGTCGCCCGACACCGGCGTTTTGAGGGTCTGGGGGCGGCCGCAGCGGACCCTGTCTGATCACATCGAGCAGACAGACCTGCCAGGCGTTTCTCGATGTGGGATCAGGATTGCTCCTACGACTCCGGTCGCACCCTTGAGTGAACCCAAACCAGCCCTCCAAGGCGCGGCTCTGATGACACTCCTAGGGGAGTTTGCGGCTCCGAGCCAATTTGGAGGCCGGGCGCGGCCCGAGCCCGCGATTCAAACACGGGC
>JBFGLM010000031.1:0-56982 GCA_041576165.1 Acidimicrobiia bacterium
CCGTCAAGCGAAGCTAGCGAACGCGCGTCGAGCAGGCAGTGTCGTCGGACTTGTTCGCTCCCCGGTGTGTCGCCCACGGACCGCCCGGGACCTTATGTCTGATCACGATCTGCGCCTCGACGTCGACAGTGGCCTGGTCCCGTGTCCGGAAAAAGGCGGGAACCCATTCGAGCTCTGGCGACTCTTTCCCCTAAGAGGCGGGCCGGCGGGCTCCAGGCACACCCACCGGCCCGCCTCCTAGGCTGCACGCCAATCGGCGTGAGATCCGGCGCCGGTGATCACCGGGAGGCTCACGGATGGGCGGGTACGTAGTGAAACGGCAAGCGGCGCGCCGGCTGGAACCCCATGCTTCGGTGGCCGGCTCCGCCGGGCTCGAGCAAGCGATCCTGGTTGATCGCACCGACGGCTCGGCCCACGTGGAGCTTGCGTTGTGCCGACTCCAGCCCGGCGGCCACATCGGTGGGCACCTGCACCCGTTCGAGGAGTCGTTCTACGTTCTGGCAGGCCGGGCATTACTGGCCCTGGACCATCAACACCACGAACTCCGGCGGGACGATTTCGGGTTTGCGCCGGTAGCCACCCCGCATGCATGGTCGAACCCGTTTGATGAACCGTTCACCTGGTACTGCGTCCGCTCGCCGCAGCCACGGCCGATCGGGCGGTCTCGCGGGACGTTCCCACTCAGGGACTTTCCGGTCCCCGAGCAGGGCCGACCGGCGCACGAACTCCATCCACTGAGCCGCTACGTCGGGCATTTCGCCGACACGGACCTCGGTGCGCCGGGTCCGCTCACCATGCCCGGCGCGCACGGTCATGACATCCGGGACGTGTCCATCCGCATGATGGTCGATGACGTCCTGGGGTCGATTCACCATCAGACCTTCATGGTCCAGTTTGCCCCGACCGGCGAGGACCGGTTCTCTGGCAGCGCTCATTTCCACGATTTCGAAGAGGCCTACTTCGTCGTGGCGGGAGCCGGCGAGGTCGAGCTGGAAGGTGAGCGGTTCCGGGCACAGCCCGGTGATCTCGTATGGGAGGCTCCGGGTGTCATGCACGCGTGGCGGGCGGTAGGAGACGATCCGCTCCGATTCATCGAGCTGATGGCGCCCCGCCCGCCGTATACCAACATGCTCTTCTCCGAAAAGACCTGGTCGGACCTGGCGGAGGAAACGCTCGGGTCGGGGTGACCCGGCGGCTGCCATCAATCATCGTACCGACACTCGCCGTTGCCCATCACCGGTCGGATACCGGCCAGGCAATCCACCAGCTGGCCTTCTCGTGCGGTCACATCCGGGGGTGGTACGCCGTCGGGAATCGCCAGCCGCCACGGATAACGCCGCGCATCCCATAGGACTACTGCGACGAGCCGACCATCCGCGTCGAAGCCCCGGCTCAACGGGAACTCACCGTCGCCGTAGCCATTGGCAAAGATGATCGTGTCGTCACCCTCCATTGAATCGAGATCCTCTATGAGCAACTCGGAGTCGCCGCTCAACCACGCGTCCGCCAGGGCTTCGCTCAGCACACTGAAGCCTTCCGGTCCATAGCCAAGTTCGGCCGCCCGATCGATCACCGACCCGGTGAGGATGGCCCCGGTGCCGCTGTCGGTGAGGTACGCAAACTCGAACTGGCCCCACCGATCCACCGTCCTCCCTGGCAGGCCGGCGCGAATTCCAAGAATCGCGCTCCAACGGCTTGTCACCTCTCGTACCACCTCGACCGACAGCGTGACCCCTTCGCCGAAGTCGGTCGTCACTGCGTCGGAGGCGAATGCCACGATGTCGGCCTGCACCGCACCGCCGTCGAGGGTCAGCAGCTCGCCGTTGGGAACCACGAGGTTGGTCAGATGCTCGGTCACGACCGCGACCCCAGCTGGAATTGGAACCTCATACGGCCGACCGTCCAGGTCCAGACTCACCTCCAGCGGGGGAGCATTTGTGGGCGTATAGGTCTCGAAACCCAACCAGGGTCCCGAGGTATCCTCGAAGGTGGTCGGACACTGCAAGCTCTCTGCCGGCCGCATGTCCGGCCAGGGCGTCCCGTCGGTCTCGAAGTGCAGTTCGCCTACAAACCGGCGAACATCCTGGGCCATCAACCGCAAGCGCTCAACGACACCCTGTTCGTCGACCCAGACGTCCAGGGTCCATACGACACTCGTCAGGGGATAACCGAGCACGACCGAGGGAGGCTGCGGATTGCCATCGGTCCACTGCGACGGCGCCGGGAGTCCTTCGAAACGCTCGAACTCCCGGCCGTTACGATCGATGTGGGACGTCGGCGACACCTCCTGCAGCCCAAACGCTTCCAGCGCTCCCGCCCGGTTCCGCAGCTGATCGATCGCGGCGGGAGGAACTCGCAAGAATTCGTTGATATCTGCGTACGGGCCCGGCGCCTGACCTGGTCTCACGTGGCGGTACACGACGCGGGAATCCTGGCTGGCGACCTGCAGCCTCGACGTGACGTCGGGGTAGAGCCAGATGTGGTCGGCGGCAAAGACGCCGCGCTCCAGGTCGGCCGAACCAAAGGAATAGCCACGCTCGTTGACTTCGTCTTCGGACAGGTACACGCCCCCGAGCCGGCACGCCTCCCACCGATAGGTCGGGTCCGAGCGGAACCCCAACGAGCCGGTCGAGGGCGCACCGGCTGCCGCCACCGGCTCCGGGTCGGGCGCAGGCGGCGCGGCAGTGCCGGTACACGACGCGGCCAGCAGGGCGCCACTCATCCCTGCGAGCCACCAGAAGGCCGGGCTATGCATCGTAGGGATATCGTCCGGAGGGGATGTCTGATTGAGGCACCGGACGCGGCGCGTACCAGCGCGCGTTCGCGGTTGCACCCACCGACCCTTCCTCATCGGGTGCTGGTGTGCTCCCAGACCGCCTGCAAACGGGCATAGCCGCCACCGGCCGCCACCAGCTCCTGGTGGGTGCCGACCTCGCTGATCCTGCCGGCGTCGATGACAACCACCCGGTCTGCCCGCTGGGCGGTCTGGAGCCGGTGGGCAATGACGATGGCCGTGCGGTTCTCGAGCAAGACGGTCAGTGCCTGTTCGACCTGCGCCTCGGTTTCAGGATCCAGGTTGGACGTAGCTTCGTCCAGCACGATCACATTCGGGTCGGCCGCCAGGGCCCGGGCCAGCGCCACCAGCTGGCGCTCCCCCGACGAGAGCCGGCTGCCCCGCTCCCGGACATCGGTGTCGAGCCGCTCGGGAAGCGACCGGATCCAGCCTTCGATGCCCATGGCCCGGCATACCTCCCACACCTCGACGTCGCTCATCTGGGGGCGGGCGTAGCGGATGTTGTCGCGGATCGAGCCGCTGAAGAGGAATCCTTCTTGGGGAACGAGGGTGACCAGCCGCCGTAGCGTGGCTGACGGGACCCGCGTGAGGTCCACCCCATCGATGGCGACGGTCCCGGTATCGGGGTCGTAGAAACGGACCGCCAGCTTGGCGATAGTGCTCTTTCCCGCGCCGGTCTCGCCGACAATTGCCACCCGCTCCCCGGGCGCGATCTCGAGCTCGATGTCGTGCAGCACCGGCAGCCCGTCGTCGTAGCCGAAGGTGACGTCGGAAAAACGGACGGCCCCACCGCCGGCCGGGGTAGCCGGTGACTCGGGTTCTGGCACCGCAGCCGGCCGGTCGAGGACGCCGAACAGTTTGGAGAGCGCCGCTAGCGCTGACTGGAGCAGGTTGTACGTGTTCGAAAGCTGCGTGACCGGCTCGAAGAACCAGGCCAGGTACAGGAGGAATGCCACTAGCGACCCGAATGTCAGTGTGCCCTCCATCACCCGGAGGCCCCCAACCACCAGCACGATCACTTGGCCGACTGTGCGAAAGAAGTCGACCGTTGGGAAGTACAGCGAGATGGCGCGGGCGGCAGCCATGTTCGCTTCGTAGTATTCGTCGTTGATACGCCCGAAGACGTCGGCTCGTTCGGCTTCCTGGGTGTATGCCTGCACGACCCGCACCCCGGTGATGCCCTCCTGGAGCGATCCCAGCACCAGGCCGATCTGTTCGCGGATTCGGCGGTAGGCCCGATCGGCGTAGATCCGGAACACCAGCGACGCCACCAGCAACAAAGGGAGCATCAGCACGATCAGCAACGCCAACTGGACGTCGACGAAGAACATCGCGATCAGCACGCCGATCAACGTCAGAAACGCCGTGACGATGTTGACCGCCCCGTCCTCGACGAAGATCCCCAGCGCCTCGATGTCCGACGTCATGCGGGATACGATCACGCCGGTCTTGGTTCGTGCGAAAAAGTCGACGTCGAGGCGGATCAAGTGGTCGAACACCCGTACTCGGAGATCCCTGAGGTACTGCTGGCCGACCCAGGCCACGCCGTATACGGACGCTCGTTGGGTCAACCATTGCAAGACGAGGACCGCAGCAAACACAAATGCCGCCCTCGTCACCGCTTGGGTGTCGGCTCGGTCGATGCCGGCGTCGACCCCCGCACGCACCACCAGCGGCCCGATCAGCCGGATGATCGTCGCCAGGATGGTCACAGCGATGGCGCCCGCAAACGGCCAAACCAGGTACCTTCCAAACCGAGCCGCCCGTCGCACGAGTTTGAGCGGCGCGTTGACCTCGTGCTGGCCGCCGAACCGCGCGTACATCATGGTGAGGTCTCCCCGTCCACGTTCGCATCGGCAATGGTCTCGGCCAGGATCTCCGCGTAGCGAGGCTCCGTTGCCAGCAGCCGAGCATGGGTGCCGGCTGCCTTCACCCGACCCTCCTCCAGGAGGATGACCCGGTCGGCCAGCGTCAGCGTCGACGTGCGGTGCGCAATGATGATGGTGGTCCGCCCCGCCATCACGGTCTGGAGCGCTCCCCGGATCTCTTCTTCGGTGATGGCGTCGACAGACGACGTGGCGTCGTCCAGGATCAGGACTCGTGGATCGCGCAACACTGCCCGGGCCAGCGCGATGCGCTGCCGCTGTCCCCCAGACAGCGAGTAGCCGCGTTCTCCGACCGGTGTCTCGTAGCCATCCGGCGTGTCCAGGATGAATTGATGCGCCTGCGCCAGCCTGGCCGCCAGCCGTACTTGCTCATCGGTGGCCTCCGGATTGCCGAAGGCGATGTTTTCCCGAATCGTGGCCGAGAACAGGAAGGTGTCCTCGAAGACCAGCGCCACCGCCGAGCGCACGTCGGCCAGCGTGACCTTGCGGACATCGACACCGTCGATCGTCACCGTCCCGCGATCCACGTCATAGAAGCGGGGAATGAGGTAGGCCATTGTTGACTTGCCAGAACCGGTCGACCCCACCAGCGCAACCGATGTGCCACCGGGTATCGTCAGCTCGAGCCCGTCGAGGACCCCGGGCCCACCCTCGTAGCGAAACGACACATCATGGAACCGCACCTCACCGGGTCCGTCGTGCAGCGGCTCTGGCCGGGCCGGGTCCTCGATGTCAGGGGCGGTCTTCAAGAAGTCCATCACTCGCGAGCCCGCCGCGGCCGCGCGCGGTGCTTGGGCAAAGAAGAAGCCGGACATGCGCAAGGGGAAGACGAGCAACGTGAGGTACTGGGTGAAGGCCACAAAGGCGCCGAGCGTCAACGAACCGTCAATCACGCGCAAGCCGCCCACCCACAGCACCAACAGGGTCGCCACCGAGGGAACGAGTTCGAATAGCGGCACGTAGGTCGAGCGGTGCCGCGTGAGCTCCATGGTCCGGCCGAAGATCCTGCCGGCCGCTCGCGCCAAGCGATCGGTCTCCTGCCGCTCTTGGCCATAGGCTTTGACCACCCGCACCCCGGCTACGGCTTCCTCGACCACGGTGTTGAGGTCTGCCAGCCGCTGCTGTACCTCCCACGAGACGCGCAGCACCCGGCGGGCATACCGGTTGGCCAGAGTGAACATGGTCGGAACCGCGAGGGCCGCCAGCCCGCCCACGACCGGATCCATGACCACCATCACGATCACCACGAGCACCAGCATCGCCAAGTTGGCCACGGTCACCGGGAGCATCGCAAACACCAGCCTCACCTGGGAGAGGTCAGTCGACGCCCGGGCCATCACCTCACCCGCCGGCACCCGGTCGTGGAACGCGAACGCCAGGCGTTGCATGTGCTCGAAGATGCGGTTTCGCAACTGCGTCTCGGCCCGGTAGGCGAGCATGAAACCGAAGAAGCGGCGCCACCCGATCGAGGCCGCGCGCATGGTCCCAGCCGCGACGACGAGCCAGATGAGCGGACCCAGGCGATCACGGTTGGCCGGGGCGATGGCGCCGTCGATCACCTCAGAGATCAGCCAGGGTCCGATCACGACGAAGATCATCCACGTCGCCGCCCCGGCGATGCTCATGGCCGACTCGAAGCGGTAGCGCCAGAGGGTGCGGACCAGCATCCCAAACCCCTGCCGAACCACGGGATCCCGCAACGTCGTCATGGTCGTCACCCTAGGGCAGCCACTCGGATGCCCAGTTCGGCGCTGGCGGATACGGCGTCTTGTCATCCATCGATCCGCTCGCTCCGTATCAGTAGCGGGCGGGTCAACACGGCTCGCCCTCCGCGGCGGCAAACATGGGAGGCACTCAATGCTGCGCAGGCTCACAATAATTCTGATGACCATGCTCATGGTCATACCGCTGATGGCGCCGGGCGCCGCAGCGGCACCCGGCGATGGCGAGCTCACAGTGATTCATGGCATACCCGATGTCACTGTGGACGTCTGGGCGAATGGGGCGTCGTTGCTTCCGGGGTTCGCGCCGGGGACGGTGACCGATCCACTTGTTCTTCCGGCCGGCACGTACGACGTGGTGATCACCTCGCCCGGCATGCCGGCGGACGTGATCGTTGAAGGCACGATCTACCTCGGTCCGGGTGCGAACGTAACAGCGATCGCGCACCTCACCGAGGCCGGCGTCCCGGCCCTCCGCGCGTTCGCAAACGACGACTCCCAGATCGTTGGCGACAACGCCCGGCTGACCGTGCGCCACACTGCGGAGGCGCCGCCGTTCGACGTCTGGGCGAACGGATCCGTGCTGATCGAAGACTTCACGAATCCGGACTCGGTCACTGTGGAGGTTCCGAGCGGCGACTACGCAGTGGCGCTCAGCTTGCCCAACATGACGGACGTGATCTTCGACGCCGGTACGCTATCCCTCGACCCGGGCGTCCATTACATCGTCTATGCGTACGGGACATTCCCGGACACGTTCGACGTTCTGATCCAGGTCATCGGCGACCTGGGACCCGCGACGGGCTACGGCATAGCGACGGTCGTCCACGGCGTTCCGGGCCTCACGGTCGACGTCTATCTCAATGGCCAGCTGGCCATCGAAAACTTTGCCCCATCCACGATCGCTGGTCCGCTGGTACTGCCTGCGATCGGCTACGACGTCGCCATCTACGCAGCCGACGCTGATCCGCTGGTCGACGCCCCTGCCATCGTTGGGTACGCCGATTTGCCGGCCGGCGCCAATGTGTCGCTGGTGGCGTACCTGGACACCGGTGCCGGCCCTGCCGGATTGCTGGGCGGTGGCGCTACGCCGTCTCTGGGCGTGTTCGTGAATGACACGTCCGCCACGGCCGCCGGCAATGCGCGATTGACGGTACGTCACCTGGCCGACGCTCCCAACGTGGACGTCCGGGCCAACGGGGCCGTACTGTTCGGCGATGTCCCGAATGGAACTTCGGGCTCAGCCGATGTAGCGGCCGGTGACTATGCGGTGGACCTCACCCTGCCGGGTGACAGCAACCCGGTCTTCGACGCCGGCACGCTGTCTTTGGCGGCGGGCACGTCCTATACGGTCTACGCAGTGGGCACTTTCCCCGCCACCTTCGAGCTGCTCATACAGACCATCGCCGGCATCGGGCCCGACGGTAGCTTCGCCGATGACGACGGCTCGGTGCACGAGGCAGCCATCGACGCGCTGGCCCGGGCGGGCGTCGTGTTTGGTACTGCCGACGGCACGTTCCGTCCGACCAGCCTGATCACACGTGGTCAAATGGCGTCGATCATCGCCCGTGCACTCGGGTTGTCGAGCACCGTGGATGCGTTCCCCGACGACAACGGCTCGGTGCACGAGGCAGCCATCAACGCCATAGCCGCGGCGGGCATCAGTCAAGGTCGCACTGACGGGACATTCGGCCCCAACGACCCGGTCACTCGCGGCCAAGCTGCGTCGTTTACGGCCCGGGCACTGGCTCTGAGCGGGGGCCCGGACGCCTTCAGCGACGACGACGGATCCGTCCACGAGGGCGCCATCAATGCGCTGGCCGCGGCCGGTATCGCGCAGGGCCGGGCCGATGGGACCTACGGCCCGGACGAAAACCTGAAACGAGGTCAGATGGCTTCGATCTGGGCACGGGCTCTGGGTCTGGCCGGCTGAAGCATCATCCGTTTGGGGGCCCGCGTAGCGGGCCCCCAAACAACTTTCCGGACGATGGTCCGGATCAGCTCAAATGAATCCCCAGCACTGCCGCCAGGTCGGCCAGTGCTCCACGGGTCTCGTTCACCTTGATCGTCGTCATCCCCAGTTCTTTGGCGGGCTTCAAGTTGGCGCCGATGTCGTCGAGGAAGACGGCTTCGGCGGGTTCGACGCCCAGCTCTTCGAGGGTGAGCTGGTAGATCTCGACCTGAGGTTTGCGATAGCCGACAACCGAGGACTCCACAACGACGTCGAATCGTGCTTTGAGATCGCCGTCGTCGAGAGGCGTCCAGTTGTTCGTCAGCGCGGCGACCCGGAAACCGGCGGCCCGCACCGCGGCCACCGCGTCCAACATCTCGGCCCGGGGCACGGTCACCCGGTTGATCCGGTGCATGAGGTCACGGGTGTCGATGAGTGCACCCGCCGCCCGGCACTCGTCATTGAACCGAGCACAAAAAGATTCGAAGTCCAGCTCTCCCCGCTCGTGCCGCGACCAAGCGCCGACCAGTCCGGTCCCGGCCACCACCCGGTTGATCACCCCGGATTCCAGCCCGAGCTCGCGCTCGTAGGCAGCAATCACCTCCAGCGGAGAACCCATGACCACTCCCCCGAGGTCGAAGATGACCGCCCGGATCATCCGGCCTCCAGCTGCTGGCGGAACAAGTCGACCTGCGACTCAGCCAAGTCGAGCAGAGCCTGCAGTCGGGCCTCGACGTCGTCGATTTGGAGCAGATCTTGACGATCCATGGTCGACAGCGGCGCCAGCATCATTCCCTGATATGAGGCGACCGCAGGGTCGCCGGATAGGTCCACTTCGATACCGGCGACGTCGTAGCCGAGCTCGGACATGAGACCGAAGATCCGGCGCAGTCTATGTCCGAGGCGCTCCAGCGGCTCGCCCATGCTGGTCGCCGGCGCAACGTCGTCGAGGCGTTCAATGACCGCCCGCGGGTATGGATCGTCCGCCAGCCATTCGGTGACCCGCAGTCGCTGGATGCCGGCAGACACGACCAGCAAATGCCCGCCGTCGAGCTCCGAAACCTCCAGCAGCCTGGCGACGGTGCCCACGTCAAACCGGGCGTCGCCGCCCCCGACCTCGAATCCTCGCTCGATCAGCACGACACCGAACTCGCCCCCACTGTGCTGCAGGTCATCGACCATCTGCAGGTAACGGGGCTCAAAGACCCGGAGCGGCAGCAGCATGTGGGGAACCAGAAGCGATCCCAGTGGGAACATCGGGAGGTGCTCAGTCATGTTGGCTCGTCCGCCACCCGCCGGGGGCGTCGTTCGCGCACCCAGAACCGCAGTCGGGAGACTTCCTCGTCCTCAACCAGGATCCGAAACGCGAGCCCACCCGCGCGGGTGAGTGGCAAGCTGTTGAACGTGAAGGCCCGCACAACCGAGATCTCGCTCCCGGACGGTAGATGGTCGGGCCGTCGGACCGGGATCGTCTGGCTGATCTTGCGGTCGCCGAAGATGCTGCGCCCGTCCTCGTCCACCAGGTCGACGGATACCCTGAACTGCGGCTCCTGGTACGCCCACGGGACCCGGAACCTCATGCCGAGCCCCAGCGACGGATGACGGGCCGGGAACTTGCCGACAAAGAGTGTGTCCCATCCGCCGCCCAGGATGTACAGCTTCCCGGCGATCGCCTGCACCGAATCGGCGAGCAGTGCCACGTCGACCCGGGGCAGGGTGTCCAGCACGTCTGGCTCGAGTTCCACCCGTGTGACTCTAACCCTGCTCCGATGTCAGGGCGGAGGCCGTTCCGGCGCCCGATGGGCAATGTTGACTAGTACATCGGCAACCGGCTGTCGGCCGCCTGGGTGGTCCAGTCCTCCTTCACCCAGGCGTGAGCGGGATCATCGCAGATCCGCCACACCCGTTCCTCCAAAGGTCCGGCCATGACGTTGAGGTAGTACATGTGATAGCCGGGCGCGGCCACGCAGGGCCCGTGAAACCCGCGCGGGATCAAGAATGCGTCGCCGTCTCGCACGGTGACAGTCGCATCGATCTCATGGTCGGTGGTGTAGGTGCGATGAAAGCCGAAGCCCTCGCCGCTGCCCGCCCGATTGTCGATCCGGAAGTAGTAGATCTCCTCCAGCGGGACTTCGGCGTCGGTGTGCTCATCGTGCTTGTGCGGCGGGTAGGAGGACCAGTTGCCGGCAGGCGTGATCACCTCGACCGCGATCAGTTTGTCAGCGCCGTCGAAAGCATCCGCACTCGCGAAGTTGTTGATCTGCCGGGTCGCCTGGCCGGCTCCCCGGACCTCGACAGGTATGTCGGCCACGCGTACGTGCCGAGCCGGATGGTGGCGGGTGGCGACCGCCATCGGTATGGCGAACTCGCCCGACCGGGTGGCCGTCACGACAGCAACGGCGCCAAGCGGCAAATAGACGAAATCGGAAACGCCCGAGAACACGTCGTCGCGTCCCTCCATCTGGAACGTCTCGCCGGCAACGCTCACGTCGCAGGCGCCGGTCAAGGTGAGGACGCCTCCTTCCATCGGCCCGAGATCGATGGTCCGCTGCTCGTCGGCCGACAATCGCAGCACCCGCAACCCCGAGTACCGCCACCCGGCCCGCTCAGGGGTGATCAGGAGCGGATCAGGCCCGTCCGAAAGCGATCCGGCCGGTCTAAACAACTGCTGGGTCATCTCTCGCTCCTCACGTCGGCCTGGATTCGGGCCACGCATCCGCCGGGGTGCCCGGGCGCCCACACCCGGCCAACAGTAAATGTTGGAACGCTCCAACTCAACGGCCGTCGCCAAGCCACGACCCTTGACACCGAAAGCCGGATTCCGTAAGTTTCGCCGCCATTAGAACGTTCCAATGGCGTGCCGGATTCCTGGCCGAGTGTGGAACGCAGGAGGCAATGGGCTTGGCGGATACCCCGCATCCACGGAGCCTACGGTCGCCCGAAACCGCGGACTGATTCTATGCTCTCCGCGGATGGAGGTCGGTGGGTCGGGCTGCGCAGCGCAACGCTGTGCCGCACAGGTGCTCCCCGACCAGAAGAGGAGGAAGAACAGTATGAAACGATTGATCGCGTTGCTCTTGGCGCTCGCCATGATCATTGCGGCCTGCGGTGACGGCGATGGCGAGGCCGGCACCGAAGACACCGGCGCCGCCGAAACGACAGAGGCCGCGCAAGACCAGGTCGATACGGTCCAGAGCTCCGGCCTGACGTTCCACATGGTGACCCACTCCGACGACGGTGTGTTCTGGTCCGTGGTGAAGAAGGGCGCCGAGGACGCGGCCGCGGCCGTCGGGGCCGAGATGGTGTGGAGCCCATCCAGCAACGACCCGCAGAAGCAGGTTCAGGATCTGGAAGCAGCCGTGGCGGCCGGTTCCGACGGGATCGGTGTGTCCCTGGCGAATCCTGAGGCACTTGTCCCGGCCTCGACCGCAGCGGTCGACGCCGGCATCCCGGTGGTGACGCTCAACTCGGGTGTCGGTCAGTACGGCGAAATCGGTGCGATCACCCACGTCGGCCAGACCGAGATCGATGCCGGCAAGGGCGCTGGTGAATTCTTCAACGACCTCGGAGCGACGAAGGTGCTCTGTGCCCAGCAAGAGCAGGGCAACGTCGGGTTGGAGGAACGGTGCCAGGGTGCCGCCGAGACGTTCAACGGTGAAGTCGTCACCCAGTTCGTCGGTCTCGACGCCAACCCCGAAGAGCAGATCAACAACATCGCCGCGGCGCTCCAGGCCGACGCAGACATCAACGCTGTGTTCGGCGTTGGACCCAACGTCGTCGTGCGTTCGATCGACGCCTGCACCCAGGCCGGTCGCGACTGCTTCCTGGGTGGGGTTGACATCTCCGAAGATGTGATCGCCGGTATCGAGGCCGGTGATATCAACTTCACGATCGACCAGCAGCAGTACCTGCAGGGGTACTTGACGATCATCATCCTCTACCTCAACGCCACCAACCTCAACACAGTTGGTGGCGGCCAGCCGGTGTTCACCGGTCCCGGTTTCGTCACGACTGACAACGTCGCCGAGGTGAAGGATCTGGTTGCGCAAGGAACTCGCTGATCCGAGCCACAGTTCAGTTGTGAAGGGGGGCCGGCGATTGCCGGCCCCCCTTTCACATGGGGACGGCGCAGGCCGGGCGAACTGGAGTTCACCGTCACCGGCAGTCTGACCTGAGGTCTGGCCACAAATCGCACCACCCGGCTGGCGCCGAACTCGATGTCATGGGGCTTTGGAACGTTCCAAATCATCTCAGGTCTCGCCGACACCAGCAGAACCCGGTCTGTACACTCGACGCACTCGTCGAGGAGGAAGAGTCGTGATCCTCGTGCATGGATACGCGGGAGACGGGCAATGACGGCAACCATCGAGCAACCCCCCGCAGAACCGACGGCGGCTCCGGACGAACGTCTGGCGTACCGGGGACCGATCCAGCGCCTTCTGACCCGACCGGAGATCGGGGCGTTCATAGGGGCGGCCGTGATCTGGGCGTTCTTCTGGGCGGTCAGTGACATATTCGGGACGACGGCCGGCGCCAACAACTACCTGGACGTTGCGACCTCTCTCGGCATCATGGCGGTGGCGGTGGCGCTGCTGATGATCGGCGGCGAATTCGACTTGTCGGCCGGAGCGATGACCGGAGCCACCGGGATGCTCCTGGTGCTCCTCGTGAAAGATACGGGTGAGTTCGGCGGCGCCGGGCTCCCGCTCTTGGTTGCACTCCCGATCACGCTGGCCTTCGCTCTCGGGGTGGGGTTGCTCAACGGCACGCTCGTCGAGCGCACGGGCTTGCCGAGCTTCATCGTCACGCTCGGCACGTTCTTCGTCCTGGTCGGCGCGAAACTCGGGTTCGCCAAGTTGTTCACTGACAAGGTCATCGTCGAAGGACTGGACAACGCCCCTGACTTCGACGTGTTCAAAACGCTGTTCGGCAGCGTCTGGATCCGTAACGATCATGTGTGGGACTCCTTCCTCGGGGGCAGGGACCTCGTGTTCGCGGTGCTGGCGATAGCCGGCGCCGTCGCGCTGACCGCCGGCGTGCTCGAACTCAGCCTCGTTCGGAAAGCCAGTCCCCAGTCGGCCGGGATTCCCTTCTTGATTGCCGGTCTCGTCGCCGCCGTCGGCGGCGTCGTCTTCATGTCCGGCACCGATTCGGTTTCGAGCAACTGGATCGGATCCATACTCGTAGGCGTCGGGTCGATCATCGCAGCCATCGGGTTCGCCCACTGGCGGTACGAGCCTCGCAACACACAGGGCCTCTCACTGGCGGTGACGGCGCCAACGATCCGGCGCGTGGTGCTGGGCGTCGGGTTGATCGTTCTCGGAATCGTCGCCGGCGTTTCTCTCGACTCCTCGTCGCAGACTGAAATCGGGTTCCTCTTGACCGTGCAGGGCCTGCGAGCGTTGCTGTTCATGGGCCTGGTAACAGCTGGGATGATCCTGGTGATCGGTGCGGCACGGGCCGCACAGGCCTCGCCGGTCACCCAGCTCGCCGTCAGCGTTCTTGCTGCGGCGTTGCTGGTGGTCGTGGCCTTTGTCGTGCAGTCCGAGGGCGACTCCCGCAAGATCCGGGCAGAGATGTTTGCGGCCATCCTCATCCTGGCCCTCATGCTGCTGGTTGCAGCGATCGTTCGATACTCCTATGTCGTGCGTCGCTACCAGGACCCTCCGGCCGATCAGCTCGGTCGGGTGCTGGCGCTGAGCGGGATCGGGCTCATGGTGGTCGCCGTGAGTCTGCGGCTCCTGTGGAGCACGACCGAGGAAAACGCCGCGTCGACGGGAACGATCAGCTATCGGATCTCGGTGCTGTACTTCCTCGCTTTCGCAGTTGTCGCAACGTGGCTGCTCCTCAAGACACGATTTGGGAGCTGGACGTTCGCGGTCGGAGGAAATGCTCCTGCGGCCCGCCAGGTTGGCGTCCCCGCCGCCCGAACCAAGACTCGACTCTTCATGCTGGTCTCGGCGTCGGCGTGGCTGGTCGGCACCCTCATCGCCTTCCGCCTCAACTCCGTGCAGGCGAACGTGGGCGACGGCAATGAGTTCCTGTACATCATCGCCGCGGTCGTTGGCGGATGTCTCCTGACGGGCGGTTACGGATCGGCGGCCGGTGCGGCGATCGGTGCCGTGATCATGGCCATGTCCTTCCAGGGGATCCCGTTCTCGGGGTGGAACTCCGACTGGCGCTTCCTCTTCGTGGGCGTGATCCTCCTGCTGGCAGTCCTCGTCAATAATTACGTCCGTTCGCGAGCGGAGGCAGCGCGATGACCAGCAACGGCCAGAACCTTCTGGAGATCCGGAACGTCTCGAAGTTCTACGGCAACATCATTGCGCTGAAGGACATCACGACCTCGGTGCGAGCCGGCGAGGTCACATGTGTCCTCGGCGACAACGGTGCCGGCAAGTCGACGTTCATCAAGATACTGGCAGGCGCTCACCAGCAGACCGAAGGTCAGCTGTTCGTCGAAGGCGAAGAAGTCATGTTCGATTCGCCGCGTGATGCACTGGCTCGAGGAATCGCGACGGTGTATCAGGACCTGGCCATGGTGCCGCTGATGTCGGTGTGGAGGAACTTCTTCCTGGGCTCGGAGCCGACACGCTCGATCGGCCCGTTCAAGGTGATCGACAAGGAAAACGCGGCTCGGATCGCCAAGTCGGAGATGGCCAAGATGGGCATCGATATTCGCGATACCGAACAGTCGGTCGGGACACTCTCGGGTGGCGAACGGCAGTCAGTGGCCATCGCTCGTGCCGCGTACTTTGGCGCCAAGGTTCTGATCCTCGACGAGCCCACGTCGGCCCTGGGCGTCAAGCAATCTGGGGTGGTGCTGCGGTACATCGTGGAGGCCCGCAACCGCGGGTTGGGTGTGATCTTCATCACGCACAATCCGAATCATGCCTATCCCGTGGGAGATCGTTTCATGATCCTCAATCGCGGCCAGTCGATGGGTGACTATGCCAAGGAAGAGGTCAGCCAGGCCGAGCTGACCCAGTTGATGGCCGGAGGTGCCGAACTCGAGGCCCTGCAGCACGAACTCCAGGAGGCAGTGGAACGCGGCGAGCGCGGCCTGAGTGAGGTCGCCGAGGACGTGGCCGAGGATCTCGAGTTCATCGAACACCTGGATGACCTGGATGACGAGGCCTGAGCTCGGCCCGGACGCTCCCCGCAATGGCTGAATCGGATCTCGAACTGCTCACCGTTGGTCGCATCTCGGTGGACCTCTACGCCGAGCAGCTCAATACTCCGACCCGCGAGGTCGTCAGTTACCGGAAGTCGATCGGAGGGACAGCCACCAATGTCGCGGTAGCCGCCGCCCGGCTGGGACGGCGGGCCGGCGTCTTCACCAAGGTCGGCGACGATAGGTTTGGCGACTACATCCGCTACGCGCTGACAGAGACCTTCGGCGTGGATACGCGCTTCGTCTCCACCGATCCAGACCTGCTAACGCCGCTGGCGTTCGCCGAGCTGAACCCGCCGGAGGACCCAGTCATCTTCTTCTACCGGGAGCCCCGTGCCCCGGACATGAACATCACGGTCGACGACGTCGATCTCGACACCGTGCGCTCGGTTCCGATCCTGTGGCTGCCGGCGTCCCGATTTGCGTTCGAGCCCAGCCGCACGACGGTGCGTGCGCTGCTCGAAGAACGCTCCCGGCGGCGGCACGTGATCCTGGACCTCGACTGGAGACCCATGTTCTGGGACTCAGCGGATGACGCTCGCCGCGAACTGTCGGCGGCGCTCGACCAGGTGACGATGGCAATCGGCAACCGGGCAGAGTGCGAGATCGCGGTCGGCACAGCGGACCCGGACGAAGCGGCCGACCGGCTGCTGGGCCGCGGCCTCGATGCAGCCATCGTGAAGCTGGGCGGCGACGGCGTCATGCTGGCCACCGCCGCCGGGGACCGCCGCCACATCGCCCCCTACCCGGTGAAAGTGGTCTGTGGTCTGGGAGCCGGTGACGCATTCGGCGGGGCGTGGTGCCATGCCATCCTGTCCGGAGCAGACCTACCGTCGGCCGCCGACCTGGCCAACGCCGCAGGTGCGTACGTTGCTGCCAAGCTGATGTGCGCCGACGATATGCCTACCGAGCCGCAATTGATGAAGTTCTACGACTCGCGCCGGAAGACGGCATGAAACCGGTCCGCATCGCCGTCCTGGGGATCGGGCGCATCGGCCAGATGCACGCGGAGCTGCTCGCTCATCAAGTGAGTGGCGCCGAGCTGGCTTCCGTGTTCGACATCGTTGAATCAGCAGCCGACGACGTTGCCGGTGAGTTGAACGTGCCTCGCGCCGGGTCCATTGATGAGGTCCTGGCCGACGGCACGGTCGACGCAGTGTGCATCGCCACCAGCACCGACACCCATGTTGATGTGATGGTGGCTGCGGCGCAGGCCGGCAAGGCGATCCTGTGTGAGAAACCGGTCTCGCTCGACCTCACCGAGGTAGACCGCGCGTTGGCGGCCGTCGCGGCGGCCGGAGTCCCGCTCCAGATCGGATTCAACCGCCGGTTCGACGCCTCCCACCAGGCGGTGGCCACCGCCGTTGCGTCGGGTCAGATCGGCGATGTGCACCTCGTCAAGATCACCAGCCGCGACCCGGAACCGCCCCCGATCACCTATATCGAGGCGTCCGGTGGCATATTCCTAGATATGACGATTCACGACTTCGACATGGCCCGCTACGTCACCGGTAGCGAAGTAGTGGAGGTCTACGCCAAGGGTGACGTCAGGGTCGACCCCGCCATCGGCCGGGCCGGTGACCTGGACACTGCAGTGATCACGCTGACCCATGAGAACGGCACACTGACGCTCATCGACAACAGCCGCCGTGCCGTTTACGGCTACGACCAACGCGTGGAGGCGTTTGGATCCGGGGGTGTGGTGAGCTCGGAGAACCCGCTGGCCGACACGACGGTGCGGCGTGACGGCTCCGGATCACACGGGGCAACGCTTCCCTATTTCTTCCTGGATCGCTACGTACCTTCCTACGTCGCCGAGTGGGAGGCCTTCATAACGGCCCTCAGTCATGGCACCCCGACTCCGGTGAATGGGCATGACGGGCGGGCCCCGCTGGTCATCGGGCTGGCGGCGTGGAGGTCGGTGCGGGAGCAGCGTCCGGTGCGCACCGACGAGATCGGCTGATGAAGGTCTGGCTCACCGGCGGTACCGGGTTCGTTGGCAGCAACATCGTCCACGCGGCGGTCAAACAGGGCCACGATGTGCTGATCACCGTGCACACATTCGTTCCGGACAACGAGCCGGGGTATGCCACCGCGGCCGTCGATATGACCAATCGGGAGGCGGTGGTGCACAGCGTCGGCGGTTTCGAGCCGGACCTCGTCATCCACTGCGCCATCCTCAACGACCTCGGCCTCATGTACCGCGACCGGGCACGATCCTGGGACGCGTACGTCAACGCGACCCGGTACTCAGCCGAAGCTGCCGCTGCCGCCGGCGCCGCCTTCGTCCTGGTTTCCACTGACTGGGTATTCGACGGCACCCAGAGCGGCGCCGATGAGGAAACGCCACCGAACCCGGTGAACCTCTATGGCGTCCTCAAGATGGCCAGCGAAATCGTCGCGCTCGAGCGGGGAGGGGCGGTGGCACGGGTCTCCGGTGTGAACGGCATCCACCGGGCCCGGCCCAGCACACCACGGTCCCAAGACCCCGGATTCGGCTACTTCGTAGCGAGCATCGTCGATTCGCTGTCGGCGGGCCGGCCGTTCACGGTGTGGGAGTCGGAACAGATCAATATGCGAGCCACGCCGTCGCTGGCCGACGAGTGCGCAGAACTGATGCTGGAGATCGGCCGCCGCGGCCTGACCGGGGTCTTTCACACCTGCGGAGCGGACGCAGTGGGCAGGATGGAGCTGGCGCAGATGACGTGTCGTGCCTTCGATCTCGACCCGGGACTCCTGCGGAGCGGGCCTCCCCCGGCCGGCGCCATGCCGGGCGTGCCGATCCCTTACGACACCAGCCTGACCACTCCCCGCACCAGCGCGCTCCTCGAGCGGGTGCCGACGCCCGTTGGCGATCTCCTGCGCCGGTTCCGGTCGGAGCTCGAGCCGATGTGATGTTGCGCCACATCGTCCTGGTGGCCGCCCTCGTGGCTGCTTGTACCAGCTCGGTGCCGGATCCTTTCGATTCGATCCTGAGCGTCCAGGCCGACATGTGCGGGCGTCAGATGGTCGCCTCGGCAGTGCTCATCCGCCCCGAGCTGGTGCTGACCAACGCGCACAACGTGGCCGGCTCGGATGGCCACCTCACCCTGTTCGACAGCGACGGCGGCGAAACGACCGGGACGGTGGTGGCGATCGACATCGAGCGGGATCTGGCGCTGCTGCACGCACCAGGGGTGGCCGGCCGGGTGATCGATACAGATCGCCCGTCCGAGCAGGGTGCCGGGCGGATTCTGCGGCTCACCCCCGACCTCGCCCCGGCACATGTCGACTACCACGGAGCAGACCCAATCGTCGTTGCGGGCCATGACATGTATGACGCGCCGAGCAAACTTCGCCGCTCGTCGGTCCGGGTGATCGCCGACGTAGGACCGGGCTGGTCGGGAGCCCCGCTCGTCACCGCCGACGGACGCATGGTGGGTCTCGTCTATGCCGAGTCCCGCTCGAGCGGATACACCTACGCGATCGCGGTGGACGAGATAGAGCGCTTCGTTCACTCGGCCGAGGCACGCAGTGCGCTCCTCGACACAGGCGCGTGCGCCCCCTGAGCCCTCGCACTCGTTGGGTGACAGCTCACGCACGCGCGGCCATGGACCGGTCAGGCTGAGCGGGTCAGAGCTCGAGCCGGCGCAGAAAGGCCATGCTCGTCTCGGCGTCGCTGATCGGTCCTCGGCCCGCCGGCGGTGCTGCCGAGAGAGCCTTGTCTTGTTCGAGCACATACCAGCCGCGATAGCCCGTCGCCTCCAGGTGGCGGATGACACCGGCAATGTCCACGAACCCATGCCCGAGCGGCTTGAACAGCCCTTCGATGACCGCCTGCCGGAACGGGACTTCGCCGGCCTGCACCCGTTCAGCCAGGCGTTCGTCTACGTCCTTCAGGTGGACGTGGACGACGCGATCGCCCGCCATCCTGGCTACCTCGACCGGGTCACCCCCGGCCAGCGCAATGTGCCCGGTGTCGATGCATATCTCGACCGGGCAGGTGGTCAGGAGGCGCTCGATGTGGTGAGGGCGGTCGATCGCCATACCCCAATGTGAGTGCAGTGCCGTGGTCAGCCCTCGCTGTTCGGTGAGGTCCATGAGCCGGTCGAGTCCCCGGCGGAAGGTCACCCATTCCTCGTCAGTCATCTCGATGACCGTGTCGTAGCCATCGAGCGTGGATGCGGGACCCAGGACGAAGATCTGGGCGCCGGCGCCGGCGAGGGTGTCCGCCGAGTGGGCTGCAAACTCCAGCTGCGCCTCCAGTCTGTCCGGGCGGTACAGGGTGACGGGCACAAACCCACCCACCAGTTCCAATCCATAGTGGGTGAGAAGTGGGTCAAGTTCGGCAGGGTCGGTGGGCAGGTAGCCGGCGGGGCCCAATTCGGTGGCATGCATGCCCACCTGTTGCATCTCACCCAACACCCGATCACGGTTCATGAGATATCCCCACCCGGGCGAGCCATCGACCCCCCAGGTGATGGGGGCACCGGCTACTCGGGACAGAAACTCAGGCATCACGATCTCCGGAAGGACCACTTGGATGGTGGGGAGAAATGGAACGTTCCAACACCGCCAACGCTAAACCTGCTCCACTGCACCGTCAAGGCGGCACGCTCATGGTCCGCACCCTCGGTGGATCAGCGCCCCGCGCCACCCGACGGAGCCCGACAGCCTACGCGCGGCGCAGCAACCGTCAGCAACCTGAAGCCCGCGCTCGTCTGGTCGCACGGAGGCAACCCAAGACGCACGAGCGTCACATTCTCGTCCATCAAGCCGTGAGCCAGCACCTCGGCGGCGTACTCCACGCCCCGCTGATCCCCGGCCACGAAACCGCCCGCACCGACCGTACGGGCGGGTCTGTCCGAGTAGCCAATCGGCCAGCCAGGCTCGTCCGGTCCCGTCTGATGTCGTGTCCCGCTAGCCCGCCGGGTTGGTGAGATCGAGATCTGGCTGAGCCAGTCGGATAGCGACGTCCGGATCGTGGAAACGGACGGCGTCGTAGGGGTCGCCGCTCGACCATGCCTCCGCCCAAGCGGTGAAGGAGCCACGTCGGCCGTCGGCGTCGGCGCGGCACCCTTCGAACACGCAACGGCTGTTGCTGCCGCGAGCCCGATGCCGAGGTAGATGAGGCGCCGCAACTCACCTCCCCCACGAGTGAGTTCCGGCCCACCACCTCGTAGACAGCAGCGAGTCGGCTTGGGTGGAACGTTCCAAGCCGTAGGGCTATAGTCCTCGCTCGTCCCGATCCCGAGGAGACCACGACCTGTGAAGCCCCCGGTCTGGTTTGAGCGTCCGATTCTCCCCGGGCTGGCGGAGGAGGTCACAGCACGGGTGCACGCCCTCGGCCCATGGGCGACCGCCGCCGATGCCCAGCCGTCGAATGCAGTTGGCGTGGTTGCGGGGAGCAGGGCATACGGCGCTGCCTTCATGGATGCCGCTCCGCGCCTGCTGGCGATCGCCCGCACCGGCATCGGCGTCGACACGGTGGACATCCCCGAAGCCAGCCGCCGCGGGATTGCCGTGTGCAACGCGCCGGACGGGCCCACAGTGTCGACTGCGGAGCACGCCGTGATGCTGCTCATGATGGTGGCGAAGAACTGCACGTCGGGGATCGCCCGTTTGCGGGCGGGCGTGAAGGACCCATTTGCGCAGCACGACGGTCTCGAGCTCAAGGGAAAGACCCTGGGGTTGGTCGGCTGCGGCCGTATCGCCCGCCGGGTGGCCGGCATCGCCTCCGCCATCGGGATGGACATCGTTGCCTACGACCCCTTCGTCACCGATTTTCCCGCTCCGGTGACACCGGCTGCCAGCCTAGAGGACCTGCTGGCGCAGGCGGATGCGGTGTCGGTCCACGTTCCGCTCACCGCGGAGACCCGCCACTTGTTCAACGACAAGACCTTCGCCGCTGTGCGACCGGGTGCCATATTCGTAAACACCGCCCGGGGCGGATTGGTTGACCAGCAGGCGCTGCTGGATGCGATCGACCGAGGGCACCTGTGGGGCGCCGGCCTGGACGTGACCACCCCCGAGCCGCTTCCCGCGGATCACCCGCTCCTCCATCGCGACAACGTCGTCGTCACCCCCCACGTGGCCGCCGGCACCCGGGAGGCAAAGCACAACAATTTCATGGCGGCCCTGGACCAGGTCATCCAAGTCGCGAAGGGTGAGCGACCAGAACACCTCGTCAACCCGGAAGCGTGGGACAGGGTTCACGACCGGTGGCAGCAGGACGGAGCTTCGTGAGCCGCACAATCGGGATCGGGCTGATCGGCTTCGGGTGGATGGGCCAGGCCCACTCCCGGTCATACCGCAGCATCCCGATGTATTTCCCAGAGGTCGGGATGATTCCCAAACTGGTGGCGGTGGCCGACACCGACCCGGCCCGGCGACAGCTGGCAAAATGCAACTTCGGGTATGAATCCGACACCGCCGACTGGCGGGACCTGATGGAAAACGAGGCGATCGACGTCATCGACATCACGGCTCCCAACGGCATGCACCAGGAGCTGGCCGAGGCCGCCGCAGCCGCCGGCAAGCACATCTTCTGCGAGAAGCCGGTCGGCCTCCTGCCGGAGGCGACGGCCCGGATCGAATCTGCAGCCCGCCGGGCCGGGATCATCAGCGGCGTCGGCTACAACTACCGCTGGGCTCCGTTGGTGCAACACACCCGCTCGCTCATTCACGCGGGGCGGCTGGGTGATCCAACCCACTACCGGGGCCGCTTCTTCTCCATGTACGGCCGTGACCGGCTGGGTCTCCTCTCCTGGCGGTTCCTCCAGGAAGAAGCCGGGTACGGCGCCTTGTCCGACATCATGTCGCACGCCATCGACCTGGCGCAATATCTGTACGGGCCGATCCGGCGGGTGGTCTCCGTCAAGGAGATCTTTGTCAAGGAGCGGCCACTCCCCCACCCCGGCACGGGCACGCATTACGAGCGAGGCCGGCCCGGGGACCCCACCGGCCTCGTCACCAACGAGGACTACGTGGGAGCGCTGATCGAGTTCGAGAACGGCGCCCGGGGCACGCTGGAAGCCGACCGATCGATGTTCGGCCCGCAAAGCCAGATGGCGTTCGAGCTGAACGGTTCGAAAGGGGCCGCTGCCTGGGATCACGAGAAGCTCAATCAGCTCCAGCTGTACCTGCCTGAGGAACAACCGGTGGACGGCTTCATCGAGGTGCTGGCCGGCGACGCATTCCCCCACCAGGGCAACATCGTGCCCGGCGGTGGCAACTCGCTGGGGTACGAAGACCTCAAGATCATCGAGGCCCTCGAATTTTTGAAATCGGTGGCAGCGGGTGAAACCCATGCGCCTGACTTCGGGGACGCACTGGCCGCCGCAAGCGTGGCGGCCGCCATGATCAGGTCATGGGATTCTGAGCGATGGGAAGATGTGGTCAGTCTGAGGCTGGACTGATCGCCACGACACGGAGGCAACCATGGAAACGATCCGGCTGACTATGGCCCAGGCAGTCGTGAAATGGCTCACCGCCCAGCGGACCGTGGTCGACGGGGCCGAGGTTCCACTGTTTGCCGGGGCGTTCGGGATATTCGGACACGGCAACGTCACCTGCCTTGCCGAGGCGCTCGAACCCGTCCAGGACCAGCTCCCCACCTGGCGTGGGCACAACGAACAGTCGATGGCGCTGGCCGCCGTCGCCTACGCCAAAGCCATGCGCGGCCGCCGCATCATGATCGCCACGTCGTCCGTCGGCCCGGGATGCACCAACATGGTGACCGCCGCCGCCGTGGCGCACGCCAACCGCTTGCCGCTACTGCTCCTGTCGGGCGACACCTTCCAGCACCGGATCGTCGACCCGGTGCTCCAGCAAGTCGAGGTGTTCGAGAATCCGACCATCACGGTCACCGACACGTTCAAGCCGGTGTCGCGGTATTGGGACCGCATCACCCGGCCCGAACAGATCGTCCAGTCGCTCCCCCAGGCGCTCGCCGTCATGCTCGATCCCGCCACCCGGGGTCCGGCCTTCTTCGCCCTCCCTCAGGACATCCAGGCCGAGGCCTACGACTACCCGGCCACATTCTTCGAGCCACACACCCACTACATCCGGCGGCCCGGCCCCGATCCACGCGACATCGACGCGGCTGCCGCGTTCCTGCGTCAGGCTCAGAAGCCGATGATCATTGCCGGCGGCGGGGTCCATTACTCGGGAGCCGCCGCCGAGTTGGCGGATTTTGCCCAACGGCGGGGAATCCCCGTCGTGGAGACGGTGGCCGGCAAGGCCACGCTGGTTCACGACCATCCCAACTATGCGGGACCGATCGGCGTCACCGGATCTGCTGCCGCCAACGCCGTCGCCGAAGACGCGGATGTGGTGCTGGCGGTGGGGACGCGCTTGCAGGATTTCACGACCGGCTCCTGGGCCGTGTTCAAGAACCCGACCGTCCGCTTCGTCGCCATCAACACCGCCCGCTGGGACGCCCACAAGCAGATGGCCGTGCCGGTGATCGCCGACGCCCAAGTAGCGCTGGCCGCCCTCGACGACGCCATCGGCGATTACGCGGCGCCGGGCGACTGGCTCGATCTCGCCCAAACGCGGATCTCGGAGTGGCACGACTATCTGGACTCGTGGAAAACGATGCGTGCCGACGGCAAGCCCGCCTATGCCCAGGTGATCCAGGTGGTCAACGACCTGTGCGAGCCCGACGACTACTGCCTGTCGGCGGCGGGCGGGCTGCCCGGCGAGCTGACCATGGGATGGCGCTCGAAATCGGTCGGCAGCTTCGACTCCGAATATGGCTATTCGACGATGGGCTACGAAGTGGCCGGCGCCTGGGGCGCCAAGATGGCCCGGGACGAGGGAGACGTCATCGCCTGGGTCGGCGACGGCTCATATCTCATGATGAACTCCGACGTGTACTCCACGGTGATGACCGGACACAAGGTCATCTTCATCGTGCTTGACAACGGCGGCTTCGCCGTCATCAACCGGCTCCAGGTGAACACTGGAGGGGCCGAGTTCAACAACTTGTTGCGCACAGCCCGGCACACCGATTACTTCCACGTCGACTTCCTGGCGCACGTCACGGCGATGGGAGCAGCGGGGGAACGGGTCGAAAAGCTGGAGGACCTGCCGGCTGCCTGGGAGCGAGCCAAGGCCGCCGAGCGCAGCTACGCCATCGTCATGGACGTGGACGAATACACCTGGACAGAGGGCGGCGCCTGGTGGGAGGTAGGTATCCCGGAGGTCAGCGACCGCGAACAGGTGCGGGTGGCCCGCGCGGAGTGGGAAGCCGAGAAGAAACACCAGCGCGTTGGTGTCTGACGCCGTCTGGCCCCGTTATCAACAGCTCCCCGGCCGCCGGGCGCCGGAGGCGCCGAGCGGGGGTCATGTTTGACGGCCATCATCACCGGCGGTGGATCGCTGATCTCGATTGCGCTCGTCGAGCGACTGCTGGCCCGCGGCGACCACGTCGTGCTGGGCGACAACAACCCGCAGCTGCAGCAGGAGATCGAGGACCTGATCGGCGACCGAGGACGGTTTCTCGTCGGTGATGTCACCGACGATGATTATCTGGATCGGCTGGTCGCAGCCGCAGGCGAGTTCGGCCGCCTCACCGGATTGGTCCACGCTGCGGTCACCTTCGACGACGCCCGCTACGAGACGACGCGGGCCGAGTGGCACCGGGCGCTGGGAATCAACCTGGTATCGGCGGCCGTCCTCACGCACAAGATCGTGCCGCACATGGAGGCGGCCGGGCGGGGTTCGGTCGTGTACGTGGCCTCGGTCAGTGGACATCGCGCCCAGCCGGCCCGCATGGTCTACTCCGTCACCAAGGCGGCGCTCCATATGCTCGCCAAGACCGGAGCCACTCAGCTGGCCCGCCACGGCATCCGCGTCAACACGGTGAGCCCGGGCTGGACCTGGAGCCGCAACCTCGAACGCCGCTACCACGACCGTGAGTACGCTGATGCGTTCGCCGGCGAGTTCCAGACACTGGGACGGCTGGCTGACCCGGACGAGATCGCCGCCGGGATCGAATGGCTGCTCTCCGATGAATCGTCGTTCGTCACCGGCACCGACCTGGCGATCGACGGCGGCTACACCGCCTTGAGTCCCGAGGCGCTCGGACAGCCCTTCGAGAAGTTTCCGGCCCGGGAGTAGCCGGACGGCCAATAGCCGCCCGGCTGGATCAGCCGGGTGCCCTCAGGGCGCCGTGGTCGACGTCGTCGATTCGGTGTCGCCGGATTCGACAGCAGCGGAAGGCGCGCCGCCGGGGATGTCCTCCAGCAGCAACGACCAGGCAATATCGAGATCGTCGCTGGCGGCGACCGGTCGATCGGGCAGCGATGCCAGCGCCATGTCCAGCCGTTCGACGGTGGCACTCAGCGCCGGCTCGTCCGCGGTCGCAAGCCCGGCGAGCAGGTCGCGAGCGGCGGCCAGATCCTGTTCGGCGAGGCCGTAGTTCGCCTGATAGAGGAAGAGACGCGCCCGCGACATCAGCTCCATCGAGCGCAGAACACCCAGCTCGGCCTCCAGACGCTGGTTGGTGCCGGTCAGCCTGGTGGACGTCGTTTCCTGCAGGCCGTCGAGCGCGTCCAGGCGGACGCTGATCTCGGCAATCGCCCGATCGACGCCGTCCAGCCGGCCTGTGGCATCCTCTAGTTCACCGGCGAGAGACTGATCTGTTTGCGCGAGGGCTGCAAGCGCCGACTCGATCGAGCCGAGTCGCTCGGGCAACCCGGCCTCTGCGGCCGTGATCGCATCGACTGCCACCTGCAGCTGGCGGACGTCCTGGGCGGTTGCCTCCAAGCCTGCGCGGAGGGAGTCTACGCTGGCCGCGTTGTCAGATATCGGCTGCGCAACGCGGTCATTGACGATCGACCAGCCGTACACACCGATGGCAATGGCAGCCGCCACCACGATTAGTCCTAGGAGAACGCTGCGGAGGCGTCGGCCCCGTCGGGGGGGCGTGGCGGCGGGCTCGGCCGGCTCGGCGGCTGCCACCGACTCGGTCACGGCCGGCGGCTTGACCTCGGCCTGTTCTTCCACAGCATCTGATTCGGGAAGGGGGAGCGACATCTGGGGCCCTGCTTTCTCGTGTGCGCGCAATTTACGCCAGAACGGCGCCTTCAGCGGCAAAAGTCGCGTCGGAATCTCGCCGGCCCGGCCCACCTACCATCCGACTCAACCGGTGGAGCCACCACAGATGGAAGGGACGGAGGAATGGCCAGATTCACGGACAAGATCGCCGTCGTCACTGGCAGCACTCAGGGCCTGGGAGAAGCCATTGCCCACCAGTTTGCCGACGAGGGAATGGCCGGGATTGTGGTCACCGGTCGGGACAGCGAGCGCGGCGAGGCCGTGCGCCAGGCGCTTGCCGCAAAGGGTGTCGAGGCGATTTTCGAACCTGCCGACCTCGGCGACCCAGAGGCTCCGGCCCGCCTCATCGGGGTGGTCGACCGCCGCTTCGGAAGGTTGGACGTCCTGGTGAACGCCGCTGCTCTGACGGCTCGCGGGTCGATCATCGACACCCCGGTCGAGCTGTGGAACTCGATAATGAACGTCAACGTACGCGCCCCGTTCTTCCTCATCCAGGAGACGGCTCGGCTGATGCGTCGGGAGGGCATTCCCGGTTCGGTCGTGAACATCGGGTCGGTCAGCGCCTACGGCAGCCTGGTCGTGCTGGCCCCCTACGCGATCTCAAAGGGGGCGCTCGTCACTCTGACCAAGAACGCGGCGTATGCGCTCTCGCGTGACCGGATCCGGGTGAACACCCTGAACCTAGGTTGGATGGATACGCCCGCCGAACACGAAGTGCAGACCACCGTCCACGGACGGCCGCCAGACTGGTTGGAGCAGGCCGAGGCAAGCATGCCCTGGGGTCGCCTGCTCAAACCCGCGGAAGTCGCCCGAGCCGTCGCATTCGTCGCTTCGGATGACAGCGGCATGATGACCGGCACCGTCATCGACTTCGACCAGTCGGTCGTAGGAGCCGGCACCCAGCCGATCCTCCCCGAAACCGATCGTCCCTGAGCGCCGTGGCGGAAATGTAGCCCGTCCGGTCCCTCGTTTAACCTTGGGTCGTGGCGCATCCAACCATCAACGACGTCGCCGAGCGGGCAGGCGTTTCCAAATCGCTGGTCAGCCTGGTGATGCGGGGCGCACCCAACGTCTCCGACCAACGCCGGACGGCGGTGCTCCGGGCGGCGGAGGAACTCGGGTACCGGCCCAATCGGGTGGCGCGCAGCCTGGTGCAGCAGCGCACCAACACCATCGGAGTCATGATCTCAGATCTGCACAACGCCTTCTTTGTTGAGGTGCTCGACGGCATCGAGCGCGCGGCCGAACAGGCCGGGTACCAGATCCTGATGAACTCGGGGCAGCGGGTCGCCGCCAAGGAGGAAGGTGCGGTCGAGACGCTGCTAGAGATGCGGACCGATGCCGTCATCCTCGGCTCGCCCCATCTCAGCGCGGCAGTGATCGAACGGGCCGCCCGGTCAGTCCCCATCGTCATGGTCGGAAAGTCGACCCGGGTGAAGGGCGTCGACAGCGTCGCCAACGACGAGCGGGCGGGAGCGCGGCTGGCGGTCGAGCATCTCGCGTCTCTGGGCCACCGGCGCATCGCCCACATCTCCGGCCGGTCCGAGGCAGGTGCGCCGGGCCGGCTCACCGGGTACAAGGCCACAATGGAAGCGGCCGGCCTCAAGCGTTACACACAGGTGGCGGAACGCGGCCCGACCGAACACGATGGATTCCGCGGCGCGCGCGAGCTTTTCAAGACCCCAAAGCCACCGACCGCCATCTTCTGTTTCAACGACCTGGTGGCGCTGGGTGCGCTGCAGGCTCTGACGCAGATGGGACTGAAGGTGCCGGCTGACGTGTCCGTCATCGGCTACGACAACACACACCTCACCGCGCTGGAGTTCATCAACATGTCGACCATCGACCAGCCGCGGGTGGAGATCGGCGAACGGGCCGTGCAGCTGGCAGTCGAACGACTGGAGGCACACCGCACCACACAACGCCGCATCACCGTCAAGCCTTCGCTGGTCCCGCGAGGCACGACCGGGCCACCACCCAAGCACCGGCGATGACCGACCACCTGATTCGACCGAACCAAGACCAGAGCCCGTCCCTGGTAGTCACGCCCGACGCGGCCGGTTGGACCTATCTCGATTTCGCAGTGCTGGACCTAGACGGCGGATCCGAGCATCACGCGGCGGCGGCGCCGCGGGAGGTGGCCATCGTTCCACTGTCCGGGTCGGCAGTGGTGCACGTCGACGATCAGCGGTTCGAGGTCCGCCGGAAGTCCGTGTGGGCACAGATGCCCCACGTGTTGTACGTCCCCCCCGGGTGCTCGGTAGGCATCGCCACCGATGAAGGATTCACCTGTGCGCTGGGGGGCGCTCCGGCCGACGGCATGTACCCGGTTCGGCTGATCCAGCCATCCGAAATGCGGTCCGAGGTGCGAGGAGGGGGCGCAGCCCGTCGCCAGGTGAACCACATTCTCGCCCACCCGCTGCCGGCCGAGCGGCTCATCCTGTACGAGGTCTACGTGCCGCGGGGGACCTGGTCGGGCTGGCCGCCGCATTGCCACGACGGGTATGCCGGCTCACCCTATCTGGAAGAGACGTACTACTTCCGGCTGGATCCGCCCGACGGATTTGCCCTGCACCGCAACTGGCGGGAGGACACGGATTTCGACGAGACATTGCGCGCCGGCGACGGGGATGTGGCGCTCGTCACCCAAGGCTTCCACTCGTCGGTGGCCTGCCCGGGCTCCAATATGTATTTCCTGAACTTCTTGGCGGGCGAGCTTGTCGGAGACCAGCGGGCCACGCCCCCCTACTTCCACCCGGCCCACACGTGGATCGAAGCCGACTGGTCGGCCGGGCTGATGGGCCTGCCCGCAGTGGGATGATGTCTGCCGCCGCTCAGTCGCCCGCCGCGCTACCGATCTTGTGGGCGTAGAGCACGTCGAGCACCGACGGCGGATCGTTGGCGAGCGTCATCCCCGGCACCAACCTCCATCCCCGGCGCCGAGTGTCGGGCCCGATGGTTGTCGTACAGGACCCACAGGTTGAATTCCACGAGGCTCAGCGCCGCGGCGCGGGCAAGGGCCGTGTCGTGCAGCCAGCTGCCAGCGCCTCGACCCCAACGATCGGGACGCACGTAGAGCTTGTCGAGGAGCCATCCCGCCGGGACGCCGGCGTCGGGCTGGAGTGCGACACAACCGATAACCTCCCGACCGCGACCATGACCGACGCGGCCGGCTCGTCCAGCAGTTGCTGCCAGGCACCGAGCACCGTCTCGTTCATCGGTTGGGGCGCCGAGGCCGGAAAGATGCCCCGTAGGCCGCCCTCGCAGCTGCGGCGCGCAGGGCAGCTATGGCGGCCGCATCGGCGCCGGTGGCGCTTCGGATTCTCCAGGGCGACGAACGGTCTCCGGGCACACTCAATGCCGCCGGCCTGTCACAACGTGGAGCCCAGTCGGCATCACCTCGGCGCCTAAAGTATGTCCCACCTCCGCCTCCACCCCGCATGCGCGAAGGATCGCCGGGATCGTCGACGAGTCGATCAGTACGTTGCCATGCGCCTCAACCGAACGCCGCCAGGTGCCGTCTTCGCCTTCGATGAACATCGTCATCAGCCGATCGAAGCGATCCGGCGACGGAGCGCAGTACTCGGTGATCAGCACCCAACCCTGTCCATACGAGACCTCGGTTGGCTGGTCGGCCCGGGCCCGGCCCCACTCGAGATCGCAGATGTCGAACACGACCACGCCGCCGGGGAGCAGAGCCTTGCCAATTGATTCGACCGCCCGGACGATCGATCCCACATCGGGCAGATAGTTGAGCGGATGCCCGACGGCGACGATCGCATCGGCCGCCGGAATCGCATCGTCCGGCAGCCGCAGAGATTCGATTCCCTCCGCCCCGGCGACATGGGTCCGGGTCAGTTCCAGCATGGCCGGGGAGGCGTCGGTCGCCAGGACCCGGTGTCCGCCGTCGACCAGATGCTTTGTCAGCCGGCCGGTTCCGCACCCAAGTTCGACCACCAGACCGCCGCCATCGGCCACCGGACGCAACAGTTCGATCACCCCGGGAGCGCACCGGTCGGCGTGGAATCCGAAGCCCAGATGGTGCACCAATGCGAGATCCGGTCCGTAATAGCGCTCCTCCATCTTGCGATTGTCCCACGCCTGCCACCGGCTTCCGTACGTGGCATATGCCGCGTGGTCGGTCCCGGTTGACCCCGCCGCGTGGACGTGAATACCGTGCATCGCGGAAGGAAGCTGCCGATAGGAGGCGACCAGATGCGACCGCCCGGAAAGGTGATCCTCACCTGTGCCACCAGCGGCAGTGCCCACACTCCAACGATGAACACCGACATCCCGGTCACGCCCGAGGAGATGATCGAGGATGCGTTGGCGGCTGCCGGCGCCGGCGCAGGCGTCATCCATCTGCACGCCCGCGATCCCGAGGACGGGCGGCCCTCGGCCGATCCGGGCCTGTTCCGGGAGTACTGCGCAGCTATCAAGGAGCGGTCGGATGTCGTCATCTCGATAACGACCGGAGGCGCATCCGATCAAACCGTCGAAGAGCGCCTGCGGGTCATCAAAGAGCTGAAGCCCGAGCTGGCGACGTGCAACCTGGGCACGATGAACTACGGGCTATTCCAAATGATCCCCAAATATGAAGGCCGCTGGAAGTACGACTGGGAAGAGCCCTATCTCGAGTCGACCCGGGACACTCCCTTCGTGAGCCGCTTCTCGGACATTGAGTACATGCTCAAGGTGCTCGCCGCCGAGACGGGTTGCCGGTTCGAGTTCGAGGCGTACGACGTCGGCCACCTCTACACCCTCGCCTTCTACGCCGATCAGGGTCTGGTGCCAACACCGATCTTCATGCAGTTCGTCATCGGCACCCTGGGCGGGATCGGCCCTGACGTCGAGAACGTTTTCCACATGAAGGAAGCCGCCGTTCGCCTCTTCGGGAACGATATCGAATGGGGTGTGCTCGGCGGCGGCCGCGCCCAGTTCGACCTGGTGACCGCCGCCGCGACCATGGGGGGCAACGTCCGGGTGGGGTTGGAAGACTCGATCTACCTCCGCAAGGGAAAGCTGGCGACCAACACGGAACAAGTCGAGAAGATCGTTCGAATCCTCGATGAACTGTCCCGCGAGCCCATGTCGGCGGCCGAGACTCGCGAGACATTGGGCCTCAAGGGCCTCGACCAGGTCAACTTCTAGATGGAACGGGTCTGAATGGACCTCGTTCTCGACGGACCGTTCGGTGTCGTAGGGGGCGGAGTCATCGGCTCGGGCTGGGCCACCCGTGCGCTCGCCCGGGGTTACGAGGTAGTGGCGTTCGATCCGGCGCCGGACGCCGAAGCACGGATGCTGGCCGCCATCGAACGAGCCTGGGTCTCGGTCCGAAAACTGGGCCTGCACACGGGTGCGGATCCACACCGGATCACGTTCGTCGGTTCGGCTCAGGCGGTGGCGTCACGATCTTCATTCGTCCAGGAGTCTGTGCCAGAGGTCGTAGATCTGAAACGGGAAGTGCTGGCGGCGCTGGACGCCGCCGCCGGGCCGGACACGATCATCGCGTCCTCGACCTCCGGCATCCGGCCCACTGAGCTCCAGGGCGCTATGGCGCAGCCGGAACGGCTGATAGTCGGGCATCCTTTCAACCCGGTCTACTTGCTGCCGCTGGTAGAAGTGGTCGGCGGGGAGGCCACCACCCCAGCGGCACTCGCCCAAGCCGAGGCCGTGTACGAGGACCTGGACATGTATCCGCTGCGGGTGCGCAACGAGATCGACGGATTCCTCTCGGACCGCCTGCAGGAGGCCATGTGGCGCGAGATCCTCCACCTGGTGGCGGACGGCGTGGCCACCACCGGCGAGCTGGACGATGCGATCGTCTACGGCCCGGGCCTGCGATGGGCCATCATGGGGACCAACCTCAACTTCCATCTAGCCGGTGGGGATGGAGGCATGCGGCAGATGCTCGAGCAATTCGGTCCGGCACTCGAGTGGCCCTGGACCAAGCTGGCCGCTCCCCCGCTCACAGACGAGCTCATCGACCGCATGGTGACCGGCACGGAGGCCCAGTCGGAGGGCCGCACGGTGGCCCAACTGGAACGGCTGCGAGACGATGCCTTGGTGGCGATCATGTATGCGCTGCGGGAAAGCCAGCTCGGGGCCGGTCAGATCGTCAGCCGCCGCGGGCGCCGGTCGGCCGGCCGCAGCACACCCGCTAGATGGGTTCCAGGCGCCGACGTCCCAATGCCGCTTTCCGTCTATCAATGCCGGGTTGAGCCGGATTGGGTCGATGCCACCGGCCGCATGACGGCGGAGGCCGCCGCACGCGCGTTCGCGCGGGCGGGCGATGCCCTGCTCCGCTACGTCGGTGTCGACGAGGAGTACCGGGCGGCGGGTTATTACTTCCGCGTCGCGGAAAGCCACCTTGTGTTCCACCGGGAGCCTGCCACCGGTGCGCCGCTCAGGTTCACTACCCAGCTGCTCGGGCATGATCGCCGGCGGCTCCATGTCTTCCATTCGATGCATCACGGGGATTCCGGCGAGCGGCTGGGCTCCAATGAGCAACTCTTCGTGCATGCGGACGCGGCCACCGGCCGCAGTCATCCCACACTCGAGGGACCGCGGCGCGTCCTCGACCAGATATGGCAGGCGCACGGTCCGGCCCCGCGGCCCGGGCGGGCGGTAATCACAATGACAAGGTGACAATCATGGATTTCAGCGTCAGTGACGAACAGCAGCTCATCGTCGGCACCGTCCGCTCGTTTGTCGAAAAGGAGCTGATGCCCCACGAGGACGAGCTCGAGCGGACCGGCGAGGTGGCGCCGGAACTGGCGGATGAGATTCGCGAGAAGTCGCTCCGAGCCGGAATCTACGCGGCCAACATGCCGGCAGAACTCGGTGGAGGCGGACTCGACAACCTGACACTGGCCATGGTTGAGCGCGAGTTCGGCAAGACATCGTACGGGTTGCAGTATGTCGTGGCGCGCCCCTCCAACATCCTCCGCGCGTGCGCCGGGAACCAGATAAAGGAATACCTGCTGCCGACCATCCGCGGTGAGCGCGTCGAGTGCCTGGCCATGAGCGAACCCGACGCCGGGTCCGACCTCCGGGGAATGAAGTGCCGGGCGGTGCGCAACGGTGACGAGTTCGTCATCACCGGCACCAAGCACTTCATAAGTCATGCTGATATCTCCGATTTCGTCATCCTGTTCGCGGCAAGCGGGGAGGAACAGACACCGCGGGGACCGCGCAAGAAGATCACCGCATTCCTCGTAGACATGGGCACGCCCGGATTTGAGGTGCAGCGGGGATACAACTCTGTGTCGCACCGCGGATATCACAATTGCATCCTCAGCTTCGACGAATGCCGCGTTCCGGCCGCCAACATCCTTGGCGACGAACATCGGGGCTTCGACGTCGCCAACGAGTGGCTCGGCTCAACCCGGCTCCAGGTGGCCGCCACCTGTCTGGGCCGGGCCGATCGTGCAATCGCGATATCCACCGAGTGGGCGGCGCGCCGGGAGCAATTCGGCCAGAAGATCGGCAAGTTCCAAGGCGTGTCGTTCAAGCTAGCCGACATGGCCACCCAACTGGCCGCGGCGGAACTGCTCACCTACCGGGCAGCCTGGAAGGTCGATCAGGGAACGATGACCGACACCGATGCGGCCATGGCCAAGCTGGTGGCATCGGAAATGCTGGCCTTCGTGACGGACGAGGCGATCCAGATACTCGGCGGCATGGGTTTGATGGACGAACTTCCGCTGGAGCGCATGTGGCGAGATGCCCGGGTCGAGCGCATCTGGGACGGGACCTCGGAGATCCAGCGCCACATCATCTCGCGAGCGATGCTGCGACCGCATGGCGGCTGAGCAACTCCGCCGGCTGCTAGATCCCCGGTCGATCGCGTTCGTCGGCGGGCGCCGGGCACTGCTGGCAATCGAGCAATGCCGCCGCCTCGGCTACGACGGTGACATCTGGCTTGTGAATCCGACCGTCGCCGAGCTGGCTGGGCTCGGCGCCTACGCCGCGCTCGAGGCGCTGCCGGCCGTTCCCGATGCCGTGTTCATTGGGGTGGACGCCGCAAAGGCGATCGAGGCCGTCGCGGCAGCGGCGCGGGCGGGCGCCGGCGGCGCCGTTGTCTATGCCGCAGGATTCGCCGAAGCCGGACCGGACGGAGCCGCTCTCCAGAACCGTCTGATCGAAGCGGCCGGGCGCATGCCGGTGATCGGGCCCAATTGCCATGGATTGGTGAACGCTATCTCGGGTGCGGCCCTCTGGCCCGACGTCCAGGGTTGTGGTCGGGTCGAGCGCGGGGTGGCAATCGTCACCCAGTCGGGAAACCTCGCAATCGATCTCACGATGCAACAGCGGGGATTGCCGATAGCCTACGTCGTCACGCTCGGCAACCAGGCCCTCGTGTCCATCGCCGACTGCGTCCGAGCCGTCGCCGCCGACGAGCGCGTCACGGCGATCGGCCTGCACATCGAGGGCATCGACGACTCGACCGCCTTTGCCACTTCCGCCCTGGCCGCGCTGGATCGAAGCGTCCCGCTGGTGGCCCTCAAGACCGGCGCCACCGACGCCGGCGCGGCCATCACCAGCACCCACACTGCGTCGCTGGCCGGCCCCGCGCCTGCGCATGAAGCTCTGTTCCGCCGCTACGGGATCGCCCAGGTGGAGACCGCCGAGGATCTGCTGGGCACCCTGTCGGTGCTGCACCATCACGGTCGCCTGCCGGGCACCCGACTCGTGTCGCTGTCGTGCTCCGGCGGCGAGGCATCCTTGATGGCAGACCTTGCTCCACCGCGGGGCGTGAGCTTCCCGCCCTTTGATGAGCAGACAGCTCGTCACCTGACCGAACTGCTCGACCATCGCGTGTCGGTAGCCAACCCCCTCGACTATCACACCTTCATCTGGGGTGACCAGCCTCGTTTGACCGACGTCTTCACCGCGGCGCTGGGATCAGGAGTGGACGCCGCGATTCTCGTGATCGATTTCCCGGCCGCGGAGCTCGACGACTCAGACTGGTGGCCCACGGTGAACGCGTTCGCTGATGCCAGCAAGCGATCAGGGGTTCCCGGCCTTGTGACCTCGACCCTGCCCGAGAACCTCCCCGCCCCCGTCTGTGTCGGGTTGCGCGCCACCGGGCTCGCCCCGATCCCGGGCGTGGCGGCCTGTCTGGCCGCGACGGCCGCGGCGGCGACGCCGGAGCCGTCCCGGCGCGAGCTGCATCGGGTCCCGGCCAACGCGGGGTCCGGGGTGCTGCTGGACGAGGCTGCCGCCAAGCAGTTCCTCGCCAAGGCAGGTTTGCCGGTGCCGCCCGGCACCGCCACTGAGGTGGCAGCTGCCCCCCGCACGGCACGCGAGATCGGCTTCCCGGTCGTGATCAAGTCGCTCGCGGTTGCCCACCGCTCCGACGTTGGCGGTGTTGTTGTCGGCTTGGAAGATGAGGAGGCCGTGGCGGCCGCGGCGGAATCGATGCGGCGGCTGGGCACGGCCGTATTGGTCGAGCGCCACGTCACCGGGACGGTGGCCGAGCTGCTGGTCGGCGTTCAGAACGACGCCCCTGTGGGCTGGACTTTGACCGTGGGCGCCGGCGGCGTGCTGGCCGAGTTGCTCGACGATACGGCCACCCTGTTGCTGCCGTCGCCGGACACCGAGATCGAGGATGCGCTCAGAAGTCTCCGGATGTGGCCGCTGCTCGCCGGCCACCGGGCACGCCCGCCGGGCGCGGTGGGTGCCGCGATCGCCGCCATCACCCGGGTGTGTGAGCTGGCAGTCGAGACCAGTCGCGAGATCGAAGTGAACCCGCTTCTGGTGGGCCGCGACGAAGTGTGGATTGCCGACGCCCTGATCCAGGAGCTGGTGTGAACGAGAGCGAACCGATCGCGCGGCGTTCGCCAACACCACGATCCAAGAGGCCGGCCCAGCTGTGCCCATCGCTGAAACATGTGACCTCGAGACAGATGTCGGGTAGAAGTGGGTGCCGGCCGACAATATCGCGCTCATCAAATCCGCCGGACGGACTTCGGAGGAGTGCTGCGCGTGCTCCAAGGCTCGTGGCGCGACGATTTCAATGGCGAGGTCGGCACGAGCCGCGTGGTTGGATCAGGTCGATGCGCTCCGCTCGAAGACCGTCCGGTACGAGATGACGAGGGCTGCCGACCAGGCGAACAGGTAGGTGTAGATGATCGTCCACGCCACGTCCTCGAACGTCCTCGCACCCGGTATGACTTCTTCTGCCAGAGCGTGGGACATCCAGGGTTGGCCAGCACGACCACAAGCGTGCCGCCAACCCCAAGCGCGGCCAGCACCGTCAACCGAGGGTTGCCCATTCGCGGAGCAGCGTCCGGGCGATCACGATGAGCATGCCGGCGGCCACGACGGTGTAAACGCCTGCCATGAAGACGTGAAGACGGACGTGGTCGCCGGAGAAGAACGTACTGGGCTCCGGACACCGGAACCCCGTGGAACAGATCGTGGCGAATACTGCGTGTTCCAGGGCGAAGATCACCGCTCCGAGGATGACGAGCCGCGAAGCGGCCTCCAGCGAACCGGCAGGTGGCGACGATCCAGACGACGACGGCCGCAGGCAACAAGCCCACGACAGAATGCATCGCTACCGGCCTGGCTACGAGGTCGCCACAGCTCCCCTCGGATCGGCCTGGTACGCCTCGACAATCGTACGCACGCCGGACGACCCTGTGGGAGGGATCAGATCCCCATCTGGGCCCCGAGGGGCCCGAGCGGCAGCTCGGACCTCCAAGGAACCGCCACCCGTCACTCCGACAGCACAGACAGCACGGTTTCGAGGTCGGCGGCGGTTTCGATCCGATGGGTGGTCCCACCGTCGGTCCAGACCAAGACGTTGGCGGCCAGCCGCAGCGTCTCGATCGCAGGCACCCCGGGTGCCTCCTCCACGACGTAGTCGTGCGGTGCGCCCGAAATCCACCATCCCGGAATGCCGTTCACCATCACCGACTGCACCTCTGTGTCGGGGCCGACGGACTTGACGATCGCTACCCCATCGCCGAGGAAATGGCTGGTGAGGAGCCCCACTCCGGTCTCGCCCACGGCGGGGAAGCGGTCATCCGGTTCCCAGACCAGCGACAGCATCCCGCCCGGGACCGAATCGTCGAGGTACACCCCGTCCGGCGGACGTCCCAGGTTGGCGACAAAGAACTCCGCGTCGGTCCGGCCGCCGGCGTCAGCGAGCGAGATGTGCTCACCCAGCTCGAGCGTGCGGCCCGGATCGGCAGTAGTTTCTTCGACCTGCCGGATTGTGATGCCCAGCAGCGACAGAGCATCTGCCATCTTGTCGCGAACCGGAGCAATCGACAGGGAAACGCCGACGACCACCACCGCCACTGCCGCAGCTTTCCAGCCGCCCAACGTGCGGCGGGCGGGCCCGCCCAAACGTCCCCGAACTGCACCGGCGATCCCGGCTTCGTCGGGCCAGTCGATGTCGCCGGCGAGGGTGCGCAGTTGTTGCTCGAGATCATGCATCTGGGATTCCCCTCGTCTCGGCGGGCAGCACGGCTCGCAAATGGTCTATCGCCCGCGACGTCCGAGATTTCACGGTCCCGCGGGGGATGCCGAGGGTCTGGGCCGTTTCATCCTCGGACAGTTCCATCAGAAATCGGTGCGTGAGCACCTCCCGATATGGGTCCGGAAGCTGCTCTAGTGCCGTCAGCAGATGCTCCGATTGCACCCGACGCGCGGCGGCTTCGGCGGGGTCGTGATCGTGGTTCGGCTGAAAGGATTTGAGCGCGAGTCGGCCCTGACGTTCACGATGCCGCACCCGATTCACCGCCTCGTTGCGAACGATTCGCAGCAGCCAAGGTCGGAATGCCCGTCCATCCTCGAACCTCTCCAATGCTTGATATGCCTTCACAAACGCATCCTGGGCGACGTCCTGGGCCTCGGCGTGATCGCGCGTGACGAGGTAGGCCACCCGCACGGCCACGCGCTGGTACCGGCGTACGAGTTCGTCGTACGCCTGTGGATCCCGCCGCCGGGATCTACGGATCAGCTCCGACTCGTGCAGAGGTTCACCTCACGTTTCCTACACCGTAGAAGCCGCTGGGGTTCCCGGGAACCTCCGAACGCCGGGGGGCGTATGGCGATCAGATGGGATCAGCGCATACGTAGGTCGGCCACCTCAGTGGCGGTGATGCTCGGTGTGCTGCTCGGGTTCGCCGGCCCGGCCCAAGCCAAGTTCCCACCCTTTGAACTGGACGGGTCTGCCAACGGCACGGCCGTCACGGTCACTCTGACGCTGTCTGAGCCAGTCCCCACCGGCGATGTTCCTCTGGTCATCCCGGCCGACGTCGTTGCTCTGTTCCCCGCCTCTCAGCTTTCCACGACGGGACGACCTACCGGTATGCAGGAAGGAATCCCCGTCTCCTTCGAGTTCATCGGCGATGGCGTGTACCAGGGAAACGCCGAGCTGCCGCATCCGGGGGAATGGGCGGCGGTCCCGTTTCCGGCGGCGCGGCGGGAGATCGCACCCCTCTATGTCGGGGCGCGGTTCGTGGTACAAGCCCCCGGTGCGGGCTGGCAGGTGGCGGTCGCCGCCGTCGCGGCCGGGTCGGTGGCGGCCGCGCTGGCCGTCGCACGCACGAGCCGCCGCCGGGAGACGGCTTCCCGCCATGCGGCGACGGCAACCGCGCCGGGTGAGCCATCAACCTGGCGCCCGGAGTGCGTCATCAATGATGCGAGTCAGGCGCGCGTAGTGCGCCCCCCGCCAGTAGATCCGTCCACACGCACGGCATTTTCGGAAGCTGCGCACCCTGTGATCGGTCCCGGACGGGACCTGGCCGACGACGTCGGCGCGGTTGACCGGTACCAGCGTCCCGTTACAACGCATGCAACGGGTGAACGGGCGGATTCGGCTGTGCATCTCATAACGAGTCACAACCTCGCGCAATTGCTCTCGGGGGGCGGTAGCCCGAACGAACGCGCCGTGGATCAGTGCGCCGTGCTTCAGCAGCCCGACGTCACGCGTCAAGAGGATTCGCTCCTCCTTGAGGGAAGACCTCACGAGGTCGCGATCGGACGCATCGCGCGCGCAGTGGCTGTCGAAACCCAGGAGCCGTAGGTAGCCGGCCAGCTTGCTCAGGTGCCCGTCGAGTACGAACCGCAGCTCGGCGGCCGGGGGCGGACGCACTCTCGTCACTGATGCAACGTCAAGGGTCATGAAGCGGGGATACACACTGATCCGGTCGCCATCGGCGATGCGCGCTCCGAATCCAGCCGGCTCACCATTGATCAGGACGAGATCTACTTCGACGTGAGGGACACCGCAGGCTTCGATCGCATCCTTGACGCTGCCCGGCACAACGAAAGAATGCACGACCGAGCCTGCGGCAGCGGTCTTGCCCAGAAACGACCGCAGCCCGGCGTAGAAGCGGAGTGCCGCGTGCCCCACCGCTCCGCCTAGCGGCCGTACCGGCCCATCAACACCGCCCGGTCGAGGACGTACTCTGTCAGCGCGGCGAGCACCTCGGACTTGGCGGCGCCGGGAGCCAGATCCAGCTCCCGGTCCAGGGCATAGACCGTGAAGATGTAGCGGTGAACTCCGCCGGGCGGGCACGGTCCACCGTAACCTTCCCGGCCCCACGAATTGCGCCCACCGGTGCCCAAAGAGCCGACGTCTTCGGGGATCTCGGTTAAGACCGGGATGTTGAATGCCACCCAGTGATCCCATGTGCCGCCCGGCGCATCGGGGTCGTCCATGATCAAGACGAGGCTCTGGGCCCCGGCCGGAACCTCACTCAATGCCAGAGGCGGCGAGACATCCGCGCCATCGCAGGTGTAGGCGCGGGGGATGTCGCTCTCATATTCGAAGGCGGTCGATGTGAGTTGCATGTCGCCTCCATCAGGGATCGAGGGGTCCGGGGCGGTCGCGCCCTCGCCGGTAGCGCAGGCTGCCAGCCATGCCGCCAGCAGCGGGGCACACAAGGCAAGCCTGCGACTTGCCCGCCGCGGGGCCGGCGGCCAACGAGCCGGACGGCCGTTGCACCCGTTCATCTCCGGTTAAGTATGCGCCGTCCCCTTCCTGGCTGCCAGGGGCTCCCGGCCCTGGCCGCGCGGGGGTAGCCCGATATCCTTGTGAGGTGACATCTGTCTCGGCGCACGACCGGTCGCGGTTTCTCCTCGAGGAGTTCGAGCCCGCCTACCTCGCGGTCTGGCGGGCAGCAGAACTGGGAACGCGGGTCGCCGCCGCGCGTGCGGAACTGGAGTCCTGCCGCGTGTGTCCTCGGAACTGCGACGTCAACCGGCTCGAGGACGAGATGGCGCTCTGTCACACCGGACGGCGCGCCCGGGTTGCCTCCGCATTCCCCCATTTCGGAGAAGAGGGCTGCCTGCGAGGCACCCGCGGCTCGGGCACCATCTTCTTCTCGTACTGCAACCTGCGGTGTGTCTTCTGCCAGAACTGGGACATCTCCCAGGCCCCAGCCGGAGTGGAGGCCACGGCGGATGAGATCGCCGAACTGATGCTGGAGCTGCAGGACATGGGTTGCCACAACATCAACTTCGTGACCCCCGAGCACGTCGCGCCCCAGGTCGTAGAGGCGATCGCAGCAGCGGTGCCCCGCGGGCTGAGGGTGCCAATCGTGTACAACACGAGTGCCTACGACTCGATCTCCTCACTGCGGCTGATGGAAGGCCTCGTCGACATCTACATGCCCGACTTCAAGTTCTGGGACCCGGATTCCGCCCGTCGGCTCGTACGGGCGCGGGATTATCCGGCAGTAGCCCGGGCGGCCGTCTCCGAGATGCACCGCCAAGTCGGCGAACTTCGCATCGGCCATGACGGCCTCGCCAAACGCGGGTTGCTCGTGCGGCACCTCGTCATGCCGGGCTTCGGGGAGGAAGCGGCGTCGATCTTCGGCTGGCTGGCGGAGTCGGTGTCGCCCGACACCTACATCAACGTCATGGGACAGTACCGACCCGAGCACCGGGTCCCGGGCGCATCCCGATATGAAGACATCGACCGCCGGCCCGAGATCGACGAGGTGGCGGCCGCAACCCGCGCCGCCCGCAAGGCGGGATTGTGGAGGCTCGACGAGCGCCGCCCGGTGTGAGCGCTCGCAGCATCCCCGGACCTTGACGGCACCGGCCCGACGCTGGGACCATGTCGGACATGTCCCGAGATTCGCTGCTGATCGGCGCGCTCGCGCTCCCGTCACCGGTAGTGCTGGCCCCCATGGCCGGCGTCACGAACGCGCCGTTCCGCCGGCTGTGCCGCAAACACGGTGGAGACCGCCACAGCCTGTACGTATGCGAGATGGTCGGGGCGAGAAGCCTGGTCGAAGGTCATCCAAAGACCCGGCGGCTGGCCCATTTTCCCGCCGATGAGTCGCCCCGCTCGATCCAGCTGTACGGCACCGACCCTGGCTCGATGGGCGAAGCGGTTGCGTACCTGGTCGACGAAGAACAGGCTGATCACATCGACATCAACTTCGGCTGCCCGGTAGCCAAGGTCACTCGCAACGGTGGCGGTGCCGCGTTGCCGTTGCGCCGAGACCGGCTACGGGCGATCCTCCGCGCGGCGGTGGCCAACAGTCGTCATGTACCGATCACGATCAAATTCAGGATGGGCATCGATGACGAGCACCTCACATATCTCGACACGGGCCTGATCGCGGAAGAGGAGGGGATCGCGGCAATTGCGCTGCATGCCCGGACCGCCCACCAGTTGTACGCCGGCGACGCGCAGTGGGAGGCGATTCGCCGCCTCAAGGATGCTGTCACCTCTATTCCGGTCCTCGGCAACGGGGACATTTGGGAAGCTGCCGATGCGCTCCGCATGATTGAACAAACCGGATGCGATGGCGTCGTCATCGGGCGTGGCTGCCTGGGCCGACCCTGGCTGTTCGGAGATCTGGCGGCCACCCTCACCGGGACACCGACGGTCACGGTTCCGACACTGGGGTTCGTGGGTGCGGTGATGCAGGATCACGCCCAGCTACTGATCGACTGGTTCGATGACTACATCGGCATCCGCACGTTCCGCAAGCACACCGGCTGGTATCTGAAGGGGTACCCGGTCGGTCCCGGACTCCGGCAGGAACTGGCGGCGGTGGAGTCGCTGGAGCAGCTCGACCGTTTGGTGGCCATGCTCCCCGCCCACGCACTTCCTCACCCTGGTTCCACCCGCATGGCGCGGGGCCACACTCGCGGTCCGCGGCCGGTCAAGCTCCCTCGCGGCTATCTCGAGGGCCGGTGGGACGAAGACGTAACGGATGAGGTGGCAGTCTCGGGCGGCTAGGCGAGTCCACCGGCCCGCAGCCCGAACTCGACCAGCTGCACTCGAGGCAGATCCGACAGCTCAACCAGCGGAACCCAGCGCACATCGATAGTGCTTCCGTCAACCTCGACCACGTGCGGCACGCCGCGCAGCCGCATTCCATAGACCAGCTGCACGGCATGCAGCCGGCCATGGACCGGATGCCGCTCCCTCACGTACGAATCCACGCCCAAAAGGCCCGTGATTTCGCCCACAAGGCCGGTCTCCTCAAAGACCTCCCGGTGCAGGCCGGCTGCGGGCTGCTCTCCAAAATCGAGGCCGCCGCCGGGCAACGTCCACAGGCCGCCGTCCGGGTCGGACTCGTGCAGCAACGTCAACAGAACCGACCTGCGGTGCACCGCAACCGCATACACCCCGACCCGGGTCCGGCCGGCCCCTGCCTCAGACATCTGAGCCGACCAGCATCAGACCCTGCGCCACGACCTCATCGACCCCGGGCAGGTCGTCGACAGCTACCCACGCGGAATCACCGGACCGTCTGCCCATGACACCCGTCTGGCTGGCGGTCTGCACCAAGTAGCAGATGCGCACCAAGTGGATGGGCCGGCTCTCCCCATCGGGGCGGGCGGACAGCACGCGGCTGTCGCTGCCGACGGGCTCCAAGGCCGTCACCCGCGATCCGGTTCCGGCTAGTTCCCGGCCCAGCGCGTCCCGGGGATGCTCACCGGACGCAACAGCCCCGCCCGGCAAAGTCCACTCGTCGGCGCTGCCGCGACCCGGCATCCGTTGCGTGAGGAGCAGCTGCTGCGCGTGCAGCGCCAATGCGGAGACGCCCACCCGGGTGGTACCGGCGCTCATCGCTCGAGCGGGCGACCCAGGTCGCAGGCGACGGCGCGCAGCTCCCGGATCCGCTCGGCCACCATCCCCGCCGCCATCCCGGGCCGTTGATCCGGGGGGACGTCGATCAGCTCGCCCCATGCCGCCCGACCCACCATGAACCCGGACGCCCCCGCCCGGCAGGCACATTCGAGCTGGGCGCGGAACACGTCGTACGGCACCCCGAGCGACAGCAACGCCCAGGGGCCCGCCGTGGCTTCATCGAGTTCGGAACACGCGTCATCCCATCCAGCAGGGTCGTCAACTCGGGCCGCAGCCGGGAACTGCAACTTGAGCACGTCGGGGCCCAGTCTGGACAGCCGCCTCGCGGTCTCCACCACCAGCCGCCGCCGCTCTCCCGGCCTTTCCCCACAGGTCGGCGCGGTGGGATAGGCCAGCGGTTCGAGAAACAGCGGCAGCCCCGACTCACGGCAGGCCGCGACGATCCGCCGCACCAGCGCATCTTGGCGGGCCGCCGCCCCGGGCGCGTCCGGCGTGTAGAAGATCAGCAGTTTGACTGCGGCCGCCCCGGCTTCGGCGGCTTGGGCCACCGACCATCCCTCATACAGTTGTGTGACCCGTGCCGAGGGATCGCCCTCGTAGCCCTGCGCCTCCAGCGCTGCGATGAAGCCGGTGCCGGATGGTAATGCGGGCACGAGCCGTGGGATCGAGAACTCCGGTTCGAGCATGACCCCCGAGGCTTCGTTGGCTGCGCCCTCGATCACGACACGTTTGAATTCGGTCAGATCCGCTGCTGCGATCGATGCGGGATCGTCGGGCGCCAGCATCACTCGAAGCGAGTCCCGGTGGTCGATGGCGAGGATGGCGAGCAGGCCGTCGTCCGTGGCCAAACGCGACAGGTTCTTGTGTCGCACATCCATGTTCTATCGTTCCTCCCTCGGCTGGTCGGCCGGGCTTGTGCGACCGGGCCCGTACCACCGACGTTACCGTCGGGACGGGCCGGCTACGCAGCGGTCGGCCTCGGCGGCCGATCCGCCGATGCTGAAAGGCACAGGCGGCCGTCAACCAGCCGCCGCTGAGGGTCCGTATATATGAAGATGGTGTCCAAGCTCGTCGAACGATTCCGTCGCCGGGTGGTGGCGTCGGCCACCGACCCTTTCCGGCACGCGCCCTACCCACTTGCTCGATCACTGGACTACCCGAACGACGCCGGGTTGTTCGGGCCCGGCTCGGTCACTTGGACGATCATGGGCGATCCGTCAGCGTTCATCGGCGGAATCCGGGCGTTACTCGTCCAGGCCGCCCATCCCGAAGTAGTGGCCGGGGTTTTCGATCACTCTCGATATCAAGAGGATCCGCTGGGGCGGCTGTCGCGCACATCGAATTATGTGACCGCCACCGCCTTTGGAGCCATGCCCGAGGTGGAGCAGGCGATCGAGATCGTCAAACGCGCCCACCGCCCGGTCCGTGGCAAGTCCCATCGGGGCCGCGAGTACCGGGCGGATGCGGCGGGGCTGGCCGCGTGGGTTCACAATGCGCTGACCGATTCGTTTCTGGCGACGTATCAGGCGTTCGGCGCCCGACCGTTGAGCCGGCCGGAAGCCGACCAGTTCGTGTCCGAACAGGCCCGGCTCGGTGAGATGTTGTATGCCCAGCCGCTTCCAGACACCGCTGCCGAGCTGAACCGGTGGCTGGCCGAGCATCCCGAGGCGGCGCCCTCTCCCGGCATGCATCAAGCTGTTGAGTTCTTACGGAGCCCACCCCTGGCGCCCGCAGTCAGGGCCGGATACCGATTGATGTTCTCAGCAGCCGTCACAACGATCCCGCCACGCCTCCGCCGGATACTCCGCGTTCGTCGCTATCCGGGCGCCCAGCTATTGGGCCGATGGATCGCCGTGTACCTCCGCTGGGCGCTCGGTTCGTCTCCCTCCTGGAACCTTGCCTTGGTTCGGGTCGGTGCGGACATTCCGGCCGGTCGGTTCAAGCAACCGCTCCCGCCGGCCGCAGTTGAAGGTCGGGACGTCCCCGCTCAGTAGAGACCGATCAGCCGCCCGGCCAGGGCCAGCACGGCGACAATCATCACGCGCCGCACCAGCACATCCCCGCCCCTGACCGTGAGCCGGGCGCCCAGCGCTCCCCCCACGGTGAATCCGGCTGCCAGGATCAATGCGGGTATCCAGTCGACCCGGCCCTGGAGCATGAAGGTCGGCAGCGCCACCAGCGCGTTCGCCACGTTGATCATCACCTTGATCGAGTTGGCCCGCACAAGGTCGTAGCCGGCCAGGGACAGGGCCATGATCACAATCAGTCCGAATCCGGCCTGGAAGGCCCCGCCATAGGCGCCGATCAGAAAGAAGACGAACGTGAACAAGCCGCGAGGCCAACGGACCTCGGCCTCGAGTCGAGGCTTGCGCAGCGACAAGACCAGCAGCGGCACCATGAGGAGGCCGAACACGCGCTCGAATGCCTCGTCAGTGAGGAACTGGACGGTGTATGCCCCCGCCAGCGACCCCAGCATCACCGGGAGCAGCACCGGCACGCTCTCGCGGAGGCTCCCCACGCCGAGAGCGCGGAACTGGGCCGTGGCCGCGACGTTGGAGGTGAGGATTCCGACCCGATTCGAACCGTTGGCGTCATTGCCCGGCACGCCGGCCAGAACCAGCAACGGTACGGTCAGGAGGGAGCCGCCGCCGGCGATCGTGTTGATCGATCCGGCGAACAAGCCGCCCACAACCAGGAGCAAGACCTGCCACCACTCCATCAGGTGGCCCGGCTCGGGACCGACTGCGAATCACCCATTGCCGGTCACTCGCCGATGTCCTCGCTCCACAGCTCCGGCTCGGCGCTCAAAAACTCCCGCATGAGCTCGACACAGGTCGGGTCGTCCAGAACCTCGACCCGTACCCCGCGCCGGCGCAGATGCTCCTCATCGCCCAGAAACGAACGGTTTTCCCCGACGACCACGACAGGAATGCCGTACAACAGGATCGCGCCGCTACACATCGGACAGGGTGACAGCGTCGTATAGATCGTGGAGCGCCGGTAGACCACCGCCGGCTGGCGACCGGCGTTCTCCAGGCAGTCCATCTCACCGTGCAGCACGACGCTGCCTTGCTGGACACGCCGGTTGTGCCCGCGTCCGATGATCTCTCCGTCGACCACGAGAACGGAACCGATCGGGATCCCGCCCTCAGCGCGTCCTGCCTGCGCTTCGGCGATGGCGGCCGCGAGAAACTCGGAGTGCTCCATGCGGCGGGACGATACGCGATGATCGCACTAGATTCGACCCCACAGCGGGTGCCCGAACCGCATGTAGAAGCCATACAGCCCCTGAGTGGAACGTTCCATCAACAGAACCGCGTGTGCGGCGTATCGAGGCGGCGTCGCCGGCTGTTCCGCCGGGCGTGTCCACCCCGGCAAGTGCACAAAACAACCCCAAAACACCCCACAACCGGAGGCAGCCATGCAAGTCGTCAATCACTGGATCAACGGCAAGAACGTTGACGGCACGTCTGGTCGAACCTCGCCGATCTTCAATCCGGCGACCGGCGAACAAACCGCACAGGTCACGCTCGCGTCGACCGAAGACGTCGATACGGCGGTGCAGGCGGCCGCCGCCGCGTACGAAGAGTGGCGTTATGCCCCGCTCGCCCGCCGCCAGAACATCATGTTCAAGATGCGGGAGCTGGTGGATCGAAACCGACTCGATCTCGCCCGCCGGGTCACCGCCGAACACGGGAAGACTGTGGACGACGCGCTGGGCGAAGTACAGCGCGGGCTCGAGGTGATCGAGTTCGTGACGAACATCGCCCATCTGCTCAAAGGTGGGTACTCCGAGCAAGTGTCGAGCGGGGTTGACACCTACACGATCCGCCAGCCGCTGGGAGTCGTCGCCGGGATAACCCCCTTCAACTTCCCGGTGATGGTGCCAATGTGGATGCACCCGGTCGCCATCGCCACCGGCAACGCGTTTGTGCTCAAACCATCGGAGAAGGACCCCTCGGTCAACCAGCTCGTTGCCGAGCTCTACGCCGAGGCCGGCCTACCGGATGGCGTGTTCAACATCGTTCAGGGCGACAAAGAGGCGGTCGATGCGATCCTCTCCCATCCGGGCATCGCCGCTGTGTCATTCGTGGGTTCGACCCCCATCGCCCGTTACATCTACGAAAACGGGACCGCCGCCGGGAAGCGGGTCCAGGCCCTGGGGGGAGCCAAGAACCACATGATCGTGCTGCCCGACGCCGACATGGACCTCGCAGCCGACGCGGCCGTGTCGGCCGGGTACGGTTCAGCCGGACAGCGGTGCATGGCCATCTCGGTAGTCGTCACTGTGGGTGATGCCGCCGAGCGGCTGCTGCCAAAGGTGCAGGAGCGAATGGCCGATCTGAAGGTCAGCGCCGGGACGGATGACGGCGCCGAGATGGGGCCCCTCGTCACTGCGGAGGCGCGCGATCGGGTGGTCGACTACATCGGTCAGGGTGAGACCGCCGGAGCCACCCTCCTGACCGACGGCCGGGACATCAAGGTCGCTGGGCACGAAAATGGGTTCTTCGTCGGGCCGACGCTGTTCGACAATGTCACGCCGGACATGTCCATCTACCGGGATGAGATCTTCGGCCCAGTGCTGTCAACCGTGCGCATGGACTCGTATGAAGACGCCATCGAGCTGGTCAATTCCAATCCGTACGGCAACGGTACTGCGGTCTTCACCAACGACGGCGGGGCGGCCCGCAAGTTCCAGAACGAGGTCCTCGTGGGTATGGTCGGCGTCAACGTCCCCATTCCGGTTCCGCTGTCCTTCTACTCATTCGGCGGATGGAAGAGCTCCGCATTCGGCACACATGCGATCTATGGCCCCGAAGGCGTGAACTTCTACACCCGCCAGAAGGTTGTGATCAGCCGCTGGCCCGACCCCATCCATCGCGGCGTGGACCTCGGCTTCCCCCAGCACGGGTGATACCGAGCATCAAATAGCCGCACGAGTGGAGGCACCATGAGGACATGGTGGACCTTGTCATCGCGGTCGTCGTCGTGGCCAGCCTGTTCAGCGGCTACATCCGGGGCGTCGCCCGTGAGCTGATCGAGCTCGTGGTGCTGGTGATCGCGATCCCGATCGCGTTTCGGGTCGGACCGCCGCTGGCATCCGCAATGACCGACCTCCCCGAAGCCAACGCAGAGCTGCTCGGTGGCATCGTCGTTCTCGTTGTCCTCACTGCCACGGCCCGGCTGGTGACGCGCGTGGCCGAGCGGGCGGGCGCGCTGGTGGCGCCGCAGTCGCCGGAACGTATTGCCGGGGCCGTGGTCGGCGTCGCCCGCAGCATGACCTTGGTCTGGGTGATCGTGACCGCTCTGGCCAGTGCTCCGGCCACTGTATTTGCTTCAGCCACCAGTTCGTCGGCGTTGGCGTCGGCGATGACCACCGACGTGCCGGTCAACCTCTTCAGCTCGTTGACCGGCAACGAGGACGTCGTCAGCTTCATCGAGTTCAACCGGCAGTACCCCGACGGACCCCTGGTCAGCGACGAGGTCTATGAGCTACCCGGCTTCGAGCGGGAACGGTTGACGGCCGAGCCGTCGCTGGCCGCGGAAATGCTGACCATGGTCAACGTTTCGCGGAGCGAGGTAGGGCATGCGCCGCTGCAGTGGTCGCCGGCACTGGCCGAGGTGGCGGAGGCCTATGCGTTCGAGATGTACCAGGACGGCTTCTTCGCTCACGACTCGGCCCGCACGGGCAACGTCGGTGACCGGGTGGAAGCGGCCGGGATCACCTATCGGGTGGTCGGCGAGAACCTGGCCCTGGCCCCGACCCTCCCGGGAGCCCATCAGGGCCTGATGACCAGCCCCGGGCATCGCGCCAACATACTTGGAGCCTTTTCCAGCTTGGGAATCGGCGCCGTTCGAGGCCCTCTGGGTCTCGTCGTGGTGCAGGTGTTTCGCTCGTGAGGGCTCGATAGGCTGGCGCGGAAGCAAGGAGGCTGGATGTGACCGCAGTATCAACCAACCGATTCCAGGCCGAGCATGGCTCCCCGGCCGAGTCGGTCGTGGGCAAGGTACGCGATCACATGCATCCGTGGGTGCAGGAGTTCATATGCCATGCGCCCTTTGCGGTCGTTGCTTCTGCCGACGCGGCGGGCAACTGTGACGCCTCTCCCAAGGGTGGCACACCCGGCTTCGTCAAGGTGCTCGACGAGCACCACCTCCTCGTCCCCGACGTCAAGGGCAACAACCTCTTCCAAAGCTACGAGAACGTCGACAGCAATTCTCACGTCGGCCTGATCTTCTTCATTCCTGGCGTCAATCAGACTGTGCGGGTCAACGGGCGAGCAGAAGTAGTCAGTCGGGGCGAGCTCGAATCGCGCGGTCTCCAGCTGGAGGTGTTCGATCCCGATGAAAACGCCGGGTTGCGCCAGGGCTTGCTGGTCGCAGTAGACGAGGCCTTCGGGCACTGTCCCCGGGCGGTGAACTTCTCGCGCCTGTGGGACACCGACCTGATCGCACACCATCAGCAGGAACGGCCTATCTCCCCCCGCCCCAAAGGGGTGTGAGGTCGACTCCGCCCCCCTGCAGCTCGATCCCGGGAGCCCGAAATCCACCACTCACCGCGCGTGACGTGGTACAACAGGCGCGATGCGTGGATCAAGCGAGTTTCGGCACCACGTGCTCGACGTCGGGTTCGATACATACGGCCGGCCGCTGGTGACTCTGGTCGGCGCTGACCCGGAGTATCCCCGCCACGAGGTGCTACTGGAATCGCTTCGCCCCACCGTCGAGGGTTTCTGCATCACCTGTTTCGAAGCCCGGCTGAGTGAACGGACTTGCGCCGCCCGCAAAGCGAGATCTTGTGACCCCATGGTGGCGTATCTGTCGCGTATCAACCGTGAGCGGACGCTGCGCAACCATCTGTTGGCGGAACTCGAACGGGTGCAGCAGCTCGAGACGCTACTGGTCTCCTGAGCCTGCGCCCGGCGGCCTCAGTTGATAGTGGCCCCGATCGCCAGCAGCACGCCGACCACCAGCTGCAGGCGCGCAGTGTTCTTGAGGGCCCCGATGAGACTCGGGCCGTCGCTGGCAGCGCTGATGGACCTCACGAGCGGAGGCGCCAGCGGGAACGCGAGCAGCGCCAAACTGCTCCACGGCGGAATCCAGCCGGTCATCGCGAAGACCGCGATAGCCACGAAGCTCCCATATACCAATGATCCATACAGACGGACGGTGGCCGGGCGGCCGATCATGACTGCGAGGGTTCGCTTTCCCACTGCTGCGTCCGTCTGCAAGTCGCGCACGTTGTTGGCGACCAGGATTGCGGTGACCAGAAGGCCCATCGGCACCGCCAGCAGCCAAATTGCCGCCGGGGCCGAACGGTCGTGGACGTAGCGGCCGCCCACAGTGGCCACGAGTCCGAAGAATATGAAGACAAACAACTCCCCCAAACCGCGGTAGCCGTACGGAACGGGCCCGCCCACGTAGGTGAGGGCGGCGATGATGCTGGCGATGCCGATCGCCAGAACGACCCAACCGGCGACAATCGTCAGGTAGATCCCGGCCAGCCCGGACACCGCAAACGCCGCCGCAACTCCGGTCCACATCTGTCGAGCGGTCAGCAGTCCTGACGCGACTGCCCGGGGAGGCCCAATCCGATCCTCCGGATCCGCCCCCCGAGCGGCATCAGAGACATCGTTCGCGAAATTCGCCGCCACCTGAATCGCAACGGCGCCGATCAGGGCCGCGGCGAAGGCGTCGACCCGGAAGACACCCTGGCCAATGGCCAAGCCGGCGGCGACCACCACCGGAGCGATCGCCGCCCACAACGTGGGTGGGCGGGCGGCCAGGATCCACGGATTCGACATGCGGCTAAGTTTCCACTGCGCAACCGCCGGGAACAAACCGGCGCCCGGAGCGCCCGATGCGGCGGGCAACGGGCGGCGCACTGGCGAGATGGGCGGGCACGATGGACGCACCGCTGAAGGTAACAGAGCGTATTGAGTTCCCTCCGCCGGCTCTGATGTGGCGATTCGGTCCAGCCGGCGGTCCCGGTGGTCAACATGCGAACCGGTCCCATACCCGGGTGGAATTGGGCATCGATCTAGTCAACAGCACCAGCTTGCCGCCCGACCTCAGACCGCGGGTTCTGGCCAACCTGGCGCACCGGCTGACCGATGGTGAACTCTGGGTATCGGTCGACGAGACCCGCAGCCAGTGGCGCAACCGCCAGCTTGCGCGCAAGCGGATGCGGGACGTCATCGCCGAAGCCGCGAAGCCGCCGGCTCCTCCCCGCCGCAAGACCAAGCCCTCACGTGCGGCTCGCCAACGTCGCCTCGACGAAAAGCGCAAGCGGAGCGAGCTCAAGAAGAGCCGCCGCCGGCCGGAAGCGTGACCCGGCCCCACGTCTGCCCGCCCGCGCCATCACCGCTCGGTCATCACCGAAGGGATATCGGCGAGCTCGGGGATCCACCGATCGGCCGACGGGCGCACTCGGACGCGAGCGTCCAGCGCCCGCACGCCTTCACCCTCGGCAAACACCTTCACCGGGTTGAGGTCGAGCTCCACCATCTCCGGAATCACCGTCACCATGGTCGAGACACGCTGGATCAGATCGGCCAGAGCGGCCAGGTCACCGGCGGGCGACCCCCGATACCCGTCCAGCAGCGGAGCCGTCCGTATCTCCCGGATCATTGATTCTGCATCTAGATCAGTGACCGGGTGCAGGCGGAAGGCCACGTCCCCCAGCAGCTCGACGTAGACACCACCCAGACCGAAGACGATCAATGGGCCAAATGACGGATCTTCGGTCATGCCGACAAGCACCTCTTGCCCATTGCCAATCATCTCCTGCACCAGAACGCCCTCGGTGTCGGGAGCGAGCTGCATCAGCTCATCGAACACACGTCGTATGTCCTGCTCCTCCTCGACACCCAGCACCACTCCGCCGACATCGGTCTTGTGCAAGATCGAGCCGGCCACGACCTTCATAGCTACCGGCCCGCCCAGGCGCTCGGCCACCGCCACTGCCTCACCTGCGGATCCGGCGACCTCCGAGTCAGGAAGCGGGATCCCGAACGCAGCGAGAACGGACTCGACTGCGTCCGGCTCGAGCCATCCGCCTTTCGCCCCCAGCTGCCCGAGCGCAGCCTCCACCACAGTTCGTGCTGCGCCCGGGTCGATGTCACCAAACGTGCGGACGTTCCCCAGCGGGCGCCGTAGCCACTCGCCGTAATGCGCAGACCGAGAAAGCGCCAGCGCGGCCGATTCCGGGAAGGCGAAGCTGGGCACTGCGACCCGCTCATCGTGCAGCAACTCGGCTGCAGCGCCTTCGCTCATGAAGACGCTCAGCAGCGTCTTGCCGGCGCCGGCTGCGGCAGTGGATTTGATGGCCTCGGCCACCTCCGTCGCGCCCTCAAGTGAGGTGGGAACATAGATTGCAATCACCGCGTCCACCTCGTCCGAGTCCAGCAGGGCTGACACTGCGTGCCTGAACTCGCCCGCGCCGGCCCCCGCGATCATGTCCACCGGGTTGGCCACGGCCGCCTCCGCGGGAAGCCGTTCGGCCAGATGCTTGCGCAGCGGCTTCGAGAATTCGGGCAGCTCCATGCCCCGCCCGGCAAGTGCATCGGCCGCCAGAATGGCCGGCCCGCCCGCATTGGTGACGATTCCGACCCTCCGGCCCGCCGGGATCGGCTGATTTGCCACGAGCTGAGTCACTGCAAAGAGCTCCTCCAGGGTGTCGGTGCGGATCACACCCGACTCGCGGAACAGCGCTTCTACTGCCCGATCGGTGCTGGCCAGCGCGCCGGTGTGACTGGAGGCCGCCCGCGTCCCCGCCGCCGTTCGGCCGGACTTGACGGCGACGATCGGCTTGGTGCGGGCCACCCGCCTGGCAAGCCGGGCGAACCGTCTCGGATTGCCGAAGGACTCGAGGTAGAGCACGATCACGTCGGTCGACGGGTCCTCTTCCCAGTACAGAATCAGGTCATTGCTGCTGACATCAGCCTTGTTGCCCACGGACACGAAGCTGGAGATGCCGATCGCGTTCCGCCGCGCGTAATCCAGGATGGCGATCCCGAGGGCACCAGATTGCGAGAGCATCGCGACATTGCCCCGCGGCGGGTACACCGGGGCAAAGGTCCCGTTCATGCGCACGACCGGGTCGGTGTTGAGCAGACCCATGCAGTTGGGGCCGACCATGCGCATGCCCGCCGACCGCACCGCGTCGAGCAGCGCGTCCTCCACATCCGCGCCGGCGGTGCCAATCTCGGAAAACCCGGCAGAGATCACAACCAGCCCCCGAACCCCTTTCTGGTCGCAATCGCGCACCACCGCCGGCACAACGGCAGCAGGAACCACGATGAAGGCCAGGTCGACCGGTCCCGGAATTTCGAGCACGGATCGGTAGGCGCGAACCGAGTTCACCACGTCTGCCTCATCGTGGACGGGATAGAGGGGACCGTTGAAACCGCTGACGAGGAGATTCCGAAACAGGGTCGACCCGATCGACCCTTCCTCCCGGCTGGCGCCAACCACTGCGATCGAGGCGGGGTAGAAGATCGGGAGCAAGGACGCGGCCACGGCCCGGCGCTCCCGCCCCTCCTCCGCAACCAGCGAATCCTCCGATTCGGCCGTGTCGAGCGACACGATGTAGACGCCTTCCTCGAAGGCGCGGCGCATCTGGTAACCAGAGTTGCGGAACAGACGCATCATCTTCGCGTTTTCGGGAAGCACGTACGCTTCGAAGCTCGCGACGCCCTGCCGGCGGGCGTAGATCGTCAGTATCTGGAACAGTTGGGTGCCGACCCCCCTGCCCTGATGAGCATCCTCGACCATGAACGCGACCTCGGCCCTCGTCGGGACGTCTTCAGAGATGTCATAGCGGGCGACGCCGATCATCTGCCCGTCATGCTCTGCGATGAATGCCATTCGCCGCTCGTAGTCGAGCTTGGTGTAGTACTCGAGTTCCCGAGCCGACAGGGTCGGCTTGGAGCGGAAGAACCTGAAGTAACGAGATTCCGGTCCGGTGCGATCGAAGAACTCGGCCAGTGCGTGCTGGTCCGCCGGCCGAATCGGGCGCACCTGGGCAATTCCGCCGTCACGTAGTACGACGTCGAACTCGAACTCTGCGGGATAGTCAGCCACCACGCGATTGTCGCACGACGCGCCGGACGTGGCTGCATCGCACACTGATACGATCACTCCCCATGCCTCGCGTCACGAAGACAGTCCGCTTGAGCGGCCACGCTGACGATTCGATCGAGGATGCCATCACCACGGTCCTCGATCGAGCAGCTGCGACGATCGAGAGGATTGCCAGCTTCCGAGTGGTCGAGATCACCGGTGGCGTCGACGCAGCCGGAGTCCCAGACGGCTACCGGGTCACGCTGGACATCACATTCGAGGTGCGCCCCGGCGAAGAGGGGGTATAGCACTTCCGTCGAGAATCAACCGCCCAGTCACGTTGCAGTGAATTTGGGTGGGCGTTTTTCGAGGAATGCGGCCCGGCCTTCCCTGCCGTCGTTGGTCTGGGCCAGCGCGGCAATGCTGCGCGTCTCGCGCTCCATCTGGGTCTCGAGCGTGTCGCTGAAACTCTCTTGGAGCAGCCGCTTGACCGCGCCGTACGCGAGGGTGGCGCCTTGGGCCAGCTGTACCGCCAGCTCCCGGACCGTCTCCATCAGCACATCGTCGGCTACTACCTGGTTGATCAGCCCCCAATCCAGCGCTTCAGGAGCGCTCAACTGACGGTTTGTGAGCATCAGTTCCATCGCCCGGCGCATCCCCACCAGGCGCGGCACAAAATATGTCGAGCTGCCGTCCGGCGAGTTGTTGGCGGCCGTATAGGCAGACACGAACTTGGCGGACTCGGCGGCAAGCGCGAGGTCGCTGGCGGCAACAAACGAGAAGCCGGCGCCGGCCGCGATGCCGTTCACCGCCGAGATCAAGGGCGGGTCCATCCGAGCAAACCGTGAAATGGCCGAATGGAAATATGTCGTCATCTCCTTCAACAGCCGGCCTACTTCTTCTCCGGCGCCGACGAAAGCTGCGAGGTCTCCCCCGGCACTGAAGAAGCGCCCGGTTCCGGTCACGATCACCGCTCGAATGCCCGGATCCTCATCGCAGCGGATCGCTGCATGCATCAGATCCTGCATGAGCTCGAGGTCCATGGCGTTGGCCTTGTCTGGTCGGTTGAAGGTCAGTGTCGCCACGTCGTCCTCGACCTCGATCAACAGCTTGTCTGACATCCAGGCACCTTCCGCCGGCTCGTGAGGATCCTAGAATCTGCGCCCAAGCGGCGGGATGACCTGAGCGTTTTCGCTACCGCCCGGACGGGCCCGGCGAGCCCGGCCGGCGTCCGGACCAGCGAGCGCGCGAGGTTGTTGAGCCATCGGGCAGCCGGGCCCACCCTCCCACCACTGGCCGTGGCAACCGGCCGGATTCATGCCACTCTTCGTCTACTTTTAGCTCGCAGGCCTGTGGTACGGTGCACCGCATCGGCCGCTGGGGGCGACGGCGAGCCACGAGTATCGGGGCGATGATGGGGCAAACATTCTGGGGTCATTTCGTGAACGACGCCGGCCAGGCGAGGCGCGCATGCTTTCGGTTGGAAGACGACGCCGTGGTCGTGACCGATGCGGCCGGGAACGAGCGGCGCTGGCACGCCACGTACGTGCGTGTCACAGCCGTGGCCAGCCCGCAGTTTCAGATGAGCATCGGAGGCTCGGCCAGCATCTTCCACCCGGACTCGCCCGGCGCCTTCATGTTCGGATTCCTCAGCGCTCTGCAGGACCTCAAGGCGGCGGCGGTCCAGCGCGGGGAAGCAGCAGACGGCACCCGTCCATCGCCAGAGCCCGATCGGGGCCCGGCCGCTTCGAGGCCGGCGAGTCCCGAGGCCGGTGAGCCGCTTCACCCGGCAGAGCGAGAACCCGAGCTGGCGGCGTCTGAGGATGCGGCCCCACTCGCCCTCCTCGAAGGCGACGCGGAAATGGTGATCGATCTCCGAACCGAGTCCCAGCAGGCAGCCGAACCCGCCGACCAAGCGGCATGGCAGCCCGGCCCGCACGAGGCACCACCGACACCGGCAGCCGCCGAGGACGAACCGGCCCCCACCGCCGAGGACGAACCGGCCCCCACCGCCGAGGACGAACCGGCCCCCACCGCCGAGGACGAACCGCCCCCTACCACCGAACCCACCGACCAACCGGCGTCGCAGCCCGGCCCGCACGACGCACCACCCACACCGGCAGCCGCCGAGGACGAACCGGCCCCCACCCCCGAGGACGAACCGGCCCCCACCGCCGAGGACGAACCGCCCCCCACATCCCAACCCACCGACCAACCGGCGTCGCAGCCCGGCCCGCACGACGCACCACCCACACCGGCAGCCGCCGAG
>JBFGLM010000032.1:0-56140 GCA_041576165.1 Acidimicrobiia bacterium
ACTGCCCGGGGCAGAATGTGAACCGAGCGCAGATGGCCAGCTTCATCGCCCGGGCGCTCGGCCTGGTCTGAGCCGGCGCCCCCGATGAACAGCAACCGCGCAAGGCAGTGCGGTACGGTGAGCTGCGGCGGCGTTGTGTCGCGGTGCTGGTTCCAGACTGCTCCATGACGTAGCTCGAGCCTGCTGTCCGGCTGCCGCCATATCCCCTGCGCGGGTCGGCGTCAAACCTGAAGATGTGCTGCTGCTGCTCCGTGGCTGGCGAGGCGCGGTCCGGGACGGTAGGTACAAAAGGACATGCCGGCGGCCACTGGCCGGCCCCGCCTCGCGTCGGGGCCCGGGACGCGATCTCCGGTGGGCCCACACCGGAACAGATGGTCCCGCGCACCCGGTCAAGCTGCGCGGATGAAACCGGGATTTTCCAACTCGGCCCTGATAGTGTCTCGGTGGGGGATGCATGGTCGAGAACCGCCTTCGATTGGTTTCAGTGACCGTCGCCGGTCACGCAGCCTCGGGCGTATCGGTCATTGTCGCTGACGGCGGGAATGAGGTCGTCGGTGCTGCGGCCGGTATTGGCGGGGCTGTCGAGCGCACTGCTGCCCGCGCCACACTGCGGGCGGTTGAGTCGTTGACGGGCGAGCCTCTCCACGTCGTCGCCGTTTCAGCCGTCGAGCTGGGCGAGATCGACGTCGCAGTCGTGTCGGTGCGATTCGGCACCGAACTGATGATCGGGACCGCGGAGATCGGCATCCGCACTGCCGCCGAAGCTTTCTCGCGGGCCACGCTCGACGCAGTCAATCGGATCATCGGCGGGGCTGAGGACGCCGTCCGGCAGCGCCGCCACCAGTTGGTCTACAGGTCCGACGAGCCGGCCCCAGGATCAGGCCTCGGGCAGAATTCGGCGAATCAACACGTCCGAGACGAGTGACGGATCGAGCGCACCGAGTTGATGGCCGGCGCCATCACCCAGTCGAGACACCACGTAGGCACGGGAGACATCGTCGGGGGCGTGGCGGACAAGTTCGGCTGCTGCCATGGTGGTCGCGATCATGCTGGCGATACGCCGCCCTCCCGCCTCCGCGCCTTCACCCGGACCGGAGACGATATCGAGTAGCTCGTCGATGGCCCTATCGAGTTCCGGATGACGTCCGGCGACGGCAGCGAGTTCGGCCTCGAACATGTCTCGAGCGTGCGGGGTCCGGGTCAGCGCTCGCAGCACGTCCAAAGCCATCACGTTGCCTGAACCTTCCCAGATCGAGTTGAGCGGGCTCTCCCGGAACAAGCGGGGCAGCATGGACTCTTCGACGTACCCGTTTCCCCCCAGACACTCGAGCGCCTCCGCAACAACCGGGGTGCAGCGTTTGGTCACCCAGAATTTGGCCGCCGGCGTCAGCATCCGCTGAACGGTCGCTTCCTCGGTATCGCCCATCCGGAGATCGAACGCGGCTGCCAGCCGGAACATCAATGCTGTGGCCGCTTCCACCTCGAGCGCGAGATCGGCCAGGACGTTGCGCATGAGGGCGTGATCAATCAGTTTCGTGCCGAACACCATCCGGTGCCGAGTGTGGTGGGCCGCTTCGGTGGCGGCGCGGCGCATTAGAGCCGTTGATCCGATCACGCAGTCCAACCTGGTGTGCGTCACCATCTCGATGATGGTGGGGACCCCACGGCCCTCTTCGCCGATCAGCCACGCGAGTGCGTTCTCGAAGCGGACTTCGCTGGAGGCATTGGAACGATTGCCGAGCTTGTCCTTCAAACGGTCGATGCGGAGACCATTCCCAGACCCGTCGGGCTGGCGGCGGGGGAGCAGAAAGCAGCTGAGGCCCCCCGCGGCCTGAGCCAGCACGAGGAAAGCGTCGCACATCGGCGCCGAGCAGAACCACTTGTGCCCGTCCACCGTGTACAAGCCCCCAGGTCCGCCGCCGTTGAGCGCACGCGCCGACGTGGTGTTGGCCCGGACGTCGGTGCCACCCTGGCGTTCCGTCATGGCCATACCCACCAGAGCTGTGCCTTTCCAAGCCGCCGGCACGCCGGCGGGGTCATAGGCGCGATCGATCACCAGCGGTAGCCATTCCTTGGCAATCTCCGGCTGTGCCTGCAACGCTGGAACCGACGAATAGGTCATTGAAATGGGACAGCCGTGGCCCGCCTCGTTCTGGCTGGCGAGGTGAAACAAGACCGCCCGGGCCGTATGTGCGCCCGGCCGGTCGTTCTCCCACGGTAGGGAGTGCAACCCGAACCCGAGCGACGTCTCGAGCAGGGCGTGCCACGCCGGGTGGAATACGACCTCATCAATCCGTTCGCCGGACCGGTCATAGGTGCGCAGTTCGGGCGCGTAGCGATTGGCCGCGGCCCCCGCCTCGATCATGTCGGGCTGGCCCATGAGTGCGCCCAACTCTCTAGCCACATCGGTTGCCCATGAGGCGTCCGCTCGGGCCAGACCAGCGGCCAGCGCCGGATCGCTGTCAAACAGATTCCACGATTCGAGCGGCGGCGATTGGTTGGCGGACGTCATGTCCGGCCGAGCCTATTCCGCCTGCCGGGCAACCCGGGCCTCAGCTAGCCGGCCGCTCGGCCTTGGGCGAAGTCATGTTCTCGCCATCGTGGGCAGGACGGGCATGTCCCGACCAGAGTTCGGTCCGCAGCATCAGTGCGGCCACACCCAGGAGGAACACCGGCGCGGCATACGTGAGAGTCTCGAGGCCAACGAACTCATCGGCCAGCAGGCCCGCGATCACCGCTCCGATCGGAAGCGTGCCCCAGGCGATTGATCGGGACGCGGATGTCACACGTCCCAACAGCGCGTCGGGGGTCATGGTTTGGCGCATCGTTATGATCGCAATGTTGATCCAGGGAACCCCGATCAGTGCAGCGCCCAGTGAGACGGCAACCCCCGGCACGGTCCGCTGGAGCGCTGTGGCGAGCGTCCCGAGTCCGAAAACGAACATCCCGATGATCAATGTCCGGCCAAGCCCCAGCCTCTGAATGATCCGCGAAGCGGTGGCCGCTCCGACCACCCCTCCGGCCCCGAGGGCGCCGAAGACGATGCCGAGCCGCGCAAAGTCCTCGATGCCGAAAACTTCCCGGCCCAGCAGAACAAGCATCGACTCGATGAAGGCAACCACGAGATTCGTAGCGGCGGCCGCCAGCGTGGCGGGTTTGAGCACCGGGTGCTGCCACAGATAGCGAAGTCCCTCCTTGAGCTCGTCTGAGAAGGAGGTTCGCTCCTCTGCTCGTTCCATGACGCGCTGCGCTTTCACGAACATCAGGCTGATCACCGAAGCGATGAACGTCGCCGCGTTGATGATGAAGGCGACCGTGAACCCCCATGCCTGGACGATCAAGCCGCCGATAGCCGGCGCCACCACGAATGCGAGTTGCTGTGTGAAGGACAGGCGGGCGTTAGCCGACGTCACGCGATCCGGCGCAACTACTGCCGGCAGAAACGAGGGCAGTGCTGCGTTGAATCCCGCTGCCAGCGTGCCGACCGCAAAAGACACGAGGAACAGAATCCAGATGGAAGGAGCACCGCTCGCGGCGAACACAGCCAACATCGCGAATGCCAGCGCCCGTCCTAGGTCGGCAACAAGGGCGGCGGCCCGCAGCGAGACCCGGTCCAGGAGGACACCGGCGCTGAACCCGAACAACAGCGTCGGGACGTTTTCGGCCGCGAAAACCAGCGCAAAGTCGGTCGCCCGGCTGGTCAGCACAGACACAAACGCGGGCAGGGTGAAATAGGCGATGTAGTCGCCCAGCTGGGAAATGGCCTGACCCAGCCAGAGCAGGGTGAAGGGCCGGCCGATCGGAGGCGAGCGGTGATCCTCGATTGCCACGGGTAGGCAGGGTAGCGAGCAGGGCGTCCCATGCCCCATTCGCGCCGGGCCGGCCACCGGTCCGGGCGATCCGGTGTAGCTGGTCAAGCCGCCGTAACATCCCTAGCCTTGCGGGTCGGGCGAGGAGGGAAATGGCGAAGCCAGCAGAGATACCCCAGCTCGTGACGGAGCTAGTGGACATGTCCAAGGCGTACCTTCAGCAGGAGACGGTCGATCCGCTGAAGCGGGTGGGACGCTATGCCGGGTTCAGTTTGGCGGGCGGGCTGCTGCTCGCTATTGGCTGGTTGCTACTCGCTATTGCGTTCGCGCGTTGGGTCACGGATCTGCTTCCCGCAGGTGAACTGTGGGAAGTACTTGCGTATGGAATCGCTGCAGTCGGTAGCCTGGTGGTTGCCGGCGCGTCGGTGAGCCTAGCCACGAGAGGGGGCGCCTCATGATCGATCGGGATCAGCTGGAATCCAAGGCCAAGGAGCTGGAGTCGGCGCTCGACCAGACCAGAGACAGTGTTCAGAACACGGCGGTCACTGTCGGCATCGGCCTCGTGGTCCTGCTGGTACTGGCCTTCTTGTGGGGCCGCCGCCGGGGCAAGAAGGGCGGCGCCGTCGTCGAGGTCTACAAGATCTGACCTACGCAGTCGGTCTCAGCGTTCGAAGCGGATCGGCGTACGGCCTTTGGCGGTGACGCGCAGCGCTTTCGCCTGGCCAGGTTTGATCGTGATTCGGGTGACTTGCTTGCGCTTTGACGGGCGCCGGCGCAGCCCCAACGCCGCCAGCAACAAGCCACCGAGCAACACCGCAGTGTCCCCCTCGCGCAGCCCCCGAAAAACGCGGGTCAGTCCCAACTGAAGGAGATTCACGATCGGCAGCATATCGGCTGGCTGCCCCCGTCGAAACTCTGTGCTTCGACGGAGGTCCGGCTGGGTTGTCCAGTCGCCTTCTCGATCGCTCCGTACGGCTCTAGCATCTCCTCTATGCGGAAGGACAATTTCGTCAGGATCATCGTCTGGGTGGTCGTGGTCGGCATGGTCATCTCGACGATCGGTGTCGGGGCACTGGCACTTTTGTCCGGGTGACCGACACGTTCGCCGCCGGCGATGCCGTGTTGCTCTACGACGAGCGCGACCGTCAGTACCTTCTGCATCTACGCCCCGACGGTATGTTCCAGTTCCACCAGGGTTCCATCCCGCATGCCGGCATCATCGGGCAGCCCAATGGCACCACCTTGACCTCATCGGGCGGGGCGAAGCTCGTGGCGTTACGCCCCCGTCTGGCCGACTTCGTCCTCCGCATGAAGCGCGGCGCCCAGGTCGTCTATCCCAAAGACACCGGAGCGATCCTCGTCTATGGCGATATCCATCCGGGAGCCTCCGTCGTCGAGGCCGGGACCGGATCGGGTGCGCTGGCGATGGCGCTGGCCCGAGCAGTCGGACCCCACGGCCGGGTGGTCAGCGTCGAACGACGCGAGGACCACGCCGCCCACGCCCGAACCACCATCGAGCGTTTCTTTGGTGAAGTGCCGCCGCAACTCGATCTCCGGGTGGGAGCAGTCGAAGAGGTGCTCGCGGAGACGGTCCCCGACCGGGTGGTTCTCGATGTGCCAGAGCCTTGGCATGCGGCCGACATAGCCGCCGAGCAACTGGCGCCGGGCGGCGTGTTCTGCGCCTACTTGCCCACCGTTCCCCAGCTCGAAGCGCTGCACGCGCGGTTGGAGAAGCTCGAGACGTACCACGACGCAGAGACTTTCGAGATTCTCATCCGTAGCTGGAACGTGCGGGGACGCTCGGTGAGGCCGTCGCACCAGATGGTGGGCCACACGGGTTTCATAACGACTGCTCGGCGGATTCTCCCTCGGTGACCGATTGGCGGATCCGACCAGAAACAGAAGGACCGGGCGCCGCCCGGTCCTGCGTGAAATCCTTCTCCGAGCCCTCAGTCGGGTTCGATGAAAATGCACTCCCCGGGGCACTCTTCAGCCGACTCGATGGTGATGTCTTCCTGGCCCGCCGGCACCTTGGCCACGCCGGCTGCACCCTCGGGGTGGCCCTCCGCTTGAGCGAATATCGTGTCGCCTTCCCGCACGTACGCGAGTCCATCGTCCAGAAGTACGAAGACGTCGGGAGCGATCTCTTCGCACAGACCATCACCAGTACACAGGTCCTGGTCGATCCAAACCTTCATTTTGACTCCGTTGGTGACGATGTACTGAGCGATAGTACACGGTCACGGGCGGAACCCGGCGGCTGCGACAGCCAGTTTTCCGAGCCAGTAGACGCTGTGCCGGGGCCGTTGCCTGGTGGTGAGACGCCCGCTCTGAGCGAGGTCGCGGAAACGGACTTCGTGAGTGTGTCAGTCAACTGCGAGGTGGCCGTATACTGCGATTTCAACGGGTGCAGTGATGGATGATGTTCGAAGATCGAGATCGACAGGAGCATGAACGGCAGCTAGCTGCTCTCCACGGGACGATTCAATCGCTCGAGGAGGAGGTGGCGGTGCTGCGGCGGCGACTGCAGGACGCACCGCGAAGGGTGCGGATCCTGGAGGAGCGCCTCCTCGAAACCAAAGGCCAGCTGGCCCAAGCCGCTCAGCAGAACGAAAAGCTCTCGGCAGTTCTCGAAGAGGCGCGCGAGCAGCTTGCGGTCTTGCGGGAGGAGGTCGAGAAGCTCACCACCCCGCCGAACCCGTTCGCCACGGTTCTCGGTATCAATCCGGACGGCACTGTCGATGTGATGGCCGGCGGTCGCAAGCTTCGCGTCAACGCCCAACCCACGATCGAAGTCAAACAGCTACAGCGCGGACAAGAGGTGTTGTTGAACGACTCGATGAACGTGATCGACGTGCGCGAGTTCGACGTGTTGGGAGAGGTCGTCACCGTCAAGGAGTGCCTCGATGACCGCCGGGTGCTGGTGCTGGCCCACGCCGATGAAGAGCGAGTCGTCGAGCGGGCCGAACCGGTGTTCACCGAAAAGCTGCGTGCCGGTGACCACGTCCGGCTGGATTCCCGCACCGGGCTGGTCTACGAGAAGCTCGCCCGGCCGGAGGTCGAAGAGCTGGTGCTGGAAGAGGTCCCTGACGTGACGTACCAGCAGGTTGGCGGCTTGGCGTCTCAGATCGAGGCGATCCGTGACGCAGTCGAGCTCCCGTACATCCACCGAGATCTCTTCGTGGAATACGATCTCAAGGCCCCCAAAGGCATCCTGCTGTACGGCCCGCCCGGATGCGGCAAGACACTGATCGCCAAGGCCGTCGCCAACAGCCTGGCCCTGGCAGTCGCCGACCGCACCGGCAATGAAGACGCCCGGTCGTATTTTCTCAACATCAAAGGCCCCGAGCTGCTGAACAAGTACGTGGGCGAGACCGAGCGACAGATACGCCTCATCTTCCAGCGCGCCAAGGAGAAATCGGACGAGGGCGTGCCGGTCATTGTCTTCTTCGACGAGATGGACTCGCTGTTCCGGACCCGGGGCAGCGGCATCTCCTCCGACGTCGAATCGACCATCGTGCCCCAGCTGCTGAGCGAGTTGGACGGTGTGGAGAGCCTCAAGAACGTGATCGTCATCGGCGCCTCCAACCGGGAGGATCTGATCGACCCCGCCATCCTGCGTCCCGGCCGCCTCGACGTGAAGATCAAAATCGCCCGGCCAAATGCCGACGCCGCCCGACAGATCTTCAAGATCTACCTCAGCACCGATCTGCCCTTCGACGAGGACGCGCTGGCGGGGGTCGGGGGTGACCGGGCCACGTTGGTGGAGAACTTCGTTGAGGCGACCGTGAACCGGATGTACTCAACCGACGATGCGAACAAGTTCCTCGAGGTGACCTACGCCAACGGCGACCGGGAAACCCTGTATTTCAAGGATTTCTCATCGGGCGCAATGATCGAGAACATCGTCCGCCGCGCCAAGAAAGACGCAATCAAGCGACGGATCGAGGGCGGTGCGAGCGGGATCGCACGCGACGATCTGCTCACCGCGATCAAACAGGAGTTCCGTGAGCATGAGGATCTCCCGAACACCACGAACCCCGACGATTGGGCGAAGATTTCGGGCAAGAAGGGCGAACGCATCGTGTATGTGCGCACCCTGATCGAAGGTGAGGACTCCGCCCGGACTATCGAGGCCATCGGCACGGGTCAGTACCTCTGACGTATGGCGATTCCCAAGGTACTCGGTACCGAGACCGAGTTCGGGGTCACGATCCGGAACCAACTGGATTTCAATCCGGCACTCGCGTCCGCCCTGGTCGTCAACAGCTACGAGGGCGGCCGTGTCCGGGTGCAGTGGTCATTTGAGGAGGAGTCGCCCGGCCGGGATGCCCGCGGCTTCGGGTTCGAGACGCACGGCGTCAGCGACATCGATACAGGCCTGGTGAACGTCGTCCTGACCAACGGCGCCCGCCTGTATGTCGATCATGCGCACCCCGAGTACTCAACACCGGAATGTGCGGACCCCTATCAGGCTGCGTTGTACGACAAAGCGGGAGAGACGGTTATCGCCCACGCCGCCCGCAACGCCCAGGTGATGCTGCGCGAGGGCGAGGACCTGCGTCTCCACAAGAACAACAGCGACGGCAAGGGCAACTCATACGGGGCGCATGAGAACTACCTGATGTCACGCGATCTGCCCTTCTCCGACATCATCCAATACGCCACCACCTGGATGATCACCCGTCAGATCTTCACCGGATCGGGGAAGATCGGTTCCGAGAACGGCCGGCCAGACATCGCGTATCAACTCACGCAGCGGGCCGACTTCTTCGAGGAGGAGGTCGGGCTCGAGACAACCCTCAAACGGCCCATAATCAACACACGCGATGAACCGCATGGTGATGTGGCCAAATACCGCAGGCTGCACGTGATCATCGGTGATGCCAACATGTCGGAGGTCCAGACCTTCGTCAAGCTGGGGACCACCGCACTGCTGCTGAGTGCGGTCGAGGACGGGGCGCTTCCCGAAACGTTCATGCTCGCCAACCCGGTTGAGGCGTGTTGGGCGGTGAGTCATGACCTGTCGCTGCGGCGACCGATCGAGTTGGAGAGCGGGGTCGGCATCCGTCCGTTGGAGCTTCAGTTCCGATATCTCGAAGCGCTGACCAAGTACGTGGAACAAGAGATGGATGGCGAGATCTGGACCCGGGTTCTCAACGAATGGGAATCCATCCTCACCGACCTGGAAACCGACCCGATGCGGGCCGAGGACCGGCTCGATTGGGTAGCCAAATACCGCACGCTGGATCGGTATCGACAGCGAGACGGCCTCGAGTGGGACAACCCGAAACTCGAGATGATCGCGCTCCAGTACCACGACATAGAACCCAGCCGCGGCTTGTACTATCGGCTCGCCGGCCGCGGCAGCATCCGGCGTCTGTTCACAGATGAAGAGGTGGCATCCGCGGTGGTCCAGCCGCCCGAAACCACCCGGGCCTACTTCCGGGGCAGGTGCGTAGCGCAGTACCCCGAGTCGCTGGTGGCGGCCAACTGGGATTCTCTGGTCTTCGACACCGGCGAATCAACGCTGAAACGGGTGCCTATGATGGAACCACTGCGTGGCACGCGAGATCATGTCGCGGAGCTGCTCGACAAGGCGCCCGACGCCGCCGAGCTGATTGAAGCCTTAGGAGGTACGTGATGGCTGCCCAGGAGCGCAAGCACACGCAACGCACCGACAGAGAACAAGAGGTCGAAGAGGCCGAAGCCTCCGAGGCCGTTGACGAGTCGGACACCACCGACAAGATCGATGAGCTGTTGGATGAGATCGACTCTGTGCTCGAAGAGAATGCCGAAGAGTTCGTGAAGAACTACGTCCAGAAGGGCGGAGAGTGATCGAGGGACCACTCCCCGTCAACATCCCTGTCGCCAGTTCCAGTTTCACCGACCTGCTACGCGCCCTCGACGCGGCCCCCACCTGGGCCCTACCGCCCGCAGCCGACCTGACGCCGCTGGCCGCCCCAGAGGGTACGACGGTGCTGGCAGTGCGCTACGACGGCGGCGTGGTGATGATGGGCGATCGTCAGGCCACGGAGGGCTATGACATCGCTCACCGCCGGATACAGAAGGTCTTCCCGGCCGATGGCTTTTCCGCGGTTGCCATATCCGGGACTGCCGGCTTGGCCATTGAACTGGTCCGCCTGTTTCAAACCGAGCTCGAGCATTATGAGAAGCTGGAGGGCGTCCGGCTGAGCCTCGATGGCAAAGCGACGTATCTGGCGCGGATGGTCCGCCAGCAGCTCCCGATGGCCATGCAGGGGCTGGTGGTTGTCCCGCTGTTCTGCGGGTTTGACGAGACCGACGGGAGTGGCAAAGTGTTCACCTTCGACGCGGTCGGCGGCCGCTACGAAGTTGACGATTTCGGTTCGACCGGCTCGGGTTCGCGGGAGGCCAAGTCGTACTTGCGGACGGTGTTTCGCCCCGGCTTCACCGAATCAGAGGCGACCGATGTGGCGTTGCGTGCCCTCGTCGCCGCGGCCGAACAAGACGCAGCCACCGGGGGTCCCGATGTCAGGCGCGGGATCTATCCCAATGTCGTCATCGTCGATGGTGACGGGCTGAGGACACTCTCGGAAGAGACGGTGGCCGGTGTTGCCGAGCGGATCTTGGAGCAGATGCCGTGACGATGCCGTTTTATGTTCCACCCGAGCAGCTGGTCAAGGATCGGGCCGAGTACGCCCGTAAAGGCATCGCCCGGGGTCGCTCGATCCTGGCGCTCGAAGTCGAGGAGGGTGTGCTGCTGCTCGCCGAGAACCCCTCCCGGACACTCACGAAGATCTCCGAGATCTACGACCGAATCGCCTTCGCCGGTGTCGGGAAGTACAACGAGTTCGAATCGCTGCGGGTCGCAGGGATTCGACACGCCGACGTGAAGGGTTATACCTACGGGCGGCCCGACGTCACCGCCAAGAGCCTCGCTTCGGCGTTTTCCCAGACCTTGGGCAACATCTTCATACAAGGCGCCAAGCCCTATGAGGTGGAGGTCCTCATCGCCGAGGTGGGCTCCAACCATGCGGGGGATCGCCTGTACAAGGTCACCTACGACGGCACGTTGTTTGACGAGAGCGGATACACCGCCATCGGAGGGCAGTCCGATGCGCTGTCGACCAAGCTGCAGGAGGGGTACAACGGCCTTCCGACCCTGGCCGATGCCCTCGCCCTCGCCGCCTCAGCATTTCGCCAAGTGGAAGATCGCGAGATCGACGGTTGGGAAGCAGCGTTGCTCGACCGAACCGAGCGGCGCCGGGCCTTCCGCCGGCTGAGCGACGAAGAACTCGCACCGATCACCTGACGCTGGGACCGCAACGACGATGAGCCCCGGGACCACCCGTGGCCGCGTTTAGAGCACGCTGGCGATCCGCAGATAGATGATCCAGGCGAGCAACGCCGCCGCCACCAGCCACCATCCGAGCGAACGGCCAATGTTGGGCGATTTCCCCACTCCGGCCCGGTCCACCTCTGTCGCCTGGGCCTCGGAATCGATCGCAGCCAGCACCTCCCGGGCGTCCTCGAGGTCGGATTCGTCCACCCAGATCTGCGTTTCGCCCCACGATCCGATCGCGATCGGGTAGGGCCCCAGCGACTCGCTGCGGATGTGGCAATCGATGCCCTCGTGGTCCAAGTGTGCCGCCAGCACATGGGCCGTGGCAACGTCCGCCACAGTGGTCAGTTTGACCATGGATCGCCAGGAGATCCGGTCGTGGGTCGTCATGGTTGCCTCGCCTAAATCCCGTCGGCTTCAATTCTGCCGCGTCCGGCCGGATACCGTGCGCAGATGCACGTTCCAACCACCCGTTGCGACAAGACGTGGGTAGCCTGGCGATGTGCAGCGTCGCATCTTTGGCATAGAAAACGAGTACGGGGTCACCTGCACCCTTCGCGGCCAGCGGCGCTTGAGCCCCGACGAGGTCGCTCGCTATTTGTTCCGCCGGGTGGTCAGTTGGGGACGCTCCTCGAATGTATTTCTCGAGAATGGTGCCCGGCTATATCTGGACGTCGGGAGCCACCCCGAGTACGCGACGCCTGAATGTGACAACCTGTATGACCTGGTTGCGCATGACAAGGCCGGGGAGCGGGTGCTGGAGGGCCTCCTCCGCTCGGCTGAACAGCGGCTTGAGGAAGAGGGCATACGCGGCCAGATCTACCTCTTCAAGAACAACACCGACTCCGCCGGCAACTCCTATGGCTGCCATGAGAATTATCTGGTCGGCCGGCACGGCGACTTTCAGCGGATTGTCGAGACTCTGATCCCCTTCCTGGTCACGCGCCAGATCTTCTGCGGATCGGGCAAGCTGTTGCAGACCGCCCGCGGGACCGTGTTCTGCATTGCGCAGCGGGCCGAGCACATTTGGGAGGGTGTGTCGTCCGCCACCACCCGATCACGACCGATCATCAACACGCGGGACGAGCCGCACGCCGACGCCGAGCGCTACCGTCGCCTGCACGTGATCGCCGGCGATTCGAATATGAGCGAGTACGCGACCTATGTGAAGGTGGGCGCCACCGCCGCCTTGCTGGAGATGTTGGAAGCAAACGTTGTGTTCCGCGATCTCACACTGGACAACCCCATCCGGGCCATCAGGGAGATCAGTCACGACCCCACTTGCCGGCGCAAGGTGCGGCTGGCCAACGGCCGGGAGCTGTCGGCTCTCGATATCCAGTGGGAGTACCTCGATCGAGCGCTCCGCTACTCCCGTAGCCCCGGTTTCTCGCCGGCGGTGCAGCGGGCCGTGGAAATGTGGGAGCACCTCCTCACCGGGCTGGAGAAGGATCCGCTGACGCTCAACCGCGAGGTCGACTGGGTGATGAAGCACCACCTGATCGAACGCTACCAGAACAAATGGGACCTCCCGCTCAACCACCCGAAGCTGGCCCTCGTCGACTTGACCTACCACGACGTGACTCCGGATCGAGGGCTCTACTACCTGATGGAACGCAAAGGGCTCACCGACCGGGTGGTCACCGACGCCGCCATCGCCGAGGGTGTCATCCGGCCGCCTCAGACGACCAGAGCCCGCCTCCGGGGCGAGTTCATCAAGGCGGCCAAGGCCAAGAAACGCGATTTCACGGTGGATTGGGTGCATCTGAAACTCAACGACCAAGCGCAGCGCACGGTGTTGTGCAAGGACCCCTTCAAGGCCGTGGACGAGCGGGTGGAACGCCTCATCGCTTCACTGTGATCGGGCAAGGCCGGCGCCTCTGGTTGGCCGGCAGCGAAGACCCCAATCTGCTCTAACCTCGCTCGGGTGGCGCGGTCATCCATACCGATCCGACAGCTGGCACGTCCTTCGCGTACGGCGGGGTTTCTAGCGCTGTCGATCGTGGTCGGCGCGCTGGTGGGACTCTCCGCGGCCGTGCTGATCACCGGGCTCGAGTTTGTCACCGAAGTTGCAGGGCTCGCCCATCTCGTCGAGGTCAAATGGTGGATTCCTTTCCTGACGGTGCCCGTCGGGCTGGCTGCCGCTCATCTGCTGGCCAGCCGCCTGGCACCCGAGGCGATCGGTGACGGGGTGCCGGAGACCAGCGCCGCGTTGACGGTGCGGGCTGGGTACCTGCCGACCCGCGCATTCTTCGTCAAGATCCTGGCGACCACGTTGACGGTGGGCGGCGGCGGCTCGGCCGGTCGTGAGGGACCGATGGTCCAGATCGGAGGAACGGTCGGGTCCAAGGTCGGCCGCTGGGCCGGGCTCGGTGAAGATCAGATCCGTAGTTTGGTTGCCGCCGGCGCGGGCGCAGCGATCGGTGCCAGCTTCAACGCGCCGATCGCCGGAATGCTCTTCGCTCTCGAGGTCATATTGGGGGCGTTTGCGATCCGCCACCTGAACGCGGTTGTGGTCGCCTCGGTGACTGCCGCCGTGACATCCCGCAGTATCGTCGGCTCGGATCGCATACTGACCGCGTTCGCGTTTCAGCTGGAGGACGCGCGCGAGCTGTTTCTCTACGCAGTGCTCGGGCTCCTGGCCGTCGTCGTCGGAATCATCTTTCTTGAGCTGGTGGACCGAGCGGAGAGGTTGAATCTCGGCTCCCGAGTCCCTGGCTGGCTGCGGGCGGCCCTGTTCGGGGTGGCGGTCGCCGCCATCGCACTGATCGATCCGCAGATCCTGGGCGACGGCCAGGATTTCGTGGCGAGCCTGGTCCGGCCGGTCGAGGAAAACGCACAGGTTTGGGGGATTCTCATCGGCCTGTCGCTGATGAAGATCGTCGCAACCGCCTTCACTTTGGGCGGCCACGGGTCCGGTGGAGCCTTCATGCCCTCCTTGTTCATCGGGGCCGCCCTCGGGTCGGGATTCGGTGAGTTGCTGGCGCCGATGTGGGGCTTCAGCACTCTACGCCCGGGAGCGTTCGCGGTGGTGGGGATGGCGGCGGCTTTCGCAGCTATTGCCCGGGCACCGCTCACTTCGATCCTGATCGTGTTCGAAATCACCGGAGACTACGGTCTGGTGCTCCCGCTGATGCTCGCCACGTCGCTGGCCACGTTCGTGGCCGATCGCTGGCATCCGACCAGCGTCTACACGATGGCGCTGCGGCGCATGGGCATCCAGCCCTTACGCCCAGCGGAGGTGGACCTGCTGGACACGATCAACGTGGGCCAAGTCATGACCCGAACCGCCCCGTGCATCGAACCGGAAGCAACCACTGCAGAAGCCCAGGGACTTCTGGACCGGAGCCGGCACCATGGCCTCGCGGTCACCGACGACGACCGGCTTGTCGGGTTGCTGGCCGTGAGCGACATCGTGCGGGCAGGGGGGCCTTCCGATCAGACCAGCGTCGGCGAGGTCATGACCCCCAGCCCGGTGACTGTCACCGAGGAGACCCAGGTGTCCGCCGCACTCGAACGAATGGCGGCTCTGGGTGTTGGGCGGCTCCCGGTCGTCGAGGCCGATGACCCCGCACGGCTGGTGGGGATGTTCCGGCGGGAGGACGCCGTCCGCGCGTATCATCTGGCGTTGGAGGCCCGCACCGACCAGGAGCATGTCCGTCAGCGGCTGGGCGCCCGCACCCACCCGGGCGTGGAGTTTTTCGAGTTCGAGATCACGGCCGGATCGGTGGCGGACGGTCGGCCGATCAAGCAAGTCCCCTGGCCTGCGGGCTGCACGGTGGTGTCGGTCAGGCGGGAACGCCAAGTTTCGGTGCCGAACGGGGCTACGGTCCTCAAAGCGGGCGACCTCCTCACGGTCTACGGGACCCGAGGAGGGCGCGAGCGCCTGGCGGCACGCCTGGCTCGGGAGGTCGGGCGGGATGATGCTTCCGAGGAACAGTCGGCTCAAATACAGTGAATCCGCCGCATGCGCAAGGTCATCGAAAGACTCCTCAACCTGCTCGCTTTCCTGTTGACGAGCGAGCGACCGGTCACGGCGGACGAGATCCGCCGGACTGTGGCTGGCTACGACCAATCGTCCGATGAGGCGTTTCGGCGAATGTTTGAGCGTGACAAGGATCTCCTTCGGCAGATGGGGATTCCGGTCGAGTGGCGAGCGACGGATCTGTGGGAGGTCGAGTTTGGCTACGTCATCCCCGCGGACGCCTACGAGATGCCTGATCCCGGGCTCACCGACGAGGAGCGGGCCGCGCTCTGGCTGGCGGCGCAGGTGGTGCGGCTGGGCGGCCAGCCGTCCGGACCCGAGGCGGTGCTCAAGCTGGGCGGATCGCCGATGGCAGGTGGCGGTGAGCCGCTCGCGGCCGACCTCGGCCTGGCCGCCGACGTGTTGGGGTTCGTCTTCCGCGCCATCAGTGAGCGCCGGGCAATGGCCTTCGACTACCGGGATCGCAAACGCCGGATCGAGCCGTACGGCCTCGTCCACCAGCGGGGTCACTGGTACGTCGTGGGTCGGGATGGAGGCGCGGACGCCATCCGGTCCTACCGCCTCGACCGGGCGAGCGCAGTCGAGGTAGGCGAGGAACCTGACGTGTTCACCCGACCCCCGGGATTTTCCGCCCGCCAAGCGTTGCCGCAACGTCCGTGGGAGGCGGGCGAGGACGACCTCGAAGCGGAGGTCCGGTTCGATGCGGCGGTGGCGTGGTGGGCACGCCGCCAGATCCCGGCCCACTCGGTGACCCGGGACGAGTCCAACGGCGACTTGGTTGCCCGAATCCGGATCGCCAACCGTGATGCATTCATCGGGTGGATCATCACGTTCGAGGACCAAGCAGAGGTGGTGAGCCCCGCCGAGCTCCGCTCGGCGGTGGTCGATCGCGTGCGGGGGGTTGCGTGACGGCCTCCAAGACCGCGCAGCGGCTGACCCGGATCCTGGCCATGTTGCCGTGGGTGATTGGGAACCCGGGTGCCACTGTCGACGAAGTGTGCGAGCGATTCGGATATTCACGCAAGGATCTGCTGGCCGATCTCGACCTGGTGTTCGTCTGTGGATTGCCCGGCTACGGCCCGGGTGACCTGATGGAAGCCTATGTGGAAGACGACGAGGTCATCGTCGACATGGCCGACTACTTCTCGCGGCCGCTGCGGCTGAGCCCGGCAGAGGCCCTGGGTCTGCTGGCGTCTGGTATGGCACTGATCAGCACGAACCAGGCCCCGCCGGCCCTCGAACGGGCGGTGGAGAAGCTGGCCAAGGTGGTGCTGCCCGATGCGTCCGAGGCGCTCACCGTCGACCTGGCGGCGGAACCGGAGCTGCTCGACACGCTGCGAACGGCTGCCCACGAACACCACGTCGTGAACATCGTCTACACCTCGCTGAGCCGGGGCGAGACTCGGACCAGAGCGATCGAACCGTGGTCGGTGTTCTCGGCGCTCGGGAATTGGTACGTCTCGGGGTATTGCCGATCAGCCGAGGCCGAGCGGGTGTTCCGGGTCGATCGCATACAGGAGGCATCACTGAGCCACGAGGAGTTCACCCCGCCGGCTGAGCCCCCGCCACCAATCGTTCGCTATACGCCAGGAGAAGACGATGTATACGCCACCATTCTTCTCAAGGACCGGGCGCGGTGGGTGGCGGAGTACTACCCGGTGGAGATCCTGACCGACGACGACCGCGGCCTCACAGTCCGCTTTGCCGCGAGCGATGCAGCGGTGGCCGCCCGCCTGCTGGTGAGGCTGGGACCCAGCGCCGAGCTGGTCGACGGCGATGCCGTTCGGCGCGCTACTGAGGGTCTCCGGTCCCGGATTCTGGCGCGCTATTCCTGAGCCGGTTTTGCGCCGCTCGGTGGCGGCGGTACGGGCTCCTACCACCCGTGGTGAGGAGGGTGGTTTGCCCAGGACTATTTGCTGATTAGTCACTAAGCCTCAACCGTCCGACGCCGATACATCTCACGTAGCGGAAGATGAACGCCAGGGAGACAGAGGATGACGACGATCAAAACCACATGCGCCAGCTGCGGCGATGTCGAGCTGGGTCCTGAGGATCTTTCCCTAGAGCTCGACCCCTCCAAGAGCAGTGGCTCATACCGATTCTTTTGCCCCAACTGCAACACGCTGCAGCGGCGTCCCGCCAACGCCCGGATCGTGAGCGTCCTGCTCGCCACCGGCGTGTCCTATGAGGTGCACCAGCCCGAGCCGATCACCGAGCAGGAGATCAACCGCTTCGTGCAGAACCTGGAAGAGGTCGCCGACTGGGCCAAGCTCCTCGCTTCCTGACTTTTCGACCGTCTCCGCTTCCGATCGAAGCCCCTGGACCAGCCAGGGGCTTCGATCGTGTGTAGTCCCGTGATGCCGATGAACGGCCTCGGTCGGCCTACCATGCCCCCGCGTCATGTTCGACATCAGTCCCCTCGAATTGCTCACGATTGCCCTCATCGCGCTCATCGTTTTCGGACCGCAGCGGCTGCCGGAGATGGCTCGAAAGATCGGGTCCTACATCCGGGAGTTGCGGGATGCGGCCTCGGAGCTGACCGCTGGCCTCGATCGCGAGGTGCGAGAGTTGAAGGAACCGTTCACGGATCTCAAAGAAGATCTGACCAAGCCGGTCTCGGAACTGAAGGACTCGCTCGACGAGACGGCCAAAGGCATCCAGAACCCGCTGCGGGAAATGGGCGACGAACTGCGCAAGCCGATCAGCTCCGGGGGTCCGGCCGATCAGCCGCAGGTTGCGGATACACCGGGGCCGCCGCCGGGTCAACCTGACGGGGATGTAGCCGGGGACGACGCTGACGCGGTGCCACCGGCCCGCTGGGTGGGAGACGAACCCGAGGTGGGGGTCTCTCCATCGGACGCGTGGAAAGGTATCGAAGATCCGGTGCCGCCCGGCGCCCAAGACAGCGGAGCCGTCGACGACCTGGCGCCGTTGGCGCCAGATGCGGAGCCGGGTGAGGATCCCGTGAGTGATCGTGGGGCGGAGCCGACGCACGATCAGCCGGACGCCGGGAGCGGCGACACGTGACGGCCAATGAGCGACAACCGATTCTCGCCCACTTGGTTGAGCTCCGGCAGCGACTGATTGTCTCCTCCGTGGCGGTGCTGATCGGTTCCGTCGTGGCCTTCATCTTCCGCAGCCAGCTGTTCGATCTGCTGGTCCAGCCTTACACGAGCGTGGCTGGCACGTCGGAGTCGGCAGCCGAAACCCTGATTTTCACGGAAGTGACCGAGGGCTTCTCGATCGCGATGCGCTTGTCGCTGTTCGGCGGAGTGGTGCTGGCCAGTCCCGTCGTCTTCTATCAGATCTGGGCGTTTGTCAACCCGGCGTTGACCAAGCGAGAACGCCGCTGGGCATTCCCGCTGGTGACCGCCCTGGTCTTCCTCTTTTTGAGCGGTGTGGCGTTCGCGTTCTACAGCATGCCCCGGGCGCTGGAGTTCCTGCTGGGGATCCAGCCGGGCATCGAAGCGCTGATCCGGGTTGACGACTACTTCAAGTTCACCCTCCGGTTTCTGCTCGTGTTCGGCGTGGCGTTCCAGTTTCCCGTGTTCCTCTTCGCTGCCGCAGCCGCCGGGCTGGTGAATTCGAAGCAGCTCAAACAGGGCCGGCGGTGGGCGGTACTGATCATCGTCGTGGTCGGCGCGGTGGTGACCCCAACCGGGGATCCGCTCACGCTGATGCTGCTGTCCGTGCCGCTCTACCTGTTCTACGAATCGACCATCTGGCTCGTTCGATTCATCCTTCGCAAATGAGCATGCACGCGTTCTTCGCGTCCCAGCCGTTCGAGCCGGATCCGTTCCAGGTCCAGGCGGCGGAGGCGGTGGAACGAGGCGAGTCGGTGGTAGTGACCGCTCCAACCGGAGCAGGGAAGACTCTGATCGCCGAGGCATCGGTACACCACGCGCTCCAGACCGGGCGGCGCGCCCTCTACACCACGCCCCTGAAGGCTCTGTCGAATCAGAAATACGGGGACTTCATCAAGATCTACGATCGCGAGCGGGTGGGTCTGCTGACCGGCGACAACTCGATCAACGGCCGGGCTCCGGTGGTCGTGATGACAACCGAGGTGCTGAGGAACATGATCTACGCCGCGAGTCCAGACCTGGCCGACGTCGGGATCGTCGTGCTCGATGAGGTCCATTATTTGCAGGACCGGTTTCGGGGTGCCGTTTGGGAAGAAGTCATCATCCACGCGCCACGGGCCATTCAAATGGTGGCGCTGTCGGCCACGATCTCCAACCCAGGTGAATTCACCGATTGGGTGCGCCAGCGCCGCGGCCGCACGCACCTGGTGATCGAGGATCACCGGCCGGTTCCGCTCGAAAGCCTGTGGGCCGTCAAAGACCTGCATCGGGGCGACGATCATCTGACCATCGAGCCGTTGCTGGTGGAACGCAAAGGTCAGCCGGTCGTCAACCCGGCGATCGACCGGCTGCTCCGGACCGCCCGCGGCCGGCGGCGGCGATTCGCAACGCCCCGCCGGCTGGAAGTGGCGGACGAGCTGGCCCGGCGATCCATGCTCCCGGCGATCTATTTCATCTTCTCCCGGGCGGGATGCGAGGAGGCGGCCTCGAGCCTGCTGAACGCCGCGCTCCGCCTGACCACCGAAGACGAGCGGGTGATCATCCGGGAGCACGCGCTGGAACGGACGGCCCACCTGGCCGCCGGCGACCTCGCGGTGCTGGACTTCGACCGCTGGCTCGCTCAGCTCGAAGCCGGACTGGCCGCCCATCACGCCGGGATGGTCCCGGCATTCAAAGAGACGGTTGAGGAACTGTTCGCTGCCGGCTTGGTGAAGCTGGTGTTCGCCACCGAAACGCTGTCGCTGGGCATCAACATGCCGGCGCGCACCGTCGTGCTGGAGAAGCTGACGAAGTTCACCGGCGATGGCCACGAGCTGCTGCTGCCCGGTGAGTACACCCAGCTCACGGGGCGGGCCGGGCGGCGTGGGATCGACTCCAAGGGGTACGGCGTGGTCCTGCACTCCCCGTTCATAGCGGTCGACCGGGTGGCCGAGATCGCGCGGGCGGGAAGCCACTCGCTCCGATCGAGCTTTCGACCCACCTACAACATGGCGGTCAACCTCATTGCCAACTACGACCGGGTCAAGGCTGAGCAGTTGCTGCGGGCGTCTTTCGCGCAATTTCAGCGGGATCGGGCAATCGGCCGGCTCGAGAAGGCGATTGCCCGCAACGAACGCCGGCTGCAAGAGGCCCACGAAGGCGCCCGCTGTGAGCTTGGCGATGTGGGAGCGATGGTTGCTGCCGCAACGCAGACAGCCGACAAGCGTCGGGCAATCGCGCGAGATGTGCAGCGTCTGCAGGTCGGCGACGTGGTGGACATACCCTTTGGCCGCCGGAGTGGGAGATACCTGATCACCGGCAGGCAGAACCGGAAGAGCGGCGCGTCGTTTTTTGTACTCAGCGGCTCGGGGGCTCGCAGCAAGTTGCGGTCCCGCGAGCTGGTAGCCGGCACCGAGATCTTGGGTCGTGTGGCGCTGCCCCGACCCTATCCACCGGCCGATCCGGCCGTGCTCGCTGCCCTGACGGAGCAGATTTCGAGCATGGACCGGGTGCGGCCGCGGATGATCGGGGGCGATGCGTTGCCCGATCCTGCTGGGAACGAGGCCGCAGGGTGTCCGGATCTGGAGCGCCACGTGGCGGCAGCGCGCCGCGCGCGTCGCATCGAACGAGAACTGGGACGACAGCGCCACCAGCATGCGCATCAGGGCGAGGGGCTGGTCGCAGAGCTACGGCGGGTGCTCGATCTGCTGGGCGGACGAGGCTACGTCGATGGCTGGTCGCTGACCGAACGCGGCGAGATCCTGCGTTTTGTGTACTCCGAGCTGGATCTGCTGGTGGTCGAGGTGCTCCAGCGGGGGTGCTTCGACCGGCTGGCGCCACCCGAACTGGCTGCGTTCGTGTCGGCGTTCGTCTTTGAACCGAGAAGCGAAGAAGCGCCCTCGTCGTGGCCCACGCCCGATCTCGAGGACGCCGGTTCCGAGCTACTGGAGGTCTGGTCGGACCTCGTCGAAGACGAGGTCGCCCGGGAGTTGCCGGAAACGCGCCCGCCGGAGGCGGGTTTCGCCACACTGGCATACCACTGGGCGCGTGGGCTCGAGCTCGATGAACTGCTGGATGAGGGCGATATGGCACCGGGCGATTTCGTGCGAACCAGCAGGCAGCTGCTGGATCTGCTTCGCCAACTCCGCGATGCGGTTCCCGCGCTCGAGCCGGCTACATCGGCGGCTATTACTGCGGTTGACCGGGGTGTCGTGGCTGCGGGAGGCATCGGGTGACCAGCTGGCTGGCCATTGTGAACGAAGCGGCCGGAGGCCGGGGCAGCACCTCCGGCCGCGCGCACGCGGCGCTGGCTGCGGTCGGCGTCGCCTACGACCTCATCGCTCCCGCCGACCGAGCGGCCGCTCGCGAGGTCGTGCGGGAGGGCGTGGCCGACGGCCGCCGCCACTTCATCGCGGTGGGGGGTGACGGAACGGTCAACGCGCTCGTCAACGACCTCCTGGAGCATCCCTGGGAGAAGCCGCCGGTCGTGGGGGTGTTACCCGCCGGCACGGGCTGCGACCTGATCCGCACATTCGGCATCCCGCAGCGCATGCCCGAGGCCGCAATTCACCTCGTCCGGCCGGGCGAGTACCTCATCGACGTGGGTTTGGCGGAAGGCAGCTGGGGCCGGCGTTATTTCGTCAACGTCGGTCAGGCCGGTGTCGCGGCTGCGGCTGCGCGCCGTGCTACCAGGCTGCCGGTCTCGCTGGGCCGGATCCGCTATCCCCTTGGGCTGGCGCTGACATTGCCGGGCTTCCGACGCGGTCACGTCGAGGTGGAAACCGGGAAGCGGAACTTCTCGGGAGAGGCACTGGCGGTCATCTTTGCCAATGGCCAGTTCTTCGGCGGAGGTTTCAACATCGCACCGAAAGCGACGCTGATCGACGGTGTCCTCGACGTACAGATAATCACTGCCCGCAAGCGGCGGGCGGCGTCGCTCGTGCCGCGAATCTATCGAGGAATGCACCTCACGGATCCCGATGTGCGACGTTATTCGAGTGCGGCGATCACTGTGACCACGCGTGAACCATGGCCGGTCGAGGTCGACGGGGAGTTCGTCGGGAATACACCCGTGAGGGTCGGCGTTACACCGGGCCGCATAGCACTCAAGATCTGAGGGGCAGCGAGCCGAAGATAGAGTCCACCGGCGGGCCGGAGCAACCGTGGTCAGGGTTACATGTTGGGTCCACCCCGGCGCCGGTCGCAGTGTGGAAGGCCCCGGATAGCGGAGGCCGGTAGGGGCAGACTGTCACGCGCATTCTGCGGTGCATCTCTATACTCCCGCCGCCACTGGAGGACAGGGGACATGTCAGACCGAGACGACATCCTGGAAGAAGACAAAACGATCGATGACGATGTCCTCACAGAGGACGAGGTGGACGACGATGACGTCGAGCTCGATGATGAGGATATCGAGGACGAGGATCTGGACGACGATGACATCGACCCTGATGCGCTCGACGACGAGTTCGAAGCCGAGGACGACGCCGAGGCCGACGATGTGGACGAGGACGGAGAGGATGAAGACGGCGAGGGAGACGGTGACCCGGAAGCTCCCGCCGCACTCGACGAATTAGAGGCAGAGGAGCTCGATATCGTCGATGAGTTGACTCCTCAGACCATGCTTGTCGACGAAGCCTCCGAGATCAGAGCCATCCGACGTCAGGAACTCACGCTGGACGTCGAAGCCGAGTCGCAGCAGACGGACGAGTTCGTATGTTCATCTTGTTTCCTGGTCCTCAAACGCTCGCAGCTCGCCAACAAGCGCAAGATGCTGTGTATGGATTGTGCATGAGGGCTCGGTGCGTGCGATGTCCGACCGTGCGAGATGACGGCTCGGCGGGATAGCGGGGGCGCGGCCGCCCTCGTTGTCATCCCCACGTTCAACGAACGAGACAACATCCAAGCGATCGTCGAGGCCGTAGTCGCACAGGGTTGCGCTGTACTGGTCGTCGACGACGCCAGCCCAGACGGCACGGGGGATGTCGCCGATCGTTTGGCCGAGGCTTCCCCAGCGGTGTCGGCGCTACACCGGACTGCGAAGCGTGGTCTGGGCCCGGCTTACGCTGCCGGGTTCGCTACCGCGCTGGCGGGTGGCTGGGAGGTGATCTGTCAGATGGATGCGGACTTCTCGCACGATCCGGCGGATCTCCCTCGCCTGATCCGGCGGGTCGACGAGGGGGCCGGGCTCGCCATTGGCAGCAGATACGTCCCTGGAGGTGGCACCCCGGACTGGGCGTACGGCCGGCGGTTGCTGTCCCGCGCCGGGAACGTGTACGCGCGAGCAATGCTGGGTAGCCGCGTGAACGACCTGACCGGCGGCTTCCGGGCATGGGACCGGGACGCGCTCCAGCATGTCGACCCGGCCGGCTGTGAGTCCTCCGGCTACGCCTTCCAAGTGGAAATGGCATGGCGGGCTGAACGCGCCGGTTATACCGTGGCCGAGGTGCCCATCGTGTTCCGCGACCGCCGCGTGGGCGAGTCGAAGATGGATCGATCGATCGTGCTGGAAGCGATGCGGTTGGTCACCGTGTGGGCAATTCGCCACCGTGCCGGGCGGCTACCCTGACCAGCATGCACGTCAGCGCCCGCCCTGCAACCGCGGACGACCTAGGCATCCTGGAGGTGCTCTACCGCTCGCTCGAAGCCGAGATGGTGGCGCTGCACCCGATGTGGCCGCTCGCCGACACCTTTCCCGAACCGGTCCGGGACGGTTTTGCGGCGGCCATCACCGATCCGGAGGCCCTGGTAGTGCTGGGCTGTATCGACCAGGTGCCATTCGGTTTCATGTACGGCAGGTCGGAGCCGCTGTTACCGCAGGCCGGCGGTCAGCGGGTCGCAGCCATCCGGATGGTCTTCACGGATTTTGAAGCACGCGAGGTCGGGATTGGTGAGGCCATGCGAGACACCGTGGTCGATCATTTCCGGGCGACAGGCCACAGCCTCTTCGACGCCCACGTCCTGCCCGGCCACCGCCTGGCTAAGAACTTCTTCGAGTCGGGCGGCTTCTCGGCTCGCTCCATCATCATGCACCGCAATGACGACCGAGCCCGCTGAACACCCCATTCCCGGCGTGGGCGTTGTGGTGCTGCAGGACGATTCCATTCTGCTGGTGGAGCGCGGTCGGGGAGCGAACCGGGGTCTGTGGGCTGTGCCCGGCGGAAAGGTTGGCTTTGGGGAGACCTTGCAGGAGGCCGCGGCCCGAGAGGTGCTCGAGGAAACGGGCCTGATCGTTGATATTGGAGACGTCATGTGGACCGGGGATGCGATCGGCCCGGGAGATCCTCCGGCCTGGCACTATGTGCTGATCGATTTCGTCGGCTTACGTGTCGGTGGCGAGTTGCGCCCTGCGGACGATGCTGCGCAGGCCGCCTTTGTGCCGTTGGAGGATGTCCGCCGCTTGCCGTTGACCCCCACCATGTACGATCTGTTGGAGACGCTCGGTGCCTGAGCGCCGCCCCCTTCCTCCCCATGAACGACCGTTCGTCGATCGGCCCTACGAAACCCACGAACTTCCGGCCACCCCGCAGCGGGACTACCGGATCCCCGCCTCGGGCTGGACTCAGGCCCCGCCGGAACTCCTCCACCTGGGGGACGACCTGGGTGAGCCGGTCGAGTACAAGCGCCGGATCGGCCGGTACCTCTTGTGGCGAGCCGGGCCACCCATTGGGGATGCCTGGTACCTGGCAGTGGCCGACGACCTGTCGACCATGCACCGCTTTCGGCTGCGCGGCAAACACGGCGAAGGTATCGGCGCCGACGACCGCCTCCACACCAGGTTCCGCACCTGGAAACAGTCGCTGCTAGCCGACTCGGGGGCCGGGGTTGGCTGATCCGTCGACGCCGGCGGGCGAGGTACTCGAGCTGCTCCAAGCGCTGATAAGAAATGAGTGTGTCAACGACGGCACGATCGAAAGTGGCCATGAACACCGATCGGTGTCCACCCTGGCGGCCTATTTCGGACAGCCGGGCGACGTCTTCGAAGCGGCACCCGGACGCCAAAGCATCGTGTACCGGGTGCCGGGACGGGATGAATCTGCTCCATCTTTGATGCTCATGGGCCACCTCGATGTGGTACCCGTCACACCCCAGGGATGGACCGTCGATCCATTCGCGGCTGACGTCACGGGCGGGTACGTCTGGGGCCGGGGGGCAGTCGACATGCTCAACCTCACGGCCGCCATGGCCACAGTCTTCCGCCGCTATTTGACCGGAGAGCGGCCGCAGCCGGCCGGCGACCTCCTGTATCTGGGCGTGGCCGATGAGGAGGCGGGCGGCGCGCACGGCGCGCAGTGGCTGCTCGAACACCACCCGGAATCGGTGGCGGTGGAATACCTACTCACCGAGATTGCGTTTCCCCCCATCGAATCGGGCACCGGCGAGCTGGTGTATCCGGTCAAGGTGGGAGAGAAGGGACCACACTGGCGTCGAATCCTTGCGCGTGGGACCCCATCGCACGGCAGCCAGCCATACGGCACCAACAACGCCTTCGTCCGGATCGCCCGGGCGGTCGCAGCGCTGGCCGAAGAGCCGTCCCCGATCGAGATCGTGCCGGAGTGGGCCAGGTTTGTCCGAGGATTGGAGCTTCCTCCCGACCAGGAACAGGCGCTGCTGGACCCCGACCGGATAGACGCAGAGATCGACCGGCTAGCAGTGACTTCTCCAGTTCTAGCCCGCTACGTGCACGCCTGTACGCACCTTACGGTCAGCCCCAACGTGGGCGTTGCCGGTACCAAGATGAACACGGTGGCCGATTTCGCGGAGGCGCAGATCGACATCCGGGCGCTGCCCGGGCAGGACCAGACGACGGTGGACGACCATTTCCGCAAGGTGCTCGGCCCCGGCTACGAAGAAATGGAATTCATCGCCGAGATGGATCACGCGGCCAGCAGCTCTCCGACCCAGGGGCCGCTGTGGGAGGCCATCTGCGATGGGATCGAGTCGATGACCGGATCGCGCCGGGTCGTCCCGGCTATGACCCCAGCGACGACCGACGCACGGTTCTTTCGAGCGCGGGGCACCAAGGCCTACGGGGTCGGAATGTTCGACGAACTCGACGAGTTCTCGCTGTTCCTGTCGATGTTCCACGGTAATGATGAGCGTGTGTCGGTCGCCTCCCTGGGAGCCACCCACGTTCTCTTGGAGCGGATCATCGAGCGGTTCTTCGAGCGAGCCGGTGACTGACGCCCAGCCGCCCGGCAACGTCATCTTCGACCTCGACGGGGTCGTCTACGTGGCCGATCGCCCGGTGCCGGGTGCAGGTGACACGCTGCGAACACTGGAGAGGGAGGGTTTTCGGCTGCTGTTTGCGACGAACAACGCTTCGCGGACCCGCGCGGCCGGAGCCGAGAAGATCACCCGGCTGACCGGTCACCGCGTAACGGAAGACCAGGTCATAACGTCTGCCATGGCGGCGGCGTCATTACTGGTGGACAGCCGGCTCCGATGTTTCGTCGTGGGAGGCGCCGGGCTCCGAGACGCGATCGTTGCCCAGGGCAGCTCGATTGTCGAGCGGTGGGAAAGAGCCGACGTCGTGCTGACCGGCTTTTACCGAGACCTCACTTACGAGGTGCTACGTGATGCGACGCTGGCCATCCGGGCAGGCGCCCGATTCATCGCGACCAACGACGACGCCACCTTTCCCGCTGGCAACGGGCTGTGGCCGGGGGCCGGCGCCACTGTGGCCTATCTCCGCACGGCCACCGACGTACAACCCGAGATCGCTGGCAAGCCCAATCCACCAATGCGGCGGCTCATCAGCTCGCAGCTCGGACCCGGACCGGTGTGGATGATCGGGGACCGTGTCGAGACCGATCTGGCCATGGCCAAGGCCGAGGGATGGTCGGCGGTCCTGGCCTTGACCGGCGTCACCGGCCGCCCGGAAGACGTGCCGGAGCAGATCCGTCCGGACGCGACTATTGCGTCGATCGCCGACCTCCCCGCAGTGGTCGGGCTCCGCACGTAGCCACAGGCGCGTCAACGGTAGCGACGGAGCGCGGCGTGGTGCTCGGCCACTCGAGCCAGCAACGGGCGGCGGAGGAGGAGAGCGACGGCGGCACCGAAGACGAAACCGGCGACGTGCGCCTCCCATGCCACACCCGTCGTAGCCCCGACGAAAGCGAACTGAGACACAAACCAGATGATCAGGAAGACCACAGCCGGGAGCGTCAACGGGATCAGGAAGAAGATCGGGATGATCGACACGACGCGAGCGGCCGGAAATAGCACAAGGTAGGCACCCATGACCCCGGCGATGGCGCCCGACGCGCCCACCAGCGGGATGGTGGTCTCCGGGTTCACCGCCACGAACCCGACCGTGGCTGCTGCGCCAGACCCCAGATACAACAGGAAGTAACCGATCTTGCCGAAGGCGTCCTCGACGTTGTTGCCGAAGATCCAGAGGCTCCACATGTTCGCTGCGAGATGGAGCAGTCCGGCGTGCAAGAACATGGAGACGAAGACACTCAAGATCAGCGATTTGCCGGGAAAAAAGCCGACTCGTCCGTCGTCTCTGCACGCGCCGCTGGTGATCTCTTCGACGCTGAGGCGTTCGAGCGTGGTCAGTTCGCACGCGATCGCCGCGTTTCTGTAGGTGAACTCCAGATCGGCTTGGGGGTCCCGTGGCTGAACGAAGAGCCACACGAACACGGCGACCACGATCAGCAGCAGCGTCACAGCCGGCGTCGTGAGCGACGGGTTCGCATCGCGGATAGGAATCACTACGGTCTCCTCACCAGGCCCCGACCCGACATCCCCGGTTCTGTCAGGCGTGGAGGCCATAATGATGCCATGAACGACTCACGCTCAGGCCCCGACCCTGCTTCCACCTCTCCGCAGTCCGTCGAAACTGACCCTACAACTGCGGGTCAGGCTCTCAAGGAAGACGCGACCGGCGGGGAGCGGGCCGGTCACGACCTTATTTCGCTCCACCCCGACGCGCTCGACCGGCTCGAAGCGATCGACGCGGCGGAGGCGCCCGACATCGCCGATGAGATAGCGGCTGCCCTCGCCCGGCGCCTGGAGCAGCCCGCCCCACTGGAGCCATCCCGCTGACAAGGAGACGACTCGATGCCGAGCTCGTGCGGAGGGGGCTCGCCCCCAGTCGAGCCGCGGCGCAGGAGGCCATCGAGAGCGCGCAGGTTGAGGTCCGAGGGGTGCCGCAACCCAAAGCGGCCACCCTCGTGGATTCCGACACTGGTATCACCATTCTGGGACCGGCCCGCCGGTTTGTGTCCCGAGGAGGCGATAAGCTCGACGCAGCACTCGAAGCCTTCAGGGTGGCCGTTTCGGATCTGCGCTGTATCGACGTGGGCGCCTCCACCGGGGGTTTCACCGACTGCCTGCTGCAGCGTGGGGCGGCATCCGTGGTCGCGGTCGATGTGGGCTACGGTCAGCTGGCGTGGAAGCTCGCACAAGACGAGCGGGTGACGGTCATGGACCGCACCAACATTCGTTACGCGGAGCCGGCCGACTTGGGAGCTCCTTTCGACCTGGTGGTAGCCGATCTCTCCTTCATCTCGCTCCGAACCGTGGCTGAAGTCCTGGCCGCGCTGGGAGACGCTGGTACGACCTACATCTTGTTGGTGAAGCCGCAGTTCGAGGTTGGCCGGGCCGAGATAGGAAAGGGCGGGATAGTCCGCAGTCCGAAGGCCGCCCGCACGGCGGTGGCGGCCGTCGTTGAGGCCATGGCCGCCGCAGGCATCGGCTTCACACAAGGCGTGCTCAGTGTGCTGACCGGTGCCAAAGGAAACCAGGAGTTCTTGATTCTCGGCGCCAAAGGCGCGACACCCGACGCCGCCGCGGTGCTGGAGGGCATCGCATGAGGATCGCGATTGTTGCGCTACACGAACGCCCCCAGGCGCTGGCCATCGCCAAACAGGTGATCGATCTGGCCGGCGTCTACGGCTACGAACCGGTGGCATCGGCCATCGACGCCCCGCTTCTCGGGCTGGATCCCGTCGACCTGAACGAGTCGACGGGAGTCGATCTCGTCCTGGGCATCGGGGGAGACGGTACCGTGCTCGACGCCGCCCAAGTCGCGCTCCACACCGGGGCGCCGCTCTACGGCATCAACGCCGGCCACATCGGATTCATGGCCGACGGAGACCCCGAGGTCCTCGAAAGCACCCTCGAGCGGCTGGTGGCCGGTGGCTGGCGGCTGTCCGAGCGCATGATGATCGAGGCGAGCATCGACGGAGGCGTGGCCGTCCGCGGCCTCAACGACGTAGTTGCCGAAAAGATGGAGAGCCAGCGGCTCGTCCAGATCCATGTAGTCGTCGACGGCGAGTCGTTTCTCACGTACCGCGCGGATGGCCTGGTTCTGGCAACCCCGAACGGTTCGACCGCATACAACCTCTCGGCCGGAGGACCCTTGATCGCCCCCGAGATGGCTGCCATCGTGCTCACACCGGTCGCTCCTCATTCGCTGTTCTCCAAATCGTTGGTTTTGCCGCCGGACACGGTTCTGCAACTCGAGGTTCAGGCGGATCGCTCCGTGGGCGTGAACGTCGACGGCTACGAGATCGGCATCGTCGCTCCGGGCGGCGAGATCGAAATACGGAGATCGGAGTCTGTGGTTCGCTTCGTGGATTTGTCGCGGCGTTCGTTCACGTCGACCGTGAAACGCAAGTTCAACCTCGAGGACATGTGATGCTCGACGAATTGGCCGTACACAACCTTGGCATCATCGACCACGCCCAGCTCGAGCCGAGCCCGGGGTTCACTGTGGTGACGGGCGAAACGGGCACCGGCAAGACGCTGTTGCTGGGTGCGCTCCGACTCCTCGTCGGTGGCACTGCCCGCGGCGACGTCATCGGTCCCCACGACGACGAGGCCAGGGTTGAGGGCCGTTTCATCGTCGGGGAGGACGAAATCGCAGTCGCCCGTCGGGTCGGCGGAGGGCGCAGCCGGGCATATCTCGACGGTTCGATGGCCACGGCCACCGCGGTTGAGTCGCGTCTGGGGGCTGCCGTCGAGATCGTCGGTCAACACGACCATCTGATGCTCACCACTACGGGGGAACTGCGCCGTCTGCTCGATCGTTTTGTCTTGCCGGACGTCATCAACCGGTACCGGCACGCCTGGGACGAGCTCGATTTCCTGCGGGCCCGGCTGGAGGCGCTGGGCGGGGACCGGCGGGCGTTGGAGCGCGAGCTCGACCTGGTGTCATACCAGGTAGAGGAAATCGAGGCCGCTTCCCTTGATCCTGAGGAGGAGGCCGCGCTGGCGGCGGCGATCTCTCGCCTCCGCCACTCCGAAGAGCTGCAGGAACGCCTCGCAGCCGTCCGAGCGCATTTTGCGGCGGCATCGAGCGGATTAGGCGACGCGGTTGGCGACCTGCGGCGCGCCCGGCAGCTCGATCCGGAGCTGGAGCATCTGCTGGAAGCAGTCGAAGGTTGTGCGGTTCAGGTAGGCGAGCTCGAGAGCGACACCCGCGCTCGATTCGAAGCGCTGCAATCCGACCCGGCCGCCCTGGAGGAGCTGGAGCACCGGTTTGCGCAGCTCGCAGACCTCCGGCGCAAATATGGCGCATCGATCGAAGAGGTCCTCGGCTTCGCCGAGCGTACCGCGAAGCGGCGGGATGAGCTCGCTGATCTGTTGGGAAGTGCGGATGAGCTGGAGCGCAGCCATGCCGCCGCGGTGTCCCGCGTGACGGCGGCAGGGGCTGAGCTGCGAGTTGCTCGCGCAACGGCAGGGAGCCGGGTCGCCGAGGCGGCCACCGGCCACCTCCGCGAGCTGGGGTTCGATGACCCGCTGGTGCAATTCAGCGTTGAGGAGGCGGTCCCGGGCCCGACCGGGGCGGAAAGGGTTCTGCTGCTGTTCGCCTCGGATCAGAGGCTGGAGCCGGGGCCGGTAGGCCGGGTAGCGTCCGGTGGTGAGCTGAGCCGCCTGGTGCTCTCCCTGCGGCTGGCGGCCGGTGCCGGTGACGCCGCCGTGGTGGCCTTCGACGAAGTCGACGCAGGAGTCGGCGGCAGCACGGCACTGGAACTGGGCCGCAAGCTGGCGGCGCTCGCCCAGTCCCGCCAAGTGTTGTGCGTCACCCATCTGCCGCAGGTGGCTGCGTTCGCCGACCTCCATGTGGTGGTCGAACGAGACGGCGCGTCGGCTGCGGTGCGGGTGGTAGAAGGTGAGCAGCGGCTCGAAGAGCTGGCTCGCATGCTGTCCGGCCTACCCGACAGCGAAGCGGGGCGGGTACACGCGGAAGAGCTGCGCCGGCTGGCCAGCGAAAACGCCAGGTGAGCGGGCCGGCGGACAGGTCCCCCGTCGGCGGCGCCGTCAGACGTGACCAAGATAGAGTGTCAGCTCCGACCCGGGAGGACCATGGAGACCGTCTGTCGGACCGAGTTGACGCCATTGCTCTTCCTCGAGCGATCGGCCGACGTGTTCCCGGACAAGGTGGCGATTCGTCACCGGGACCGGTCGATGACGTATACCGATATGGCCACGACCGCCATTCGGATGGCACGGGCGCTGGCGGCGATCGGAATCGACTCAGGGGATCGGGTCGCGTTCCTCATGCCGAACCTGCCCGAGCTCCTGATAGCCCATTTCGGCGTCCCATTGCAGCATGCAGTCCTGGTCGCCATCAACACCCGGCTGTCCGGCCAGGAGATCGAGTACATACTGAATCATTCGGGCGCTCGCCTGCTGGTTGTCGACACGGAGCTCGCCTCGGTGGTCGCCCCGATCGTCGAAGGCCTCGAAACCGTGGAGGAGATCGTCACGCTGGATGACGCCGGAACAGGTTCTCCCATCAATTCCACCGATTACTCGGAGTTCATGTCTCGCGGTTCGGCGGAGCCGATGCCATGGCGGGTGGACGACGAGGAGAGAACCATTTCGATCAACTACACGTCGGGCACCACCGGCCGTCCCAAAGGTGTCATGTACACGCACCGCGGGGCGTATCTGAATGCGCTGGGAGAGATGCTGCACAGCCGTCACAGCCCCGAGAGCGTCTACCTATGGACTCTGCCGATGTTCCACTGCAACGGCTGGTGCACCACGTGGGGAGTGACGGGCATAGGGGGAACCCACATCTGTTTAAGAACGATAGATCCCGACCATGTCTGGCGCCTCATCAGGGGTGAGGGGGTCACCCACCTGAACGCCGCCCCCACGGTCCTGATCTCGCTGGCCAACTCACCCGAGGCAGCTCCGGTCGGGCGGCCGTTCACGGCCACCACCGCCGGTGCGCCCCCCAGCCCGACGATCATCAGCCAGATGACCGACCTGGGGATGGATATCGTCCACGTCTACGGGCTGACCGAAACGTACGGGCCGCACACGGTCAACGAATGGCAGCACGCGTGGGCCGACGAGTCGCCGGAGACGATCGCCCGTTTCCGTGCCCGCCAAGGCGTGGCGTACGTGATCGCCGATCCGATACGTGTCGTGGACGAACAGATGCGTGACGTGCCCCGGGATGGTGCGACGATGGGCGAGGTTGTCATGCGCGGGAACAACGTCATGAAGGGCTACTACAACGACCCGGCCGCCACCGCGGAAGCGTTTCGCGGCGGATGGTTCCACAGCGGCGACCTGGCGGCCTGGCATCCGGACGGATACATCGAACTGCGGGATCGTGCCAAAGACATCATCATCTCGGGCGGCGAGAACATTTCGACGATCGAGGTCGAACAGGCGATCGTCAGCCACGCCGAGGTGCTCGAATGTGCGGTCATCGCGGTGCCGCACGACAGGTGGGGGGAGCGGCCCAAGGCCTTCGTGGTGACCAGACCAGACGCCACGGTGGGAGAAGCAGATCTCATCGCCCACGTGCGAGACCGCCTCGCGAAGTTCAAAGCACCTGACACGATCGAGTTCGTCGCCGAATTGCCCAAGACGTCGACGGGAAAGATCCAGAAGTACGTGCTGCGGGAAAAGGAGTGGGCCGGCGCCGACAAACGCATTCATTGAGCTCGCGGCGCCACTGACTATCTCCGCGGACCATTTTCCGCTCACGACCGTCTCAATGCTTGGAACGGTCTGGTCGGGTGCTACCGTGGCATCCCGTGGCGAAATACATATTCGTAACGGGTGGAGTCGCTTCCGGGCTCGGGAAGGGAATCACCGCAGCCTCTCTCGGCCGACTGCTCAAAGCCCGGGGTCTGCGGGTCGTCAACCAGAAACTGGATCCGTACATCAACGTCGACCCGGGCACGATGAACCCGTTCCAGCACGGCGAGGTCTTCGTCACCGACGACGGGGGAGAGACCGACCTCGACCTAGGCCACTACGAACGATTCACCGGCACGGCGCTCCGCCGAGACTCGAACGTCACAACAGGCTCCGTGTATCTGTCGGTGATCAACAAGGAACGTCGGGGTGACTACCTCGGCGACACCGTGCAGGTCATCCCTCACATCACCAACGAGATCAAGGACCGGATTCGCCGGTTGGGGGATCGCGACGACATCGATGTGGTCATCACCGAGGTGGGCGGGACCGTCGGCGATATCGAGATTCTTCCCTTCCTCGAGGCGATCCGGCAGTTCCGCAAGGACGCCGGGCGCAACAACGTGGTTTACGTTCATGTGACGCTGGTTCCCTACATCGGTCCCAGCGAGGAGTTGAAATCGAAGCCCACTCAGCATTCTGTCGCCGAGCTGCGCAGCCGCGGCATCCAGCCGGACGCCATCGTCGTTCGTTCTGACCGGCCGATCGACGAGTCGATCCGGCGCAAGATCAGCCTCTTTTGCGACGTTGACCCCGAGGCGGTCGTGGCTGCGGCAGACGCCCGTGACATCTACGAAGTTCCGCTGCTGCTTCACGACCAGGGGTTGGACGACGTACTGCTCGACACGCTCCACGTCGAGTCTTCGGAGCCGGATCTGTCGACTTGGCGGGCGATGGTCGGACGGGCCGCGGCGGCCACCGAGAGCGTCACGATCGGCGTCGTTGGGAAATACGTTGATCTCCCGGACGCGTATCTGTCCGTAGTCGAGGCGCTTCGGCATGGTGCTATGGCGAACGACGCGCAGCTCGATCTGCGTTGGATTCCGGCCGACGATGTCGATGGTCTGTTCGCGGGCGACTACATGTCGGGGCTCGACGGCATCCTCGTCCCGGGCGGATTCGGCGTCCGAGGGGTCGAAGGCAAAGTCGCCGCAGTCCGGCACGCACGTGAGCAGCGCATCCCGTTCTTGGGGCTCTGCTTGGGCCTGCAGTCCGCCGTGATCGAGTTCGCCCGCAATGTCGTCGGTCTGACCAGTGCTCACAGTGCCGAGTTCGCTCCCACCGCCGAGCACCGGGTCATCGACCTGATGGAATCCCAGCAAGGCGTGTCTGAGAAGGGCGGGACGATGCGGCTCGGGATCTACCCGGCCAAGCTCGTGCCGGGATCACTCGCCCGGGACTTGTACGGCGAGGAACTCGTCTACGAGCGCCACCGCCACCGGTATGAGGTCAACAACCGGTACCGCAAGGATCTCGAATCAGCCGGTATGCGGTTGAGCGGTCTGTCGCCGGACGACCTGCTGGTGGAGGTCATCGAGCTGCCTTCGCATCCGTTCTTCATTGCGTCGCAGTATCACCCTGAGTTCAAGTCGCGCCCCGACAAGCCACATCCGTTTTTTGCGGGATTCATAGCTGCCGCTCTTGCCTATCGCGCCAATCGGCCCGAGATGCTCGATCTACCGGCGCTCGAGCGCCAATCGACGTGAGCAATACGCAGCCGTCGCTGCGGCTGCTGCGGGTCGAGAAACTCGACGGCCCCACCTTCTTTCAAGTTGAGAACCGCTGGTACGAAGCGCCCGACGGATCGGTGCAGCAGAGATCGGTGGTGCTCCACCAGGGGGCGGTTGCGATAGTTCCCTTCGACGGGTCGCAGGTCTGGATGATCCGTCAGGAACGGGTGGCGGTGGGCCGCCGGATGCTCGAAATCCCGGCCGGCAAACTCGATGTCGACGGTGAGTCGCCTGAGGAAGCTGCCCGGCGAGAATGTGCCGAAGAGGTTGGGATGATTCCCGCCAAACTGACCCTGGTTCACCGTTTCTACAACTCGCCCGGGCACAGCGATGAGCGAACCCACGTCTACATAGGGGAGGACCTCACTGAGACGGAGCGAGCCCCGGCCGGAGCCGAAGAAGAGAGTTCCGAAATCGTGACGGCCTCGGTCGCCGACGTCCGGCAGATGCTCGAAACTGATGCAATTGACGACGCCAAGACGCTCATCGGTTTACGCGCGTTCATCGCCCGCCATGGCCACCCGTGACCGGGGCGGCCGAGACCAGCCTGACGTCGCTGGTCGACCCGTATCTGACCTACCTGCGGGTGGAGCGGGGCCTGGCCGCCCGGTCCATCGATGCGTACCGGCGTGACCTCGACCAGTATTTCGAGTTCCTGGGATCCCAAACCCCTTCGACGGCGACTACCGACGCCTTCGTCGCCAACCTGCACGGCCGGGGTCTGGCGCCGGCCACGATTGCTCGCAAGGTGGCCGCCATACGCGGGTTCCACCGGTTCTGCGTCGGCGAGGGCCTGGCCGAGTCCGACCCGACGGTGCTGGTCCAAGCCGGGCGGACCGGCGATCAATTCCCCAAGTCGTTGACGGTCGATGAAACCATCCGACTGGTCGAAGCGCCCGATGTCACCACCCGCCTCGGGCGGCGGGATAGGGCAATACTCGAGTTCATGTATGCGACCGGCGCCCGGGTCGCCGAAGTGGTCGGGTTGGACCAGCGCGATGTCGACGACGAGAGCCGCACGGCGCTGGTAACCGGCAAGGGTTCGAGGCAACGCATCGTGCCCTTGGGAGGAGCCGCCATCACCGCGATCACGTCATATCTGCCCGACCGGCTGGCCTTGCGGCGGTCAGGACGCGACGACGGCGCCATGTTTCTCAACCGTCAGGGAGGCCGCCTGAGCCGGCAAGGAGTGTGGGGCATCGTCAAGAAACATGCGGTCAAGGCCGGTATCGAGCTCGATCGAGTGTCGCCCCACGTACTGCGTCACTCGGCTGCCACACACATGGTTGAAGCCGGCGCGGACATTCGTACTGTTCAGGAAATGCTCGGTCACGCTAGTATCTCGACAACTCAGGTGTACACCCGTATGTCGTTACGGCATCTACATGAGGTATACATCGAGGCGCACCCCCGTAGTTGAGTCGCTACGGCCAAGCACATGTAGAGGATGTACCGGGCCGAGGGGGCGCATGTTCCAGGAGTGGTAGCGGATGACGATCGATTTGGACAGCGCACGTTCAGGCCTTCTCGCAGAGCGGGAGAAGCTGGTTCGCCAGTTGGGAGAACTCGGAGCCACCGAGTCAGGCGATCTCCGCTCAGATCTCGACTTTGGTGAGGGTTTCGCCGATGCCGCGGCCATCACCGCCGAGCGCACAGAGGTTTTGGGCCTGGTCGACACGTTGAAGGGCCGCCTTGCGGCGGTTGATGCTGCGTTGGCCCATGTCGAAGCCGGTACCTACGGAACCTGTGAGCGCTGCAATGAGCAAATCCCGACTGCCCGCCTGGAGGCACGACCAGAGTCGGTTTTGTGCGTGGAGTGCAAATCGCGCCGTAGGTGAGCGTGCGCTCACGCATCATGAGTAGGACTGCCGGGACCGACCTCCTGCGCGAAGGGCTCCATCTCATTGCCCGCTTCTTCGATGTGGCCACTGCTTCGGCGCTGTCCCCGGCCGAACAGGATGAAGTGGCCGCCTGGCTGGATGGTCGAACGGAAGCCCGGGCGTTCTGGGAGCAGCCTGGCGCCGACCAGCGCCACGGCCTGGCGGCGGCACGCTACGTCAGTCGGGCCGCTCCTGACCGCCGGGACCTGATCCGGGCCGCCCTGCTCCATGACGTCGGTAAGCGCCATGCCCGGCTGGGCCTGATCGGGCGGTCCCTGGCAGGCGCAGCCCGGATGTTGGGGGTTCCGGCCCGAGGTCGCTTCCGGGTCTATCTGGACCACGGGCCGATCGGTGCCGACGAACTGGGCCGGGCCGGCGCCGAGCCGGTCGTCGTCACATTCACCCGCCACCACCACGATGAGGAGCGGCCCCCTCAGCTGGCGGACCGTGATTGGCGGGTGTTGCACGCTGCCGACCGGGCACGACGGTGAGCGCGGTGGCCAAAGACTGCTGCGGCAAAGCCCGCCCATCTACGATACGGGCCGATGCCGACGGTGGTGGAGCATGACGTATCAGGTCAAGACAGCGGTCTTTGAGGGCCCGCTCGATCTTCTGCTCCAGTTGATCACCAGGCATCAGGTGGATATCACCAGCGTCAGCCTGCTCAACCTGGTTTCTGAGTACGTGTCCTACCTCGACGAGATGCGAGAGCTGGATCTGGACGTGACGAGCGAGTTTCTGCTCATCGCTGCGACCTTGATTCAGCTCAAGGCCCGCCACTTGTTGCCGGACGATAGGGAGATCGACCTCGACGAGGAGCTGGGACTACTCGAAGAACGGGACCGTCTGCTCGCGCGCTTGCTGGCCTGTGTCACCTTCAAGGACGTCGCTGCGGTTCTGGCCCGGCGGATCGGAGAGATGGAACGACACCTCGGACGGACCGTCGGGCTGGACCAGGACATTCCTGTCGCTGAACCCGAAGTCCACATCGACCTGAGCCCTTCCGAGTTTGCCACCCTGGCCGGACAGGTTCTCGCTCCTCGCCCGACCGACCCCGATACCGATCATCTCGACCTCGATCTGCCGTCAGTCGACGATGCGATCGGGGATCTGCGCGTGCGGGTTGCCCAGGAGGTCACAACCACTTTCGAAGAGCTGGTCGGGAGCTGCACGCGCAAAGTGGAGGTTGTTGCCTATTTCCTGGCGCTACTGGAGCTGGCCCGCTGGGGTGCGGTTGAGGTGACACAGGCCGACTGGCTGAGCAGTATCGAGGTTGCGCACCGGGATGTGGATCTGGGGGCGGTGTCAAGTGAGTGGGGAACCTGATGGAACCGCGTGGCTATCTCGAGGCGATTCTCTTCGTTGCGGAGCAGCCAATCCCGGCCAAGGAACTGGCGCAGGTGCTTGAAATCGGATTGGCGGACGTGGAGGCACTGCTGACGGCTTGGTCCAACGAGCTGGCGGCCGACCTGAGCCGCGGCATGGAGCTCCGTGAGGCGGGGCACGGGTGGCGCCTCTACACGAAGGCGCAGGCATATCCGTACTTGGAGCGTTACACGACAACGGCTTCAGCGACCCGCTTGTCCCGGGCGGCCATGGAGGTGCTGGCGGTCGTGGCGTACCGCCAGCCGGTCTCCCGCAACCAGATCGCGGAGATCCGCGGGGTGGACTCGGATTCGGCGATCCGCACACTGGAGCGCAGGGGTCTCATCGAGGAGGCCGGACGCTTGAACACTCCGGGTAACCCCGCGATCTACCGAACGTCTTCATTGTTCTTGGAGCAGATCGGCCTCACCGACCTGGGTGAGCTACCGCCGTTGGCCGACCACGTGCCGCCAGCCGAAGTGGTTGAGACGCTGGAGGAGACTTTCCGGGTTGAGCGAGCCGACGGAGCCTGAGGTTGGGCAGCAATCATCCGTGCAACCGGAACGGTTGCAGAAGCTGATTTCGCGGGCCGGACTGGCGTCTCGCCGCGTCGCCGACCAGATGATTGCCGACGGGCGCGTTGCGGTTGATGGGCGCACCGCTCGCCTCGGTGACCGCGCCGATCCTCGCTATGCGGCGATCACGGTCGACGGAGTTCCGCTCCCGGTCCGCCCCGACCTGGTCTACTACCTTGTCAACAAGCCGCTCGGTGTGATTTCAACCGCGAGCGATCCACAAGGCCGCCCGACCGTCATCGATCTTGTGCCGTCCGAGCCGCGAGTGTTCTCGGTCGGCCGGCTGGACGCCGACACTACCGGCCTGATCATCCTCACCAATGACGGTGACCTCGCAGAACGGCTCACGCATCCCCGCTACGGGGTGACGAAGACCTACGTAGCTTTGATAGCGGGTCGAGCCACCGGATCGGATGTCCGGCAACTCGAGGAGGGCGTGGAGTTGGAAGACGGGCCGGCCGTCGCCGTCGCGGCCCGGCTGATCGCCGCTCGCGCCGATCGGAGCCAGCTCGAGATCATCATGCGGGAGGGTCGGAACCGAGAGGTGCGACGCATGTGCGAGGCGATCGGATGTCCGGTCATGGCGCTGCACCGGACCGCCGTTGGAAGCCTCCGCGATGCCGAGCTGAAGCCGGGTCGGCACCGCCGGCTCCACGTCAGCGAGATCCGTGCGTTATATCAGGCGAGCGATGGCTGAGGCCCAGGTACAGCGCCGGCGTCGAGGTGGAGATTGTCCGGCAGCAGCCGATGCGTGGCAGCATGGGCGGGATGCGCCCATATCCACGCGAGTACGAGGTCACGCCCACCGGCCGGGTAGTGGCCGATGTCGTGCCGCCGGGTTCCAAGTCGATCACGAATCGGGCGCTCCTCGTCGCTGCGCTGGCAGATGGGACCTCTGTCTTGCGCCGTCCCTTACATTCCGACGACACGGAAGCCATGATCGACAGTCTGTCGAACCTTGGTGTGGTGGTGGAGAGGTCCGAGGCCGACGACTTTGTCGTTGCGGCGACCGGTCGTCTCCACCCCACCGGTAAGGTCCTCGACGTTCGCGGGTCCGGTACCACGGCCCGGTTCGTCACCGCTGCGGCCACGCTGGCCGACGGCGAAGTGGTGATCGACGGCAATGGGCGGATGCGGCAGCGTCCTATCGCCCATCTCGTCGATGCGCTGCGCCGGCTCGGCGCCGAGCTGGAAATCGAAGGAGTGGATGGATGTCCGCCGGTGCGGGTCCGGGGCGGGGGCCTGCGCGGGGGCGCGGTTCCGATCGACGCCTCCCGTTCTTCGCAATATGTCTCCGCGGTGATGATGGCCGCTCCGTACGCGACCCAGCCGGTGACGCTCACCCTGGGCGGACCGGTTGTCAGCCGGCCCTACATCCGGTCCACCCTCGACGTCATGGCGGCGTTCGGCGTGGCAGCAGAGATGAAAGGTGACGTGATCTCGATCCCTGCGGGGCGATACATGAGCCGGGACTATCGGATCGAGCCGGACGCGTCGGCCGCCGTCTATCCATGGGCAGCGGCGGCGTTGACCGGCGGGCGAGTGACGGTTCGGGGGATTTCTCCTCGCACCAGCCAAGCCGATATCGGGTTCGTGCGGGTGCTGGAAGAGATGGGTTGCACCGTCGACGTCGATGAGGCCGGCATCACCGTGGCAGGTCCGACCCGGCTGCGGGGGGTTGAAGTCGACATGAACGACTGCCCGGACGCCGTCCTCGCCGCGGCGGTAGCAGCGTCGTTCGCAGATGGTCCAACCACTATTCGCAATGTGGCAAATCTCAGAATCAAAGAAACCGATCGGCTCGCTGCGCTGGAGGCCGAGCTGGCCACGCTTGGCCACGACGTGTCGACCGGGCCGGACTGGCTGCACATCGTGCCGCGCACCCCTGGCGGTGGTGTGATCCGCACCCACGACGATCATCGCATGGCCATGTCTTTCGCAATCGCCGGACTGGTGGTACCGGGGGTCATCATTGACGATCCGGCGTGTGTGATGAAAACCTGGCCGGGATTCTTCGAAGAGCTGGAGACCTGGTGAGCGCCGGTTCTGAGGAAGCCGGGGCGACCTCGGTGATCGCCATCGACGGGCCGGGTGGGGTTGGTAAGACGTCTGTCAGCCGCGGCGTGGCCGCGGCGTTGGAGTGGGATCACCTCGATACCGGCGCCTACTACCGGGCTGCAACAGTCTCGATCCTCATTCAACGGATCGATCCCCGCGATGACGACCGCGTTGCGTCCGCACTGGCAAATGCCAGCTTCTCCTATGAGGACGGGGTGATGTTGCTCGAGGGTGTCGACGTGAGCGAAGCGATTCGCACCGAGATCGTGACCCGAAACGTCAGCGCAGTGGCTGCCAACCGCCGAGTACGGCGCATCCTGGTCCATCACCAGCAATGCTGGGTTGAAGGCCGGCCGGGTACTGTGGCGGAGGGACGCGACATGGGCACGGTGGTGTTTCCCCACGCCCCTCTCAAGGTCTTCCTCACAGCCCGTCCCAAGATTCGAGCTGCCCGCCGGGCCGGCGAAACCGACCCGGCTGCGATCGATCGGATCGCCGCCGATTTGGCCCGGCGCGATCAGATCGACTCGAGCCGGCAGGCCTCCCCATTGGACGTCGCAGACGATGCCGTGGTCGTGGACACCTCAGATCTCGCAAAAGAAGAAGTCATCGATCGGATCGTGCAGCTGGCTCGTCAGCGCGGTCTGGGTTGACCGGTAGATCCGGCCCATCAGGCGGTCCGCAGCATCTCGAGTGCGCCGGCGGCTGTCCATTCCCGGTCGCGAGCAAGCGGGCCGGTCTCATCGGACGGTCGGGCATGCATGCCGCCGACCACTGCGTGCTCGAGCGCGGTCACGAAGCTGCGCAGTTGCGGCGGCAGGGGAAAGTACTCACCCTCGGTGACGGTCTGGAACAACTCGACGCCGTCGCCGGGATCCAGAGCCTCGATGACCTCCTCGACCAGATGGTCCGGGGCCGACGCCCCGGCGGTGACGCCCACGACTGACGCCCCTGTCAGCCACTTCGGGTCGATCCCGCCGGCGTGGTCGACGCGGTACGCATTGGTGCCGGCTTCCTCCGACGTTCGAACCAGTGCCTGGGTATTCGACGAGTTTGTCGACCCGACCACCAGGATCAGGTCGCATTTCGCCGCCATGTCCCGTACGGCATCCTGCCGATTGGTGGTGGCGTAGCAAAGGTCGCTCTTGCGGGCGGTCGCAACATCCGGATAGGCCTCACGGGCCGATACGAGCACGCTCTGCCACTCGTGCATCCCCAGGGTGGTTTGCGCCAGCAACGCCACCTTGGTCGGGTCGCTCGCCCGGAAGTCGGCCAGGCCTCGCTCCGGTTCGACCAGGGTGATCGACTCGGGCGCCTCTGCGACGGTTCCCACCGCCTCGTCGTGGCCTTCATGGCCGACATAGATGATGTCGAAGCCTCGCTCGGCCATCTTCTTCACTTCGTGGTGGACCTTCGTAACCAGAGGGCAGACCGCATCGATGACAACGCCGGCCTGCTGTTCGGCGCCCCGGACCACATCGGGCGCAGAGCCATGCGCGCTGAGCATCACGGGAGCACCCGCAGGTACCTCGTCGATCGAATCGACGAACACCACCCCGGCGCGCTCGAACGCGTCGACCACCCATCGGTTGTGAACGATCTCGTGATAGCAGTAGACCGGCGGCTCGAAGATGTGAACCATCCAGGTCAGCGCCTTGATCGCCATCTCGACGCCGGCACAGAATCCGCGGGGTTCGGCCAGCAAGACCTTATCGACCATGCCCGCCATGGTACCGGTCCGCCATCTGAAGTTGGGGCCGACCGGGCTGGCGTGCGCGACCGCTGTGCGACGAACGTGGGGGAGGCAATATGCTCCCTCACCTATGAGCGGAACGCCACGATGACCGAAAACATGGACGCCGCGGTCGGCCGGTTGCCGGTCGTGGCCGTGGTCGGACGGCCGAACATCGGGAAGTCGACGCTGGTCAACCGAATTCTGGGCCGGCGGGCGGCTGTTGTGGAGGAGCAGCCGGGTGTCACCCGGGACCGGCGCGAGTTCGATGCCGAATGGCAGGGGCGGCCGTTCGTGTTGATCGACACAGGCGGCTGGCAGGTTGCCGGCGAAGATCACCTGGTGGCCGATATCCGCCAGCAGGCAGAAGCTGCCATGGGGGTCGCCGACGTCGTCTTGTTCCTGGTCGATGCCCAAGCTGCCATCTCTGATGATGATGCGGCTGTGGCCGATCTGCTCCGCCCGGCGGCTGAGCGAGTGATCCTGGTGGCGAACAAGGTCGACAACGACAGGATCTCCGCGTCAGTGCCTGACTTCTATCGGCTCGGTTTGGGCGATCCGATGCCGGTCAGCGCCATCCACGGGCATGGAGTGGCCGATCTGCTGGATCAGGTCGTCACCCGGTTCCCGGAGGCGGCCGGCGAACCTGATGCCGGAGGCGACATCCCCATGCTGGCCATCGTCGGGCGGCCCAATGTAGGCAAATCGACACTGCTGAACTGGCTGGTCGGCGAGACCCGGGTCGTGGTGTCGCCGGTTCCCGGCACGACCCGGGATCCCATCGATGCCGTAGTAGACATCGACGGGCAGCCGTTTCGGGTAGTGGACACTGCCGGCATCCGGCGGGCGCCGCGGGTCGACGAGGACGTCGAGTACTACTCGGTACTCCGGGCCAAGGAAGTACTGGCCGACGCAGACGTTGCGGTTCTCATGATCGATTCGCTCGAAGGGGTGACCCATCAGGATCAGCGCATCGCCGAAGAGGCCTCCCGGGCGGGTCCCGGAGTCGTCGTGCTCCTCAACAAATGGGATGCAGCCGACCCCGAACAGCGGGCGTGGACCACCGATGGAGTGGGGGACCGGTTCGGGTTCCTGTCGTGGGCTCCCGTCATCCGGGCCTCTGCCCTCACCGGCGCCCGCCTCAAGCGGCTCGGCCCTGCCCTCGAAGTGTGCCTCGAAAACCGCAACCGTCGTGTCCCCACCGGTCGTCTCAACCGCCTCGTGAGACAGTGGAGCCAGGCCCACCCGCCGCCCGTGCGGAAGGGCCGCCGGCCAAAGATCCTCTATGCCGTCCAGGCGGGGACCGGTCCGCCGACGATCGTGCTTTTTGTGAGCGGTGGCGAGCTAGGACCGGATTACCTGCGTTTCATAGAGAACCGGCTGCGGCGCGAGTTCGATTTCACCGGCACACCTATCCGGCTGCTGGCGCGCCGCCGGAAATCGGGCGCAGCGTGAGCGAGCGATCAGATGAGGTGAACGGCGAGGTTGGGCGGCCCCCGATCAGCTTCTGGATCATGATCGTCCTCGCCGTTCTGTACCTCGGGTGGCGGCTGGTGCAGGGGATTCTGTGGCTGGTCGACCGGATCATGTGATCGCGATCCGATGATGCCGACAGCTGCTGGGCGCGCCAGTGCAACATCAACATCTTCGTGGGGCCATTGGGGGTGTTCCCGTGCTTCAACAGCGGCTCGATCGTCGCCGGTGACGGCCGCAACGGGCTGATCATCATACGGCTCTCAGCCAGACTGCCGGCGGAGCAGTGATCTGGCTGTTGGGATAGGTGAGTGTTTGATCACGCTTGAAATGTGAGTAAACACTCACCTATAATCGGGTGCGTGGACGACGTGTTCAGAGCCATCAACGATCCCAGCCGGCGCGTCTTGCTCGATCGCTTGTTCGAGGAAGACGGTCAGTCGTTGGGGGAGTTGTGTGAGCATCTGCCCGAAATGACCCGCTACGGCGTCATGAACCATCTGCGGGTCCTCGAAGAAGCCGGGCTGGTCACGACCCGCAAGGTGGGTCGGAGCAAGCACCACTATCTGAATCCCGTCCCGATCAGGCTGATTCATGATCGCTGGATCAGCAAATACGCCGAGCCTCGGGTCGGAGCGATCGCCGGCCTCAAAGCTCATTTCGAAGGAGGATCACAGCAAATGTCGAAGCCTGTCCACGTGTACAAGGCGTACATCAATGCACCCATGGGTGACGTGTGGGATGCGATCACAGACGGTGACAAGACCGTCCAGTATTTCTACGGCACCCGGGTCGAGTCTGACTGGGAGGTCGGCAGCCCGATTGTGTACACCGACGCCGACGGTGGGGTGGTGGCTGATGGCGAGATCGTGTCAGTCGATGCTCCCAAGCGGGTCGAAATGACCTTCCAGGCGCGGTGGGACCCGGAGCTGGTCGCCGAGGGGCGCGCGCGGGAAGCGTGGCTGCTGAACGATGTCAACGGCATGACCGAGCTGACCATCGAGCTGTACGACGTCGCGGTTGACAGCAAGACGTACCGCGACTTCATCGAAGGCTTTCCCTATATCGTCTCGGGCCTCAAGTCTCTGGTCGAGACCGGTCGAGCGCTGCCCCCGCCCTATCCGCCGGACTGACGGGTCCCCGATGCAGGGGGCGCGGGTCAACGTGGTACTCGGGGCGAGGGCGCTCCGGCCCGGCGGCCGAATTGGGAGATGACGGCGGCTGCGCTTCAGGCGGCCGCCGTCATCGGAGCGGGGGACGATGCCCGCAGCCGGGTCTATCGCCGGGTCGATCAGCGCGTGGAAGCCACCGCCGGTGTTACGTGGACGAAATGGCTCTTCGGATTCCAGCCCGGGAACGCGTTGGCGATGGGCCCTAGCCCGACCATCCGGATCCGTCCGTCGTCTACAGCGTCCTGCCATGACAATCGGCCGATGTGCCAATCCACGAACGCCCGCGCCTCGGCCGAGATCGTGAGATCGCAGTCGAATCCGGGGTCGCTGACGCACACCTCGGCGTTCGGGTGCTCCAGTTTCAGCCAGAAGTAGCGGTGCCGGGCGGGCCGGTCAACGAAGTCGAACGAAATGACGACTCGCCTGGGGGGTACGTCACCCCACGGGATACCCTGCGCGATCGCCCACAGCACGATGTATGGGTCGTACGCCTCCGGCGTCATCTCCAGCCAGCGAGCGCCCCACACCCCCAACCGGTAGCTGACATCGAAGAGCTCTTCGCCCATGTCCGTCAACGTGTAGCTCCATCCCCGACCCGACGGCTTGCCGGTTCTCTCGAGGATTCCGGCTCGAGTGAGGTGATCGAGCCGGGAGCTGAGGACCGACCGGGGGATCCCCGGAGCTCCGGCCCGGATTTCTGTGAAGGTCACTGCGCCCAGATGGACGTTGCGGATGATGATTGGGGTCCACCGCTCAGCGAATATCTCAGCGGCGCGGGCGATCGGGCAGTACTGGCCATAGGACTTCATACCGCAATTGTGCGTGCTCCCGGCCGATCTTTGAAGTCCAGAATCCAGACTTCACGGTCGGTGGAGCGCCGCACATACTCGGCACATGCGTATCCGGAACTTTGCAGGACAGGTACTCGTCGAAGGGCAACCTGGATACGACGAGGCGAGGAGAATCTGGAATGCGGACATCGATCGGCGGCCGGCGATCGTGGCTCGATGCACCGGGCCGGGCGACGTGGTGGCTGCCTTGGGTCACGCCCGCCGAGAGAGGTTGGCGGTTTCGGTACGGGGTGGCGGACACGGGGTAGCCGGTTCGGCGATCGTCGACGGCGGTCTGGTCATCGATCTGTCGCATATGCGCAGGATCGAAGTAGACGCGAGCGCGGGCACGGTCACTGCGCAGGGGGGCGTGTTGTGGGGCGAACTGGATCAAGCCACCCAGCGGTTCGGTCTGGCCACCGTCGGCGGGATCGTCACTCATACCGGTATTGCCGGGCTCACGCTCGGGGGAGGCATGGGTTGGCTATCGCGACGGCACGGTCTGACGGTCGACAATTTGGTGGCGGCCGAGGTGGTGACGGCCGACGGGCGGGTAATGACCGCTTCGGACCATGAGAACCCCGATCTCTTCTGGGCACTGCGGGGCGGCGGCGGCAACTTCGGAGTGGCGACTGAATTCAGTTACAGAGTGCATCCGGTCGGTCCGGTGGTCGCGGGACCGATCGTGTGGCCGCTGGACGCGGCGCCTGAGGTGCTGATGGGCCATCAACGGGTCATGCAAAATGCTCCCCGTGATCTGATGACCGTCCTGGTCTTGCGTCGTGCACCCGCCGGCAAGCCATTTCCGCGGGACCTGCATGTCGTCCCGGTGTGCATGATCATTGCGTGCTGGTCGGGACAGCCGGAGCTGTCCGATCGCGCCCTTGCGCCACTCCGCTGTATCACGCCCGGCGCTAGAGATCTCACAAGCTCGAAGCCGTACGGTGTCCACCAATCAGCACTCGACGAGGGAGTGCCGCCCGGCTGGCATTACTACTGGAAGACGGCACTGTTTGACCACCTGGACGATCGACTGGTTGAGACGATGACAGATCACGCCGCCCGCATCGACTCGCCCCGCAGCTACGACATCATCTTTCACCTCGGCGGCGCCGTGCAGGATGTGGCGGAGGATGCAACTGCGTACCCGAACCGATCGAGCACCTACAACCTCAACATCAACGGCGTGTGGACGGCAGAGGACGGCCCCGAAGTTGGAGCTGCCCAGAAGGCGTGGGTGAGGGCCCATTACGAGGCGGTAATGGGCTCCAAACGGGGACAATACGTCAACTTCGTGGATCGGGCGCAGGCGGATGCCGCGGAGCTTGCGTTCGGGAAAGCCAAATATGCGCGATTGGCCCGGATCAAGGCGCGCTATGACCCGGACAACCTCTTCCGGCACAACGTCAACATCCGGCCGGCGGCAGTAGCGCAAGCGGCGCCCTGATCCGTCGCTTTTCGCGGGCCGGTCAGCTCCGCCGTACGAGTGACACGGGCGTGCCCGATAGCCTGTACCGTTCCATGGCCATCGAGAACCGGTTCGAATCAATAGACGCGATCACGTTGCACGTGTCGAATATGGCGCGGTCCTTCGCTTTCTACCGGTCGCTGGCTTTCGACGTGGCTTACGGAACGCCCGACGCGGACTTCGTGAGTCTCCGGGTGGGAGACCAGTTCTTGAACCTGATGCTCGCCGACCCGGAGGGGTGGCGAGGCGGATGGGGGAGGGTGATCATCCACGTCGGCGACGTCGACACCGTTTACAGTCTGGCGCTGGCGGCGGGTCTCTCTCCGGAGGCGCCACCGCGTGACGCGGAGTGGGGCGAGCGCTACTTCCACCTCGTCGACCCCGACGGACACGAACTGAGCTTCGCCAGACGGCTCTAGCGGGCCAGCCGGCCGCAGCGTCAGCCGGCCGGCAGCAGATATTGCCTGCCTCCCTCACGTCAGCAACCGGCCTCCGTATGCGCTATTGAGAGGCTTCTACCAGCTGCCAGCCGACCCGACGGCTATTGCGATATCGGGCACCCGGCTGATCGCAACCGATCGCACCGGGCGGCGTTTGCGGCGGCAGTTTCGAGTTTCGCTGACGAGCTCGGGACAGGCGTCTGGTCGGATAAGCCTGACCTTCTGACTATCGAGCCGACCCACCGGCCGGCGCCACCTGTCCGATGACGTTGCCGGCGCAGTCCGTCAGCCGCCCGCCTTGGCCACCAAGGCTTCCATCAAGTTGAAGGCCGCCGCCACAATCGGACCGGCCATCGGATCCCCGGCCAGGACCTGGAATGGTCCTTCGCCAAAGTGAAGTCCCCGCGGGGTCAGCATCGCGACCCGGGCGTAACCCTCGGGTGGGACCCGCGGGCGGACGCCCTCCCACGGTCCGATGTGGGCGACCACTGCAACCCCCGCCGCGAGCAAGGCAGCGGTCGGTTCGGAGAGTGAATCATCCGGACGGTCCCAGAAGACGCCGCCTCCGCCCGCGTTCAAGTATCGAGCAGTCCCGTCTTCATACGCGGCGATGATTTCGCGCCCGCGCGGGACCCCGACCTCGACCACGACACTCAATACCCGCAAGGCGTCTTTCGGGTCTGGAGAAACGCCGAGCTCGCGCAAGAAATGATGCGCCTGGAGGCGGAGTCGGGTCTCGATATCCGGCAGCGCGAGAATCAAACGCAGTGATTCTTCGGCTGCGGAAGCTCGGCCGGACGCCGTCGCGGCCCTGGCCGCTTCGAACAGCTCGGCGGCTGGCTCCCCGCCCGCCTTCTGCGGCCACGACTCCCATGGGAGGTCGCCGTACAGGGCAGCAACGATGTTCTGGTCTGATGTCACCGCAGGAACCTCATGGGAGTACGTCGGCTGTGGCCCAGCCCACCTTGACAGGAGACATGGCAACAAAGCGATCGAGGGTCGCTTGCCCGGCGCGAGCATGGCGTGCTCGCCCATCACATCAATCGGGGTGCGGACGACGCCAACCTCGTGAGTGTCTACCTGCCCTGAGCGACGTGGATCAGGCCAAGTCCTACTTTGCCTCACCCGAGATGAAGTCGGCTATCGCCGAAGCGGGGGTCGCCGGCCCTCCGGAGGTGATCTGGATGAAGCCGCTTCGGCAAGACGCGACATTGGATCGAGAACTGCCCGGCATGATCGTCACCCACACGGTTGATTTGAACGCCTGGTTGGAGAAGTACGACGGCGCAGCCGACCTGCAACGCGCCAACGGCATCATCGGCCAGGCGGCCAACCAGTCGCTCGATGATCCGTCAATGATCGTCGTGTACCACCAAGCCGAGTCGTTCGACACGCTGCGCGCTTTCATGGCGATGGATGAGCTGCGCTGGAGAATGGAGGAGGGCGGGGTTACATCCGAACCCGAGGTGACCTACTACAACGGAGGTCGGGGCATGCAGTATTGAGACTCGCCGAGTCCGTCGTATTGCGGCGAGCCGCGACTCTGGCGATACGGCTCCGCTAGTTGGGCACGTGCGTCGTGCCGTACCTCTCGTATGTGTCTCGCATCATCCGGCTCCTTGTCGCAGTAGGGCTATCCGTCGCTGCGCGCGGCGGCACTGATCTCGGTATCGACACGGCCCCGCTCATTGGCGTGTCCCCGGCGCAACGAGGAGAACGATATGCGGCCAGTGGAGACGGTGCCATCGCCGTCGGACGAGTCGTATCTGGAGATCAGCTATCAGGTTCCGGGGCTGGGTCAGGTGGATCTCGGGCGTCCTGAACCCGGGCTCGCCGCTGCCGCGGGCAGGCAATCTCAGCTGTGTGGCACTACCGGGTTCGGGAAGTGTCGGTTGCTCGGCGGAGCGGCGGTATCCGGCCAAGTGGAATCAGGCCGCTGTCCTCGAAGGCCTTTGCCGTTCGTAGGTAGGGTGAACGCGGGAACGGCCCGCATCAAGCTCGAGGAGCAGTCATGAGTCATTACCTGCTGTCCGTCCACAGCACTGCGAGTCCAGATCACGATCAGGAGCCGATGACGCCCGAGGTGATGCAGGGGTTCATGGCGCGGGTGATGGCGCTGGAAGCCGAAATGGAGGAGACCGGCAGCTTCGTTTTCGGTGGTCGCCTGACCGATCCTGATGCCGCGACGGTCGTACGTTCGGAAGAGGGCAGCGCCGTCATGACTGACGGTCCATTTGCCGAATCGAAGGAACACATCGCGGGCTTCTACATCATCGATGCAGACGACCTTGATGCGGCGCTCGCCTGGGCCCAGAAGGTGGTGGCAACCATCGGGGCACCGATCGAAGTTCGCCCATTTCAGGCCACGGGGAAGGTGGCCGACCAGGCACAACAAATGCCCGGCGCCTGAGGCGGTGACGTTGGACGGATCCGGCCGCCATCAACCGCAGCTCGAGGTTGTGTTCCGTGAGGCATTTGGCCAGGCCGTGGCGTCCTTGGTCCGCATCTTCGGCGACATCTCCCTCGCCGAAGATGCCGTCCAGGACGCCTTCGTGGTGGCGACTGATCGGTGGCCGCGTGACGGTGTTCCGCCCAATCCCGCCGGCTGGATCGTGACGACTGCGCGCAATCGTGCGATTGATGGATTGCGCCGCTCAGCCCGAGGCCGTGAACTGGTTGAGCAGATGGCAGCGACAACAGGTCCGGCCCAGGGTTTCGACGACGAGGTGGACGTGCCGCTGCAAGACGACCAACTCCGCTTGATTTTCACCTGCTGTCATCCGGCGTTGCGTCGTGAGCACCAAGTCGCACTGACGCTGCGGCTTCTCGGCGGTCTGACCGTCGCAGAGGTGGCTCGGTCATTCCTGGTCACTGAGTCTGCGATGGCCAAGCGGCTGGTGCGCGCCAAGTACAAGATCAGGGCGGCCAAGATCCCGTACCGGGTGCCGGCGGAATCCGAGTTGCCGGAGCGCCTCCGCCCGGTTCTGGCTGTGGTGTATCTGATCTATAACACCGGGGCCGACGACCCGGAAAGGGCGTCGTTACGGGGCGAAGCGATTCGGCTTGCCCGAGCGCTGGTCCAGTTGATGCCCGACGAAGCCGAAGCGGCGGGTCTGCTCGCCCTTCTGCTGCTCAACGAAGCCAGGGTTGCTGCACGTCTGGATGGGGACGCCATCATCCTCCTGCGGCATCAGGATCGGAGCCTGTGGGACCGATCGATGATCGAGGAAGGGCTCGGCCTGGTACGCGCCTGCATCCGCCGTGACCAGCCGGGCGCCTATCAGCTGCAGTCTGCGATTCAGGCCGTGCACTGTTCGGCGGGCTCATTCGAAATGACCGATTGGCCGCAGATCGTCACCCTCTATGACCATCTCTACTCACTGCTGCCCACCCCGATTGTGGCGCTCAATCGGGCCATCGCGATCGGAGAGGTAGACGGTCCGGATGCCGGACTGGCAGCACTGAAAACGGTTGAAGCAGACCTCGACGACTATCACCTGCTGCACGCTACCCGGGCGGACTTTCTACGCAGGCTGGGACGGCTGGAGGCTGCAGGGAACGCTTACAACCGGGCCACGGAAAGGGCCCCCACTGAAAAGGACCGAAGTTTTCTTGCATCACAACAAGACGAGATCTCTGCTGCGATGGCCCGGGACAGCTGACAGGCGAGGCCTCCCCCGCCCAGGCAGCGTCGTCGATCCCGACCGGCCGCCGGGTTTGCCCGGCGGTCAAGCAGGAGACACAACCAACAGAGGGAGAGGCGGAGACATTGACACACGTGGACGAACAGGGGCGCCCCGAGCCACCGCTGGCGGCAGATGAAATCGCGACTCTGCTTGGCTTCCTGGATTTCCAGCGCGCGACATTGGCCTGGAAATGCTCCGGGCTGGACTCGGTTGGCCTCCAAGCGACGGTTGGTGCCTCGACGATGACACTCGGGGGTCTGCTCAAACACATGGCCTACGTCGAAGACGCGTGGTTCACCAGCTGGTTGCACGGGCGAGACCGCCCGCCCCCGTGGAACAGCGTCGATTGGAAGGCCGATCCAGATTGGGAATGGCACTCCGCCGCGCATGACACTCCTGAGCAGCTGCGCGCGCTGTGGCAGGAGGCTGTCGATCGGTCACGTCGGGCAGTCGCGGCGGCGGTGGCCGACGACGGGCTGGAAAAACTTGCGCGACGGAGCTGGCCGGACGGACGGACTCCCAGCTTGCGGTGGATCCTCTGTCACATGATCGAGGAATACGCCCGGCACAATGGCCACGCCGACCTTCTCCGCGAATCGGTGGACGGCCAAACGGGTGAATGACGAACTGCGGCCGGCCGGTGCCGAGCCTCACCCCCGCAGGGTCTCAACGTCAGGGAGGCGGCGCTCGTTGATGGGCTGAGTCGCACAGGTCTGGCGGCCGACAGGGCCGTGGCGGCCGCGCCACGTTCGGTCAGCGCCGGCGAGCAGTGCGCTCACGTCGCGGAGCTGCGCGCCCGCCGTTGGGCAGAGTCGACACAGTGTGATCCAGCCCCGCTGACTTGGTCATGAATGGAAGCCGACTCGTTTCCCGATGACACGGGGCCCGGCAAGGGAGGCCGTTGCGCTGTCTTACCCAGGGCCTCGCACGGCGATGACTACCTTGCCTCTGGCGTGGCCCTCACCAACATAGGCGACGGCCTGAGCAGCTTCCGCCAACGGATGAATGCGGTCGATGATGGGGGTTACCTTGCCAGCTTCGATCAACTCGCCCAGAGCGGTGAGGTCGTCAGCATTCCACACCTGCGCGGAGATCTTCGCCCTCGTGCGGCTGACCACCGATGAAACAACTGCTCCGAACATGCGGGGGACGCTGGCCAACCATCTGCTATCCAGCTGGCCGGCGTTGGGGATCAATACTCCGCGGTCGGCCAGGACCTTGCGAATGTCGGCCAGCGAATGGCTTGCGGCATTGTCGAAGACGACGTCGTATCTCTCTCCAGCCCGGGTGAAGTCTTCCTTGGTGTAATCGACGACATGGTCGGCGCCGATGGAACGCGCTTGCTCGATATTGCGGGAGCTGCAGACCGCAGTCACCTCTGCACCGAGCGCCTTGGCGATCTGGACCGCGAACGTGCCGACGCCACCCGATGCCCCGTTGATGAGGACTTTGTGTCCCTCCTCAACGCGGGCCGCGTCACGGATTCCGTGCAGGGCAGCGAGCCCGGCCACCGGAGCCGAGGCAGCGTTATCGAAGCTGACACTGCCCGGCTTCAAGGCAAGTCTCTTTTCCGGAGCGGCGGCGTACTCGGCGAATGTCCCCACGCCACCGCCAAACACCTCGTCGCCCGGACTGAATCGAGCGACTTTGGCGCCCACGCGTTCCACCGTGCCGGCGACATCCTGTCCGATGAAGGGTGTCCTGGGCCTTCTCAAGCCGTATACCGGTCGGATGATGTAGGGGGTGCCCCTGACCTGAGCCACGTCACCTGCGTTGACACTGGCGGCGTGGACTCGGACCAGAACTTGGTCGCTTTTGATGACGGGCGCGTCCACGTCCTTCAACTCGAGGACGGTCAGCGGAGGGCCGTACTCGCTGCGTGTAATTGCCTTCATCGCATGCCCCTGAGTTGGTCACATTCTTGCCGACGGCCTCATCGAGCACGACCAGGATCACCGACGGGCCGCATATCGCCACCCAACAGAGGTACAGCGCGCTTCTAGGCGGTCGCACTGATCGGGCCGGCTCTCAAGTGCCTACTAATGCACAGCGAACTCGAGATCAAGGGCTGGCGGTGCGGGAGATCGCCCGTCGGCTCGAGCGGGCACCGTCGCGATCAGCGGTGAGCTCAGACGCAACTGTTGTCTCACGACGGTGGGATCCATGACGCTGATCTGGCCCATGCCCGGGCCGTGACAGGTGTCCGGTATCTGTTGATCGGCGTGGCTGCGTGTGCTTGGTGGTGCTGCCGGCTCTGACGTTGGAGGTGCAACGAGGCGTCGTATTCTGGTCTTGCGGGGTGTCGAGCCTTCCGTTGTTGTTCGTGTCGGCTCGGGTCACTCGACGGGAAGGGTGTCGTATGGTTCCCGATGTGAGCGGTGAGGCAGGTGCTGTTGTCGGGCTGGACGAGGTCGCCCCCCGGCTCGAACAGCTGCTCCAGAAGTCATCTTCGTACCGCAAGGTGCGGCACGTCGTTCTGGGGGCCGGCGCCATCGACGGTTCCTGGGAGTGGAGCGATGCAACGGGCGAGGCCAACCCTGACGGAGCGCCGATGGCGCCGGACACACCTTGGTTCCTGGCCAGTGTGACCAAGCTGTATATCGCGTCGGTGGTGCTGCGCCTGCACGAGCAGGGGCTGATCGATCTCGGTGCGCCGATCCCGGGGTACTTGCCCGACGGGCTGAAGACAGGGCTCCATGTTCGAGATGGTGTCGACCGGACCGCCGAGATCACGGTCACCCATCTGCTCGCCCACGCCACCGGCCTTCCCGACTCGCTCGTCGAGCACCGCAAAGGCGAGCGGGGTTTGGTCACCGAGATCGAGGCCGGTGATGTGGCCTTCACGTTCGAGGAGGCGGTCGAGCGGATTCGCTCGCTGACGCCCCATTTCCCTCCCTCGGATCTCACCAGAGACCGCCCCAAGCTGCGGTACTCGGATACGAACTACCAGTTGCTGATGGTGATCGCCGAGCAGGCCAGTGGCCAGTCGATGGGCGAGCTGCATCGCAAACTGCTGTTCGCACCGCTCGGACTGCGTCACACCTGGTTCCCCGGCGACCAACCCTTGGGCGAAGCCGGCCAGCCCGCGACGCCGTGGCTGGGCGATTGGCCGCTCCAAGACCGGCCGATGGCGCTGCGGTCCCTCGGCGACCTCTTCAGCACGACCGGCGACGTGCTGAGCTTCGGGCGCGCCCTCTTCTCTGGGCGGGTCTTCACCGACCCGACCACCGGTGCACTGATGCGCCGCCGGTTCCACCGATTCGGATTCCCCCGCAGCGTGGCCTCCATCGCGTCGCCGGCATGGCCCATCGAGTACGGCCTCGGGATGATGCGGTTCGCCCCGTCGAGAGCAGTGGCCATGGGACGCCGCCTCCCAGCGTTGCTGGGGCACACCGGATCGACCGCGTCATGGCTGTGGTACTCACCGCCCCTGGGGTTGCTCCTCGCCGGCACGGCCGATCAAGCCACCAAGGCAGCCCTTCCATTCCGGGCAATCCCAATGGCGCTCCACGGACTCCGCCGCTAACCCAGACGGATGCCCGGAGTCATTGATCACCGTGGCGGCAGCCCGCGGCGCCGCCAGCGCGGCGCCTCCGCGGCAAATCGGCAAAACGCGCCGGTCCAGGCCTTCGTCGCCGGCCTCGAGGACAAGGGTCTGACCGTCGACGATCCGCCAGGCCTACCTTCTGATCGCCGGCTTGTTCTCAACCGCCGTCGACTCGGACCTCATCGTCCGTTCGCCGTGTCGCGGTATCAAGCTCCCACGACCCGCACGGAGATGCGCATCCTGACTGCGGCCGAGGTGCTCGAGGTTGCTGATGCCATTGCCGAGCCGCACCGGGCGGTGGTGCTCACCGCTGCCTACACGGGCTGCCGCTTCGGAGAGCTCCCCGGGCTACGGATCCATCGCCTGGACCTCTTCAGGCGGACGCTGACAGTCGCTGAGGCGCTTTTCGACGTGAGAGGGCACGTGAGCCTGGCACCACCGAACACCGCCGCAGCGCGGCGCCAGGTGGCGCTCCCGAGGTTCCTTGGCGACGAGCTGGAGTCCTACCTCGGACGATGGCCGGCGGCAACGCACTGGTTCGTATTCACCGCTCCCGAAGGCGGACCCCTTCGCCACACCCCTTCGCCGCACCAGCTTCCGCCGACGAGATTGCTGCCGGCGGTCTGGGCCTCGGCGGGTGAGCCGCTCGGGTTTCACGACCTGCGCCACACCCACGTCGCCATGCTCATCGCCCAAGGCGAACACCCCAAGAACCATCCAGATCCCGCTCGGTCATGGAGCGACGACCCTCGACACGTACGGCCACTTGTTCGAGGGGCTCGACGAGGCCGCCGCCGACCGCCTCGACGCCGTGTTTCCGCGGACTCCTCGCCCGGCGTTGTTGAGCTCTCCCGCTGACGCGGCGAAACCCCAGCGTGTGCCGGGGTTTAACTCCGTCGGGCTGGGGAGATTCGAACTCCCGACCTCTTGACCCCCAGACGGGATCAGGGGGTATTGGAGACCTGGCGATTCAGCTTTTTGCGGCCTCTGACCTGGGCTTATGCTTCTGGTTGGCTTGCACCGTTTTGGAGCGTTTTTCATTCTCCGGC
>JBFGLM010000033.1:0-53289 GCA_041576165.1 Acidimicrobiia bacterium
CCAACACGCTCCGACAACGTCTTCGTAATCGCCGCCGTCAACGTCGTCTTCCCATGATCAATATGACCCATCGTCCCCACATTCACATGCGGCTTCGAACGCTCAAACTTCGCCTTCGCCATGGGATAAAACTCCTTGCTTTTTGGCCCAATTTGCTCCGAGCCGGCGACCGTTCATCAGCAATCAGCCCTCGGCACACCTCGGTGCCGACGGCTGACGGCTGAGCCCGCTCGCGGGCTTCGTAGCGGCGGGCAGACTCGAACTGCCGACCTCTCGATTATGAGTCGAGCGCTCTTACCTACTGAGCTACGCCGCCATCGCTCGGCGGCCTCTCGGCCGCCGTCGCTCATCGAGATGCTCGCCCGCCCTCACGGGCCGGCCGAGCAAACTCGCCGCGGAAGGACAACACGCCAAACCGCTCGTGGCAGACGGACACATTGCGTCCATCGCTCCCCGCAGGAGCATCAGCGACCTGCGGTCGAGCCCCCTTCCGGATTCGAACCGGAGACCTCTTCCTTACCATGGAAGCGCTCTACCGACTGAGCTAAGGGGGCCGGTAGCTCTGCAATTGTCTCTTGCGCTGCGCCCGGCCGCTGTGCCGGGAGAAGGATTTGAACCTCCGAAGGCTTACGCCGGCAGATTTACAGTCTGCTCCCTTTGGCCGCTCGGGCATCCCGGCAATGCGCCCGGACACATGAGGCCCGGGCAGCGGCACATTCTAGCCGGTCGGATTGCCGGAGAAAATCCGAATGCACCAGCCACTTCGTTCCATGCGGCTGCTCGCTCAACGTGCTTCAGACGCACTCCGACGGGCCATCCACCCCGGCACGGCCAGCGCTGCCACCAAAACGAAATCGGCCAGCGCAATCCAGCGCCGGACGGCGAGATCGACCAGGGCGAGCGCGGCCACGGTGGCGGCCGCCGCCAGCAGGGCCCGACCGGATCTGGCCAACACGACCTGACGGCGCTGGGCCGGGAGCGGCTCGTCCAATCCCATCTCGGCTGCCCGCAGCAAGCTCCGCCGGACGGTGAAGGCAAGCCAGGACACGACCAGCGCCACATAGGTGATCCCCCATCCAAGCCAAGCCGGATCGACCAGGGCGGCGCCGATCAGGCCCGCCAGAGCGGCACCGACACCCACCCGCGCTGCCAGCAACAGGTGGTGTTGGGCCCAGCGCGGTCCGCGTTGCGCCGATCGAACGCTCAGGAACGCACCCCATGCCGCCGCCACACTGATGGCAATGATCAGCGTTCCGCTGGCAAAGGCATTCGAAACGGACATCAACGGACGCCGGCGAGCGGGGCGTGTTCACTTCGCATCGGCCCCTCCTGGCAGGACTTGCAGCGGCCGGCGTCGACCGCCTTCTTTGTCGTCACACCCGGCGGTAGTGCATCTCTTCCAGGCGCTGAACACGCTCTTCCATGGGCGGATGCGTGGCGAAGAGTCGGGCGAGGGTGCCGCCGCCTCGCCGGTCACGACGACCGAACGCCTTCAGCGGATCCTCGATGAAGAGCTGGCTGACCGCCGGATCGACCTGCATCGGAACCCGGGCCGTCGCCTGGCCGATCTTGGCCAGCGCCGAGGCCAGGTGCAGCGGCTGTCCGGTCAATTGGGCTCCCGAGGCGTCCGCCTCGTATTCCCGGGACCGGGAGATCGCCATCCGAATGATCATTGCCGCCACCGGGGCAATGAACAGCGAGACGAGCGCCAGAATGCCGCCGAGCGGATTGTCACGGTCGCGTCCGCCGCCGGTGAACAAGGCCAAGCGAGCGAAGATTGACAGCGCAGCAGCGAGCATCGCGGCCACCGAAGAAATCAGGATGTCGCGATTGCGTACGTGAGCCAGCTCATGGGCGAGCACACCCTCGAGCTCCTGCTCATTCATGATCTGCAGGATCCCACCCGTGACCGCCACCGCCGCGTGCTGGGGATTGCGGCCGGTGGCGAAGGCGTTGGGCTGGGGGCTGTCGATGTAGTAGATGCGCGGCATCGGCATATCGGCCATCTGGGCCAACCGCCGCACGATCGCATATATCTGGGGGAGTTCGTGTTCCTCTACCGGCCGGGCCCGGCTGGCCCGCAAAGCCATCTTGTCACTGAAGAAGTAGGCAAAGAAGTTGAGACCGGCTGCAAACAGCAAACCGATCCAGAAGCCGTTGCCATCGCCGAACAGCGCGATGCCGAGCAACCATACGAGGGCGCTCAGGAAGGCCAGCAGACCAACCGTCTTGAGATTGTTCCACATAATGACTCCATACTACCTGGCTATCCCAGCTAGCGAATCGCAGCGGGGCCGGTTGTCTTCTATACGCCGCAGTATGCGGCCGGATCGGATCTACCCGCGCTCAAGGTAGATGAAACCCACCCCGTCGTCGAGGCGTCTTGCGCCGGACGTGTCTCGGTCGGTAACAGACATACGTGTTGATACACCTTACGAAAAGCGGAGGGTATCGGAAATGAAGGGACCGAACGGAGGCCGGTGATCCTGTCCAATCCCCACCAAACCACCGCCGCTACCCAGGATTCTCCAGGGCGGCAGTTCTCTAGCCACAGGCTCCAGCACCCGCTACGCTTCTGCGAGTCGAAGTCCGAGGCTGCCAGGGAGCCTTTGAGGATGGGGAGAACCAGTTGAGACGCACCGCTCTGCTGCTCTGCGCGGTTGGCGCGCTATTGGTCTCGACGGTAGTGCCGGCCGCCGGGCAGGAGCCCCCTCCGCGCGACACCACCGATGCCGTGCTCGACCTGAAGCTGCCGGCTCCCATCACCCGGACGGGCGTGGAGCCGCCGGCCGCGTCGCTATCCCGGGTCGATTCGTCGTTGCTGGTCGCCACCGGCACCCGTCAGGTCATGGTGCGGCTCACGTCGAAGGCCCCAGCCGCAGTGGCCGGTCAAGGCGGCGACCCGGCTGCGCAGCGCTCCGCTCTGGCCGAGGTACGCGCACAGCAGGCGGCCGTGGTCGAGCGGGCGGCCCGGCTGAATGCCCGGCTGGTCGGACAAGCCCAGCACGCCACCAACGTTGTCGTGCTCGAGCTCGACGCCGACCGCTTGTCGGATCTCGCCGCCGATCCCGCCATCGAGTCGATCCGCCCGGTGATCGATTATCAGCTCGACACCGGGCTGGCGGCACCGTTCGTCAGCGCGGCCGCGCTACAGGACCTCGGCTTCGATGGGACCGGCGTACGGGTGGCGGTGCTCGACACAGGGATCGACTACACCCACGCCGCATTGGGCGGCCCGGGTACCACGACCGCGTACGAGAGCGCGTACGGTACCGATCCGTCCGACCCCCGCAACCGCACCACCGACGGCTTGTTCCCGACGGCCAAAGTAGTCGATGGGTTCGATTTCGTCGGTGAAAGCTGGCCCCGGCGAGATCTGGAGCCCGACCCGGACCCCATCGACTTCAACGGTCATGGCACCCAGGTGGCCGACGCGATCGGCGGGCAGAACGGGGTGGCGCCCGGCGTCGCGCTGTATGCGTACAAGGTATGCTCCTCGATCTCGACGTCGTGCTCGGGCGTCGGTCTCATCCAGGCGATGGATGCTGTGGTGGACCCGAACGGGGATGGCGACACCAGCGATCATCTCGATCTCGTCAACATGTCGCTGGGCGCGTTTTACGGCCAGGCATTCGACGACGACCTCAGCCAGGCGGTCGAAAACGCCAACGCGCTGGGAGTGCTGACCGTGGCATCTGCCGGCAACACCGGCGACAAGCCCTATATCGTCGGCTCGCCGTCGGTCGCGCCATCGGCCATCTCTGTCACGGAGACCCAGGTGCCATCGGCAGTGTTGCCCCTCCTCACCATCCAGGGGGGCGATGACATTCCCGCCGTTTTCCAGACGTGGTCGGCAGTCCCGAGCGGCGTGATCACCGCACCTCTGGTCTACGGCGACGGTGCCGGCGGCAACCTGGACGGGTGCGCACCGTTCGACCTGGCCCAGCCGGGTCGCATCGTCCTGGTCGATCGCGGCACGTGCGACTTCACGCTCAAAGTGCTGAACATTCAGAATGCAGGCGGCATCGCCGCCCTCATCGGCCTGGTCGACACCGGCGCTCCGTTCGTGGGCGGCAACGCCGGCGACGGCCCGATCACAATCCCGGCGTACATGGTCTCACTCTCCGACGCCGATGTTCTGCGAACCGGGGCGGTGCTGACCATCGACCCCGCCAACAGCTTGCCGCTGGCCGGGCAAATGGTGCCGTCTTCCTCACGCGGGCCCAGTATGACGTTCAACGCCATCAAGCCGGAGGTTGGCGCTCCTGGGGCGTCGGTCACAGCCGACGCCGGCACCGGGGCCGACACGCTGAGCTTCGGGAGCACGTCTGCCGCGGCTGCCCGCGTCGCCGGCTCGGCGGCGCTCCTCATGGAGGCTTTCCCAAATCGGACTCCGGCCGAGATCAAGGCAGTGCTGATGAACACGGCCGCGACCGACATACTCACTGAGCCCCCCGAGCTGGGAGGGGTTCTTGCGCCGATCACCCGGATTGGAGGCGGTGAGCTGCGACTCGACCGTGCTCTCGCCTCCCCGGCGGCCGCATGGGACGGCGAGTCATCGGTCGGTGCGCTGTCGTTTGGATTCCTGGACGTTTTCCGCGAGGCAATGCAGGTGGCAAGACCGGTCACCGTCCGCAACTACACCGATTCGCCCATCACCTACCGGATCATTCCCGAGTTCCGCTTCCCAGACGATGGCGCAAACCGGGCGGTGCAGATGTCGGCGCCGCGCCGGGTTCGGGTGCCCGCCAACGGCACCACCACATTCCGCGTCACCCTCACGATCCGAGGGAATGCGCTACGCGAATGGGGCCTCAACTCCGGCCGGCTCGGCAACGACGGCGACGCCCTGACCACGCTCGAGTACGACGGCTACCTGAGATTCGAGAATCAGAATCGGGACGGAGGGGATCTGCACTTGGCGTGGCACGTGCTCCCCCGCAAGGCCGACCTGGTCCGAGCCCGCCGCACGGTCGGCGTGCGGCCCGTCCCGCGCCAGGGCTTTGCGGCCGGGACCGGCGAGCTGCGGAACCTGGGGATCGGGACTGCCCGGATCGACGCGTTCTCTTTGATCGGCCGCAGCCCCGATTTGCCGGAAGCCGCCGCCGGGACGCAGGCTCCCGTCATCGATCTGCGATACGTCGGCGTGTCCACCACCCTGGCCGAGCCCGGACTGTGCAGCGACCAGGAGTCGTTCATCATGCGGTTCGCAGTCAACACCTGGGAGCGTCAAACTCACGCAAACGCGCCGGCTGCGTTCCAATTCGACCTGGACACCAACCAGGACGGGGTGACCGACTACGCAGTGTTCAATGAGGATCTCGACATGGCCACCGACGGCCGCAACGCCACATACGTGCTCGATCTGGCGACCGGAGCATCGACCATCTTCTTCCTGACCGGCCACACGACGAACAGCGCGAACACGGTGCTATCGCTGTGCGGGGAGCAGATCGGGATGAACGCCGAGGACCTCTTCCAGCCGATCACCGCCAACGTGCTGGCCGTCGACAACTACTTTCGGAGCGCCGTCACCGACATGGTCGAAGGTCTGCAGTTTGCCCCACTCGGCGAGCGATTCGTCGCGACGGTCGATGACATTCGACCTGAGTCAATCGGCAGGTTCCGAGTAACCGATTTCGGCCGGGCCGGAACCAACCCCGCTGAGAGCGGGCTGTTGCTGTTCGTCACCGGGGACCGGGAGGAAGGGATCAGCGGTGCTCCCGAAGGACGCGAGGCGCTGGTCATTCGAATCCGGCCGGACAAGCGTCCGCACGGCGGCAAGTACGTCAAATAGCCGGCAGCGGTGTTCCGGCAGCGGTGCGGCGCCTCGTTGTTCCGTCACTGCTCGCAAACGGTGATTGAACCGGTCTGGCTGGCCCGATAGTCGAGCAGCTCGCCGTCCGCCTCGAGTACCACCCGATACCCTTCAACGAGGGCCTGGGTGTATGCCATCCCGGGTTGCGGGCATCCCAGGGAGCCGTCACTCCACAACACCGCCTCGGACAGCGCAACTTCGATCGTTTCCGGAGCAGCCGGGGTGCGACTGGATGCATCGGCGCGGATTTCGTCGATGATTTCTTGCGGGACGGCGCCCGGTCGCACCACCCCTCCCTCGGTGGGCGGGATGGGAACAGGGTCGGGGATGGTGGTTGGCTCCTGTGGCACAGTGGTCGGCCGCTCGGCTACAGGTGGTGAGGTGTCGCTCACCTCACCCGCTAGGTCGGCACCGCCGCATGCGACCAGCACCAGGCCGGTCAGCGTCGCGATGATCTGGAACGTTTTCATTTTGCTCCACAAACGTACACATCGGTGTGACGAATCCGGCGTCGTGCCGGTTCCCTATTTCTCTGCCAGCAACACCCGGAAATCGCCCAATCCGCGAGGGTGGAGGAGAGTATCGACCTCAGTGAGTCGGGTGCGCGTCTGGAGGCGCGGAAAAGTGTTCCCCGCCCGTGCGTGTGTGAGCTCCTCAGCCCGAAGGGCGTCGCGCAAGTCCCCCATACCCCAAGCCCGCAGGACATCCGCCTGGCGACCTATCTGTGCCCTGGCACCCGCCGCCTCCGCTGTGTCGCACAAGGCCGAGAAGTTCACGTCGGCCGTCAGGTCGGTGGCCCCCGGCTGCGCCAGCGGCTCCGGGCCGAGGTGATGCCCTTGATAGGTTCGCAGCGTTCCGTGCCGGCGGCGGGCCGCCAGGCCCTCGGCGGTATCCCCGTAGTCGAACACCACGAGTCCCCCGACCGAGAGTTTTCCCAGGGCTCGTGCGACCCATGTCGTGGCCGCCATTTGCACCTCGACGAAACCGCCCTCCCCAACCAGGCCCGCCCAACGTTCCAGCCAGGCTTCCACCTCGGGCCGGGGGGGTACCCCAACGAATTCCAGCTCGGTCTCGGCCGCCGTGACCCATCGCTCTTCCCACCCGTCGACAGTACGGACCGCCAGTGCCATGGGAAGATTGTCAAGCAACTCGTTGGCGACGATGACAGCGTGCAGCTGTTCGCTGAGATCATCGATCGATTCGAGCAGCTGAACGTCCGGCAACCGGCAGGACAAGGTGTCCCGGGCGGCTGGCGACACCTCGACGGCATATGCGTCCACTGCCATCGGTAACTCAGCCAGCAGGGAAGCCAACAGCGAGCCGGAGCCGGCCCCGGCATCACAGACCGCCAACCGGTCGGGCCGACCGAGCCGTTCCCAGGTCGATTCCACGTAGTGAGCGATCTGGGCGCCGAACAGCGGGCTCACTTCGGGACTGGTCAGGAAATCACCGTCTCGCGCCGAGCGAAGCCGGCCGGAACCGAAGAAGCCGTCCTCCGGATCGTAGAGCGCGATCTGCATGTACCGATCAAACGGCATCGGCCCATTGTCTGCTATCTCCCCGCGGATACGCGCCGCGAGCGCGTTCACGGTCACTCCGCCCCCAGGAACACTGCTGCCAGAGGCGGCAGTGTCAGCTGGAGCGAGTCGGGGAACCGACCATGCGGTATCCCGGTGGTTGTTACCGCGCCCTGGTTCCCGACTCCCGATCCCCAATAATGCTCTGCGTCGCTATTGAGGATCTCCCGCCATACGCCACCGGACGGAACCCCCAGCACGAAGTCGTCGCGCGGAACCGGGGTGAAGTTGAAGACGGCCAGCACCCGGTCGTCGTTGCCGGGGTTCACACGCAGGAAGGCCAGGACGCTGGCGTCGGCCTCATCAGCCGACACCCAGTCCAACCCGGCGGGTTCGTGATCGGCGGCATGAAGCGCCGGCCTCCCCCGGTACAGGCCGGCCAGATCCCGCACCCAGTTGCGCACTCCCTGATGCGGCAGATGCTCCAGGAGGTGCCAGTCGAGGCTGACATCGTGGTCCCACTCAGCCCGCTGACCGAACTCACCACCCATGAAGATGAGCTTCTTGCCGGGCTGGGCGAACTGATAGCCGAAGAGCAGCCTCAGGTTGGCGAACTTCTGCCAGTCGTCGCCTGCCATCTTGTTGACCAGCGAACCTTTGCCGTGCACGACCTCGTCGTGGGACAAGGGCAGACAGAAGTTCTCCGTGTAGGCGTACAGGCCGCGGAAGGTGAGCTGGCGATGGTGATGGCGTCGGTGTACGGGATCGCGTGACAAGTAGGCGAGGGTGTCGTGCATCCAGCCCATGTCCCATTTGAAGCCGAACCCGAGTCCGCCGGCCTCGAGCGGGCGGGAAACATTCGGCCAGGCAGTCGACTCTTCTGCGTAGGTCTGTACGCCGGGGAAGTCGCGATAGACGTAGCGGTTGAAGTCGCGCAGAAAACCGATCGCCCCCAGATTCTCCCGGCCGCCGAACCGGTTGGGGATCCAACCACCGGGATCGCGCGAATAGTCGAGGTAGAGCATCGAAGCGACAGCATCCACCCGGATGCCGTCGGCGTGGTACCGGTCGAGCCACGCCACTGCGCTGGAGAGAAGGAAGCTGCGCACTTCGTTGCGGTCGTAGTTGAAGATGAAGCTGCCCCAGTCCGGATGGAACCCCTGCCGCTGATCGGCATGTTCGTACAAGTGGGTGCCGTCGAAATAGCCGAGCCCGTGCTCATCGGTGGCGAAATGAGATGGCACCCAGTCGAGAATCACGCCGATGCCGTGCTGATGGAGCACGTCGATCAGGTACATGAGGTCCTGCGGAGTTCCGTAGCGCGCAGTCGGTGCGAAGTACCCCGTCGTCTGATATCCCCACGACCCCCCGAATGGATGCTCCATGAGCGGCAGGAACTCGACGTGCGTGAAGCCCAGATCCGCCACGTAGCCGGCAAGCTCGTGGGCCATCTCGCGATAGGTGAGGGGCCAGTGGCCTTCGCCGGGATTCCGGCGCCAGCTCCCGGCGTGGACCTCGTAGATCGAGATCGGAGCTGTGTGCGCTTCGTCGCCGGCCCGCCGTTCCATCCATTCGGCGTCGCCCCATTCGTAGGACAGGTCCCACACCCGGCTCCCGGTTTCCGGCGGGGTCTCCGAATAGGCGGCGAACGGATCCGCCTTGTCGACGCTATACCTCCGTTGTCGGGCTTCGACGTGATATTTGTAGGACGCTCCTGCAGGTACCCCGGGCACGAAGCCTTCCCAGATCCCCGAGGAGGCGACCGGAGTCAGGTCGTGTTGCTCTTTGGTCCACTCGTTGAACGAACCGAACACCGAAACGGCGCGAGCATTGGGGGCCCACACCGCGAAGTACACCCCATCGACGCCGTCGTGGTTCACCAGATGGGAACCCAGCTTGTCGTGCAGTCGGATGTGGGTGCCCTCGTTGAACAGATAGAGGTCGTCTGCGGTCAACAACGAGAACGACAAAGGTCACCTCTCCTACGCATGTGGGTTCCAGGATACGACGAGGCGCTCAGAGACCTGCGACGACCAGTTTGGAGGCTTCGCCGAAAAAGGCCGCGATTTGGGGCAAGAATCCTGCGGCAATGACGAACAACGCTGCCAGTCCCATGGACAGGGCGAGCGATCCCGCCACTGGGGCCTCGCGGACTTCTTGGGGGGGCGCGGTGGCAGGGACCGGGTCCATCCACATCACCTTGGCTACGCGGGCGTAGTAGTACAAGGCGACGACCGCGTTGACGGCCGCAATCACTGCCAGCACAGTGGTCCATGCATTGTCCGGCGACAGAATCGCCCGGAACATGACGAACTTCGCAAACCAGCCGGCCAGCGGCGGCACGCCGGCCAGGGAGAAGAAGAACACGGCCCCCAATGCCGCCAGCCCCGGCGCGTAACTGCCTAGCCCCGCCCAATCATCGATGTTCCCCGACCCGGTCTTGCGTGCGGCTGCGATGACCAAACCGAACGCTCCGAGGTTCATGAACGCATATATGACGATGTACACCACCGTCGCAGCGAATGCATCGGCGAAGACCTCGGTGTCATTCACGGCGGCCGCGGCGAACGGCACCATGATGAACCCGGCTTGAGCGACGGACGAATAGGCCAGCAGCCGCACCACGTTGTCCTGCCGCAGCGCCGTCAGGTTGCCGAGCGTCATCGACAGCGCCGCCAGTATCCACAATGCGGGGCCCCAGATGTCGCTCACGACCGGGAAGGCCAGATAGCTGATCAGCAGCAGCCCGACGAAGCCGGCCGCCTTGGAGCTCACCGACAGATATGCCGTGACCGGCGTGGGCGCGCCCTCGTAGGTGTCAGGAGCCCAGAAGTGGAACGGCACCGCGGACACCTTGAATCCGAAGCCGACCATCGTGAAGAGGACGGCCAGCTGGAACGCCGGCTCATCGCCGACCGCAGAGGCTGCCTCGCGGATCCCTTCGAAGCGGATGGAACCGGTCAGACCGTACAGGAACGACATGCCGTACAGCAGGATGGCCGTGGAGAGGACGCCGAGGATGAAGAACTTGAGCGACGCTTCGTTCGATTTCACATCGCCCTTGCGCCATCCGGCCAGGAGGAACAGCGGGCCGGTCACCATCTCGAGACCGATGAACAGGGTCAAGAGGTCCCGCGATGACGCCATGATCACCGACCCGAGGATGGAGATCACGACCAGCAGGTAGTACTCGCCCTGGTAGTAACGGTCCGATTCGATGTAGCTGACCGACATCAACAGCACCAGATACCCGGCCGCAATGAATAGTCCCTTGACCACGAGCGCAAACTCATCGACCACGTAGCCGCCGTCGAGCATCGTGCGCGAGCCGGCGCCGTCGGCGCCAAACGCCAGGGTGATCAGGGGAACTGCCGCCACCGCCAGCCCGAGCAGTGCCGCGATCGCGGTCCAGTACTTCTGGGACCGCGGGAGCGCCACATCAAGCGTGAGCACCGCAATGATCGTCACCGCCAGGGCGATCTCGGGCGCAAGCGCGTGGTAGTCGATCATCTACTCAGCCCCCGAACGCCGTCTGGACGAGCGACACGACTGCGTCGGTGGTGGCGCCGAACACGACCTTGGGATAGATGCCGATGACGACGGTGGCGATGATCAGCGGAACCCAAGCGGCCAGCTCGAAGCCATCCACGTCATGGAAGTGGTGGCCCGTCCATTCTTCCTTGGGCTCACCGAGATTGACCCGCTGCAACATCCACAGCATGTAGCCCGCGGTCAGCACGGTGCCGACCGCCCCCACCACCATGAGCGTGCGGAACAGACCCAGGCTGAGACCGCTGAGCGGGCTGTACGCCCCGAGGAGCGACATGAACTCACCCCAGAATCCGGCCAGGCCCGGCAGGCCCAGCGAGGCCATGGCCGTGAACGCCAGGATGGCTCCCAGCACCGGCATGAGCTTCTGGTTGCCGCCCAGCCGGGCGATTTCCCGCGTGTGATACCGGTGATGCATCGAACCCGCCAGGAAGAACAACAGGCCGGTGATGATGCCGTGCGCAACCATGCCGATGATCGCGGCGTTGATGCCCACGTCGGTCATGGTGGCGATCCCCAGCATCACAAAGCCCATGTGCCCGACCGATGAGAACGCGATCAGACGTTTGACATCGGTCTGGGCCAGGCACGCCAGTGACCCGTAGATGATTCCGATTGCGGCGAGGATGCCGATGGCCGGCGCCCACTCGCGGGCCATGTCGGGCAAGATGGGAATCGAGATCCGGATGATGCCGTAGGAACCCAGCTTCAGCAGGATGGCGGCCAGCAGCACCGAACCCACCGTCGGCGCGGCGGTGTGCGCGTCGGGCAGCCAGGTGTGGAGGGGCCACATGGGCACCTTCACCGCGAAGCCCAGGAACATCGCACCAAACACCCAGAAGGCGAACGTGCCGCTCCCGAACGTGCCCTGAGAACCCAGCTCGATCAATGCCGGAATGTCGAAGGTACGCGTGTCGAGGAAGTCGCCGGACCGGAAGTAGAGCGCCAGGAAGCCCAGCAGCATGAACGCCGACCCGAACAGGGTGAACACGAAGAACTTGATGGCCGCATAGAGGCGCGTCTCGACTTCGCGGTTGAACACCGCGAGCACCATCTTCGTCTTGTCGCCCCAGATCCCAATCATGAAATACATCGGCAACAGCACCAACTCGAAGAAGATGAAGAAAAGCACGAGGTCGAGGGCCACAAACGTCCCGTTCATCCCGGTGGCGAGGATCATCATCAACGCCAGGAACGCCTTGGGGTTGTGGGGCTCCTCCCAGTGGTTCCAGGAGTAGATCACCGAGAGGACCACCACGACAGTGGACAGCACCAGCAGCGGGAGGCTGATGCCGTCGATTCCGATGTGGTAGCGGGCGCCGATGGCCGGGATCCACTCCAGGTCGGTCCCGAACTGGAACATCTGAGATTGGCCATAATCGAAGCGGAAAGCGACGACGATCGACAGCACCGCACTCAGCAGAGTGGTGATGAGCGCAGTCCACTTGAGGGCTTCTTCGCGGCCGCGGGGGATTGCAAAGATGAACAGTGCACCCACCAGCGGCAGGAACACAACCAGGCTCACACCCCACCCGGTATCGAACCACATAGTTGTCTTCTCCCTCTACGTAAAGATCACAAATCCGGCGACCAGCAGTACGGCGCCGATCACGAACGCACCGGCGTACTGCTGGACCTTGCCCGTCTGCAACAGCCGCAACGCGCCCCCGGCCTCGCCGGTAGAGCCGGCCAGCGCATTGAGGCCCGCATCGATGCCACGCTGGTCGAAGCCGTCATACACGATGCGAGCCAGCACCCCGGTCACGATTCCGAATGCATTGATGAACCCATCGATCACGAACTGGTTGATCCAATCGATGGCACGGGCGATCGGCCCTCGGATCGGGTCGACGATGCCGTCCACCGCGACGTGATCGATGTAGTACTTCTGGCGAAGCAGCGGGTAGAGGACCGGGATCTCGAACTTGTCCCGCTCCCGCTGCGTTTCTGCATCGCGGGCGAAGATCCACCAACCGAGCCCGATGCCCAGCAGCGCGGCGAAGAGGCCGGAGCCGGCCAGAACCAGGTCGATGCTCTCCGGATGGTGGTCGCCCAGCGCCACGATCCGGGCACCGAGCCACTCGGTGAAATTCCCCAGCCGGCCAAAGGTGAGCCCGGGAATGTTGAGAAAGCCGGCGATAGCGCTCGGTACCGCCAGCACGACCAGCGGCACGTACATGATCTTGGGCGACTCATGCGGGTGGCCATGGCCCTTGTATGACCCGTGGAAGGTGAGCGCCACCGCCCGGGCCATGTAGAACGCAGTGACGAAAGCGCCGGCGATGGCAATCCACATGAAGGCCACATATCCCTCGAAGTTGAGCGTTACGAGGATCTCATCCTTCGACCAGAACCCGGCCAGCGGGATGATTCCGGCCAGCGATAGCGAGCCGATGACGAACGTCCAGTAGGTGTAGGGCATGTCCTTGCGGAGCCCGCCCATGTCGCTCATGTTGTTGGAGTGAACGGCGTGGATCACCGAGCCTGCGCCGAGGAACAAGAGCGCCTTGAAGAACGCATGCGTGAACAGGTGGAACAACCCGGCCGTATAACCACCGGCCGCAACGGCCGTCATCATGTATCCGAGCTGGGAGACCGTCGAATAGGCCAGCACCCGCTTGATGTCGTCGGCCACGAGAGCCAGCAGGCCCATTGCGAAGAGCGTGATCACGCCGATCGGGACCATCCAGGCCCGTGCGTCGGTAGCGAGATTCTGGTAAAGCGGGAACGTCCGGGCCATGAGGTACACACCCGCCGTCACCATGGTGGCCGCGTGCATCAGCGACGAGACCGGAGTCGGGCCGGCCATCGCGTCGGGGAGCCATATGTGCAGCGGGAACTGGGCCGACTTGCCCATGGCGCCGAAGAACAGGAGCAATCCGACCGCAAAAGCGACTGCAGCCAGCGCCTCGGAGTGTTCCACCGCCGCCTCGTTGAGCGCGGAGAATCGGAAATCGCCCAGCGTGACGCCGATGATGACGGCGCCGATGATCAGACCTACATCTGCCACTTTGTTGGTCAGGAACGCCTTGTTGCCTGCTTCGACGTTCTCCTGTTCCTCCCAGTAGTGGCCGATCAGGAGGTAGCTCGCCAGGCCGACCCCTTCCCAACCGATGATGAGCTGGATCAGGTTCGGGGCACCGACGAGCACCAGCATGGAACCGGCGAACAGGGTGAAGGCGGCAAAGAACCAGGTGAACCGAACGTCGCCTTCCATGTAGCCGACCGCGTAGATGAACACCAGCAGACCGACGAACGACACCAGGAAATACATCATGATCGAGAGGCCGTCTACGACGAATCCAAGCTCGAAGATGAGGTCGTGGCCGTGGGATATGCCGATGCGAGCGATCTCGACCGCCCGCTCGTGGAAGATGCCGTCGACCATGTTGGAGACGAACAGGACGGTCGACCAGACGAGGTTGATGGCCAGCATGCCGATGGCGAACTCCGCCCCACCGTATTTGGTCCGCTTGCCGAAGAAGACGATGGCGAGAAAGGCGACGAACGGCAGCACCAATATGATCCCGGCCCAGTCGGCGAAGAATCCCCCGCTGACCAGCTCGGCGTGCCCGCCCTCGCCCTCGGCGGTCGCCAGGATCGGCACCCAGCTCACCATTTCATCACGTCCAGCTCGTCGACATTGCCCGATGTCCGGTTGCGGAAGATCATCAGGACGATCCCCAGCCCGATGCCAACCTCGGCCGCGGCCACCGTGATTACGAAGATCGAGAAGATCTGCCCGGTGGCAAAGGTCGTGCGCAGCGCGGCCTCGAACGCGATGAAGTTGATGTTGACTGCCGCCAGCATCAATTCGACCGAGAGCAGGACGGTAACTGCGTTGCGGCGGGCCAGCAGCCCGTACACACCCAAGGCGAACAGCAGGGCAGCGAGGATGAGAAACTGGTTGAGGATCAAACTGAGCTCTCCTCTTCTTCCTCGGCCGGAGTGCGGTCCCTACGGGCCAGCGTCACGCCGCCGACCAGCGCGGCGAGGAGTATGAAGCCGACCGCTTCGAACGGGATCACGAAGCGTTCGATGATGCCCACCCCGATGATCTCGGTGGCGGTGGGAGAACCCACCTGCTCGATCGGCTGGTCGCCAAACGCTTCGACGGACAGCCAGGCGGTGAGGATGAACGTGGACACACCCCCGAGCACAGCCGGGATCCGGTTTTCGTGATCGAGGCTGGTCTCATATCCGATCGGCGCCCGGGTGATCATGATGCCGAAGAGGAACAGAACCACTACCGCGCCGATATACACCAGCACGAGCACCCACGCCACGAACTCCGCCGACAGCAGGATGAACAATGCGGCGGAGGCGGCCAGAGCCAGCACCAGAAAGAGCGTGGCGTGGACCACGTTGCGGGTGGTCACGACCCTGAATGCCGCGATCACCATCGGAACCGCGATTGCCAGGAAGGCCCAGTTGGCGGGGTCAGAGATCCAGTCCCCGAAGGTCATTGCTCGACCGCCGGGGCTTCCGGAACCGTCACCAGCCAATCCTGGAGACGGTCCATGTCATGCATCATGGCGCCCATGCTGTATTCGGAGTATTCGTACTCCGGGCTCCAGAACAATGCGTCGAAAGGACACACCTCCACGCAGATCCCGCAATACATGCACAGCGCATAGTCGATGTCGAAGCGGTCGAGCGTGGCACGCACCCGGACCCGTCCGCCCTCCTTGGCCGGGGGCTTTTCTTCTTTGTGCCCCTCGATGTAGATGCACCAGTCAGGGCAGGAACGGGCGCACAGCATGCAGACTGTGCAGTTCTCCTGGTCGAGGGCGATGACCCCGCGAGCGCGCGGCACCGGCTGCTCTTTGACCTTGGGATAGTTGACCGTGGCCTGAAGGCCGTAGCGGCCACCAGTGAAGATGGACGCCCACGTCTTGAACATCGTGGTGAGCGTCACCTTCATACCTTTGAGCAATCCAGATCCTGGTATCGGCATCAGAGCAGCACCTTGAGAATCCCGGTGACGATGATGTTGAGAATCGAGATCGGAATGAGCCATTTCCACGCGAGACTCTGCAATTGGTCTTCCCGGAAGCGGGGGAACGTCCACCGGAACCAGATCATCAGGAACACGAGGAAGAACGCCTTCGCCAGGACGATGAGAAGACCGAGCAGCGGCACGTCGGTCGGCAGGCCCCAGAATCCGTATCCGCCGAGGAACAGGGTGACGGCAATCGCCGACATCGTGAACATGTTGGCGTACTCGGCCAGGAAGAAGAAGAGGAACCGGAACCCCGAATACTCGGTGACATAACCCATGACCAGCTCGGACTCGGCGATCGGCATGTCGAAGGGCAGACGCGTGAGCTCAGCCAGTGCGGCAATCATGAAGATCACGAAGCCCACTACTTGGGTGGCGATGAACGGCCACCCCTGGACGACCTGGGCGTCGACAATGCCCTGCATGGACATGGTCCCGGCCTGAACCACGACGCCGACGGTGGCCAGAACGAGCGGCAGTTCGTAGGCGATCAGCTGTCCGGCGGCCCGCAGACCTCCGATGAGGGAGTACTTGTTGGCCGACGACCAACCGGCCATCAGCACGCCGATGGTGCTGACCGAGGAGATGGCCAGAGCGTAGAAGACCCCGACATCTAAGTCGCGAATGATGCCGTTGTTGATCGAGCTGATCGGGATGATGACCAACAGCGCCATGGTGCCGAGCATCACCAGGGCGGGCGCCCATCTGAACACGGGCTGGTCGGCGTCGGTGGGGACGATGTCCTCTTTCTGGATGAACTTGACGCCGTCGGCGATCAGCTGGGCCCATCCCCAGCGGCCGCCCGCGAAGTACGGGCCCACCCGGCTCTGCATGTGGGCCGAGAGCTTCATCTCGGCGTAGCCGATGACCATGCCCAGCAGCGGGACCGCCGCCGCCACGATCCCGAGCTTGATCCCCAGCTCCAACCAGAAGTTGATCGCGATCACGCGACCCCTCCCCGGCCGCGCCCAGCAGCCGACGGACGGGCGGGCACGCCACGGCCATCGCCCGCGAGTTTGTCGCCGGTAGGCGAGAGATCTCGGTAAGTGAGGCCCGAAGGGCCGAACGGCATCATCGATCGACGTCTCCCAGCACGAAATCGAGGCTGCCCATGATGGCGATGATGTCCGGAACCAGCACCCCTTCCAGGATCCACGGCAGAATCGAGATGTTGGAGAACGAGGCCGAGCGGATCTTGAGGCGGTAGGGGCCCAGGCCGCCGAGGGATATCAGGTGATAGCCCATCTCACCCTTCGGATTCTCGGCCCGGACATAGGTCTCGCCCTCCGGGACCTTGATGATCCGGGGAACCTTGGCCTGCAACGGGCCTGACGGCATTCCATCGATCGCTTGCTGAATGATCCCGGCGGACTGACGAATCTCGACCAGCCGAACCCACCAGCGGTCCCACGAGTCGCCGGTCTCGCCGGACGGGATCTCAAAGTCGAACCGGTCGTACGGCAGATAATCCGACACTTTGCGGAGGTCGAATGGCGTCCGCGAGGCTCGGAGATTCGGACCCGACACTCCGTACGCTGCGGCCACCTCGGGCGGCAGCACGCCGATACCTTTCGTTCGCCCGAGGAAAATCTCGTTGCCCGCGACCAGATCTTCCAGCTCGTCGCAGGTGCTCAACACCTTGTCCATGGCGGCGCGGGTCTCCGAAAAGAACCCGACCGGGATGTCTTGCGAGGTCTTTTTGGTGATCGGCCCGGCGGCATATGCCGGTTTCACCCCGCCGATCCGGTTGAAGTTGGGGTGGAAGCGCCCGCCAGTGACCGATTCCAGCAGGTCGAGCACCCGTTCCCGGTCTCGTAGTGCGAAGAACAGTGGGGTGGCGGCCCCGATCTCGAGCGGATAAGAGGCCATGAAGACCAAGTGGGAGGAGATCCGCGCCATCTCGGTGAGGACCAGTCGGATCCACAGCGCCCGTTCCGGCGTCTCGAGTTCCATGAGGCGTTCGGCCGCAGTGATGAACGGTATCTCGTTGGCGAACCCCGATACCCAGTCGATGCGATTGACGATGGTCGTGATCTGCGGGTAGGTGCGGACCTCGGCCAGCTTCTCGTAGCCTCGGTGCATGTAACCGATCACGGGCTTCACGTCGGTGGCCCGTTCCCCGTCGACCTGCGCGACCAAGCGCAGCACCCCGTGCGTAGAAGGGTGCTGGGGCCCGATGTTGAGCGTCATGTCGGGCGTCTCCAGCTCCACCGAAACGGCAACATCCGACAGATGTGTCAGCTGGTTGTGGTCGAGCGGGGTCACGTCACGCCTCCGGGTTTTCGGTTGTCGGCATGTCCTCGACGTCCACTTTGCCCGGCCATGGTTTGACCTCGCGGCTGAGGAGCGGATACGACTTCTGCAGCGGATGACCCTCGAATGCGTCGGGGAGGTAGAGCTTCTCGAGGTCGGGGTGCCCGGCGAACGCGATGCCGAACATCTCGGCGGCTTCTCGCTCGTGCCAGTTGGCACCGGCGTACACGCCGACCAACGACTCGATTGAAGGGTCGGCCTTGTCGACGTCGGTGGAGAACACGACCAGGTCCCCGGCTGTGAGATCGCCCACGGCGCACAACAGCTCGTACCGCTCTGCCACCGGCTCCTCGGGCGCATCGCCCACCGCGACATCGTTGGCCCAATCCACGGCGGACAGCCAGGAGAAGAACACGAGTCCGAGTTCGTCTCGGGCTTTGGTGAGCGCGTCAACCCAGCCGGCCCGCTCGACTTGGACTTTCACGGTGCCGTGGGCGGCGGATGCTTCGATCCCTCCGACCACGTCGAGCACCCGGCGGGAATAATCCGCCAGCGGGTTGTGTGCCTCGGCTTCGGCAGCCTCGGCGTCTGGGGATTCGCTCGTCTCAGACGGGCTCGTGGTCACGCTGCTTCCACTTTTCGCGAATGTCTTCGTTGGTGATCTTCTGCTGCAGCAGAACGATTCCTTCCATCAATGCCTCCGGCCGCGGGGGGCACCCTGGCACGTAGACATCAACCGGAATGATCTGATCGACCCCCTTTGTAACGGAGTACGAGTCCCAGTAGGGGCCGCCGCAGTTCGAACACGAACCCATGGAGATGACGTACTTCGGCTCGGGCATCTGGTCGTACAAGCGCTTGATGGCCGGAGCCATCTTGTCGGTGACCGTGCCGGCAACGATCATGAGGTCGGCCTGGCGAGGTGAAGCCGGCAGCGGAATGATGCCGAAACGCATGAAGTCGTAGCGCGGTCCCGACGCGGCCATCATCTCGATGGCACAGCAAGCCAGGCCGAATTGGAACATCCACAACGAGTACTTCCTGCTCCAGTTGAGGAGCCAGGAAACGGGCTTGATCCCGCCGAACTTCTCGACGACTACTCCCATTGCAGCACTCCCTTGCGGATGGCGTAGAGCAAGCCCTCGAGGAGCGTGATGATGAAGATCACGATGGCCACCAGGCCGAAGGTGCCCAGACTCTCCGCCACGATCGCCCATGGGAATAGGAAGACTGCCTCGACGTCGAAAACGACAAACAAAAGACCAAACACGTAGTAACGAACGAAGGTCTGATTCCAGCCCTGGCCGACCGGGTCGACGCCGCACTCGTAGGTGAGCAGTTTCTCCTTCGTGGGGTTGGAGGGTCGGACCAGGTAGGTGATACCGAGCGTGGCGGCCACCAAGGCGACACCAAAAGCGGCGAAAGCGGCGACGGTGATGTAGTCCTGGAAGTACACGCTCACTCTGTCGGCTTCCTCCGGTTTGCTTCCGAAAAAACTCCGCCTACCCGCGGCGAAGCGCTCGGGAGTATAGAGACAAGGCACGCGCCCGCCTAAACAACCGATCAGGGGTTCATCCGGCCCCGGCTGCGGCCGGCTGCTGCCGCTGGCTACAGCCCGGCGGCGGGCCGATCCAAGCGTGCGAGCTGATGGACGGTACGCTCTCGGGCGCATGCCACCCTCGCTGACGCCGCCGGACTATGCCGGTGGTTCCCTGGTCAACCTGATGGCGGAACTCGAGCACCGTCTGACCGGTAGCTCGAGTTCGCCTCGCCTGCGCGAATCCGAGCGGTCGTCGGTACCCGCCGCCGCGACCTACATCCTGATGGTGATGGACGGTCTGGGTGCCCACCAACTCGACCATCCGGCGGCAGGCTCCCTCCCCGAGCATCTCGTTGCCACCATCGACGCTCCGTTTCCTTCGACCACCACCGTCAGCCTGGCCACCATCGCCAGCGGCCAGCCGCCGCGCGCTCATGGCCTCATCGGGCACATGATGTACATGCCGCAGCACGGGGTGTTCAATGCGCTGAAGTGGATTGGTAGGGACGGCCGACCGATCGATCATCCCACGGGCGGGTTCTTGCCTACACCCAACCTCTGGGAGCGCCTGGCGGCGGCCGGCATCGAGCCCATCACCGTTCAGCCTGGCCAGTTCGTCAACACGCCGCTGAGCGCAGCCCTGTATCGGGGCTGTAGGTTCGAGCCAGCTTGGTCATACGACGAGATTGTTGCGGCCGCGCTGGACCTGGCCGCAGTGCCGGGGCGACTGATCCTCGTGTACCTGGGTGACGTTGATTTCGCCGCCCACTTGTTTGGTCAGCACTCCGGGCCCTATGCCGACGCCCTCGGCCGGGTGAACTCGGTGTGGGAGGCGATCGCGCTGCGCCTCCCTCCTCACGCGGCGCTGATAGGAACCGCCGACCACGGCCACATTGATTACACGCCTGATCAGAAGCATCCGATCGCCAGTGCTGATCTTCGCGGCATGCACGTGTACGGCGACCCGCGGGCACTGATGCTGCGCGGTGATCGAGCCGAGGAGACCGCGGCCGCTCTCCCCGGGGCGTGGGTTCCGCTATCTCGAGCGCGTGAGTGGTGGGGGCCTGATCAGGAACACCCCGAGTTCGGGGAGCGGGCGCCAACCGGTCTCATCATGGCCGACCCGGGAGTCGTGCTGCTGCCGGGACACATGGACCGCCGCTTGATCGGGTACCACGGCGGGCTCGACCCGGCCGAGCTGCGCATCCCGGTGCTGGTCGCATGACTCACGACCTGCCCGCGGGCGTATCGGCAGACAAACCGGATCTCGACGTCGCCGAATTGGCTACACGTTTCCGTGCATTCGAGGCGCTGCACGACGGCGTCGACATCTGCACGCCGTTGTCGGCGGGTGATCTGGACCGGGTGGCGGAGCTGCTGGGCGTCGAGCCGGGCCACCGGGTGCTCGACGTGGCGTGCGGGCACGGGGCGATGCTGCGCAAGCTGGCGTACAAGTCAGAGTTCGTGACCGGCATCGACCTGTCGCCGTGGGCGGCCCGGCGGGCGGCCGAGGAGCTCGAACGCCAGGGAGTGCGCGCATCCGTGATATTGGGTGACGCGGCCCATCTCGCCGAGGATCCGATCTGGGACCGGGTTGTCTGTCTCGGGGCCGGCTGGATCTTCCACGGGTTCACCGGCACGTGCCGTGCCCTGTCGCGCCGGCTCCGCCCTGGGGGGCGGTTGGCGATCGGTGACCTGCGCCTGCGACCCGGCGCGAACGCCCCCGGCGGACGAGTACCGGACGCAGCAGAGCAGCGGTTGATCATCGAGTCCCTGGGCGGAAGGGTTCTGGGGGACGTGGTGTCCGGGGACGACGCGTGGTCGGACTACGGGGCGGCAGTGCTGACGGCGGCCGACCATCACCGCCGCCGCCATCCGGCCGACGCTGCCGCCGATCAGCGGGCGCTCGCCCGCCAATGGGTGGCGGACGCGGAACGCGACCGAGCCTGGCTCGATTTCGCCGTGGTAGTGGCCGAGTTCGAATGAGGCCGGTACGACCGGCCGGAACGTCGGCTTGCCGACTATGCGGAGCGGATCAGAGCGGAGTTACTTTCGCGATCTGGGCGCTGCGGGAATAGCGCGAGCACGGGTGGCGATGAAACAGATGTTGGCCGGAAAGGAGATCAGATGGAACCGCTCGATATTGCGATGCTCGTCCTCCGGGTGAGCGTGGGAGCGGTCGCCATCGCGCACGGCGTGAACCACGGGCGCAACCTGGATGGCACTGCCGCCTGGTTCGAGAAGGTCGGCTTCAGACAAGCCCGCCTGCAGGCGTCACTGTCCGCTGCTGGAGAAGTCGCAGTGGGATCCCTGCTCGTTCTCGGGCTGCTCACTCCGATCGGTGCCGCCGGATTTGCCGCGGTGATGGTGGTCGCGTTCTGGTCGATCCACCGCAAGAACGGGTTCTTCATCTTCCGGCCGGGCGAGGGCTGGGAGTACGTGGCGACCCTGGCCGTCGCGTCGACTGTCGTCGGCATCGCCGGACCCGGCCGCATCTCGGTGGACAACGCGCTCGGCCTGCTCGATCTGGTCGACGGGTGGACCGGGTTCGTGGTCGTTCTGCTGGGAGTTGCAGCCGCGGCTGGACAGCTCGCCACGTTCTGGCGGGAGCCGAAGAAGATCACCTCCTAAATCCGGCTCTGCTCGACGACGCAACGCGTCAAGCATCCAATGCCCGTTCTTTGGCTGTGGCTTCGAAGCTGCGCGCCCCCCGCTGAAGAGTTCACAAACTCGATAACTCTGTCGCCCGGCCGACATAGTCACGGTGGGGCTTGGCATCCAACGGTTATCGCCGGTGTAGGAGCACAACGAAGGAAGGAGTCCCACATGGCGACAACTATTCAGTCGCTGACCCGGCCGGCTCATGGAGCCGACCACCGCGTACGCACCAGGCACAGGTCTGTTGGCCTCATACTCGGGGTGATCGGCGTGGCCCTGGTACTGATCGCCTTGATTGGCAACGTCAGCGCGAGCGCAACGGAGAGCGAGACGTCGGCGGCCCAAACTCTGGCATGGACGTTCGGGCTGACAACGCTGGGGTTTGGAACTATCAAGCTCGGGATCGGCGTCGTCCTCATCGGTATTCTCATCAGACTCTGGCTACGGGTGGACAGTGTTGAAGCCTCTCTGCCGGCGCTGCGTGCCGCCGGCGACGGTCGGGAGCCGTCGCCCGGAACCTCGATCAGCACGGCATTTGGACCGGCGGTGACATCGACCGGGCAGCCGAAACCACTGACGATCCACCGGATGGCCCGCACAATGTGGGCGCCCATGCTGGCGATGGGAGCAATGGCCGTTTTGATCGGCTTCATTCTCTCCCTTGTCTGGGCGGCACAGGCCGGCGATGGTGAGTCAACCGTCGCCATCGCTGCGTGGACCCAAGGGCTGCAATTCCTGGGCGAGGGCATGTTGCTTTCGGGCATCGCGTTCTTGCTCGGTTCGATCCTCGCCTCGCTGCGAGAAGGTGGAGCTCGCGTGCAGGAATCGCTCGGCATTGTCGTTCAGACGCTGAAGATGTCGCGCTCGGCAAAGGTCTTCGTCGTGTTGATGATGACCGGCCTCATGGTCTCGGTTGCCCAATTCGTGCTCTATCTGGTCGTCGCGGCGGGAGTTGACAACCCTGCAGCATGGTTTGCCTGGTTGGGTCCGTTCCGTGAGCTCGGGCTGGGATTGATCCTCGCCGGGATCGTGATGGCGCTGGCGACCATCGGCAACGTGCTGGGCTTCCAGTTCCATCGCATTCGCGAGATCTGCACAGTCGGCCGTTGACCCCACTCGAAGAGATAGGAGTTACCCATGGCAACCGCAACATTTGATGAGTTCAAGGTCGAAGAGTTCGACCGAGCACCCGGCCTGAACCTCCCGCAGAAGCTCGGCACCCGCCTCTGGCTGCCCATGTGGCTCATGGCGCTCATGGGCTTCGGCGTCGGGTTCATCCTCGCCATTGTCCGGGCCGACGCCATCGCCACCGGCGCAGCCGACACCACGGTCGTATCGCTCCGGCATGTCCAGGCCGGCTTCATGTTCATCGGATTCGCATCCGTGTTCGCAGCCATCAGCTTCGCGATCGCCCGCATCCTCGGACAGTTCCGCACCGGTGGAAGCTCGATACAGGAAGTAACGGGCAACAGGGTGCAGGTGCTCGCCATGCCCGTGATGGCGAAGGCTTTCGTCGTTGGGATGATGATGGCAATGATGACCCTCGTGGTCGCAGTCATCGTTCACTTCGTCGTAGCTGCGAGCGTGGCATCCGGCAGCACATCGCTGACAGCCGGGACAGAGGCATTCGACGTCCTCGAAGGTGTCCGACGGCTGGCAGTGGCCGTTTACCTGTTCTCTATCGCCCTGGGATTGGGCACGATCATCACCGTGCTCCGTTTCCAAGCGGCCAAAGTTCGCAGCCTGGTGCGCAACGTCTGAAGCGTCGCCGGGCCTGCACCGAGGGGCCGGCGGTCCGCCGGCCCCTCACCCGCGAGCCGCTCAGCTCACGACGGTGGAACCAGGATCACCTTCCCGGTAGTGGCGCGGCCTTCGAGCGCATTGTGAGCGTCGGCCGCCTGATCGATTGTGAACGTAGCCCCGATCCGGACCTGTACCTCACCGCTCAGAATCCAGTCGAACAGTTCCGTTGCCCGCCACTCCAGCTCCTCCCGGGTGGCCACATAGTGCGGCAGGGAGGGGCGGGTGAGGAACAGCGATCCGTTGGCAGCGAGAATCAGCGGGCTGATCTCGGGCGGCGGCCCGGATGCGTTCCCGAACGTAACCATCATTCCCCGGGGGCGCAGCAGGTCGAGCCCGCGCTCGAAGGTGGTCCGTCCGACGCCGTCGTACACGACGCTCAGCGTGTTGGAGCCGACGAGCGACTCGACGGCCTCGGCAAAATCGGACTGGGCATAGTTGATCACGTGGTCGGCGCCCGCCGCCTTCGACAGTTCGGCCTTTTCGTCAGACCCCACCGTCGTGATCACAGTGGCGTTCTTCATTTTGGCCATCTGGGTGAGCAGTAGTCCGACCCCGCCGGCGCCGGCGTGAATGAGACAGCTGTCGCCTTCGGAAAGGGGGAACGTGCTGGTGGTCAGATAGTGAGCGGTCAGGCCCTGGAGCATGGCCGCTGCGGCGGTCTCGAGTTCAACACCGTCAGGAACTGCCACCAGCTCGGAGGCCCGGACCTTGGCCAGTTCCGCATATGAGCCCGAGAGCACCTGGGAAAAGGCGACTCGATCGCCCGCGGCAGGCCACGCGACCTCGTCGCCAACCGCAACCACAATCCCGGCTCCTTCGCTGCCCGGAACGAGCGGCAGCTCCACCGGGTAGAGACCCGTGCGGTGGTACACGTCGATGAAGTTGAGCCCGGCTGCCGTTACGGCCACCACCGCCTCACCCGGCCCGGGACTCGGGTCGGGGTGGTCGCGGTAATCCAGGACTTCGGGTCCACCATGCTTATCTATCACGACTGCGCGCATGTGCCTCCTCTGTGTCGCCGAAACCATAGAGGGCTTCGAAATGGGCGGGCTCCGTCGCCGCCGGGCCCGGCGGATTCCCGGCACCGGCGTCGCCGGCCGGACCGCAACGCCGGCGTGGAAGCACCGGCGGTGCCAACATGGCCGTGCGCAGACGATGGGAGGGAGACATGATTGTGGTCGCCGGCACGCTGACCTATGACCCGGCCGACGACGCGGGCGTCCGGGCTGCGGTGACGAGCGTCGCTGCCCAGACGAGGCAGGAAGAGGGCAACATCAGTTACGAGTTCTTTGCCGACCTCGCGGGACCTGGCCGGGTACTCGTCTTCGAAGAGTGGGAATCCGACGCGGCATTGCAGGCGCACTTCTCGATGCCCCACATGCTGGAGTTCCGCGCCACGTTGAAGGATTTCGACATGCGCAGCCGCGAGATCATCAGGTACGTCGTCACCGAGACTTCGCAGATCTGAGCCCGTCAGCAGATCGACGCCGGGCCAGTTCGTGCCACACGAGGCCGACGCCGATGAGGGCGCTCCCCGCCAGGATCACCCCCGGATCAATCCACAAAGCCACGAACAAACATCCGGCCAGGCCGGCCCTCGCCAGGACAGGGGGGAACCGTCGCTGTTCGGCCGGGAGCCGGAGCGCGGCCAGGTTGGTGATCGCGTAGTAGATGAGCACCGTGAATGCGCTGAAGCTCCAGGTCAGGCGGACGTCTCCGATCAGGGTGAGCGCCAGCACCGTGCCGCCCACCAGCATCGTGGCCGGCACCGGCGCCCGTCCGTCGGCCCGTACCGAAGCGAATATCGAGGGCAGATCGGCGCGCCGGCCCATCGCCAGCACGACTCTCGACAGTCCCAGAAGCAGGTTGAGGATCACACCGAGCATCGCCACCAGGGCGCCAACCGCCACGGCGGTCGGGAGCACGTCAGGCTGGACGGCGCGGGCCACCGCCTCGAGCGGGGCGGCGGTCTCCGCCGTGACGACAGCGAGGCGTTGGGCACCCAGCACCCCAACGGCCGCCCCGGCCACGACGACGTACACGATCATTGTCACGACGAGCGTGGCGATGATCGCCCTCGGGATGGTCTTGCCCGGATCGCGTACCTCTTCGCCCAGCGTCGCCACCCGGCCATATCCGGTGTAGGCCACAAACATCAAAGCGGTCGCCTCCAACAGGCTTCCACCCCCTGAATCCCACCGCAGGTTGGTCGCGCTGACCTCGGGCCACGCCACAGCCGCCAGGACCAGCAATGCGCCCACGGCGACGACCACGATGAAGGTGTTGACCGCGCTCGATCGCCGGATCCCGCTCAGGACGATGCCGGTGAGCAGGACAACTGCGCCGACCGCCAGAGCCGTCCGGGCACCGATCCCCGCCAGGTCGCCGAGATACCCGGCGAAACCCAGCGCCGCCGTTGCCGCCGACGCCGATTTGGCCGAAACGAACATCCATCCGGCCGTGAACCCGACTCGGCGATGCACGAACCGGTACCCGTACTCGTACGTGCCTCCGCTGACCGGATGGGCGGCGGCGAGTTGTGCGCTGCTCAAACCGTTGAGCACGGCCAGCACCGCAGCTAGCATCACTGCGCCGACGACCGCCGACCCGGCGATGGCGGCGCCGATGCCGATGCTGACATACACCCCGGTCCCGACGATGGACCCGAGGCCCAGCAGGACCGCCGAGGCAATGCCGAGCTCGCGACGGAGCTCTCCACTGTGTGCCATGGCCCCACGATATCGGTCGGAGCCGGACTGCCGTCAATGGTCGGATACCCGGTGCTCCCGGAGCGTTGGGGCGGGCAGTAGGTTGGGCAGAAGGTGAATGAGCGGCGGTCAACAGTGGATGTACGTCGCCGTGTCCTAGTTGCGATTGCCGCCAGCCAGCTCCTGGTGCTCACGCTCTGGTTCTCGGCGTCGGCGGTGGCGCCCCAGCTGGAGCAACTGTGGAATCTCTCCGGGGACGAAACTGCCGGACTCACCCTCGCCGTGCAAATCGGCTTTGTGGTGGGTGCGCTGCTGTCGTCTATCACCGGGCTGGCCGACGCGATCCCCAGTCGCCGCCTCTTTGCGCTCGGGACGGCGCTGGGAGTCACCGCCAACACGGCTTTGGTGGGGCTGGATGGGGATGACGTAGGGCTGGCTTTGCTCTTGCGATTCTCGACGGGGGTGGCATTGGCTGCCGTCTATCCGGCGGGGCTCAAGGTCATGAGCGGCTGGTTCACTGCGGGCCGGGGGATGGCGCTGGGCGTTCTGGTGGGTGCCCTCACCGTTGGTTCGGCGGCTCCCCATCTCGTGCGTGGATTCGGATTCGAATGGCAGGGGGTCGTCCTGGCCGCTTCGGCGCTAGCCGTGCTCGGCGGCCTCGTCATGGGCCTGATGGTCGAAGATGGGCCGCACGAGGTCAGCTCGGGGCGCTTCTCGTTCCGCCAGGTTGGGCAGGTCGTCCGCAATCGCGGTGTGCGCCTCGCCACCTACGGATACCTCGGCCATATGTGGGAGCTGTACGCGATGTGGACATGGACTGCATCCTTCTTCGCCGCATCTGCTCTGGCGGGAGAGCAGGACGGATCGTGGGTGCCGACCGCAACGTTCCTCGTGATCGCTTCTGGTGGTATCGGATCGTGGGTGGCCGGCCGCTGGTCCGACGCCTACGGCCGAACCCTCGTTGCCGGCGCATCGATGGTTGTGTCGGGATCGGTTGCCGTGCTCAGTCCGGCCCTGTTCGGCGCCAGCCCGTGGTTGCTGGTGCCCGTGTTCGTGATCTGGGGTGTTGCAGTGGTGGCCGACTCGGCCCAGTTCTCCACCATGGTGACGGAAACGGCATTGTCGGAGGTCCGCGGCACGGCCCTGACCCTGCAGACAGCGGCGGGTTTTCTGCTCACCTTGGTGACGATCCGCGCCGTGCCGTTGATTGCGGAAGCGGCCACGTGGCGGTGGGCCTTTCCGATCCTCGCCATCGGCCCGGCGCTGGGCGTGGTGGCGATGGTCCGCCTCCGACGTTCGCCCGAAGCCCGGCTGCTGGCGGGAGGTCGGGGCTGATCAATCCGGCGGGCGGCGCCGTCGATGGTCGGCAGATGCACGATCATTGCGTTCAGCCGTGCGCTCCTCCTCAGCCGGGTCGGAGCCGGGCGTGCCGGCGTCGTCGGCGGTCTCGACGTCGGGGGCGGAGCCGGTGGTCGATGCATCTTGGTCATTGCGATCGTCGGCGACCAGGCGCGGGAACAGGGCACCATCGCCGTCTTCGGTCCCGAGAGGGCCGTCTTCGCCATCGAGCCCGTCGGCGCTCAGTCCCATGGGCCGATCGGCGATCGGCTGCCCCGTCGTCCACCGCAAGCTCCCGCGCGCGCGAACTGCGCCCCGAGCCAGCGCCCCGAGGCCGAGGATCGTCACGAGGGCGGCGACGGGTATACCGATGTACGGGATCAGAAGCAGCGCCAGGTACAACACGATGCCGAACAGGTAGCCGGCGAAGGCGCTGCGGTGGCTGCCGAGGATGCGGCGGCCAACGGCGATCGCAATCGGGACGGGGGCCAGGACCAAGCCCATGAAGAGCAAGAGGAGCAGCCCGAGGCAGACCGGAGCTCCAATGGCCAAGATGGATAGGGTGAGGTCGGGCGGCGACAGCATCGCCAGCGCGATGATTGCGGTGGTCAGGAAAAGGGGAAGGAACAACGAGGCGAATCCGACGACGAGCGATCGGGCCCACCGACGGACCACCGCTTCGGATGCTTCGCGGATCGTCCCCGGCATCAGCCAGATCATCAACATGCCGATCCACACAAAGGCCAGGACCGCCAGCAGCAGACCGACGAAGCGGGCTGCGCTGATCCTGACGTTGGGCACTGTCACCGCCCGGCGGGTGACGGTCCCGCCGATGGACGCATCGGAGTCGATTGATGCTTCCCGGCGAGATTGATAGATCACGTCCTGTCCGATGGACGCGCCGGCGCCGATCTCGAGAGCGCCGACCGTCATCTGCATGTCCCGGCCGACACTCCCGTCCACCCTGGTCCGATTGAGGGTTTGGCCTTCGATGTCACGCTCGACCTGGCCGTTCAGGGTGAGGCTGCCGGCCCAGGCCAGCACGTCGCGACCGACGGTCCCGGAGGCGGACACATCCCACGCGATTGCGAACAGATCACGGGCGGCCGCGCCGGTCATCTCCAGGTTGAACCCCACCAGCCGGATCGATCCTTCCACCGAACCGCTGATCGACGCCGATGACGCGAACCCGATCACGTCTCCTTCAACGGTGCCCGACACGTCCAATCGGTCAAACGCCCAAACGATGAGATCACCTTCGATGGTCCCTTCGATGGTGATCGTGTTGGCACCGGCGTAGAGATCCTCGTCCACGACCTCGTTCTCGCGGACCAGAACCACGTCGGCCGCCGCCCGTGCCGCCAGGTCCTCCTGGGCTGTCGCCGGAACGGCCGGGCCCATCATCAGAAGGAAGAGCCAGGTCCCCACCAGGAGACCCGAGCGGCCCGGTACCAAGCGCCATGCGGGCCGGGTACCCGATCGCCCGGGCAGCCGTCCGGTCAACACTCGGCGATCAGAACGGGAGCGCATCGGCGAGAGTGTCCAGCAGAGGTCCCGGGAAAAACCCGAAAAAGATCGTGATTGCCGTCGCCAGCAGCAGCATCACGCGTGTCGGACCGTTGACGGCCGGACGAGCCGGGGGGGTGCCCGGTGCTTCCACTAACACGCCTTCCTCGAAATACATCAATACGATCGTCCGTAGATAGAAGTAGAAGCCTGCGACAGAAGTTACCAAGCCGATGATGACCAGCCACTCGAGGCCGGCCGACCAGGCCTCGGTGAATACGCCGAACTTGGCGACGAACCCGGCCGTCAGCGGCAAACCGGACATTGCCAGCATCATCAATGCCAGGACTGAGGCCAGCAGCGGGTCGCGCCGTCCGAGACCGGCCAGCTCGTCGAGCAGCAAGGCGGACGAGGTGGGGCCGGCCAGGACCGATGCAACCGCGAACGCTGCGATCAGCTGGATGACGTACGTTCCGATATAGAACCACACGGCGGACAAGCCGGAGATGCCCGCCGCCAGCCCGGTCAGTATGAAGCCGGCGTGCGCCACCCCCGAGTAGGCCAGCATGCGTCGCAGATCACTCTGCTGGATGGCGAGCAGCGTGCCGAGCACCACCGAGGCCGTTGCGAGCGCCGCCAGCGCCATCGCCCACTCGGATTCGAACGCATCGAAGCCGCTCAGCAAGACACGGATCAAGGCGGCGAAGCCGCCAACCTTGGCCACCGCCGCCATGAACCCGACGACGCCGGCCGGCACACCCTGGTAGACGTCGGGCGCCCACTGATGGAAGGGCGCAGCCGTCACCTTGAATGCCAGGCCCACGATGAGCAGGGCCATCCCGACCAGAACCACCCCGGGCCGGATGATCACAACTCCTGACAGGAACGCGGCGATGCCGGCCACGGCGGTAGAGCCGGTGCCGGCGTAGGTCAGCGCGGCGCCGTAGACGAAGATGGCCGACGCGAAAGATCCGAGCAAGAAATACTTCAGTGCGGCCTCGTCGGCCATGACCTCTTCGCGAACGATGCCCGCCAGGATGTACAAGGAAATCGAGCCGATTTCCAGCGCAACGAAAATCATCACCAGGTCGGCAGACGATCCCATCAGCATGAATCCGGCGGCCGCTAGCAGTATCAGCGACGTTCCCTCAGCCAGGCGCGGGCCGAGCTCCTCGAGCAACGGCCAGGCGGCGACCGCCCCGAACGCCATGACCACCAGCACGATCGCTGCGGTGGCGATCCCCGACTTGTCCATTTGCAGGAACCCGTCGAAGACGAGACGGGCCCCGTTCTGGGTCACGTCGTCCCACTGAATCCACGTCATCACCGAGGCGGCCACCAACGTCAGGGCGACGATCACTGCGTGAACACGCGCCCGGGGCGCGGCGAACACATCGACCATCAAGACCACCACTGCACCGAGTACGAGGATGGCCGGCGGTGCTACTGCGAGGTAGGAGATCTCGATCATTCGCTCGCCCCGATCACATCCCCGATCCGGCCGGGCTCGGGAACCGCGTAGTCCGAGGCCGCTTCGATACGATCCAGCACTGCCTCGGTCGACGGCTCGATGACGTCGAGCGCGACTTTCGGGTAGACGCCGAGCACGATGATCAGAACCACGAGTGGCGCCAGCAGGCCCACCTCGCGCGGACCCAGATCCAACAACGCCGTGTTGGCGTCGTTGGTCACCGGCCCGGTGAACACCCGCTCATAGGCCCACAGCAGGTAGATCGCGGCAAGAATTACTCCGGTCGCGGCGAGCACGGTGTAGGCGGGGAGCGTGGCGTAGCTCCCCATCAGCACCAAGAACTCGCCGATGAACCCGTTCAGGCCGGGCAGCCCGATCGAGGCGAACGCAGTGAACAAGAACATGCCGGCGTAGATCGGCATGATTTTGGCCAGTCCCCCGAAATCGGCGATGAGCTTGGTGTGGCTGCGTTCGTAGATCATCCCCACCAGCAGGAACAAGACGCCGGTGGAGAGCCCGTGATTGACCATCTGAATCACCCCGCCCTGGAGGCCCTGACTGGTGAGCGCAAAGATCCCGAGAACGACGAAGCCCAGGTGGCTGACGGACGAATACGCAACGAGCTTCTTCAGGTCGGGCTGCACGATGGCCACCACCGCGCCGTAGATGACGCCGACCACCGCGAGGACGGCGAGCAGTGGGACGAAGTCCACAGATGCCTGCGGAAACAGGGGCAGGTTGAACCGCAGGAAGCCGTAGGTGCCCATCTTCAGGAGGACACCTGCCAGCAGCACCGACCCGGCGGTCGGCGCTTCCACGTGGGCGTCCGGCAGCCAGGTATGAAGCGGGAACACCGGCACCTTGATAGCGAAGGCGAGCGCGAACGCGGCGAACAGCCACCGCTGGGTGGTGACCGCCAGGTCGAGGTTCAGGAAATCGAAGTAACTGAAACTGAGGCGTCCGGCCTGGTCGGCGTGGATGATGGCGAGAGCGATGATGCCGGCCAGCATCAGCGCCGAGCCGAGCGCGGTGTAAATGAAGAACTTGACCGCGGCGTAGATCCGGCGCTCACTACCCCAGATCCCGATGATGAATGCCATCGGGACCAAGATCACCTCGAAGAAAACGAAGAACAGGAACATGTCGAGGGCGAGAAACACGCCGATCAGTCCGGCCTCGAGCATCAGACACATGGCGACGAACAGCTTCAACCGGTCGGTGATGGCGACCGACGCCGCCAGTGACACCGGCACCAGGACTGTCGTCAGCGCCACCAGCACCAGCGAGATGCCGTCGACTCCGAGGCGCCAGGAAATGCCCCAGGGTTCGAACCAGGAAGCCTGCTCCAGAAACTGGAACTCGGCCGTTCCGGTCTCGAAGGCGGCGTACAGCCACCCGGCCAGCCCCACCGGGATGAGACTCAGCGCGATACCAACCGGGAGGTGCAACTCCGACCGGCGGGCCGGTAACAGCAGCACGATCACGGCGGCGATTGCCGGAGTGAGGATCAGCGAGGTGAGGATCGGGAAGTTCATCACAACCCCCTCGCAACAACCCACGCCACCAGCGCCGCCGCGCCGACTGCCAGCAGCGCTCCGTAGGACCGAACGAATCCGGTCTGAATCGGGCGCAGCCAGGCCCCGACCTGTTTGGTGACGACACCCACGCCGTTGACGAGTCCGTCGACGAGGCTCTGATCGATCGAAGTGGCCAGCCACTCCGAAGCCCGCCGGCCAGGTGTGACGATCAAGGCCCCGTACACCCGATCAACCCAGTATCCGTTCTCCCAGGCGAACCACGGGCGGCGGAACAGACCCAGGAAGCGGCCGCGCGCCTCTTCGCTGGCGCGGGCGTACACCAATAGGCCTATCGCAATGCCGACTACCGCCGCCAGGACCGAAATCGCCGCCAGCGACAGCTGCGCGCCGAGGGCCTCGGGTGGATGAGCCAAAGGGACTCCCTCGAAGGACGGCTCGAGGAAATGCTCCAGTGCGAGGATCCCGGCGGCCGGGGCGTTGAGGAACCCGCCGCCCAGCGACAGGATCGCGAGCACCAGCAGCGGCACCGTCATTACATTCGGGGATTCGTGGGGTGTTACCCCTTCGTCCCAGCGGGGTCGACCCAGGAACACCATGGCGAACTGCCGGGTCATGTAGAACGCGGTGAGCAGGGCCGTGAATATGCCGACCCCCCACAGGATGAACAGCCAGCCGCCCTGTTCGAAGATCGTGGCCAGAATCTCGTCTTTCGACCAGAACCCGGCCAGCGGTGGCACTCCGGCGATCGCCAGCGTGGCGATGCCCATGGTGGTGGCGGTGATGGGCATCGACCGGGCCAGACCGCCCATCTTGGTCATGTCCTGTTCGTCCGCCAGACCATGGATGACCGAGCCGGCTCCCAGGAACAAGAGCGCCTTGAAGAAGGCGTGCGTCATCAGATGGAAGACGCCGGCCACATAACCGGCGACACCCACCGCCATGAACATGTAACCGAGCTGGCTGATCGTCGAGTAGGCCAGCACGCGTTTGATGTCGTTCTGTGCGATGGCGATGGTCGCCGCCAGCAGGGCCGTGATGGCGCCCACGACCGCCACCACCGGGCCGGCGACCTCGGACAGTGCGTAGATCGCGCCCGTGCGGGCGACCATATAAACGCCGGCCGTGACCATCGTGGCGGCGTGGATGAGAGCCGAGACGGGGGTGGGGCCCTCCATTGCGTCCGGCAGCCACACATGTAGCGGCACCTGCGCCGACTTTCCGGCCGCGCCCACCAGCAGCAGCAAACCGATGGCCGTGGCGGTGGATGCGCCGAGCACCTCTCCTGGGGCGTGGAGGACCTCGGTGTAGGAGAAGGTGCCGAACGAAACGAAGATGAGCATCAAGCCCACCATGAAACCGAAGTCGCCGATCCGGTTGACGACGAAGGCCTTCTTCCCAGCTGAGGCAGCTGCAGGCCGGGTGAACCAGAACGAGATCAGCAGGTACGAGCAAAGGCCCACCAACTCCCATCCGACGAACAGCACGGCAAAGTTGTTCGCCAAAACCAGCACCAGCATCGAGGCGGCGAACAGGTTGAGATAAGAAAAGAATCTGCCGTAGCGCTCATCCCCGTGCATGTACCCGATGGCGTAGAGATGGATGAGGGTGCCCACCCCGGTGACGATCAGCGTCATGAGGGCGGCGAGCGGGTCCCACAGCAATTCGGCTCGCGCCCCCAACGCCGGAATCCAATCGAACAGATGAACCACCTCGATGGCCTCTTCCGCGTGTTCACCACCCTGGAAGAAGGGAACCGCTGCCGCGAGGGCATAGACAAAGCTGGCGCCGACTGCACCCGACGCCAGAAGGCCGGGTAGCGGTTCGGGCAAGCGGTGGCCGACAAAGTGAATGACCACGGCTCCTGCGAGCGGCAACGCAATGATCAGCCACAAATAGTCAATCATCCGCGCAGCTCCGACAGGTCATCAACCGAGGCGGTGCCGCTGGTACGGAAGATCGTGACGATGATGGCCAGGCCAACGGCCACCTCGGCTGCCGCCACGACCAACACGAAGAAAACGGCCATCTGCCCGTCGAGGCTGCCCAGCTCACGTCCGGCGGCGACAAAGGTGAGGTTGACCGCATTCAGCATAAGCTCGACCGACATGAACATGATCAGGGCGTTGTTCCGGAGGAGCAGCCCACCCGCCCCGATCAGGAACAGGATTGCAGCGAGCGACATGTAGAGCTCGACCGCGACCATCAGCCGGTCTCCTCCTCCACGGGTGTGATACGCCGCCGGCGCGGCCGGTAAAAGGCGAGCGAGATAGCACCGACCGATGCAATGATGAGCAACACCGCGGTGGCTTCGAAGGGGAGGAGCCAACCCCGCGCATCGATTCCGACCGCGATCTCGCTTTCAGTCTCGCCCGAGATCAGGCGGCTGCCGATAGTCTCGATCGTGCCGTTGGCCTGCTGGCCGCTTCCCTCGGGAATGACCCAGCTCCACTGATCAGATGCGACGATCACGGCACCGAGCACGAGCACGACCACTGCCGCAATGGCGGCGGTCTGGCGCTGGAAGGGAAGCCGCTCTCGCATCTGTTCGACCCGGTCGACCCCGATGAACATGATGACGAAGAGGAACAGCGTCATCACGGCGCCTGCGTACACGATGACCTGAACGGCCGCGACGAAATGGGCAAGGTGGATCACGTAGATCACAGCCAGCGCGAACAGCGTCATCATCAGACCCATCGCGGCATAGACCGGGTTCTTCGCCAGCACCACGGCCAGCGCCCCGGTGATGGCGGCCGCGGCCATCAGCGCGAAGATGATCGCCTCTACCATCAGGCGTCCTCCCCCGAATCCGGCGTTTCGGGCTCTCCAGGCTCGGCACCCGGCGACTGGCCGCGTTCCGGCGGGCGCACACCAACTCCGGCTGAAGGCGTCCAGGCGACAACGCCCTCATACGCGGCGCGGCCTTGGGGGGACGTTGCCCGCATCCACCCGTCCGCCGCCCTGAGCTCCTCGAAGTCGGCGAACTTGTCCTCTGCGAACATGTGGTTGGGTGTTCCGTCCGGTTTGACCAGCAGCTCTTCCTTTGTGTAGATCGCGTCCTCACGGTTGGTCGTCGACATCTCGAAGAGATGTGTCATTGTGATCGCCTCGGTCGGGCAGGCCTCCACGCACAGCCCGCAGAAGATGCAGCGGAGCATGTTGATCTCGTACACGAACCCGTACCGCTCCCCCGGGCTGATCGGAGCCTCGGGCGGGTTGTCCTCACCGCGCACGTATATGCAGCGGGCCGGGCAGGCGCCGGCACAGAGCTCACAGCCGATGCATTTTTCCATTCCATCCGGATAGCGGTTGAGCACATGGCGTCCGTGGAACCGCTGCGGCTTGACGCGCATCTCCTTGGGATAGCGGGTCGTCACCTCGCCTTTACCGAAGAACGTTCGGAGGAATTGGCGACCGGTGACCTTGGCGCCCTTCAGAAAATCGCCGACAACTCCCATCTACACCCCACCTTCCCACGGCAGCCCGAACTGGCGGATCGCAACCACCAGACCCGAGAGGACCAGCCAGGCGAGGGCGGCCGGGATCATTCGTTTCCAGCCGAGCGTCATCAGCTGGTCGTAGCGCAGCCGCGGCAATGTGCCCCGCAGCCACACGTAGAAGAACAGCAGCACGATGACCTTGAGGAAGAACCACACAGTGGGCAACAGGCCTGAGATGAACGCCGGGAGCACGCCGTCCCAGGTGGGTCCGTTCCAGCCGCCGAGGAACAGCGTGACGGCCAGGGCAGACATCGTGAAGATGTTGATGTATTCGGCCAGGAAGAAGAGGGCGAAGCGCAGACCCGAGTACTCCGTGTGGAATCCGCCGACGATCTCCTGCTCGGCCTCCACCAGGTCGAAAGGCGCCCGATTGGTCTCTGCGACCGCGGCGATGAAGAACAGCACGAACGAGGGCAGGATCGCCACGGCGTTCCAGCGCGGGAACGCGAAGACGGTCGTGTCCCCCAGTTGGAGGACCCAGTTGCCTGCCTGGGCCGCCACGATCTCCGACAGCCGGGCGGAACCGCTGTAGAAGACCACCGGCACCAGCGCCAAGCCCATCGCCGCCTCATACGAGATGGCCTGCGCGGTGGCGCGCACCCCGCCCAGAAGCGGATATTTCGACCCCGACGACCAGCCGGCCAGGACCACGGCATAGACCGCAACGGATGACATGGCGAGTACGTACAGGAGACCTACGTTCAGGTCCGTCCCCTGCAGCGGGAAGGTGCGTTCTTGCCCTCCCAGAGTGATCGTGAACGGTCGACCGAATGGCACCACCATGAACATTAGGAACGCCGGGACGGCGGCCAGTATGGGAGCCAGCAGGTACAGCCCGAACTCGACTTTGCGTGGAGTGATCTGTTCCTTGAAGAACAGCTTGAGCCCGTCTGCGAGCGTTTGCAGGATCCCCCAGGGCCCGGCCCGGTCGGGGCCCACCCGATTCTGCATGTCGGCTACGACCTTGCGCTCGAACCAGATGAGCAGGATGGTGACGACCATCAAGAGCACGAACACAACCAGGACCCGGGCCACCACGAGGAGGATGTCCCAACCGTCCATCAGCCGGTCCCTTCTGCCGGGGCGACCTCACACGCCAGCGTTGCAGCGACCAACCCGACTCCGGGCTGGTTGAAGGGGACGTACACCGTCCCGTTTACAAGGGTGGCGTCCAAGACCACCGGCAGGCGCACGCCGTTCACCAACACCGAGGACCCTTCTGTGATGCCAAGGTCGGCCGCGTGTGTCGGATGCAGGTAGGCAGCGGGGCCGGGAGCCAGGTCGTGCAGCGACTGACTGTTGCGCATCAGCACGCCGTCGTCGTAGAGCGTCCGCGCCAGATGCAACGACACGTCGAGCGAGGCGGCGTCCATCTCCGTTCTGACCGGCACGTACTGCAGCGGCTGTGACCCAGCGGGGATCGGCACCACCACACCTTCGCGGGCGTCCCAATCAAGCAGCTCCCAGGAGACGCCCCGATACGCGGGGGCCAGGTCGGCGATCTCCTTGGCTATGCCTTCGGCCGAGTCGAGCCCGACCGGTCGCCCCAGTCGGGTGGCGAGCTCATCGAGCACCGACCAGTCCGCTCGGGCCTGGCCCGGGCCGGCCACGAGGCGGTTGACCTTCTGCACCCGTCCCTCCACGTTGGTGACGGTGCCCTCCTTTTCGGCAAACCCTTCTGCCGGCAGGATCACGTCGGCCAGCTCATTCGAGTCGTGGCGGAAAAGATCGAGCGATACGACGAAGTCGGCAGCGCCGAGCCCATCCCGGCCGCAACCGTTGGGGACGTCCCGGACCGGGTCCGCCCCCACCAGGATCAGTGCCCGGATCTCGCCGGCGACGGCCTTGGTCAGCATCCCCGCGGTGTCGGAGCCGATCCCGGACGGCAGCTCGCCCCAGGCTTCGGCGATTGCACGGGCACCCTCGGTGTCGGTGATCGATACCCGCCCGGGCAGCAGCGTTGGAGCGACGCCCATGTCGAGCGCTCCATACGTGTTAGACCGGTGCACGAGGGGCAGGATGGTCGCCTCGGGCAGCTCCCGGGCGAATGCGGCGACCGACTCGGCGAGCCGTGGATCCTCCGCCAGCCCGGTGCGGCCGACGATGGCGACGGTCGGCCCCTCATCCAGCGCAGCCCGGGCAGCTGCGTACTCCCCGGTACCGGCTGCAAGGCCGGCCAGGACCGCCGGTCCATCGCCCGGCTGGTAGAGGATCTTGTGGGCCGCGCGGTCGTCGAGTCCGGTGCGGCGGGGATGGACGACGACCAGCTTGGCTCCCAGCTCCTGGGCTGCGCGCCGCACCCGCAGGTACAAGATGGGCGCCTCCTCCTTCAAATCTGCTGCCCAGAGCAGGATCGACTTCGCCGCTTCCAGGTCGTCGATCCTGGCCCGGGGAACGATGCCGGCCAGCAGCTGAGGATCTAGCCCATCGTCGAGCTGAGCGTCGAGGTTGTTGCTGCCGATGGCGACCCGCATGAACTTCGACAGTGCGTACGCGTCTTCGTTGGTGCCGCGAGCCCCGCCGATCGCGCCCACCGCGGCTCCACCGTCCGCCTCGACGATGGCCCCCACGCGGTCGGCCACCAGCTTCATCGCTTCGCCCCACGAAGCTTCCCGCCAATCCTCACCCTCTCTGATCAGCGGTGTGGTGAGCCGGTTCTCAGAATTGATGAACTCGAACCCGAACCGCTCCTTGTCGGATAGCCATCCCTGGTTGGTCGGACCGTTGTCCACGCCCAAGAAGCGCACAACTTCGTTTTGGCTGCTGTGCACGGCGATCCGGCTCCCCTCAGTGTGGTGCGGACTCGTGCTCTCCACGATCTGTAGATCCCAGGGTCGGGCCCGGAATCGGTAGGGCCTTGCGGTCAGCGCACCGACGGGGCATATCTGGACGGTGTTGCCGGAGAAGTACGAGTTGAACGGCTCATCCGGAAAGGTCAGCACCTGGGTGTCGTTCCCGCGTTCTTTGAACTCGATCAGCGGGTCGCCGGATATCTCATCGGAGAACCGGGTGCAGCGGGCGCAGAGGATGCAACGCTCCCGGTCGAGTAGCACGAGTTCGCTGATCGGGATCGGCTTTTCGTAATGGCGCTTTTCTTCCACGAAGCGGCTTTCGCCCGGGCCGTATGTCATTGTTTGGTCCTGCAGCGGACACTCCCCACCGCGATCACACACCGGGCAGTCCAGCGGATGGTTGATCAGCAGGAATTCGAGAACGCCCTCCTGCGCCTTCTTGGCGACCGAGCTCTCAGTGTGCACCACCATCCCATCGCTGACCGGCTGCATGCACGCAGGGATGAGGGCAGCTCCCCGCGGCCCCTCCACCTCGACCAGGCACATGCGGCACATACCGACCGGGTTCATCCGGGGATGCCAGCAGAACCGAGGGATGTAGGTGCCATGGTCTTGAGCGGCTTTGATCAAGAGTTCGCCCGCCGGCACCTCGACGTCGTGCCCATCGATCGTCACTGTGACCAGCTCGGGGGTGGGCTCGCTCATGCCCGACCTCCAATGGTCACCGGGACCGCGTTGGCCTGCGCCACATACGCATCGACCTCGTCCCGGAAATGGGTCAGGAGCGAGGCTACTGCCGACACCGCGGACGGCCCCAACGGGCAGATAGTCGTCATCTTCGGCGGCCAGGTAACGCCGGGCGATATGTTGTCGGAGATGTCCCACAACACGTCGGCATCGATCGCACGCCCGTCGCCGTCCATGATCCGGCGCAATATCTGGTCGAGCCAGGTGGTGCCCTCTCGACAAGGCGTGCATTGCCCGCACGACTCGTGGGCGAAGAAACGCACCAGGCGCTCGGCGGCGGCCACCATGTCGGTCGTGTGGTCCATCACGATCACCGCACCTGATCCCACCATGGAGCCGAGCGAATCAATGACAGCTTTGGTGCATTCTGTGTCGAGGTGCTGATCCGGCACGAACCACGGGGCCGAGGCCCCGCCCGGGACCCACGCCTTCAGCTCGTTGTCATCCCTGATACCACCCGCAACGCCGTAGATGAGCTCCCGCCAGGTGATCCCTTCGACTATCTCGTAGTTGCCCGGGTTCTTGACGTGTCCCGAGATAGAGCACATCCTGCGCCCCGGCGAATCTTCCGGCCCGATGGCGGCGTAGGCCGGTCCGCCGTGTTCGATGATCCAGGGCAGGTTGGCCAGCGTCTCGACGTTGTTGACGATCGTCGGCAGCATGTACAGACCCTTGGCGGCCGGAAAGAACGGAGGCTTGAGTCTGGGTTCGCCCCGCTTTCCCTCGAGACTGTTCAGTAGGGCGGTTTCCTCACCGCAGATGTATGCCCCCGCACCGAGATGCACCGTCACGTCCAGGTCGTAGTCGGTGCCGAAGATGCCCCGGCCGAGATAGCCGGCCGCGTACGCCTCGTCGATTGCCGCCTGCATGCGGCGGGCCGGCTTGGGGTATTCGCCCCGGATGTAGACGAAGGCGTGATGCACATCACCGGCCTTGGAAGCGATGATCATGCCTTCCAGCAGCTGATGCGGGTCGCGTTCCAGGAGCTGGCGGTCCTTGAACGTGCCCGGCTCGGACTCATCACCGTTCACAACCAGATAGGCGGGCTTGGCTGGTGCGAGAAACCCCCACTTGACCCCGGTAGGGAATCCTGCGCCACCGCGGCCACGCAGGTTGGAGGCCTTGACCTCCTCGGTGATCGCCTCGGGTTCCATCTCGACAATGGCCCTGCGGGCAGACACGTATCCGCCCGTCTCCTCATAGGTAGCGAGTGTGTGCGAGGTCTGGGGATGGGCGTCCATCCGCGCAGTGAGGATGACCGGAGGGGCGTCGCTCATTCCGCAACAGCTCCTACTCCACCCACGTTGCCATACGGCGGAAAAGCGGGGTGAGGCCCGATAGCACCCTCAGCCTCTGGAATAGCCCAGTCGAAGGATTTGGCACCCCCGAACAGGGCCTGGAGCTCGTCTGTGTTCACGACGTCCGGTCGAGCCGTGCGCAGCCAGGCGATGAGTTCGCGGGCTTGATCCGGGGTGAGCCCCTCGAGCATCTCGTAGTTGACCTGCGCGGCGGGGGCGCCGCCACACGCGCCGATGCATTCCACGTGTTCGACGGTTATCAGCCCGTCGTCGTCCGTGACACCGGCGGGCGCTCCGACCGCTTCCTCGGCCGCATGCAGCACGTCATCGGCGCCGAGCAACCAGCAAGAGATGGACGTGCATACCGACACGAGGTACCGGCCAACCGGCCGCCGTTTGTACATGGTGTAGAAGCTGGCGACGGCCTGGACCTGGGCGGCGGTGGTGCCGGTCAGCTCCGCCACCCGCTTCATACCGGCATCGCTGAGGTGGCCCTCTTCGCTCATCGCGATGTAGAGGAGCGGCATCATCGCCGAACGCTTGTCCGGATAGCGGGAGATGAGCGCACCCGCTCGTTGCTCTGCGTCAGCCGACCACGTCACTCGGGGCTCCAATTCCCGGGTGGCACCGTTACTTTCGGCGAACAACGGGCGCACGCGTCAGCACTGGATGACCGAGAGTTGGGTGCTCTCATCTATCTACATCTCCCATGACCGGATCGATCGACGCAATGGTGGCAATCGTGTCGGCCACGAGCGAATCGGCCATCATGATGGGCAATGCCTGCAGGTTGGCGAAGGACGGTGCCCGGATGTGCATCCGTTGGGGCCGGGCGCTGCCGTCCGAGACGATGTAGCAGCCGAGCTCCCCACGCGGCGACTCGACGGCTACATAGACCTCGCCCTCGGGCACCTTGAACCCTTCCGTGTAGATCTTGAAATGGTGGATCAGAGCTTCCATGGACTCGTCGATCCGCTGGCGGGGGGGTGGAGTCACTTTGCGGTCGTCCGTCCGGGTGTCGCCGGCGGGCATGGAGTTGGCAACCTGCTCGACGATTCGCAGCGACTGCACGATCTCTTCGATCCGCATCCGGTACCGGTCGTATACGTCGCCGTTGGTCCCGGTCGGCACATCGAATTCGTACTGCTCGATGCCCGAATATGGCTGGGACTTGCGCAGGTCCCAGTCGTACCCGGTCGAGCGTAGGATCGGCCCGGTGATCCCGTACGCGAGACATTCCTCCGTCGTGATGACCCCGACTCCCCGGGTACGGGCCTCCCAGATCGGGTTGTGTTCGAGAAGATCGTCGTAGTCATCCAGGGCCGCCGGCATGACCTCGAGGATCTGCGCGACGTCGTCTTCCCAGCCGTCGGGCAGGTCGGCCGCCACGCCCCCGGGCCGTATGTAGTTGTGGTTCATGCGGAGCCCGGTGGTCTTTTCGAAGAAGGCGAGAATCATCTCGCGCTCTCTGAAGCCGTAGATCATCATCGACAACGCGCCGATGTCCATGCCGTTGGTGGCTGTAGCCACGAGGTGGCTGGAGATCCGGTTCAGCTCGGTCATGAGCACCCGGATTGCGTGGGCGCGAGGCGGCAGATCCACTCCCAGCAGCTTCTCCACGGCCAGCGAGAAGACGAGCTCGTTGTTGAACGGCGACAGGTAGTCCATCCTGGTGACATTGGTCGGGCCCTGCAGGTACGTCAGCTCCTCGCCCGTCTTTTCCATGCCGGTGTGGAGGTAACCGATGATCGGCTTCACCCGTCTGACGAGCTCACCTTCGAGTTCCAGGTTGAGGCGGAGCACACCATGCGTCGAGGGGTGCTGGGGGCCCATGTTGATGCGCATCCGCTCGTCGCTATGCGTTTCATCGTCGATGACGTAGTCGTCGGTGATGCGGGTCCCGACCTGTTCGATCGACCGCTGATCCGTTTCCTCCGGCAGCATCTCCTGGGCGCCTTCATCGGTGCCGGCGACAGCCCAGTCGGGCTCCTCCGTCCCCGTCACCCACACTTCCCGCTGCACGGTTTTGGTGTCTTCAGCCATCACACCACCTTGTGTGATTCTTTGAACTGCACCGGAACCTGCCCGGTGGCGAAGTCTTTCCGGAGTGGGTAGCCATCCCAGTCGTCCGGCATGAGGATCCGGGTCAGGTCGGGGTGGCCGTCAAAGGAGATCCCGAACATGTCGTACACCTCCCGTTCGAAGAAGTTCGTTCCCGGATACACGGGCACCAGGGAAGGCACCTCGGGATCCTCGGCACCGACAGGACAGAGCAGTCGAAGGCGGAGATTGTGCGTATGCGACAGAAGGCAAGCGACCACGTCAAAGCGGATCCGGCGGCCGCGATGGTGATCGACTGCCGTCACGTCGACACATACTTCAAAGCCTGCCCGCTTGGCGGCTTCGGCGAATGTCCGAAAGTCTGCGGGCGCCACGGTGGCAGTGTCCTGGTCGCGGGACAGATGCCATTCAACTCCGGGGAAATCTTCGAATAGCGACCTGAGCACCGGGTGGTCGGGCAGCTCCCGGGCCGGGGGTTCACCAACCTCGCTGTCGAGGCTGGTTTCGGCGACAGATTCGGGAGTTGGTTTCTCACTCATCACCGCGCCAGCTCCCCCGTCATGATCTTGTCCTGCAGGGTGAGGATTCCATGCATCAGAGATTGCGGTCCGGGCGGGCATCCCGGAACGTAGATGTCGACGGGCACGACCTGGTCCACCCCCTGTACCAACGCATAGTTGTTGAACATCCCACCGGTCGAGGCGCACGCGCCCATCGATATCACCCATTTCGGATCGGCCATCTGGTCGTACACCTGGCGCAGGACCGGCGCCATCTTCTGACTCACCCGGCCGGCCACGACCATCAGGTCGGCCTGGCGGGGCGAGGCTCGGAAGACCTCCATTCCGAATCGCGCCAGATCGTGATGCGCGGCGCCGGTCGCGATCATCTCGATTGCGCAACACGCAAGCCCGAAGGTGGCAGGCCACATCGACTGGGTTTGGGCCCAGCGGACTGCGGCTCCCAACGTGCTGGTCAGCAGGTTGGGGGGCGTCGAGAGCCGCGCCATCAGGCAGCTTCCTCCTGCACCTCGAGTTCGCGTCGGTAGCGAGCGCGCCGAGGGACGTTCCAGTCCAAGGCGCCCCGCTTCCAGACGTACCCCAACGTCTCAATGATCAGAAGGGTGAAAATGCCAACGGATGCGACCCCGAGCCAGCCGAGCTCCTGGAACTGCGAGGCCCAGGCAAACAGGAAGATGATTTCGACGTCGAAGATCACGAAGAGGATCGCCACCAGGTAGAACTTCACCGGGAACCGGTTGATCGGTTCCTCCTCCGTAACGATCCCACATTCGTAGGGGGCCAGCTTCTCCGGCGTGGGCCGTTTGTAGGAGAGGAGGTTCGAGGCCAGGAGCGAAACGCCGGCAAAGAGTCCTGCGAGGACCAGCATCACCAGTACCGGCAGATAGTCAGCAAGCTCCAACACAGCTCCCTTCTGTGGCGCAGGTTAGAAAGCTCGATCCCGGAGTGACAAAACGCCCTACGTGGCTTGCGCCAAGCGGCTCGAATCGGACGCTGCCGGTTCGCACCGCAGTGGTTCCGCCACCGGTCGGAGCGGTCCCAGCTCGGTGCTCATCGCCCTGCGATCCCGAAAAGTCGATGGAATGACTGATCCCGGAGCGGCGTTCCGTGGGGCCCGGCAGATCTGGGCCCTCGCAGCACCACTATGCTCGCGTGTCCCGTGAAGAACCCGTCAGAAATCCCCAAGGCAACGGTCGAACGCCTGCCGCGCTATTTGCGCTCTTTGGAGGCGCTGTCGCCGAGACGCTCGACCATCTCCTCGACAGAACTCGCCAGGCTCAGCAATGTCAACGCCGCCAAGGTGCGCAAGGATCTCTCGTATATGGGAACCTACGGCGTCCGCGGCGTGGGCTACGACGCCGAACTCTTGCGCTTTCAGATACGTCGCGAGCTGGGGCTCACCCGCGATTGGGACGTGGCAATCGTGGGCGTCGGGAATCTCGGGTCCGCGCTCGCCAACTACGGCGGCTTCGTGAGCCGGGGATTCTCCATCGTGGGTGTCTATGACGCCGATCCCGCCAAGGTGGGCATGAAGGTCGACGGCCGGACGGTGCGTGACATCAGCACACTTGCGTCCGACACTCGGACCAGGGATATCTCGATTGGCATCATCACCACCCCGGCTGAGGTCGCGCAGGAGGTGGCCACACTGCTCGTCGAGTGCGGCGTCCGGTCGATCCTCAACTTTGCGCCGACGGAGCTGTTGGTGCCCGAGGGCGTCCAGGTGCGCCAGGTCGATCTGGCCACCGAACTCCAGATCCTGTCGTTCTACATGAGCGGCGGAAGGCCCGAAGCCCTCGAGGCCTGAACCCAGCCACGGGCGCCCGCCGTGTCATTCGAGAATGGTCCCCAACCTTGGACCAGCTAGGGCCGATGCCACGGTGGTAACCATCAAGGGGGTTGGATGCTGGCTCGTGAGGCTCGCCGTCACGCAGCGCTCATCGCCGTCATCGCCGGCGGAGGCGCAGCGACACTTTCGGTTCTCATGCGTTCGATTGGGATCTGACGCCCCGGCTATTCCCCGAGCTGCTCCTGCTCGGTTTCATACCGATGCAGCGCCACCATGAACATGCCCAGGAGGATCGCCGACCCGACCATGAACGCACCGGGGATGATCCGGATCTCGAATGCATTGAGCCCTTCGATGTTGACCGGACGCGGCCCGCGCGGGGCGTAGAGCACGAACAGCAGCGAGCCGATTGTCGTCCAGGCAAACGTGCCCGCTCCCACTACCAGGAAACCGAGCCGCCGGCCAAGATTCGTGTAGTTCAGCAAATACACGGTCCCGTAGAACACCAACACCGCGGCCAGGGTGAGCACGATACCGGTGAAGAGCAGATTCGCCGACAGGATGTCCCTGAAGAGTTCACGCATCGCCCGTCTCCCGTGCAAACTCGATACCGTCCAGTGTCGTCCCTCGCAGATAGCGCGCAATCAACTCGATGTCCTCGGCAGGCAGTACCGTGCCCCAGCCGGGCATCCGTCCCGAGCCGACACCGTTCACGCCGTAACCGATGCCGTTCTCTGATCCCTTGATCAGGAATTCCATGAGGTCTTCCTCACTCAGGAACTGGATGTTGGCCCGGCCATCGCGCAGGCTCGGGCCCACCGCGCCCGACGCTTGCTCTTGCTGGAATGCAGGACCGGCCGAGTAGCCGGCGGTGTGACACCGGGCGCAGTAGGCGTTGAACAGGCCCACCGCCCGCTGCGCTTCGGCAATGTTGCCGTCGAATGTCGCATCGGCGACGGCCGGCAATTCAATTGCCCACTTGCGTTCCTCGGCTGCGTTCTGGACAAAACGCAACCCGAACTCTGCCTGCTCCAGGAGGGTGTCCTGATTCTCGACCGTCACCGAAAGGGTGGTGGCCTCACTCTCCAGCTCTGAAACGATCTGCGCGGCGGTGCGGGCATCCCCGGTCCCGATCACCGTTTCTTCTGCCGCCGCGTCGAGCGTCACTGCCGAGTCGATGACTCCAGCTTCCGCGGCCTGCTCTGAAATGTCGGATAGCTGGCGCTCTGCACGGTCGGACACACCGTCGCCGTCGGTGTCGAGGCCGTCCTCGGCCGCCTCCAGAATCTCGGCAGCTTCTTCGGCCAGCTGGGAGGCGACCGGGGCAAGGATCTGGGCCATCCGGATGTCTTCGATCAGTTGCGCCTGGGTGGCGATCTGGGCGGCGACTGTTTCGTCCGCCGTCTCGAGACGCTGGTTGGCGGCGTCTACCTTGGGATCGATCTGCGCCAGAGTGTTCTCCTGCGGTACCTCGATCGACCGCAGGTAGGCCATGAGATCGTCGATCTGCTGGGTGTTGAGCGGGCCGCCACCTTCCAGCCCCCACGGAGGCATGGGCGAGTTGGGTCGGCCGTAGACGAGCCAGAAGCGCACCTCATCTTCGTCGTAACGGTAGAAGACATCGTTGACCGCCGGCGCCTCCCAGGCGGAGACGCTGATTTGCGAACGCTTCTCGAGGAATGGGGCGGCTCCGCCCACTCCTTCGGGACCGTGACAGTTGGCGCAACCGAACTCTTCCCAGATCTCGAAGCCGTGGGCGACATCCTCTTCGGCGAACTCTTCGACAAAGCCTTCTTGACGATCTGTTTCACTGAGGTAGTAGATCGGCAGCGCCAAAGCCATGAAGGCCGACACGATGACGGCCGACGCCAGCGTCCGGTCGAGGCGGCGCGACTCGAGTTCGTCGTCCGTTGCGTACGCCGACAGGTTGGCTGGAACCTCGTCCCGTTTGCCGGCCCGGCCACCCGAGCTGAGCAGAAACGCGAACCACGCGACCGCGCCAAGGCCCACGAGGGTGATGATCAGACTGTTCAAACCCACGGCTCGTTACTCCTCCACTGCCGCCTCGAGCGCGATGCAGGAAGGTCCCTGCGGGTACGGTACGGTGCTGATCAGGGCACGGGCGGTTTGGATGATCGAGCCCGTCTTGATGATCAGGTTTCCTCCGCTGTCCTCAACGACGAAGCGATCCAGGTTGCGGGGTGCGGGTCCAGCTCGATACTCGCCCACGTAGTTGTATTTCGAACCGTGGCAGGGGCATTCGAATCCCTGCGATGTGTCGCACCATGGCACCCGGCAGCCAAGATGAACGCAGCGCTGGAAGAGCGCAGTGAGCCCGGCCGTAACCACGTCTGTGCCCTCGAACTGTGAGGTGTCTACGAGGGACTCATCGAACGGCACGACGTACGCACGGGCCTCGGGCAGGAAAAGCGGCAGGATCGACCCGTCGGGACGGGTGATCTGGTTGCGTATCTCCGAAATCGGTCCGGCGTCGATGTCCGACCCAAATCCGCCGGACAGCCTGGGCCACAAGAACGCCAGTGAAGTGATGCCGAACAAGGCCATGTACCCGCCGAATGTGGCCAGCAGCGCCCGGGTGAAGAACTGGCGCCGGGTGACACCGGCCTCCTCCGACGACAGTTCCTCCACCCGCTGCACCTCCTGGACCACTGCGGTGGTTGGCGGAGGAGCTTCCACCTCGACCTCGGGAGCGGGCGGCGGGCCCTCGACGACGGAGACCTCCTCGGCGGGGGCTTCTTCGACCGCGGCCACGGTGCCCACGGCCACGGGCACTTTCAACTCCGACTGGTCGGACCGGGCGGCCTCGCGCGGGACCCGGCTGCGCCAGGGTTCGGATCTACCGGACGAGCGCCGGTAGGCAATGGCAAAGGCCCCAGCGACGGCCAGAACGGCCAGGGCCACGAGCGAGATGACCAAGATCTGTGTAGTCGTCATTCGAATTGCACCCAATCCTTGAGGTCGTCAAACCAGATCCCGTCTGCCCATGGATAGGTGAAGTTGAACCCGGGACCCCGGAACAATGTCCCGAGAATCGTCAGGGTGGCCGAACCCGTCAAAAAGATCGTGAATAGCATGATCGCGAACTTGCGATCCGACGGCTTGGTTGATGGGTTCCTGTCCACGTAAGGGACCGCCATGATTCCGAGCATCCCGGTGATGGTCGGAATGATCACCCCGGCGATCTGCGGGTCGTAATAGGACAGCAACTCCTGCAGTCCCAGGAAGTACCACGGCGCCTTGGACGGGTTCGGGGTGGCGTTGAAGTTCGCCAGTTCGAGGATCGGCGCCTGCAAGATGACCGACAGAATCAGCAAGAACGCCGTCATCGCCATCAGCGCAGTGAACTCGGCGATCATCAGATGGGGCCAGGTGTTGACTTTGTCACCCGGCGTGGGCTTGACCTGCTGGATCGCCCGCGCTTTGACCACGGTCAACAGGCGCTGAGTTCGCACTCCCTCGGGGACCTCTTCGGGCGGCGCCACCGGCCGGGGGGCGACGGCGGTTGCCATTCGCTCGGCACCGACCGCGGCCACCGGTGGAGGCGGTGCGTCGGCGGCGGGCACCTCGGCTTGTCCCGGTTCAACCGCACTGGGCAGCTCGGTTACCTCGGCTTCGGTTGTGGCCGGCTCTTCTGTATCCGCCGGCGCTTCGGCTTCCGCGGCGGGGAGGTCGGCTGCAACTGCTTCCGGGGCTTCCTCAGTGTGGGCTTCTTCTTCGACCTGCGCTTCCTCCTCGACCTGAGCTTCCTCGGCCGTAGGCGGAACCTCCGCTGATGCCGTGGTTTCCGGCTCCGCTCCGGTCGCCGGGGCCTCTTCGGCCGGCGGCGGCCCGGCCGGGACGGCGGCCTCCGGAACAGCCTCACCCTGCATCTCGGCCAGAACCTGCTCCACCGGCACGCCCAGCGCCTTGGCCTTCGCCTCGGCTGATCGTCTCAGAAGATGTTCGGGGATCTCAGGCATGTTTCGTCCCTAGAGCGGCCCGGAGATGCCGCCGTCCTTTCGAACTCGCCAAAAGTGCACGGCCATGAAGATAACGATCACAAACGGCAGGAACAGCACATGGAGGACGTAGAACCGCAGGAGCGTGTTCCCGGTCACCTCCACCCCGCCCAGCAACGCGAATTTCACCTGATTGCCGAACACCGGGGTGAATCCGGCCATGTTGGTGCCGACGGTCACGGCCCACAACGCCAGCTGGTCCCATGGCAGCAGGTAACCGGTGAAGGAGAGCAGCAAAGTCAGGAGTAGCAGAACGACGCCGATGACCCAGTTGAACTCGCGGGGCGGCTTGTACGCCCCGTGATAGAACACACGGGACATGTGCAGGAACACGGTCAACACCATCAGGTGGGCGCCCCAGCGGTGCATGTTCCTCACTAGCGATCCAAAAGCCACTGAGGTGGACAGGGCTTCTGTATCGACGTACGCCTGGGGCGCGGCCGGCGTGTAGTAGAACATCAGGAAGATGCCCGTGATGGTCAACAGGATGAACAGGAAGAAACTCAGGCCACCCAGACACAACGTGTAGGACAGCCGGACGCCGTGCCGCTTCACCTTCACCGGGTGCAGGTGATACAGCACGTTGTTCATGATCACATATGACCGGTTCCGGGGACTGTCCGAATACGCCTTCTTGAACGGCGATCCGGGTCGGAAGATGCTCTCCCAAAACGGTGAAGCACGAAAGCGTTCGCCGAGCTCTGCTGCCCGCTCCCTCAGTTGCAGTCCGCCATTGCCGTTTGCCACTCGAATCCTCCGTCAGAACCGCATGCCGTAGGCGTATCCGTTCTTGAAATCGCGAGCCCCCGTGTCGACTTCCCACGGAGCCTGTTCGAGCAGACCCAGATCCATCGCCTGCTCGGCCAAAGACCCCTCGAACTTCCCGAGGGTGATCACGTTCGTCGGACAGCGATCTACGCACAGGGCACACCGGGTGCACTCGTCTTCGTCCACCACGAAAAACCCGAAGTTGTCGGCCTGCTCGCCCGGGTTGGCGACGTTCACCGCTTCGTCGATGGCGTCAAGCGACAGATAGTGGATGCACTTCCAGGGACAGATGTCGACGCAGCCTTCGCAGAGGATGCACTCGGCCTGGTTGATGTGCAGGAACTGTTTGGGCTTGACCTGGGACTGAACGTAGTCGGTGTCAACTGCCGCCAGCTGGTAGTCGTCGCGGAACGGGGGCGTCTCGAACCAGACCTCGGAGCGGGCCATCAGCTGGTCCCTTTCACGAGGGGTCGGCCGTACGGTGACACGGCTTCGACCTCGGCTGTCTCATCCGGGAGCGGCTTGCCCCAGTCCTGGATCTTGTAGGCGAAGATGATCATCAAGGTGAGGATGCCCATGTTGTAGTTGATGGATACGAAGTCCTTGACGAATGCGAGGCTGATGGTGATGTCGTTGTTCAGCACGAGCCACGGGGGGACGGTGAAGAGGTCGGTCTGCTCGGTCCACTCGAGCGGACCCTGCGTCAGGTTCAACCACTCTGAGGGAAGGGTGCCCAGGTACAGGACCAGCTGCAAAAACACGATGAACGCCGCGAAGGTTGCCCGGGCCCACGTCATCTTCCGATCGAGGAGGAAGGCGATAGCGGCGCCGGCGATCATGATCTGGCTCGCCGTGAACGCGATGATTTGCCCGATCGTCACCGAGAACCATCCGCGGGGGATCCAACCGAAATAGTCGACCTCGACGGTGGACTCTACGCCATCAACGGTCTCCGTCACCGGGAAGTTCGCGTAGTGAGCGATCAGGATGCCTACCGCGAACGTCACGAGGCCGATCGCAATCATGCCGAGGCCGAGACCGGTCTTCTGGCTTTGGCTCAGTCCTCGAAGCCTGCGCTGCAGCATGTCGGCTTGCGTTCTCCCTGTTACTGCCGTTTGATGACCCTACCCACCAAACCCGCGATACGCTTGTTTCGGTCCTGCCCGGCCGGTTCAGCGGCGAGGCGCACCGCCATTGTTAGCAGAAACAAGCCGCTTCCCCGAAACCCATCGCGATATTCTCCAGCCGGTTCCGTCGCAGGTGAATTGACCGCCGTTTGGCATCCCCACCCGCTTTGACGGCCGTATGCCGATCCGGCGAGAATGCGGCCGCCTTGATGTCGGGTTGAGCCCACAAAGTCCGGTAGGCTCGCCCGGACTTCGGTGGGCTTTGCCGTCGCGAATGGCGGGGGCGCCGGATGACGAACCCGGATAACTAACCCGGATAACGAACCCGGATAACGAACCCGGATAACGAACACAGACCGAACACCACGGACGGAAACAGGAGTCGGGTTGGCTGCAGCCACCAACAGCACTGCGGGGCTCACAGGCCTGGCCGCACGAACCCCCGATTCAGCAGCCCGGCGTCACTTGATCGCCGCAGTGGTCTTCCTAGCCGCAGGCGCGGGCTTCGTCGTGCTCGCCAGCATCAAGCTCGGCTTCCCCGGAGTCTTCGACCAGACCGCGTTCGCCGGCTACGCCCGGTTGCGCCCGATCGGGTTCAATCTGCTCGTGCACGGGTTCGGGTTCCTGTTCATCACCTCGGTTTCCTATTTCCTCCTGCCTCGTTTGACCGGGCGCCGCCTGCCCTTCGAGTGGGTCGCGAATCTGAACCTGTGGGCCGCAGTCGGCGTTGTGGCAGTGGGAGCTGGGCTGATCGCCATCGGCTGGAACTCAGGCAATGACTTGGCCGAATTCGGCATAATCCTGGACATCCTGTTTTTTGTGGTGACCCTGGTCCCGGCCGCCATCGTGACCATTGCCGTCATCGACCGCCGCGAGAACACCATTTATCCGTCACTCGCATTCCTGGCGGCCGCCCAACTGATCTATCCATGGCTGTACCTCATCGGAAACCTCTGGCGCTTGGAAGGGGCCGGAACTCAGCTGCAAAACACCTTTATGGTGGGCGGGATTCTCACCGTGGCGCTGCCGGCCGCCGCAATCGCGGGCGTCTACTACGTGGTACCCAAAGCCAGCAATCAGCCGCTCTACAGCCGCTCGCTGGCGATGGCGGGGTTCTGGACGCTCCTGTTCACCGGCCTGGCCAGCGGGCAGGCCCGATTCGTGGCCGGTCCCGCTGCCGATTGGGTGGACACGGTTGGAGCGGTGCTCTCGCTCGGGATCCTGGTGGCTGCGCTGACGGTCGCCGCCAACACGTGGTACACGCTGTCCGGTGCCTGGGATCGGGTGACGCCCTCGGCGGCATTACGACTCACGGTGACCGGCGTCGCCGCCCATGTCGTCGTGTCCGCTCTCTTTGCCGTGCAGGGCTTTCGGGCGGTGGCCGCGATCGTAGGGCTGACCGTCTGGTACGACACGCTGACCATCGCCACGTTGCTGGGAAGCATCGCGTTGCTGGCGGCCGGCTTCACCTACTACGCCTACCCCCGCATGGCCGGGCGGGCCGTCTACTCCGACTTCGTGGCCAACCGCCACCTCAAGTTGACCGTGTGGGGCATCGGTCTGGCCACCGCCATCGGAGTGATGACAAGCGTTGCCATGGGCATGACCTGGACATCGAATGTGATCAGCGGCGCAGCAGACAACTTCGGCGAGGGGTTTGTCTCGTCCATGGGCAACATCCGCACGCTGCTCAAGATCAACATCCTGCCGCTCCTGGCCGGAGCGCTCGGGACGGTCGTGTTCGCGATGAACTTCTACCGCACGATCACGTCGGGGCGCGTGACCACATCGGAGGTACTGACGGAGATCCCCGATGAGTGAGCTCCTGGCGGCCGCCGCCCAGAAACTCGGTGCGCCCGAAGAGCTCGTCGAGCGCTCGGCCCGCGCCCGGGCTGAGGCCCAGGGGGTCGATGTCGACACCATCCTGTCCGCCTGGGCCGGCGGAGAAGCCGCCCCGGCCCCCGCA
>JBFGLM010000034.1:0-52612 GCA_041576165.1 Acidimicrobiia bacterium
CGGCCAAACAGTGTGACCTCGACCACCGCATCCTCTACTCACATGGAGGGCCGACCACCACCGACAACCTCGGGCCGGTGTGCCCCCACGACCACGACCTCCGCCACCGATACGGCTGGACCTACCAGCCCATCCGAAACGGCGACTACCTCTGGACCAGCCCACTCGGCCACCAATACACCACCAGCGGCAAACCACCATGACCCAGCCGGTCAAAACCGGCCCATCCGCAGCCCGTCCGCCCCCTATGTGCCGATGTTTCGGCCCTTCAGCTTCCCGTGAAATTCGGGTCGCGTTTGTTCAAGAACGCGTCGACGCCCTCGCGTGCGTCGCTGGTATCGAAGCAATCGTCGAACGCCTCACGCTCGATCGCGAGCGCGTCGTCGATCGGTCGGCCCCACCCTTCATTCATGGCGCGTTTGGCCGCCCCGATCGCAACGGTCGCACCCCGTGCCAGCTCGGCCGCCCACTCCATGGCCTTGTCGAGGAGTGCGTCGGCGGGATAGACTTTGTCGGCCAGACCAATCGCCAGCGCTTCTTCCGCACCAACGAAGCGTCCCGTGTAATTCAATTCCTTCGCCTTCGAGAAACCCACCAGGCGCGAGAGGCGTTGCGTCCCACCGGCACCGGGGATCAGACCCAGCTTGATCTCCGGCTGCCCCACCTGCGCATCTTCCGCCAGGTACCGGAAATCGGCCCCCATCGCCAGTTCCAACCCGCCGCCTAGGGCGTAGCCGTGGACGGCGGCGATCACCGGCTTGGCGAGCTGTTCGATCCGGCGCACGGCCGGTGGGAGCGTGTTGCGCTCGAGCCCGCTCTCACCGGCGTCGAAAGCACTCTGGAATCCCGTGATGTCGGCCCCGGCCGCGAAGTGTGGCCGGCCGGTGATGACCACGGCCCGCACAGCAGGGTCGGACGCCTGCTCCGCCGCGGCGAACAGATCTTCTGCCACCTGCCCGTTGAGCGCGTTGACCGGAGGGCGGTTCAGCTCAAACAGCGCCACGGCACCGTCGGTCGAATACTTGATGAACTCCACGGGTGACTCCTCGATCGAGAGGAGCCAGCCTAGGACACGGGTCTCGCGGCGGGACACGGGCACCGGCGGAAATCCTGGTGGCGGATGCGCGCCGGCGGCGCCGTCAGCCCATCAGGCCGAGCTGCCCCATCATCCCCAGGTCGTCCCGCACCGCCCAGTGGTCGGTCGCCAGACCGTCGGCGTTGAGGTGCACAAAATGCATCTGCATCTGGCGAAACTGCTTGCCGGTTGCGGCATGCCCCGGAAACGTGATGGCGATAGTCCACGGCAAACAACTCATCGGCCGCAGCCACGTTCCTCTGGTTGAACAGCTCCTCCCACACTCGGTGAGCGAACCTCGCCTGCACGGTGTCGGCGGTCCCCGTTGCTGTGCTCATGGTTCGTCCTGCGTTGCGGGAGTGCGGCCGAACCGGGCGACCAGGGCGTCACCCCAGCTGCGCGGCCAGCTTACGGGCGGCCGTCCACGGATCCAGCCGCCGCGCCAAGACTTCATCACGCAACTGGCTGAGGAGCTCATCCTCGGACGCCAGCTGAGTCCGCCGGACCAGCTCGGCCACCACCGCCCGCCGCATGTCTTTCTCCAACCGGTCGCGGCGGCGGGCCTCCAGTTCGCCCGTCTCGACCAGGTGGGCCCGGTGCGCAATGACCGCCTCCCACAGCTCGGCAACCCCTTCCCCGGTGGTGGCGATGGTGGCGACGATGGGCGGGCGCCACGGGCGGGTGGTGCCCAGGTCGAGCATTTGCTCCAGGTCGCGGATGGTGTCGCGCACTCCCTCCCGGTCAGCTTTGTTCACCACGAAGATGTCGCCGATCTCGAGCAACCCGGCCTTGTTGGCCTGCACACTGTCACCCCACCCGGGATTCACGACGACGACCGCAGTGTCGGAGTTATCGACGATCTCGACCTCAGCTTGGCCGACGCCGACCGTCTCTATGAAAACGTAGGGCTTGCCAACCGCGTCCAGGACTGCCACCGCTTTGGGAGTGGCGGCTGCCATCCCCCCGAGGTGCCCGCGACTGCCCATCGAGCGGATATACACCCCTTCGTCGCTGATGTGATCCTGCATGCGGATTCGGTCACCGAGGATGGCACCGCCTGTGAACGGGGACGAAGGATCTACCGCAATGACGGCCACCTCGTTGCCCAACTCTCGCATGTGTGTGATGAGGCGGTCGGTGAGGGTGCTCTTGCCGGCTCCCGGTGCACCGGTCAGGCCGACGACATAGGCGCGGCCCGTGCGCGGGAAGAGAAGCGCCATGGCCTCGTCGGCACCGGGGCGATCCTCCTCGACCATCGAGATCAGCCGAGCGATCGCCCTGCGATCACCCGACGTACCGGCCGCCACAAGTTGGGCGGCATCGCTGGACATGCCCGCAGATTAGAAGCAATACGGGCGAGCAGCCGCACGGGTCGGTCGGGACGCTCTACGGACTACACGACTCTGCGGTCCCGCCGCAGCAGCGTCCGCACCGCCGAGTTCTTCCAGATGTTCCGCATTTCCGACCACTGGCGATGCTTGTCGATCAGCTGTACCCGCATGCTCACTTCCGGCTTGGACTCGCCGAAGTGTTGCGCCACCTGCTTGAGCGTGTGTATCCATATCTTGTCCTCGAGGCGGCTGGTGTAGAACTTGAAGCTGATTTCGTACAGCGGGTCGTTGGCGCGCACCATCAGCTGGACCCGCGCGGTTGATCCACCGGAGTCTGCTTCGTAGGCGCTGAACGTGATGATCGCCGCCCACGGATGCCCCTCGGGAGTCATGTACGACCAGCTGCGCTCGTCGGCGTAGATGACCCGGACACCGGTCGTGATCTTGGTGGGACCTTTCCCGCCACCGATGATGGCGACCTCACCGGGACTGATGCCGGCTGCTGGGGCGTAGAACCTATTGCCCGGATACCAGAACTCGCCGAAGTTGGCCTTCCAGGTGGCGATGACCGCCTCCGGCGCGGCCCCGGGCACCGCTACCTCGTACACCTTCTCCCACAATTTGCCAAAGCCCTGCAGCGGACCCGTGGGTCGACGGCCTTCGACGTTCCCTTTGACGGCCCCATCGGCGACTTCGCCGACGTGAAGCACGTCGACCGGTTTTGCCCAGCTGCTTGCGTTCCGCGGCTCTGCCATGATCCAGCCTCCTCGGCCCGCGACCGTCTCGTCGCGGTCCCGGCTCAGACCGCCGCCAGGGCGGCCTCCTCACTGTCATAGATGCCGATCGCCTCGTCGAGGCGTGTCAGCGAAAAGATCTCCCGGTAATGGTCCGAGAGCCCGTACGCAGACAACTTGTGCCCCGAGCGCTGCGCACGGATGAGGGTGGTGACGAGCAACCCGATGCCACCGCTGTTCATGTATTCGAGATCACTGAAATTCAGGATCACTGCCCGGGGATGGGCTGCAGCCGCCTTCTCGTGGGCCGCGGCTATCTCTGCCTCACTGAATGCAGTTATCTCGCCGTGGATGTCGATCGCCGCCACCTGATCCGCGGCATCACGCACGGTCATGGTCACGTTGGCAGTTGGCAACTTCGTTCCTCCTTCAATCGCCCGCCACTACTGCGGGGCGGGCATGAATCGTCATGAAATCGGAGAGACGGGTTATCTGGAACAGCTCGCGGTAGTGGTCGCTGAGGCCAAACGCGCCGACCTCTCGATGGTTGGCCCGGGACTGGGCCAGGATCCCGACAATCAGAGCGATACCGGTCGAGTTGATGTAGTCGACGTCCTCGAAGTCGAGGAGCAGCTGTCCCGGTCCTCGGTTGGCTTCGGCGTAGGCGTCGGCCAGCCCCTCCTGCGCGGCTCGATTGATGTCCCCGTGAAGTTCGATCAAGGTATCGGGACCGTCGATGTTGACCTTTGCGGCAAACGGTCTACCCGGCATCTGCGGCTCCTTGCCTGTTGACGATCAGTTCGATCGTGTGTCTCCCGTTCTCGCTGACCGAACTGAACTGGTCGACCATTCGTTCGATGAGGAACAGACCCCATCCCCGCGGGGTTTGCCGGCCCGACAACTTCGCCTCGATATCCGGGGTGGGAGCGCCGGACAGGTCGATGGCGTCGCCGCTGTCCGAAACTCGCACGGCGATGGTGGTGGGCGATGCTTCGACCGAAACAGATACTTCGAGGTCAGTTCGATACTGGTTGCCGTGCTCGATGGCGTTCATGACCGTTTCGCCCACGGCCGTCTTCAGCCGTTCCAGCTGACGGTGCTCCAAGCCCAATTCGGCCACCGCCTCCTCCACCCCGTCGATGGCGATACGTTCGTTGCCCTCGACCGATGGCACCGTGAAATCGGCCAGTACCCGGCGTGCACCGCCGACCGGATCTATCGGGACTTCCGAAGGATCCATTACCGAGAGCGTGCGGCGCACCACCACCAGCGTGATGTCGTCCTCCTGTTGGACCTCGGGACCGGTGTGGGCCTCAACGTCTGTGACGATGGATGTCACCAGTTCGTCGCTCTCCACCAAGCCCACCCGGCCGAATAGGCGCGCAAACCCGTACATCTCACCGGCCGGGTTGTGAGCCTCGGTGATGCCGTCGGAGCTGAGCACCATGACGTCGCCGTCGCCGAAATCGAATGTGCGCTCTTCGTAGTGCATGCCCGGCAGCAAGCCCAGCGGCATCCCGGTCGCCCGCAGCTCCACCACCCCGCCACCCGTTCGTATATACGGCAGGTTGTGGCCCGCGTTGGCGAGCGTCATGCGCCCCGCTCCGGTTTCGATGATTGCATACAGACACGTGACGAACATCGCCGGAGGTATCTCATCGACCAGAATCTCGTTGACGTCGGCCAACACCGCACCCGGCGTGTTGTTCCGGGTGGCCGCGGCCCGCAAGACGGATCGGCACGTAGCCATCACTAGCGCCGCCGGGACGCCCTTGTCGGTGACGTCACCGATGGCAACCCCTAGCCGGTCTCCCGGCAATTCGATGAAGTCGTAGAAGTCGCCGCCGACCGATCGGGCCGGCCGGTAGAACGCATCAACGCTCCAGCCCGTGCGTTCAGGAAGCTCCTTGGGCAGCAGCGTCTGCTGTATGAGCGCGGCCACCGCCAGTTCCTGCTGGATGCGCTCCCGCTCCTTCGCCTCCGCCTGTTGCTCCCGGACCAGCTGCGCCACCCGCATGGCCGGCGCCACCTGAGACGCCAGGTTCGCCAACAGCTTGCGGTCGTCGCTCGAATAGGGCTGGTCGGAGAGGCGGGGTCCCAGGTATAGGGCGCCGAGCAGTTCTCCCTGGCCCACCAAAGGAACGATCAGCACAATGCCCGTCTGGCGCAGCGCCTTCAAAGCCTCGGAGTCCATGTCGAGTCCGGCCGTCTCAACCGGGGCGGCCACGCTGACGAGGTAGGAGTGCAGCGGGTCGTCCTCGGTTATCGGAATCGCGTCGACGGCGGGAACTTCAGGCGATGCGGGTTCCAGAGCAGCTTCTACCTGCTCGCTCCGCTGGCGACGACGCAGCACAGAGACCATGAGCGCTTTCTAGCTCTCGACCGTTCCGAATCCGTTACGAGGTGCGGCTGGAGGGCTGGTTGGTCTCCAAATCATCCGTTCCCGGTCCCGACCGAAACTCCACCAGCCGCCCGCCCAAGCGCTTGGCCATCTCCGTTGCGCCCTTGCGCATGACGCGGTGATACGCCCACTCGAGCAGAGGACCCGCAATCGGCGCCACCAGATTCATCCACGGGCGGGTGGTCGAGACGTTCCAGTTGTACCGGATCCGCGTCCGAGAGCCCTCTTCACTGAGCCGGTACTGACCAATGCCGGCCACGTCACCCGTCGCCGTGATGCGGATGAGGGTTGGACGCTCGATCGCAGTCACACTGGTTTCGAACACCATCGAGTAAAGGAGCGGGCTTCGGATCGCATAGGCAACCCTTGCGCCCAAGCCCGACTTCTCGCCCGGGTCGATCACGGCCGCCCGCTTGACCGAGGGCCACCAGCCGGGAATCTCCTCAAACCGTGCCAGCAGGTCGAACACAGCCTCGACGGGGGCGTCGACGACCCACCCTGTCTCGAACCGGTAATACGCCACGTGAATTCCTTTCCGTCCCCAGTGTCCCGACGAGGCGTTACCAGACCGTTACGGTCCGCTGTTTCTGGCCGGCCCGTAACGGGTGCCGGGTCATGGCGCCATCCACACCCTGGCCTTGACCGGCCGCAGTGCCGCATCCACAGTTGCCATCCAGTCATCGAGGAGCCGGCCAACGTCACTGTCGTCTCGCCACCGATGTGAGAAGGCTTCGGCAATCCGTGCCGAGTCGTAGCGCGATCGATAGAAACGGCGATCGACCCACTCCAGGATTCGCCGGCGGACTGGCCGGAACACAGCAGCTGCCGCCAGCGTCGAGGCCGCCACAAACACGGAGGGGCTCTCGTCAGGCAACATGCTCCCCGGAAGCCACACCGCGCCGCCCACGTAGACAAGCGCAAGGACGCCGGTAACGAGCGCATAAGCAAGGGTGCGGGAGATGACGCGGTCGATCTCGTAGAGGCGGTACTTCGTGACGGCGACCGCGATGGCGGTTGGACCACCGATCAAGAGGACAGCGCCGCCCAGTTCGTTGGCCTGCGCCAGTGGTGGAATCAAGCTCAGAAGCAGCAGGACGGAACCGAGCAGAAGGGCATAGGCGAGCCACTTCATCTGAAGCCGCTCGACACCCGTGCTTCTGAAGAACCTCACGAGAAGCCGAAGCAGGGCGGTGAGCACCGTGGGAGCGACCAAGAGAAACGCAGTGTCGTTGGCGATGCGCCCGACGCCACCCAGGATCTCCGAGTCGCGGAAGCTGAGCAGCGGCCCTGCGAGCTCCACGGCAGCCGGCGCGCCACCCGGCATCAGCACCGTACGCCACGTAGCAGGTGCAGTGAACCACGACGCAACGAGCGCCGACACCAGTCCCAAGCTCAACAGCCAGGCGAGCGCCCTTGCCAGAAGGGTCCGCATTTCGCCCGATGGAAACAGCAACGCGAGCCCGCCTAGTGCGGGCAAGACGATTGGATTCGCCAGCCACTGTGCGTGGGCCGCCGCGTCCGCAACCGGCAGTCCAGATCCGAGCGCGGAAGCCAAGGCGTATTCCGACCCGGCGATATTGAGGGAGAGGGCGGCGGCCAGCGAGAGCATGACCCAACCAACTGCGTTACCGGCACGCGCCCAGACGATGAGCAGCCCCACCGTGCTGAAGGCGATCGCCGCCATCGACGGGAGGTACCGTTCGACCGTATCGCCGGCGATCGTGTGACGATTCGCCGCAAGTAGCACGAGGCCGGCGACGGCCAGGACTCCGCTGACGAGCCAGAAGGCAACGGCGGCGGCGCGAACGCGTTTCATGATCGTGTCCTCACCCACACACCCACCGACGACGGTTGCACGGTTCTCCAAACGGCCTCGACCCAATCTTGGGTCAGAGGCGCCATGTCGGCCAGGGTGCGGAGCCGGTTCGAGAACGCCTCGGTGACGTGCTCGGCGTTGTAGCGGGTGCGGTAGAAGCGGCGGTCGACCCATCCGGTGACACGGCGACGCACCGGATTGAACAGGGCCGCGACTGCCAGGGTGGAGGCCGCGACGAATAGCGGCGAGCTTCGTCCGCTGAGGACCTGCGTCGGAAGCCACACCGCGCCGGCCGCATATACCAGACCGAGCAGCCCGATCACCAGTGTGTAGCTGACGGTGCGGGAAATGATGCGATCGAGCTCGTAGAGGCGGTATTTGAGAATCGCGACGCCGATGGCCGTCGGGATGAGGACCAGCCCTCCGGTCAACCCAATGCTCGCGACAACCGAGTCCTGCCACCCTCCGAACTCTGCCAGCGCACCTATCCCGAAAACCATGAAAGGTGCGATCAGCCACTTCAGCTGCTGCCGCTCCACTCCGGCCGACCGCACCCAACGGACGACGAGCGAGGCGATCGCGCACATGATGGCGGCCAGGGTCAACGCGTTGCCGGCGAGCATCACGCATGCGCCGGGGCTCACGCAGGAGTCGATCGTTTCCAACGCCTCTCGTCCCTCGATGAAGCTGTAGATGCCGGCGCCGGTCAAGAGCGTGGCAGGAGCCACCACGCCCAACCAGCCGACCCATCGCCATCCCAGGGTTGGAGGTGCGCCCGTGGGGAACCACAGCGGCACGAACACGCCAAAACCGGGAAGGACCAGCGCAAACAGCGCGACGCCACTCACCGCTCCCTCCGGACCATCGGCCAGCAGGGGGCTGAGGCTCATTACGAGGAAGCCGACGGTGACGGCCAGCAACACCCACGACACACGGTTGTGTGGTACACGGATCACCAACACCCCTGCGATCGTCCCAATCGTGGCGACCGCCGCAATGAACACGATGACGTCGGCGGTCATCGCCCGGAACGAGCGGTCTGGACTGGTGCGTTCACCCACAAATCGAGCGAGTTCATCAGCTGCGGACCCACATGGCGATGAGTGACGGCTGAACCGTCCGCTGAACCGAATCACCGAGAATCTCGGACACTTGGCGAGCGTCCACCTGGCTGCGGAGTCGCAGGTCGGCGACCGGATGCTCGAGATCGCCCAACAGCAATCCAAAACCAGCACTCATGAGGGCGGCCAACACGAATGCGAACAGCGGCAGGACCACCAGCTTGAGTTGTTGGCGCTCGAAGGCTTCGCTGCGTCGCCAGCGTCCGACCAGCGATCGGAGCGCTAGCAGAGCCAGCATCGCCACGCCCCAGCCGGCGGCCACTTCGAGAGCGGAATCGCGCAACGGACGCAGCAGATCCCCGCCGACAGGGTTGAGGATCTCGGTCGATCCCAGCTGTCCTGGCCGCACGAGGTAGTAAGTGGTCAGGACCGCTGCAAACAGCAGAACGATTCGTTCTGCGACGATCCAGCGCCCGGTCGCAACGCGCCCCGTCGGATACCACAGGATCCAGAGCGGTATCAGTGCTATCCCTGCCACAACGGCCGCTTCGGTGATAACAATCAGCGGTCCAGCGGGCCAGCCTGACCGTACCGCCGCCAGCTGGCCGGCTGCACCACCAGGAACCAGGATGCCGATCCCGGCGAGGAGCCAACTCAGCCGGTTGTCAGGCCTGCGCACCACCAGGAAAGCGCCGACGAGCGGAAACCCGAGCCACGACAAGAGCCAGATGGCATCAAATCCGCGTACGTCATCCGCGCTCGCGAGCCAGAGAACGATCAAGAGCGCGGTTGTGGCGGCCAGTGCTGCAACCGGCCAACGCACCCGGTGCCAACGCAAGCGATCGGACCTGGCCTGAAACGTCATGCCCGCACCCACAAACCCAGCGAGGCGGGCTGCACCGTACGCCGCACTGCCCCTACCCAGCCGTCGGTGAGCCGCCGGGAGTCGACCTCGTCCCGGAGTAGTGCCGCAAACGCCTCAGCAACGAGATCGGCGTCGTACCGGGCACGATAGAAGCGGCGGTCGGTCCAGCTGACCACGCGCCGCCTGAGCGGGTTGAACAGCGCCGCCACCACCAGCGTTGAGGCGGCAACAAACAGCGGCGGTGCGTCTTGGGCCACCAGCGAACTGGGCAGCCACACCGCACCCACCGTGTAGACCAAGCCCAAGATCCCAACCACCAGCGCATACGCGGCAGTGCGCGACGCGATCCGGTCGATCTCATATAGGCGATATCGCAGGATGGCTACGGCGGTCGTGATCGGGATCGCGAGAACGAATATCGCCCAGAGCCAGTTCCAGTTGGGGATGATGTCTTGGAGCAGAGTCGCCTCGAGCACCGACAGGCTCACGAGCGCGGTCATGGTGTACAGCAACCATTTGAGCTGCTGGTGCTCGACCCCCCGCGACCGGAAGAAGCGCACGGCCAGGCTGAGCACCGAACTCAGCACGAACACGACTACGATCCAGGTCACGAACGGTTCCAGCCATCCGAACTCAGGGTGCGGGATCCAGCTGAAGCCGATCGGATTCTTCACCCATTGCTCGCAGAACCCCGCGCGAGCGTCCATGCAGAGCTCACTGGAGAATGTGTAGCCGATCAACACAAGAGCAGTTCCGGCGAATCCGAGCCACTCGACCCAGCGCCACCGCGGGGTCAACAAGCGGCCGGTCGGGAACCACAGCAGGGCGAAACCGGTCAGGAAGAACGCTGTGGACCATGCGGCCGAGGTCAGAACGGACCCGAATGCGGTATTCGGCGCGATCGTGTCACCGGCCGCAATCAGCAGGAACCCGATGGCGATGAACGCCCAGCCGACCCTATGTCCCGCGAGCCTGGTCGCGATCAGCGCCCCCACGGCCACGAACGCCAGATCGACAAACCCGAAAATGACGTCGGTCGCGGCCTCATCCAGGCCGGCCTGTCCATTCCATTCGGTGGTGACGGCCTGCGCGATCACCAGCCCCATCGCCACCGCCAGGACAATGAGGGGCAGCCGGGGAGGGCGCCGCAGGCTCGATTGGGCGATCACCGTCGGACCCACAAACCCAGCGAGGCCGGCTGGACCGTGCGCCGGACCGCCCACACCCAGTCCCCGGTCAGTTGGCATACCTCGGTCTGGTCACGTAGCCGGCTCGACAGCGACTCAGCCACCTGCGTGGCGTCGTACCGGGACCGGTAGAACCGCCGGTCCATCCACCACATCACGCGGCGGCGCAGCGGGTTGAACAGCGCTGCCACCGCCAATGTGGATGCAGCCACGAACAGCGGAGGCGATTCCTCTGCCACCAGGCTGCTGGGCAGCCACACCGCCCCGGTCGCATACACGAGTGCCAGTAGTGCGATCAGGAGCCCGTACCCGAAAGTGCGCGACACGATCCGATCGATCTCATACAGCCGGTACCGGAGGATGGCGATCGCCGCGGCGACCGGCATTGCCAGGCTCAACATTGCGAGAATTGCACCGATCAGGGCGTCGGAGATGACGTTCCGAAGCAGCCACTCGCTGACGACCGTGGCTGTCACAAGGGCGGTCGTTGCGTACACGAGCCAGGACAACTGCTTCCGCTCCATGCCCTGAGAGCGCACAAACCGGATCACCAACGACCCGGCCGCAGTCAGCACAAAGCCGGCCGTGAGGGGTAAAAGAAGCTTCTCGAGCCCACTGACTTCGGGGTTCGGAATCCAGCTGACACCGATCGGGTTGGTGGTGTACCCGACACACTGTTCGCCGACGAAGTGCGTACAAATCTCAGCCGCGAAGAGATGACCGAGCACGCTGACGGCACCGGCGCCATAGCCCACCCACTCGAGCCACTGCCATCTGGATGACAGCGGCCTGCCGGACGGGAACCAGAGCATCACGAATCCGATCAGGAAGACCCACGAGATATACAGAGCGTTGCCAATCGCATCGCTGACGATGCTCCCAGGCAACAGGTGTTTCGCTCCGTTCACCAGCAGTGCGAGCCCAGTCACGACGAAGACCCACCCGATCCGGTGTCCACTGGTTCGATGAATGATCAACGAGCCGATCGCTGCATAGATAAGACTTGCAAACATGAGCGGGAGTTCGACCACCAGCTCTTCCGTCGGCCGCTCGTTCAACAAAAGCAACGCGACGCCCGTGCCAAACAGCAAGCTGGCCACGAGAAAGATCACAAAGGGGAACTTCCAGGGGCGCAGAGCTGTGGGTGCGTGCTTCACGTCCGCACCCACAGCATCATTCCCGTCGGTTGGACCGTACGGCGTACGGCCCATACCCAGTGAGCCGTCAGCTGAGTCACCTCGGTCTGCTCACGCAGGCGGCTCGCCAGCGAGTTCGCCACCTGCTCCGCGTCGTACCGAGAGCGGTAGAACCGCCGGTCCATCCAGCGGATGACCCGTCTGCGTACCGGGTTGAACAGCGCTGCGACCGCCAGGGTCGACGCAGCCACGAACGGCGGGGTCGCTTCTTCACCCAGGAGCTCGGCAGGTAGCCAGATCGCCCCAGTCGCATACACCAAACCCAACAACGCGATCAGAAGCCCGTACCCGAACGTGCGCGACACGATTCGATCGATGTCGTACAGCCGGTACCGCAGGACGGCCACTCCGATTGTCAGAGGGATTGCCCAGGCGGCGACGAACCACACGTATTCGCCCGGTCCTTCCGGGAGCACCTGGCCGGCCGAAATCGTGATCAGGAACGTCGCGGCACCCCACAACACCCATCGGAACTGTTGCCGCTCAACACCATGGCTGTGGCGCCATCGCCGGACCAAGGCTGCCAACGCCACCCCCACGATGAGCAACATGGCGTGAAAGCCCGAAGCGCCCGAGTCCCTGGTGATGAACTCCGAAATCCCGGACATCGGGGCGAACGCGAGCGGGCTGGGTTTGCCCGTGTATTCCATCGGCGTACTCGATACGGCAAAGGCGGCCAGCACCACCGCCAGGTAAACCAGCAGGATACGGGCCGTCAGCCGCTCGGCCCGGCCGGCATAGGCGCCGCTGGGAAAAACCAGCAACACCCAGATGATCATGAACCAGGGGACCACCCCGGCCAGAACGTTGCCCAGCTCGAGCCAAGCCGCAGCCCGTCCCAGTGGGATCTCAGCTGCGGCCTGGGAGAGGATGAAGCCGGTTCCCCACCAGAACCCGATCGCCAGCAGGGCGTTGCCCACCCGATTGTCGGGTCGCCGCCGGACGATCACGTAGCCCACCGGGGCCCACAGGATCCAGACAAGCGGCCATGTGAAGTCTGGGCCCAACAGGCCGCCGAACGTGCCGATGCCAATGCCGCCGGTTGCAACCGCGAGAGCGAACAACCTGAGAGCCGATCGCCACCTAGGTTCAACCCCGACAGGAGCCTGGACGCGCACGAGTGGTCTTCTCGATCTCGTCAGCCGATTCGTGCCGCACACATAGGACGAAGGACGTCACGGAACCGTTACGAAACGGCGGAATGAACCCATTGTCGCGCCATACCGCCGGGCGTATGCTCCGCGCGATGAGAGGGGCTGCCGAACGCTCGATGTGAAGCTCTTCGGGAACCCGAGCTTCACGCTCGACGGAACGGCGGTGACCGCCGACACCCGTAAGGCGAGCGCGCTCCTGGCATATCTCGTGGTGGAAGGACCTTCCGCCAGGGACGTGCTGGCGGCCCTGCTGTGGCCGGAATCTCCCCATTCACGAGCTCGGGCCACGCTGCGGCGCACGCTCTCAGCCATAAGGTCCGCGATGGGGCCCAACGTGCTGCTCGCGGATCGCAACCATGTGCGACTCCACGCCGGCGTGCGGGCCGACGTGACCACCTTCGAAAAGTCACTGGCGGCGGCGGATCAACACAGCCACATTGACCGTGAGTTGTGTCCCGCATGCACGGCAAGCCTCCAAGCCGCGGTCGACGCATATTGCGGAGATTTCCTGGCGGGCTTCTATCTGCGGGACTCTCCCGAGTTCGACGACTGGACCCGCCAGACCGCAGAGTCCTACCGGCTCGCCTGCGAGCGCGCCTATGAGCGTCTATCGATCGCCTTCGCCGCTCAAGGGGACTACCGGAGGGCGATCGACGCCGCTCACCAGTGGTTGGAGCTCGACCGGCTGCGGGAGCCTGCCTATCGCCAGCTAATGCTGCTCAACGCCTGGGCCGGCGACCGCGCCGCTGCCGCAGAGACGTACCGCCGGTGTTTGACGACACTCAACCGGGAACTCGGAGTGGATCCGCTTGCCGAAACAACCGAGCTGTACGACGCCGTGCTGGACGACGACCTTCCACCATCGCCGGGACCGCGACGGCCGGCCGTGCCCCAACCCTCCCTCCGGCCATCGCCTCCACCGGATCTCGTCGACCGCCGCCACGAGCTCGAAGTTCTGGCTCGTGCCATGACGGACCAACCTGGCGGGACGGTGATACGGCTCGTTGGGGAGGCCTGGATGGGCAAGACCCGCTTGATCGAGGAGGCGCGATCCCTCGCGGAAGAACAAGGACGACCGGTCGTTGCGGTGCGGGGATACCGAGCAGAACGGCAGCTCCCGTTTGGCGTCGTAGCGCAGGCGCTCGGAGCCTTGACCAACCTCCCCGATTGGAAGGCGACCCGGGGAACCGTTCCAGCCTGGGCGCGGCGGGAGACAGCCCGCATCTACCCAGACCTGGGACCCGGCCCTGCCACGGGCTCCGACACCTTCGCAGAAACCAGGCTATACGACGCATTGCTGCGGGTTCTGACGGCTGGACCCATCGTCTATCTGGTCGACGACACGCATTGGGTCGACGAATCATCGCTGGCTGTCTTGACCTACCTGGTCAACCGGATCACGTCGACGGGCACGCTGGTGGTCTTCGCTCACCGCCCCGAAGAAGACCGGAACCTCGGTTCGCTGGTCGAAGCGGCCGCGATGCACGGACCGCCGCTCGTACTCGAGCCGCTGACGCCCGCCGCGATCCCGGACACCGACGACGCTGACTCGATCATCGCCAGAACCGGCGGTATTCCCGTACTGGTGGCTGAGGCCCTGGCAGGGGGCGGAGGTGCGACGCCCACTCCCGGCGTGCGCCGGTTCATGAAAGTGCGATTGGCGGATCTCGACGAGCTGAGCCGCCAGGTGCTGGCGGCGGCTTCTGTGCTCAGCGGTAGCAGCGACTTCGATCTCCTGCGGGAGGTCAGCGGACGCAGCGAGGAAGAGGTGATCGCGGCGGCCGAAGCACTCACGGCTCGACGCATCCTCACGACGAGCGGCGACGGCGAGCTCGACTTCTCGCTGGCAACCATGAAACAGCTCGTATACGAAGAGACGAGCTTGATCCGGCGCCGGCTGCTCCACCGCCGGGCCGCCGAAACCTTGGACACCAGGCCGCGAGCCCAGACCGATGCCGTGCTGGCGACAGCGATCGCCCAGCATCATCAGCGAGGCGGACAGGATGAACGAGCCGCCGAGTGGTACGTCCGGGCCGGCCGATTGGCCAGGGAAGTGTTCGCTCCGGCTGAAGCCATACGGTCGTTCCAGACGGCGCTCGCGTTGGGCCGCTCTGACGAGGCCGAAGTGCGAATCGATCTGGGCGACACCCTCCTGTTCATGGGTCGATTCAGTCGGGCTGTCACTGAATTCGAGATTGCTGCTTCTCTCACCGAAGGACCAGCGCGCGCTGTCGCCGGACACCGCATCGGGGAAGCGAACCGCCGGCTGGGGCGCCTCGACGTGGCGCTCGAGCGCTTCGCCCTAGCCGAGCGGGACCATCCTGATCCCGTTTCGCTCTATTGCGATTGGGCCCTCGCTCTCCTTCGGCGAGGGGAGCGCAAGGCTGCCCGCGAGAAGGCCGATCGGGCCGTCGTGGCATCAGAAAAGGCCGGTGCCGCCGGACGCTCGCGGGCGCTGGCCGTGCTGGGGATCGTCAGCGGCCATCGGGCCGAGGCACGCCGGTCGCTGATGGCCGCTCTGGAACTTGCCGGCAACGATCCAATCCTGCGTATGGCGGCCCTCAATGCCTTGGCACATTCCCATGCTCAGTCCGACGAGCATTCGGATGCGCTCATGCTGGTCGACGAGGCACTCCGACTGGCCGCTGCCATCGGAGACCGCCACCGTCAAGCGGCGCTCTACAACCACTTGGCAGATCTGTACCACCGCATGGGCCGGGACGCCGACAGCGAGGCCGCGTTGAAGGAAGCCGTCAAACTCTTCGTCGAGGTCGAACCGGGGGCATGGGAACCGGAGGTATGGTTGCTGACCTGGTGGTAGCGGATCGGGCCCGTCTCAGGTCGCGACGACCTCACGGACGCCCGGGACCCGGTCGGACAGGATCCGCTCGATACCCGCCTTGAGCGTCATGATCGACATGGGACAGCCGCCGCAGGCGCCGACCATCTGGAGGTTGACCACGCCGTCCTCAACGCCGAGCAGCACTAGATCGCCGCCGTCGGCCTGCAGAGCCGGGCGGATGTAGTCGAGCGTGGCCTCGAGCATCGCCATGTCCACCTCGGCCGGGGCCTCGGTGTCGGAGTTGTCGAGCCGCCGCGCCGGACGCTCGATGGTTACGGGGGTCTCTTCTGCCATACCGTTCTCAATAACCACTACGGTCGTGTGACATATTCCATGGTAGCCCGCCCACCGGGGACAGAAACCTGGAGTACTCAGGGGACGATGACAACGGTGGTGACGGCCGAGCCGCTGCCATCTTCCGACCGGGCAGAGAGCACCACCCGGTACGGTCCGAGCGGAGCGATCTCGCCGTCCACGGTCGCGTCCCACACAAAGGACACAGGCCCGGCTTCGCGGACATCCCATTCGGTCTGACCCACCACTTCTGCGCCGCGGAAGACCGTGATGCGGGTCTCGGAAGGAGCGGACAGCTCCGCCCCGATCCGCACGACCACGCCTGATCGATGCTCGGTGCGGGGTTCGACGTTGCGGATCACTGGCGGGAAGCCCTGCCCGCCGGGCGGTATGACCGCTACGTTGTCACCATCGGCCTGGAACTCCCAGGTGCCGAGGGCGGCCTCGGCCAGCAGCTCACCATCTGCTGCAACCTCGAACGGGCCGTCGGCACTCAACGACAGGACCGGTTCACCCCACGTGAGGCCAACTTCGACGGTCGCGGGAAGCACTTCCGCCCCGGACCTTGGCTCCAACCCGCCGTAGTAGTGCGCCAGGATCTCGCCGTACTCAGCCCCGGCACTTGCCATCGCCTGCGCACCATACTGGCTCATTCCGACCAGATGGCCCCACCCGTTGCCCTCGATCCGGTAGATCGGGGTCGCAGTGATGTAGCCGAACGTGAAGTCCTGGCCGATCTCCCAGTCGCGCGTGACGTCAAATGTCGGCGACAGGATGACTTGCGGATAACGCCGACCGTCAGGACGATTCGCCGGCAGCAGGTCGGGCAGCACCCGCGGCCCCGAGCGGTTCATCGCTCGCCGGAACTGCCAGGTTGACAGCAACTCCGAGGCTCCGCTCGACTCAATCTCGACCCTCCAGGGACCGGCCCCGTCCGCCGTCCTGGTCACCGACACGTCGCGTAGGCGACCCACGGCCAGCTCGGCATCCTGGAGCACCCGCTCGAGCTGTGGCCCGGTCAGCTCCACCGTCCATTCCACAAACGGTGATGCTTCGTTGGGTGATTCGACCGCCCGGAGATACGGAACAGGTCGCGTCCCGAACACGTCCTGCACATCGCGGGTCCGTCCACCGGAGGTCGAGCTGTAGAGGGCCTGCGCGGGGCGGTCGTTGAACAGCAACACTTCGTTGGCGGTTTGCTCGACGGCGGCGGCCCAGCGTCCCCCTTCAATCCCTTCGACCTGATCTATCCCTCCATACACTTGGCATTGGTCAGTCGCGCAGATGTCAAACCCGTACGTAGCACCCGCTCCGTTACGTCCCAGACTGAGCGTCCAGGCCAGGTAGGTCCGGGCTGCCACCGCCTGGGCCTTGAGCGCATCAGGCTCCCATGAGAACGGAACTTCTTGGATTCCGAGCAAGTAGTCGTCAACGGAGAGAGTCTCGACCAAGACCAGACCTCCGTCGACAGCCCGGATTTCCATCACCCCTGCGTATCTCGTGCCGTTCCAGTCGAGGGCAGCGCCATCCGCCGGCTGGAGCGTCACCACGTCGTACACCGACAAGCCCTCTGGTTCCTCCTGGGCAAAGGCCGGCGGTGCTATGAGAAGCAAGGAGATCAGCACGGGCACAAGACGCGGAAGCACGGTCCGAGATTAGGTGGGCCGGGACATCTGCGGGTTGGCGGATCGGCAGCGAGCCGCCACCCAGCCAAAGGGGCTCCCGACGCCGCTCAGCGCTGCTTGGCGACGACGACCGATTCGATCAGCGCTTCGGGGTCGAGCCCAGCCCCGCTGGGTCCAACCAGCGGACGCAGTGTGGCCGCGACCTCATCTGCCAGCTCTCGTCGCCGTTTGTGGTCGAGCCCGGAACGCCGGGCGAGGAACTGGCGAGCCAACGTGAGGTGATCGTCGGTCACAGCAGTGACGTCGAATCCCGCCGGCAATTCACGGGCGACAGCCTGGGGAAGATCGGTCTGGGCGGTGACGCTCCGCTCACGCACCACCAACGTACCGGCCGCCAGATCGCCCAGCCGCTGATTCTTCTCGGTGGTGAGCACCGAGATCGAACCGATCCCGTAGGGCCCGGGGAGGATGTCGATGATCCGCATCAGATTGCGGACCGCCGATCGAAAGAAGCCGACCGGCCCCCCGTCCGCAGCCACGACGCGGATGCTCGCCGCCCGCTTGCCGATCGTTCGGCCGGCCCACAACATCTCAAAGACGATGTCGTACACGAACAAGGCGCCGAACGTGCTCAGGATCAGGATCGCCTGGAGTAAGAACCCGGATCCACCCACGGCGCTTATCAGCGCTGCGATGGCGAGGATGGCGAAGCCCTTGACCACCCAGTCGACCAGCTGCCCGATGCAACGCGAGCCAAGGCCGGCCAGCGTCAGCTCTAGGGCGAGGCCCTCAGGCGTATCGATCTGGGTGGTGTCTTCGAACTTCACGCTGGAACCACGTTTTTGTCCCCGGCCCACGAGAATGGCGCACGTACATCTTGATCGGTTGGACGTTGGATGACACTGGAGCGGTTTCGATCCGAGCGTAAGGCTACATGGGACCAGCTCGAGCGACTGGTCCGTCGAGCCGGATCGCGCCCGGCGGCACTAGGTGGTGATGAGATCCGCCGTCTCGGGAGCCTGTATCGCAGCACCGCGGCGGACCTGGCTCAGATCCGGCAGCGCTTCCCCCACGATCCGATCGCAGTCGAACTCGATGAGTTGGTTCGGCGGGCGCAGGCCCTGGTCTACGGTCGCGCTTCACGGGATGGAAGGCTCACCTTTCGGGAGTTCTTCGCGACCGAGTACTGGCGGACCCTCATGGAGCGTCCGGGGTTGTTGTTACTGGCGGCGTTGATGCTGGTGGGTCCAGGCGTCACCGGCCTGGTGCTGGCGCTGTCCGATCCCGTCACGACCGCCGCACTCGTTCCCGGTGACTTCCTGTGGGTTGCCGAATCCCGGCAGGCGTCGACCGACATCGGCGCGGATGCCGAGGGTTTGGCGGCGTTCTCGACTGCAGTGCTCGTCAACAACATCCAAGTGACCGTGCTGGCGTTTGCACTCGGGATAACCTTCGGGATCGGGACGGGCTTGGTCACCGCCTACAACGGGTTCATCCTGGGAGCGGTCGTAGGGCTCGGAGCGGAAGCCGACAACGGTGCCCTGCTCGTCGAAGCGGTCGCCGCACACGGGATTCTGGAGCTGAGCTGCGTGGTGGTGGCCGCACTCGCCGGGCTACGGCTGGCCTCGGGTCTGGTCAGCCCTGGACTCCGCCCCCGGCGAATAGCGTTACGGGAGGAGTCCGTGGCGGCAGTCAAGCTCGTGGTCGGCACTGCCCCCTGGCTGGTGCTCGCCGGCTTTGTTGAGGGCTTTGTCTCGCGAACTGGGACGACTGCTGGTCCGGCCGTCGTTACCGGCGTGCTCCTGGGCGGGGCGTACTGGTGGCTCGCGGCCGCTCGCGGCACGGGCCCACCCGAACCTGGTCAAAACCGGGCCAGAGATTTGGCCCGCAGGTAGGCGGCCACCACGCCGGCGCTGAGTTCCGAGGGAGGCGATTCGATCACTACCGCCCCGTGACGCCGGAGGCCCGCAACGACCTGGCGGCGGCTGCCCAGCACATCCAGCGCCACGGCCGCGCGAGCGACATCTTCGAGATTGCCGACCTCACCCCCCAGCGCTTCGGCGAGGTCCGGATCGCGGACGCTGCCAACCACCACTGAATGGCGGCGGGCCAGCACGCCAATGGCGTCCGACAGCGGCCGGGCGGCCGACTCATCGAGGATGTCGGTGAGCACCACTACCAGCGCTCGTTTGCGCGAGGCAACGTGCTGGAAGGCCAAGAGATAGTCCGACTCGACCGGTGCCGGCTCAACGTCGAAGATCGCCTCCGCCACCGCGGTCCCCGCCCGGTGCGAAGGCGGCAGACTTCGCTCGATCTCGTTTCGGAACACGACCACGCCCGCCCGGTCTCCGACCACATCCGCCACCGCAGCAACCGCAGCGGCGACATCCACCGCGGCGTCCATGCGGGTGCGATCCCCGATTGGAGCGGCCATCAGCCGCCCGGCGTCGACCAAACAGATGACGTCGCGATCCTGCTCCAGGCGCCATTGATTGACCATCGGCTGATCGGACCGAGCGGTCGCAGCCCAGTTCACCTGGCGGATGTCGTCCCCCGGCACATAAGCCCTGATCGACTCGAACTCGGTCCCGAGGCCGATCGGCCCCCGGCGCCGGCGCCCCTCCAGGGCAAACGTCCCATGCTGTACGAGCGATGCCAGCCGGCGGGCAGCGACCATGTCGGGAAACACGGAAACCTCGCCCGCCTCCCCGGCACGATGGAGCGACTGGCCCAGCCGCAACGGCCCCACCGAGCGCACGGCGAAAGGGTCCAGCGTGTGACGGCCCCGGCGTAGCGCGGTGAGCGTGCCATCCAGACCACCCCCTTGTTCAGGAGGAGCGGCCCGCAAGTCTGGCGGCGTAGGCTGGCGCACCCAGATCCGACTGGACGGACGATCGGGCACGATTCGAACCGGCGCCGGCACGCCCCGCGACAGCACGTCGGGGACTGTTCTCGACAGGGCCGGCAAGCCGCGCGACACCCATGCATCGATGCCGGTTGAGATCGCCAGGGCCGCGATGGCCGCTGCCACGACCGGCGCCGGAAGCAGCAGCGCACTGAAACCGATCCCGAGCAGCATTGCGGCTGCCCGACGGGTGGGCGCCATCAGCGGGGAACCGGCACGGCGTTGAGGGCCGCTTTGACCGCGTCGTCTGGCCGGTACCGCTCAATCTCGGCTTCTGGTCTGAGGACGAGACGGTGCCGAAGGACGAGAGGCGCCACCGACGCGATGTCGTCGGGTGTCACAAAATCGCGCCCGGCCATGCGGGCCGTGACCCGAGCCACGGACAGTAGGTGGACTCCGGCTCGGGGAGAGGCCCCCACTTCCACAGCCGGCAGGGTCCGGGTGACTCGTACCAGCTCAGATGCGTAGCGGACGACGTCATCGGCCACCGCAGTCTGATCGACCAGCGACCGCACGCCGGCGATCTCGTCGGTGGTGGTGATGGCCGACACCTCATGCAGGGTGGTAGGCGTGACGCCTCTGCGCTCCAGCTTGAGCATGGAGATTTCGTCTTCGCCGGACGGATACGCGACGTCAACCTTCATGACGAACCGATCGAGCTGTGCCTCCGGCAATGCATACGTGCCTTCGTATTCGATCGGGTTCTGGGTGGCGACAACCAGGAAAGGGTCCGGCAACGGATGGCTCTTGGCGTCGACCGTGACCTGGCCCTCCTGCATTGCCTCCAACAACGCGGCCTGGGTTTTGGGCGGCGTGCGGTTGATCTCATCGCCCAATAGCACGTTCGTGAAGATGGGACCCGCTCGAAACTCCAGGCCTGCACCCCGTATGACCACCGTTCCGGTCACATCAGCCGGGAGCATGTCGGGCGTAAATTGGATCCGCCCAAAGGCCAGTCCGGTGGCCCGGGCGAAAGCGCGGGCCACCAGGGTCTTGGCGACGCCAGGCACGCCTTCGAGGAGAGCGTGGCCGCCGACCATCAACGCGGCGAGCAAGGCGTCCACGGTGTTGCGCTGACCGATCACCACCTTCTCGACCTCACCGATCAGCCGGCGTCGTAGTTCATTCATCACGCGTCCTTTCCGACCGAATAGGCCTGCAGCTTGGTGACCGCCGCTCCCACCAACACAGCATCCTCGGCCGATGCCACCGGCTGGCGCAGGGCCGCCAGTTCCTGGCCGGTGACCCGGGCCCGGGCCGCCACTGCGTCCGCCTGCCGGCCGGCTGCCTCCCGGGAACCACTCATCCGGGCCAGCAGATCGAGACCATGCCGGCGCAGCTCGCCATAGGCGCGCTCGTCCGGATGTGAGCGGGCGAGCGTGGCGCCCAGCGACCGCACAAACTCGCTGCGGGCCGGAGGAAACGCCCGCCCCGCCTGTTCCGGTGTACCCAAGCGCCGGGCCACAGCCCAAATCCAGACCACCGCCCCCACCAGGATCACGCCGGCCGCCAACGCCAGATTGTCGGGAAGCGCCGACGCGCCCTGGTCAAGTCCGTAGCCGTGCAGGTATTCGTCAAATACGACGTTGCGGCCGCCGGTCACGGCCACGGCGAACGCGGCGTTGTCGGAGACCGCCAGCAACCGGTTCGTAACCGCCGACTTCTCGGAAATCATCACCACCCGGCCTTCCCCCACGACCGCCGCGAGAGCTGCGTGTTGGCCATCTGCGCTGGTGAGAAGCGGCACTCCGGGACCGGTGTCCTCGAAGAACAGATCACCATCGAAGGTGACTACGTCGACGCCCTCGGTTTCTGCTGCGGGGAGCAGCGGGCGCGTGTCACCGATCGTGCCGTTGGCGAGCCTCGACTCCGCCAGCAGCCGGCTGGCGATCGGATTTCCCGATGTGATGACCAGGTGGCCTCCCTCGCGGACGAACCGCTCCACTGCGTCGGCGTAGGCCCCATCCAGATACGCCGCTTCGGGCTGGATGACGACCAAGGCGACCGTGTCTCGGTCCAGGTCGGCGCCAGCAACTCGCTCGCGGAGACGGACCGTGTCGCGACCCAAGTGCTGCAGCAGCTCACGCCAGCCTGCCACGCCGTCGGCTTCGGTCACGAACGACGAGCCGGCCGGCCCCTCAACGGAGGGCTCGAAGATGGCGCTGCCCACGGTGACCGCCACATTGAGGACGACAACAAGCGCGACGAACCAGGCCACATTCCTCCATACCCGGCGGCGATCCACCCGCTCCGTGTAGTCGCGGTCGAGCCCAAACGTCATGGCCCCACCCGGATACCGAGGATGGAATCCCAGGCTGCGTTATGAGCCACCGCATCGTCGGCCGTGGCCGCCCGGGGCGAATATGCGGCGCATTCGAACAGCTCGGCCGCCCGGTCGAAATCGTCCGAGTCCATCTGTTCCCGCAGCTCCATCAACCGGCTGGACGGCCAAAAGCGGATACGGTCGGCTTCGTCGAGACGCAACAGGCCGGCCAGAAACCGGTACCGGACGGCGTCAGAGTACGCCCCGCGCGCCTCGGCGCTTCGGGCCTCGTCCTCCAATGCGGCCCGGGACCGCAACCCCTCGTCAACGCCTTCGAACCACCGATCCTGATCGCGTTCGAACCGTCGCGAGCGGCGCACAGTCACCATGGTCAGGATCGCGGCGCCGGCCGCCACGATGAGTATCAGCGGCACGCCGTAGGAACGCCGATTGAGATCGGCTTGGCCCGGGTCGCGCTCACCATCCGACAAAGAGAAACGCTCCATGATCCAGCGGACGATGCGGTCCCAGGTCTCGCGCAGCCAACGCGTCACCGGGTTCTCGGTCAACCATCGCCGCCAAATGCTCTCCGGCTGGCCCGTGTAGGCGGGCTCGGACACGATCTGCTCGGCGCGCCGGCGCAGCTCATCCGCCGGAGGTTGGTCGAAGCGACGGCCGCCCAGGGCAGCTGCCGCTCGGGCAGCCTGGTCCGGTCCAGTTCCGAGCAGTGAGGTGTCGACGGCCCGGCCGTCCACCGTGACGGCAATAGGGGGCGGACCGCCTTTGACGGTGTCGGCCAACCGGGCTTCCCACTCCGGCGTTGTCAGGTCCTGGGCCAGGACGGGTGGAGCGACAAGAACGGTCGCCACACAAAATGTGGCTGCGGCAGCGAGCCGCCGACCGGGAAACCCAGAGGTCAGATGTCGCTGGACGGAGGCCACGCGCTCCCTGGATCCTCGGGCGGCGGCGGAGGCGACGGCGGGGGTTCGGCGGGACCGGGCGGATCCATCATCGGCGGCGGCTGTTCACCGACCGCGTTGGCCAATAGCGTCACATCGAAGGCCTCTTTGCGCACCCGCAAATCGAAATAGATGACAACCGTGGCGATGGCCAGCAGCGGCGCGGTCAGTACCTGGGTGATGATGTTGAGGATGATGTTCCCGAAGTTGAAGGCGCCACCCGAGCCCGCTGCCAGCAGCCCGCTCAGGATCAACCCGATGATGAAGCTGGCGACCGCGACGATGATGTAGAGGATCACGAACGCTCCGAACACTGGCCAGCGCCGCCCTTTGATCAGCTCCCACGATCGTCCCAAGCCACCCGGCCCAGATGCGCCCTCCACGACCACCGCCGGGGCGAATACGGCCCACGACACGGCCAGGAAGATGCCCGGGATGAAGAGGAAGATGAACCCGACTCCCACACCCAGCGCGAACAGAAACGAACCAAGCAACAGCGGACCCAGCCGCGTGAAAGCGAATTGGATGGAGGGCTGCCATTCCGGGTCGCGGCCCAGATAGGTGTCCGACACGGCCTTGACCACGGCGCCTGATGCCAGCGCAGATGCCGCCCAGACGAACAGGTTGATGATCAGCGTTCCGACGATCGCTCCGGCGTTGAATACGTCGCCGAAGTCGACCGCCTGACCCGACTCGAGACTCTCGACGTCCGTGATCATGTCGTTCACGAAGCTGAGTTGGAGAAGACCGGACACGAGCAGGATCGGTACCAGGATCACGGCCGCGATCGTGATCAACGTCACGAACTGGGACCGGTAGATGGTGAAGACAGCGTCGATCGTCTCACCCACGGACAGTGGACGCAGTTGTTGGCGCTTCATGGCGCAGGAGCCTAGTGATGGATCGCGACGCTGTGTCGGTTCTCCGACAGGCCGGTGAGGTTCCGCCTGGGTGCCGACCCGGTCAGCTCCGCTCGATCACGGCTCCCAGTGCGGCCAAACGACCAACGAAGTCCTCGTATCCTCGGTCGATGTGGTGCACCTCCGAGATCGCGGTGATGCCCTCCGCCCGCAGCCCCGCCAGCACGAGCGACGCCCCGGCCCGAATGTCTGGGGCAATGACGGGACAGCCGGAGAGTGCTTCTACCCCGTTGATCACCGCATGTTGCCATTCGGTGGTGATGTCTGCGCCCATCCGGGCGAGCTCGCCGACGTAGCGGAACCGCGCATCGTATAGGTTCTCGGTGATGACCGACGTTCCCTCGGCAACCGAGAGGAGCGCCACGAACTGGGGATGCATGTCGGTGTGGAAGCCGGGGAACGGCAGAGTGGCGAAATCGACCGCTTTGGGCCGGGCGACGCCTTCGACTGCGAACCAGTCTTCTCCCCGGTCGACGTGATAGCCGCATTCTTCCAGTTTGCGCAGCTCCATGCGCAGGTGGCCGGGTACACAGTCAACAACCCGTACCCGTCCGCCGGTGATCGCGCCCGCTACCGCGAACGTGCCGGCTTCGAGTCGGTCGGGTACGACGTTGTGCTGGGCGGGCTGAAGTTCGTCAACACCCTCGATCGTGATGATCGATGTCCCGGCGCCCTCGATCTTGGCACCCATCTTGGTGAGCTGGAGTGCCAGGTCCTCGATCTCCGGCTCACGGGCGGCGTTCGAGAGCACGGTCGTGCCGTGGGCCATAACCGCCCCGAGCAAGATGTTTTCGGTCGCGCCGACCGAGGGAAACTCCAAGTCGAAGCTGGCGCCACGGAGCCGGCCGCCGGGAACCGATCCCATCAACACCCCGTGCTCCAGATAAAACTCCGCGCCCATCTTGCGCAACCCGTCGATGTGCCAGTCAATGGGGCGAGCACCCAGGTCGTCGCCGCCGGGAAATGCCACCCGGGCCTCGCCACACCGGGCGAGCAGCGGGCCCAGCACGATGATCGAGGCTCGCATCTGGCGGACCAGCTCGAGCGGTGCCTCGGCCCGGAGGTGCTGCGGGATCTCGATAGTGAGGTCGTGACCGTCGACCTGGCAGATGGCACCCATGTGCTCGAGGACCATCTGCATCAGGCGCACATCCAGGATTCCGGGCACGTTGGCGAGGCGGTGCACGCCGGGCGCCAGCACGGTGGCCACCATTTGCTTGAGCACGGCGTTCTTGGCCCCGAACACAGACACGTCGCCGTCGAGCCCACGACCACCGGTTACGAGAATCTGCTCTCCCACGACCGGGGACTGTACCGGCTGAAATCCGTTTGTGGCGGATCAGGCGAGCGCCCGACTGGAATGCATTTCCGAGCGTCGTGCTTCAGTGTCCTACCCTCAATTGCATCCGATGCCGGAGGGACAGTGATGACGGGACAGGAATGGGTGGCCGCCTTCGCCGAGCTGCTGGACGTGGCACCACCCAGCAAGGGGACATTCGACACCCTGCTCGAGCTCGCCGGGGTAGCCGCCCACGGATCCGAGCGGATCGCGGCGCCGATCGCGTGTTACCTCGTGGGACAGCGCGGCCTGGGCGCAGCCGAAGCGCTGGAACTGGCACGCCAGGTCGGGACGTCCCGGTAACTCGGGTTGCAACCCCGGATCGGGCTGCCGCAGTAGCGTGGAGCTGTCATGGCTCACACCAAGGTCCCCAAACGGTTCACCCAGCTAGGCACGGTCCTGCACCGCAGTCTCTACCGGCTGTCGGGGGGGCCTCGCGCATGTTCGACATGGATGTCGTGCTGCTCACGACGAAGGGTCGGCGCAGCGGCAAGGAGCGGACGGTGCCGCTGTTTGCGGTTGAGCACGGAGATGGGTGGGCGGTGGTGGCATCGAACAGCGGGCACGATCAACATCCGGCCTGGTACCTCAATCTGACCGCCGCCGGTGAGGGCACGGTCACGCTCGGGTCTACCAAGACTCGGGTGCGGCCGCGTGGAGCCGACGACGCCGAGCGGGAAGAACTGTGGAAGCAGTTCGTGGACCGGTACAGCGGGTATGCCGAGTATCAGCGGGTTACGGATCGGGCCATCCCGGTGGTGGTCCTGGAACCCGTGTAGCCGGTCCCGTCGCGCTCACAGCGCCAGGCACAGCCGCCGGGCGTCGTAGATGGCAGCATGGATGTTGCGGCTTGCGACCGCGTCGCCGATGCGGAACAGCTGGTACGAGCCGTTCGGGTTGGCCACCAAGTCCTGGGGCCGTAGGTCGATGAGGGCGTCGACATCCACCTCGCCGAGATTGGCCGAACTCTCGATCAATTCGAAGTAGATGTTGGCGTTTGGCTCGGTGCCGTGCTCCACCAACACCTGGTCGACCTGGCGATCAGAAAGGCCACCGGTGTATTCGTTCTGCAGGCTGGCTACCAGTTTCCCGCTCTGGCGCATCACACGTACGAGCCGGTGATCCGGTGTCATTGTGACCCCGTGGGCGTACAGAAGCTGCAGGTATTCGGGGTACGCCGTCCCGATCAGTTCGTGGCCGACGTGCCGGTCGGGGGTCGCAACCTCCACTGTTGCCCCCGACTCCAGCAGCCGTTCCACTGCCGAGATCGCCTCGTAGTTGCCATGGTCGTCGTAGACGAGAACCGACTCGGCCGGCCGGACGTCGCCGCTCAATACGTCCCATGCGGAGTGGGTGAACTCCACACCAACGAACTCGGGTGCCCGCGGCCAGCCGCCGGTGGCCACGATGACGACGTCAGGGGCGAGGCCGGCGACCGTGGCCGCATCGGCGATCGTGTTGAGCCGCACCTCGACGCGCGCGTGTTTGACCTCGGATGCGAGCCAGTCGGCGATCCCCCGCAGCTCGCGGCGCCGGTTGGAAGCCCGGGCCGCCAGCAAGACCTGGCCACCCAGCTCGTGGGATGCCTCGAACAGGGTGACCTGATGCCCCCGGGCGGCGGACACCCTGGCTGCTTCCAGCCCCGCCACTCCCCCGCCGATCACAACCACCCGGCGGGAGGGCCGAGTCGGAGCCGGCACCAGCTGCGGAATCGTTGCCTCCCGCCCCGTCGCCGGGTTGTGGACACACAGGGCATCCTGGCCCAGATACAGCCGGTTGATGCAGTAGGACGCGCCGACGCACGGGCGGATCCGGGCCGCGTCGCCGGCCTCGAGCTTGCGGACGATGTGGGGATCGGCCATATGGGCCCTGGTCATGCCCACCATGTCGACGTACCCGGCTTCGATGGCATGGCGGGCGGTCTCGAGGTCCGTGACGCGGGCCGCTTGAAATACGGGGATGTCGACGGCGTCTTTGATCGCGCCGGCAAACGCCAGGTGCGGACCGAGCGGGGTGCCCAGCCCGGGTATGACGCGAGCGATCGCCTCGTCGGTGGCGATCCAGCCTTTGATGACGTTGACGAAGTCGATCATGCCGGTGCGGACCAGGCCGCGGGCAATGGCGATCCCGTCCTCCGCGGTCAGCCCACCTTCCCGGTCCTCATCGCATGTCATGCGGATGCCGACGATGAAGTCGTCCCCAACCTGTTCTCGGATTTCAGCCAGCACCTCGAGGCTGAACCGCATCCGGTTTTCCAAGCTGCCTCCATAGCGGTCGAAGCGCCGGTTGGTGAGCGGCGACCAGAACTGGTCCAACAGGTGGCCGTACGCGATCACTTCGCAGCCGTCGAGATTTCCGTCTCTGGCCCGCCGCGCTGCCTGGCCGTAGGCCTTGATTATCCGGCGAATGTCGAACTCTTCCAGCTCTTTGGGGAAGCTGCGATGGGCGGGCTCGCGCACCGACGAGGGAGCGACCGTCGGGAGCCAGTCGCCGTCGTCAAACACGGTGCGGCGGCCCATGTGTGTGAGCTGCACCATGGTGGCGGCCCCATGGCGATGTATCCGCTCGGCCATCTCCCGGAAGTACGGAATGATCGAATCATCACCTGCATACAGCTGTCCGAAGACCGGCGGTGAGTCCGGGGCGATGTTGGTCGAGCCGCCGAACATCGTGAGGGCCAGCCCACCCTTGGCCTTTTCCTCGTGGTAGAGCTGGTAGCGCAGCTTGGGCTTGGCGTCTTCGGCATAGGCCGGCTCATGGCTGGTGGACATGATCCGGTTGCGCAGTCGCAGATATTTCAGCTGGAACGGTTGGAGCAGCGGGTCGGAGGCCACGCCGTGCCTCTCAGCTGCGGGCCGCAGCCAATGTGTTGGCCATCAGCATGGCCCGGGTCATGGGGCCGACCCCTCCTGGGACCGGGGTGATGGCCCCGGCTACCTCGGTGGCGGATGCGAAATCGACGTCACCGACGAGCTTGCCACCGACCCGGTTGATGCCGATGTCGATGACGATGGCCCCCGGCTTGATCATCTCCCCGCTGATCATTCTCGGAACTCCAACCGCAGCCACGACAATGTCGGCTTCCCTCACCTGTGCCGCCAAGTCCGGCGTGCGGGAGTGAGCGATGGTGACCGTCGAGTCGACACCCCGGGCGGACAGCATGAGAGCCATCGGCCGGCCCACCAGAAATGAGCGGCCGACCACGATGCTTTTGGTGCCACTCGTCTCAAGACCGTAATGCTCGAGAATCTGCATCACCCCGGATGGTGTGCAGGGCCGCAATCCGGGCCGGTCGAGGAGGAGTAGCCCCAGGTTGTACGGGTGGAGTCCATCGACGTCCTTGCCCGGTGCGATGCGCTCGGTGATGGCCTCACTGTTCAGGCCGGACGGAAGCGGCAGCTGCACGAGGATGCCGTGTACGTCAGTATCTTCATTGAGGGAGTCGACCAGTCGTTCGATGCTTCGCTGATCGGTGTCGGCCGGCAGCTCGTGGTGAAACGACCGCATGCCGCACTCTTCGGCGTCCTTGCGCTTGCCTCGCACGTAGGTGTGCGAGGCCGGGTCATCCCCGACCAGCACCGTGGCCAGGCCGGGCGGCCGGTCCAGCTTCGCCACCTGGACCGCTACCTCGGCTTTGACGGCGGCCGCCACTGCTTTTCCATCCAGAATCGTCGCTCCCAATGCCACCCCTCTCGGCGTGAAGGTCGAGCCGTCTACAGCGCGGCCAGGTATTCCCGGCGCCAGCGTTCGGTCGTGTCTACCTGATTGAAGGTATAGATGTGCACACCGACGATGTTGGCCCACCCGGCCGCCAGGGTGTCTGCCATGTCTTCGAGCAGCTCATCGGCTGAATAGCCACCGGGCTGCACAAACGTCCGGATCAGACGTTTGTTGTGCGCCAGGAACCGAGCCGATTGCCCGACGCCGATCCGGGCCGCGATCTTCATGAGCCTGAGGCGCTCGGCGACTCCCGGGATCCCCAGATAGGCAGGCATTTCGATACCCTCCGCCCGGATCATCTTCAGCCAATCAGTGATTGCGTCCCCGTCGAAGCACATCTGGGTGGTGAGAGACGTCGCGTATCGCTGCTTGGCATGGAGAGCGGCCATGGCGGTGGCATCGTCGAAGACGTGGTGGCCCTCGGGATAGCTACCGATCCCGATTTCGCCAATGGCGTGACCGATCTCGGCCATTGCATCGAGGAGTGATTCGGCGTCGTAGAACTCGCCGGTGAACTCGGCGTCACCACCCACAACGAATGCCCGGTCGATGCCCAGATGTGCGATCCGCTCCATCACGGATTCGAGGTGAGCCCGGTCCCGGGTCATCCGGGCAGACAGATGCGGGATCGTCACGAACCCGAGGCGCTGCAGCTCCTCCGCCAGGTCCAGGGTGTCCTCCAATGTCTTGGCCGGTGAGGCAGTAATCGAGACGGTGGCGCCGGCCGGGAGGAACTCGGCTTGATCCAGTACGTTCTTGAGCGGGATCAGCTCGAACACCGGGTCTTCCAGCACCCGCCGGATGGCAGCACGTTGGGCTTCCGTCAGCGTTTCGGTTTTCATGACTCACACATCCGAATCCGGGAACGATGCCTTGCGAGCAGCCACCCAGGAGTCCAACTCTTCGAGCATCGCCTCATCGATCGGTGGTGGCTCGTACTCTGCCAGCATTTGCTTCCAGCGGCGACTGGCCCGCACGACGATATCCTCCGCGCCCTCCTGTTCCCATTGCTCGAAGCTGTTGTTGTCGGCCAGGTCCGACCGCCAAAACGCAGTCTCGAAATTGGCCATGGTGTGCTCAGTGCCCAAAAAATGCTGGCCGGGCCCGGTGTCGAGCATCGTCTGCAACGCAAGGCCATTGTCCGAAAGATCCACCCCGTTGACCCATGCCGCCATCATCGACGCCTGGTCGGCGTCTATGACGAACTTCTCGTATCCCATGGTGAGGCCTCCCTCGAGCCAGCCCGCCGTATGGAGCAGGAAGTTGACCCCGGCCTGGATCGCCGGCAGGAAGCTGATCGCACTCTCGTACGCCGCTTGCGCGTCGGGCAGCTTCGATGCAGTGAAGTTCCCGCCCGACCGAAAGGGCACACCGACCCGGCGGGCCAGCTGCGCCATCAGATAGAGCACGAGCTGCGGCTCGGGCGTGCCGAACGTCGGCGCGCCCGACTGCATCGACATCGACGAGGCGAAGGACCCGAAGATCACGGGGGCCCCCGGGTTGACGATCTGCGTGAAGGCCATACCGGCCAGCGCCTCAGCGAGGGTCTGGGTGGCGGCCGCGGCCACAGTTACCGGCGACATCGCCCCCGCCAGGATGAAGGGTGTGATCAGCGTGGCCTGGTTGTTCTCGGCATACACCTTGGCCGAGCCCAGCATGTTGAAATCCCAGGCCATTGGCGAGTTGGCGTTGCAGAGTCCGATGACGGCTGCCTGCTCACCGAGGGTGTCCTCCCCAAACACGATCTTGCACATGTCCACCGTGTCCTGGGCCCGGCTGGGGTGCGTCACCGACCCCATGAACGGCTTGTCCGAGTAGCGGATGTGGGCATGAACCATGTCGAGATGGCGCTTGTTGACCGGAAGATCGACCGGCTCGCACAGCGTTCCCCCGTTGTGGTGGAGGGCCGGTGACATGTACGTCAGTTTGGCGAAGTTGTTGAAATCCTCGATCGTGGCATAGCGCCGGCCCCCGTCGAGATCGCGCACGAAGGGCGAGCCGTAGGCCGGGACGAGCACGGTGTGGGGATCGCCGATCACCACCGAGTGCTCCTGGTTCCGGGCGAGCTGTGTGAATGAACGGGGTGCAGTGGCCTGGATCAGCTCCCGGCACATGCCGCGCGGAAAGCGGACGCGATCATCATCGACCTCGGCGCCGGCCCGGCGAAAGATCTCGATTCCCTCCGGGTAGTTGACCACGTCCACACCCACCTGCGCGAGCAGCGTTTCCGCGTTGTGCTCGATCAGCTCGAGCCCTTCCTCCGATACCACCTCGATCGGGTCCAGCCGGCGGGTGAGGAATGGCTGTCGTTCAATGTGCTGGCGGGTCCGGGCGGCCTGGCGGGCTGCCCGCCCACCGGATCTGCGCCCGCCCCTCCGGGTTTGGGTCTCACTCATTGGTGCCTCCGTATCGTTCTATTCACGCCCGTCTCCGATTCCGCCGCCGCCTGGTTTCCGGCGGATCCGCTGAGGCGGTGGGCAGGTCCAGCACCGACGCCAGATGGGGAAACTGGTGGTCCGAATGGGGAATCCCCATTGCGCCGACGAAGTGGTCCTGGAATCGAGGCTCGACGGCGGTTTCGATCTTCTCGACCTCCCGCACCAACTGCTCGACGTCCCGGCGGGCGCGCCCGCTCAGCAACGCAATGATGGCACCGCTACCCGCTGCGTTGCCCGCCGCGTGCACCCGGGTGAGATCACAATCGGGAATCATGCCGAGCGCCATGGCATAGGTGGGATCGATGTGACTGCCGAACGCTCCGGCCAGCCGGATTTCATCGACTGCCTGCACGTCGAGATGGTCCATCAGGAGGCGCACTCCGGCGTATAGGGCGGCTTTAGCCAGCTGAATAGCGCGCACGTCGGCCTGGGTGATTTGGATCGGCGGATCGCCGTCAAGGAGTGTGTAGGAGAACGTGCGGCCATCGGGACTGATCCGCGGTGTCCGGTTTGCCCCGGTGATCCCACCGTCGGGGCCGACGAGGCCGGCCAAGTACAGTTCCGCGACGGCCTCGATGATCCCCGAACCACAGATCCCGGTCACTCCAAACGCCGAGACCGATTCGTCGAATCCGGCCTCGTCCGACCACAGATCTGACCCGATGACCTTGAAGCGCGGTTCCAGGGTGTCCCGATCAACCCGAACTCTTTCGACAGCGCCGGGAGCCGCGCGCTGGCCGCTCGATATCTGCGCACCCTCGAAGGCAGGGCCGGTCGGACTCGAAGCAGCCAGCAACCGATCCTTGCTGCCCAGCATGATCTCGGCGTTGGTGCCGACGTCAACCAGCAACTGGATCTCGGAGCCCCGATGCGGTGTCTCCGACAAGGCGGCAGCCGCCGCGTCCGCCCCGACGTGACCGGCGATGCAGGGCAGCACATAGACACGGGCACCGGGATGGGCATCGAGGCCGAGGACTCGCGCAGGGATTCGTACGGCCGCGTCTACCGCCAGGGCGAATGGGGCCGTGCCCAGCTCTCGGGGGTCGATTCCCAACAGCAGATGGTGCATGATCGGGTTACCGACGAACGTCAACTCGAGAATGTCGCTCGTTGCGACGCCCGCCTCCTCCGCCAGCTGCTCGAGGAGACTGCCGACTGCGGACCGGATGGCAGCAGTCATCTCGTCGGCGCCGGCCGGGTTCATCATGGAGTAGGACACCCGGCTCATCAGGTCCTCGCCGAAGCGAATCTGTGGGTTCATCATTCCGCTCGAAGCAATGACCTCGCCGCTGGCCAGGTCGAGCAGGTGGCCGGCCACCGTCGTGCTGCCGACGTCGAATGCCGCTCCCAGCATCAAATCGCGGAACCCAGGCCAGATGCCCGTGACGGCCTGATCGTCATGCACGGCCACGGTTACGGCCCATTTGCCCTGACGCAGAACCGGTTGCAGGTGCGGCAACAGCTCAGGCTCGATCACCAGTTCGGCGTATTTCGGATCCCATTGCTCGGCGAGCGCCTCCAGCAAGCGCAGGGAGTCCGAGGATTGCCGGTGCATGTCGGGCTCGGACACTTCGACGTAGTAGAGCCGCACGACCGGATCGACCTCGATGTCCACGACCTCGGCTCGCTTACGCACCACCTGGCGGTGCACCTGGCTCGATGGCGGGACGTCGACCATGAGGTCGGTCAGCGCCTCCACTTGGCAGGCCAGGCGGCACCCTGCGGCCAGCGCGCGGCGCGGTCGGTAATCGGTTGTCTCGCTGGGCCCCGGTGGAGATGCCGACGGGCCCGGTCCACGGCCGGCAACAGATACCTGGCAGCGCCCGCAAATCGCGCGCCCGCCGCAGACGGAGTCTATGTCGACGCCCAGCATTCGGGCTGCATCGAGCACATTGGTGCCCACCGGCACCGTGCCCCGGCGGCCCGACGGTGAGAACACGATGTCGAGCGTCGCCGCCACGGTCGGCGTTCAGCTCGCCTGCGACGCGCGGCGGCGGTTGCTACGCCGGCGCCCGTTCTCCGAGTCGGGCTGGCGGTAGGTGCTGATCCAGTTGACGCAGTCCCGGTCGTGGCCGGCCAACACGTCGGCGGCCCGGACCGCTTGCATGATCTCGGCTTCGAGCGGATTGGTGATGGCCGAAGTCAACCCGGCACCGATCGCCATCGCCAGAAAGGCAGCGTTGATGCCTGCCCGGTTGGGGAGGCCAAAACTGATGTTCGAGGCCCCACACGTCGTATTGACCTTCAACTCCTCGCGGAGGCGGCGCACGAGGTGGAGGACCTGTCGCCCGGCCGTTGCCATCGCCCCGATGGGCATCACCAGCGGATCGACGACGATGTCGCAGGAGTCGATGCCGTGATCAGCGGCGCGGTGAACGATCTTTTCGGCCACCTGAAATCGCACGTCCGGATCCTCTGAGATTCCCGTCTCGTCGTTGGTGATCGCCACAACGGCAGCACCGTGCTTCGCAACGAGGGGCAGTACTCGCTCGAGGGACTCGTCTTCCCCGGTGACCGAGTTCACCAGCGCCTTGCCTTTGTATACAGCTAGCCCGGCCTGCAGCGCCTCGATGATGGATGAGTCGATCGACAGCGGAACGTCTGCCAATGACTGGACCAGCTGGACGGCCTCGGCCAGGATGGCCGGCTCATCCGCCAGAGGAATGCCGGCGTTGACGTCGAGGAGATGCGCCCCGGCCGCAACCTGGGCGAGGGCGTCGGCCTCGACCCGGGAGTAGTCCCCATGCTTCATCTCTTCGGCGAGCAGTTTGCGACCGGTCGGGTTGATCCGCTCGCCGATGACAACAAAGGGCCGGTCGAAACCGATCACGACTTCCTTCGCTGCCGATCCAACAACGGTGTCTGTCATGTATCGGCTCCTTCCTGTTCTGGCGCGATTCCGCCGCGGGCGACGAGTTGTTCCAGCGCCTCGTCTGTGTAGTCGGACTCCAGCCGGGCCGCCGCTTCGTCGACAGCCGCCTGGAGGTCTGAGTCGCAAGGTCGAGCAACCCGGCGCCACTCCTCGAGATAGTCGTTTGTGGTGTGCTTTCCGGCGCGAACCGCGGCGCGGTCGATGGCGATCTGAAACCTGTCGGTCAGTTGCACACTGGCCTTGGACCGACCGCTGCGGGCCGTCACCTGCGCCGGGATGTCGCGCCAGTAGATTGTGATGAGCTGCCCACTCATTCGTGAGTTTCTCCCATCGCGTCGGTAACCGCGCACGCCCGCACCTGCCTCATCACGTCGCCGCCGCGACGAACTGGACCAGCGACTTCCCTAGATCTCCATACCCGACATGGCGATGCTCGAAGGTCAAGCCGATGCGGTCTGCCGCCCGGCGGGCAGATTCGACCAGCCCGTCGTCTTCGACCTGGGACAAGTACACGAGGCGTCGATAGTTCCCGAAATAGGCCTCGAGCAGTTCGGGGTGCCGGTCGATCCCCAGCCCGCCGATGATCAGTCGCTCGAAATGGCGGGCCAGGTAGTCGGTCAGGTAGAAGGTCCCCGGCTCGGCGTCGTGCATTCCCGCAAAGGTCGGGCCCGTCGCAAAGAACTCGTAGCAGTGGGCACCCGGCAACCGCTCAACCCCTCGCGCCTCCAGCACCCGGTCCAGCAGTCCACCGGTTCCACAGTCGGCGTAGCCCACGAAGATGTGGTCATACCGGGATGCCGCTATGTCGAGTCGGGCGGCAACCGCCTCGGGAATGTGGTCGGGGGTGTTGTGGAGTGCGGCCGGAAGACATTCGACGGATACGTTGGTCCACCCGTTCCAAGCCACCAGATCCAGCAGCTCCCGGGCTAGCGCACCGCACGCCAGGATGAGGACCGTCGGCGGCTTCTGCTCAGGCATCTTCAGACGCCAGGATGCGCTTCTTGAGCACCAGGTCTTTGGCCACCTCTGACGCCACTGCCGCGTCGCGACAGTACGCGTCGGCCCCGACTGCCGCCCCGAACTCCTCGTTCAGCGGGGCGCCGCCTACGAGCACGATGTAATCGTCGCGGATGCCCTTCTCGACCATCGTGTCGATCACGACCTTCATGTAGGGCATCGTCGTGGTGAGCAGCGCCGACATGCCGAGGATGTCGGGCTGGTGTTCTTTCAGCGCGTCGAGATACTCGTCGACGTCGGTGTTGATGCCGAGGTCGATCACCTCGAATCCAGCACCTTCGAGCATCATCGCCACCAGGTTCTTGCCGATGTCGTGGATGTCGCCTTTCACCGTCCCGATCACCACTTTGCCGATCTGCTCGGCCCCGGTCTCGGCCAGCAGAGGCCGTAGGAGGGCCATGCCCGCTTTCATGGCATTGGCGGCGAGCAACACCTCAGGAACGAAGAGAATGCCGTCCCGAAAGTCGATGCCGACGATGCGCATTCCCTCCACCAATGCGTCGTTGAGAACCCGCTGGGCCTCCCACCCGCGATCGAGCAGGATGGTGGTGCCTTCAGCGATCTCGTCGGCGAGGCCGTCGTAGAGGTCGTCGTGCATCTGCTCGACGAGCTCGTCGTCCGGCAGGGTTGAAAGGTCGAGCTCTTCCTCGGTCATGTCCACCAAGCCTGTGTGCTGTGCGGCGGCATAAAGCCGGTCAAATGTGGTTGTGGCCACGCGGCAGGAGCCGCAGTGACGCAGTTGGGCCCGCAAGTCCGTTACCACATCGTGGAACGGTGCTACAGAGCGGAACTTTACCGCACGAGCGGCGAAATCGCCAGCAAAACCGGGGGGCGCGGCACGTGCATCGCGAGCTGGAAGTCGGTAGGCTCAGTTCCACATTGCAGCATGGTGCCGCATCGTGGAACCCGTTCCTCCAGGCCGGGGTTGGGGCGGCGCATCCGCTCGGTCGTCGGTACCCGTGGAAAAAGGAACTCCCATGAGCGACCTCCCTTCAGCCGCCAACGTCGTTGTCATCGGCGCCGGCATCGTCGGCAACTCGGTAGTGCACCATCTAGCCGAGCTTGGCTGGACCGGCATCGTCCAGATCGACAAGGGTCCCCTCCCCAACCCCGGTGGTTCGACCGGCCACGCCTCGAACTTCATCTTCCCGGTCGACCACAACAAAGAGATGACCCATCTCACGCACGACAGCCAGGAGCAGTACGAGGAGATGGGCGTCAACACGGTTTGCGGCGGCATCGAGGTCGCACGGACCGAAGAACGCATGGAGGAACTGCGCCGCCGCATGACGTCGGCCAAGACCTGGGGTATCGAGGCCCGGATGCTCACGCCGGCCGAGGTCAAAGAGATGGTTCCCTATGTCGAGGAGGACCTGATCCTCGGCGGCTTTTACACCCCGTCCGTGTCGGTGGTCGATTCGCTACGGGCCGGCACGATCATGCGAGAGCGGGCAATGGAGCGCCACGCGCTGACTGTTTCGCCGAACACAGAGGTCACGGACATTGACGTGACCGACGGCAAGATCAGCGGGGTGCGGACCGACAAAGGCGACATATCGTGCGACTACGTCGTGATCGCCTGCGGCGTGTGGAGCCCGCGACTCGCCGAGATGGCCGGTGCCAGCATCCCGCTGGCCCCGGCGGTCCACCAGATGATCGACGTCGGGCCGTTGGACATCCTGCAGGCCACCAACAGCGAGATCGGCTACCCGATCATCCGCGACATGGATACGTTCTGTTACGAGCGCCAAACCGGCGGGTCGATGGAGGTTGGCTCCTACGCCCACCGGCCGATTTTCCATCATCCTGACACCATCCCCTCGATCGAGGAATCTCGTCTATCGCCTACCGAGCTGCCGCTGACCATGGACGACTTCGATCCCCAACTCGAGCAGGCCGTCGAGCTCATGCCGATGCTGGGCGACGCGGAGATCAAGTACGGCATCAACGGCCTGCTGTCGCTCACCCCTGACGCCATGCCGCTGGTAGGGGAAACACCCGAGGTCAAGAACCTGTGGTCATGCGCCGCGATCTGGATCAAAGAGGGACCCGGCACCGGCCGGGCCGTGGCCGAGTGGATGACCTATGGATACCCGCGGGTTGATCCGCATGCGTCCGACGTGGCGCGGTACTACGACTATCAGCGCACGGAGGAACACATCCTCGCCCGCTGCAGTGAACACTTCAACAAGACCTACGGGATCGTCCACCCGCGCGAGCAGTGGGATTCGGAGCGCAATAGCCGTGTGAGCTCGCTCCATCCGCAGACATCTGCTCTCGGTGCCGTGTATTTCGAAGCGGGCGGCTGGGAACGGCCCCACTGGTATGAGTCGAACGCACCACTGCTCGAGGAGTACCGGGACGAAATCCCCGAGCGGCCCCACGAATGGGATCGACGGTGGTGGTCGCCCATCCAGAACGCCGAGCATCTGGCGTTGCGGGAGCGCGTCGGGATGGTGGACTTGACCGCCTTCGCCATATTCGACATAACCGGCCCGGGCGTCGTCGATTACATCCAGATGATGGCTGTCAACCAAGTCGACCGTCCGGTCGGCAGCGCGGTCTATACACCGCTGCTCACACCCGAGGGCGGGTTCCGTTCGGACCTGACGATCATGCGCTTGGCCGAAGATCATTACCGAGTCGTCACCGGCGGGTTCGACGGCGGACGCGACCGCTACTGGTTCCGGAAATGGCTCCCCGAGGACCGCTCGGTCACCTTCACCGATGTCACATCGGCGTACACGACAATCGGGGTGTGGGGCCCGAGGGCCCGGGACCTCGTGTCGCAGGTCACCAAAGATGACATTTCCCACGAGGGTTTTCCGTACGGAACGGTGAAACGGGCGACGATCGGGTCGATCCCCGTGCTGATGTTTCGCATCTCCTACGTGGGCGATCTGGGATGGGAGATCTACACGGCAATGGAGCATGGACCGCGACTGTGGGATGCGCTGTGGGAGACAGGCCACGATCTCGGCGTTGTGCCGGTCGGCGCGGGCGTCTACGGCACCACCGGACGGCTCGAGAAGGGTTACCGATTGATGGGCGCCGAGCTCGAATCTGAGTACAACCCGGTCGAGGCCGGGTTGGCGCGCCCCAAGGTCAAGAGCGCCGACTTCATCGGCAAGGAGGCCTACCTCCAGGCACGTGAAGAGGACCCGGCCGCCGTGTGCTGCACACTCACGATCGAGAATCACGTCTCGGAGTCGGGCGTCGCTCGTTTCCCGATGGGTGGCAATGAACCGATCTTGACTCTGGACGGCGAGCGCATCGTGGACTCTAAGGGAAGGGTGTCGCGGGTCACCAGCGCCGGCGCCGGCCCGTCGCTGGGCAAGTTCCTGTTGCTCGGATACCTGCCGCCCGAGCACGCGGTGGAGGGGGCCGACCTGCAGGTCATGTACCAGAATGAGCTGTTCCCGGTGAAGGTGGCCCGGGTCGGGAGCCAGCCGTTGTTCGACCCCGACGACAAGCGGATGAAGTCGTGAACGCAAGCAGCGGGAACGCGGACCTTGCGATCCGGTTGGGCCCAGCGTTGGTGAGGTGACAAAGCAATGAGAGTTCTCGTTTGCGTCAAGCGGGTCCCGGCCCCGGGCGCCCGGATCGTGCTCACGCCTGACGCCCAAGAGATCGACGCCAACATGTTGGGCTTCACAATCAGCCCCCACGAAGAATGCGCCGTCGAGGAGGCGGTACAGATCGTCGAGCGGGAGGGCGGGGCGGCGACGGTGCTCACCCTGGGCCCCTCAGAGGCCGAGGAGCAGCTCCGGACGGCTGTCTCGGTGGGCGCAGACGATGCCGTGCTGTTGGAGACCGACGGCGCTGACTGGGATCCGATGGCCACGGCGGCTGCGCTCACGAGCGCCATCAGCGACCTGGAAACCGCCAACGGCACGTTCGATCTGATCCTGTTCGGCAACGAGTCGGCTGACTCCGGCGGGTATCAGGTCGGCATCCGGGTGGCGCGAGCCCTGGGGCGGCCCATCGTCGGCGGCATCAAAGGTATCGACATCAAGAACGGCTCGATCGAGGCGCGCCGGGAAACGCCGACCGGTTCAGAGGTCTACCAGCTCCCGTTGCCCGCGGTTGTGGCCGTGCGCGAGGGCATCAACCTGCCCCGCTATCCCACCCTCAAAGGGAGGATGGCTGCAAAGAAAGTGGAGGTCTCCCGACTCTCGCCGTCCCATATGGCCGGCGGGCAGTCGAAAGTCCAGCTGGTGAGCCCGCCCCAGTCGGGTTCACAGGTTGAGATCCTTGGCACCGGCGCCGCCGCCGCCGCGGCGGCGGTCGACAAGATCGAGGAGCTGGGGTTGCTGTGAGCGTGCACGTGTTTCTGGTCGAACACGATCGGGGCGAGCTGGCCGATACCACGCTGGGCGGCCTGACGGCGGCCCGCCGGTTGGCCGACGCAGCAGGCGCGCCGTTGCATGCCGCGCTTGTCGGCGAAAAGGCCGATCCTCTCACGCCCATGCTCGGTGACTATGGGGTAACGGCAGTCCATCAGATCCACCACGAGGTTCTCACCGATTACGGGCCCGACGCATGGGCAGCGTCGCTCGCACAACTGGCCGACTCATTGGATGCCGGAGCCATCACCACCACCGGTACCGAGCGCGGGAACGAAGTGCTGGCTCACGTCGCCGCTATGGCGAATCTGGCGATGGTTGCGAACTGTCTCGTAGTCGAGCCCTCCCCGGACGACTGGGAGATGACACGGATCCGCTGGGGCGGCAGCCTCCACGAACGAGCCCGGCTGCGCGCACCGCGCAAACTCCTGACCTTTGCCCCGCACACCACCGAACCGGAGCCCGCCGCGGCTCCCGGCTCTGGCGAACCGGCGGTCTTCACGCCGCAGCTGGATGACGCTGCCGCGCTCACGATGGTCCACGATCGCGTCACCACCTCCGAAGGCATCACCCTCGCCACCGCCCCTGTCGTCGTCAGCGGCGGGCGCGGAGTGGGGAGCGCCGAAAGGTTCGACATCATCGAAGAGCTCGCGGCTGAGCTGGGCGGCGTCGTCGGGTGCTCCCGCGTGGTGACCAACAACGGCTGGAAGAACCACAAATTCCAGGTGGGCCAGACCGGTACCGTTGTAGCGCCGGACCTCTACATAGCGTGCGGCATCTCGGGCGCGATCCAGCATTGGGTCGGCATGATGAACTCGAAGCACATCTTGGCCATCAATACCGACAAGGATGCACCGATGGTCACCAAAGCGACGTGGGCAGTGGTCGGAGACCTGCACGAGATCGTCCCCGCCATCACCGCCGAGCTCAAGCGGCGACGTAGCTGACCGCGGGAGTGGCTGATGTCCCAGACCGGGCGTGGTAGCCTGCGTTTCGACAAGACACCGCGCCAGATTTGATCGTCAGCTTGCGGGCGCTAAAGAAATGCAGCTAAAGCGACCCGACAGGGCCAGCTAGAGAGCCAGCCACAAGGACCGGCCACCCGGCACAGTTCCTGATCGGAAGCGACTGGAGCAGATGCACCAACGCCGTTGCTTTACTGCAGCGGCGTTTCTCGTGAACCCGCCGCCTTCCCGACCGCAGGTCCGATCGGCGCTCCGCCATGGAAGGGATTGCCGATATGAATACGTTCGAGCGGCTGCTTGCCACTCGCTCCGTGGTGGTGGCCGATGGAGGGATGGGAACGTCACTGTTCGCCCTCGGTTTGGCCAACGGCGAGAGCCCGGAGCTCCTCAACATCGAGCAACCGTCGATGGTCGAGACCGCCCACCGCGGGTTTCTCGACGGTGGCGCCGACATCATCCTCACCAATACCTTTGGGGGCACGCACCGGCGTTTGGCGCTACACAAGTTGGAGGATCGGGTTGCCGAGCTGAACAAGGCGGCAGTGGACGTGGCGCGATCCGCCGCCAACGGCATCGACCGCCCGATCGCAGTTGGTGGCAGCATCGGGCCTACCGGCGACCTGCTCGAGCCGCTGGGTCCCCTGTCGTTCGACGACGCAGTGGTGGCCTTCCGTGAGCAGGTGGGCGCGCTGGTCGAGGGCGGCGTCGACGTGCTGTGGATCGAGACCATGTCCTCGATGGACGAGTTGCAGGCTGCGTTCACCGCGGCGCAGCCGGCCGGCCTGCCGGTGGTCACCACCATGAGTTTCGACACCAACGGCAAGACGATGATGGGGGTGGCCCCGCGCCAGCTGGCCGAATGGTCTGTCACGTCCGGCGCGAACGCGATGGGCGGCAACTGCGGTATCGGCCTCGGCGATGTCGTGCTGGCGGTCCACGAGATCACCGAGACGGTGCCCGACGCGGTAGTGGTGGCGAAGGCCAACGCCGGGATCCCTGCGTACACGGCCGATGGCGGCCTGACCTATCCGGCCCAGCCGCTGGACATGTCGGCCTATGCGGCGTTGTCGGTGCGGGCCGGCGCCCGGATCGTCGGGGCGTGCTGCGGTTCGACTCCCGCCCACCTCACCGAGATCCGTCGCACGATCGACGACCTCGAAGGCGCCCGGCCCGGCATCGAAGAGATCGTGAAGCGGCTTGGCGCTACCACCCCACCGGTCGTGTCCTCCCGCGGACGGGAGCGCCGCCGGCGCCGTAACTAGCGGCCCGGCCGACTTGCCGGGCGCGGCCGAGAGGTACCCTGGGGACGGTGGCTGAGACTGAAGCCGAACTGATCGAAGCACTGCGCGCGGCCGGCTACCGGGTCACCATGCAGCGCCGACTCATCTGCCAGGTGCTCGCCGGCGCGCAGGGAGAGCATTTGAGCGCGGCCGACATCGTGGATCGGGCCGGCGAGCCCGCCGGAGCGCTCGATCTCTCGACCGTCTACCGAACGCTGGACGTGTTCGAGGAACTCGGCATGCTCCATCACGTCCACCTCGGTCACGGACCCGGCATCTACCACCTGAGCGAGCGGTCGGATCATCATCACCTGATGTGCGAGAAGTGCGGGCGGGTCGTCGACCTGCCGCTCGATGCGCTCGAGGCGAGTTTCACCGAGATCATTCGCGACTACCAGTTCGTCCCCGACGGGATTCATTTCGCCATCCTCGGTCGCCACCTGGACTGCGCGACTGCGCCCTGAGGGGTCGCCGTGCGCCAAATCACCAATTGCCGTTGCTTCTTCAATTGCATATCCTTTGCGATTGATAATGACTCGCATGAAGAGGGCCTTACCGCCGCATTGGGTGATGGTTGGCGGGCTGGCACTCCTGGCCGCGTGCGGCGGACAAGCCGGGGACGACACCGGAGCCGGGCTGCTGGTGGTGACCACGGTCTCGCCGATCACGAACCTGGCGGCAAACATCGTGTGCGACCGGGCAGAGGTGGTGGGCATGGTCCCCGAGGGGGTCAATTCCCATACCTTCGCTCCCGTTCCCTCCGATGCTGCGACCCTGGCCGATGCCGACGTCGTGTTCGTCAACGGCCTCAATCTGGAGCTCCCGACCATCGAGCTGGCCGAAACCAACCTCGCGCCCGGAGTCGACATCATCTCGCTGGGGGAGGCCGCGCTGGATCCGGCCGACTACATCTTCGATTTCTCCTTTCCGGAGGAGGCCGGCGATCCCAATCCCCATCTGTGGACCAATCCGCGCCATGCGCTCACGTATGCAGAAGTCATCACTGCCACGATGGCCGAACTCGATCCTGGGGGGGAATCCGCCTACCGCAACAACCTCGAGCAGCTGGGAGACCGGATCGAACAGCTCGACGCAGCCATCAGGGAGGCGACCGCCAGCATCCCGCCGGAGCGCCGCCGCCTGCTCACTTATCACGACTCGTTCCCGTACTTTGCCCGTGAATACGGCTGGGAGGTGATCGGCGCTATTCAGCCGTCGGATTTCGCGGAGCCGACGGCGCGGGAGGTGGCCGGCCTCATCGACCAGATCCGGGCAGAACACGTCCCGGCGATCTTCGGCTCCGAAGTCTTCCCCAGCCCAGTCCTGTCGCAGATCGCCGCCGAAACCGGGGTTCGGTACGTCGACGAGCTGCGAGACGACGACCTCCCGGGTGAACCTGGCGATCCGGACCACTCCTACCTGGGCCTCATGGTGTTTGATCTGCGGACCATGGTGGACGCCCTGGACGGCGATTCCTCTCCGCTCGATCGGGTGCCCACCGACAACCTCTGTGACCAGGCGAGTTATGGAACCTGACACCGCCCCCCTCGTCTCACTGTCGACCATTGGCTTCGCCTACGACCAGGAGGCGGTGCTGTCGGACGTGACACTGGAAGTCCGCGCCGGTGAGCTGACCGGCATCGTCGGCCCGAGTGGTTCGGGCAAGACGACGCTCCTGAAGCTGATGGCTGGGGCGTTGACGCCGACAGTCGGAGTGGCGGAACGCCCGCCCGGTCTGCGGCTGGGCTACGTGCCGCAGGTGGAGACGGTGAACTGGTATTTCCCGGTGACGGTCGACGAAGTCGTCCTGATGGGCAGCCCCGCCCGGCGGCTGGGGATGGGCTACACCCGGGGCGAGCGGCACCGGGCGCACAACCTGCTGCACGATCTGGGCATCGGGCACCTCGAGCACCGGCACATCCGCGAGCTGTCGGGCGGTCAGCAACAGCGCGTGTTCCTCGCGCGCGCCCTCATGGCGGATCCCCAACTGGTGCTGCTCGACGAGCCGATGTCGGGGGTGGACGTCAAGACCCGCCAGGACGTCCTGGTCACGCTGCAGGCGCTGGCCGGCCTCGGGGTGGCGGTGGTCTTGACCACCCACGACCTGAACGGGGTCGCCGCCCACCTGCCGTACGTCATGTGTGTCAACCAGCGGATCGTCGCCCAGGGCCCGCCCGCCACCACCCTGGTTCCGGACGTCCTGTTCGAGACGTTCGGCGCCGAGATGGAGTTGATCGAGCACGAAGGCCACCCAATCGTGATCGACAAGCACCCGGAGTCGGTGATCATCCCTCTCAAGAGGAGCTTCGATGGACATCCTGGCTGAGCCGTTCCGGTTCGAGTTCTTTCGCAACGGTCTCCTCGTCGCTGCCATCGCCGGAGGCCTGTGTGCCCTGATCGGAACATATGTGGTCCTGCGAAACATGAGCTACATCGGCCACGGGCTGAGCCATGCCATCTTCGGCGGTGCCGTCGCCAGCTTTCTCGCCGGCGTCAACTTCTACCTCGGCGCAGGAGCGTGGGGCCTGGCCTCTGCCCTGATGGTCAACCGCGTCGCCCGCCGCCGCACCATCGGAGCCGACGCCGCGATCGGCGTGATCACCACCGCCAGCTTCGCCCTCGGGGTGGCGCTGATCTCACGCACCAGCGGGTTCACCCGCAACTTCGAAGCGGCTCTGTTCGGCAACGTACTCGGCGTCGAGCAGACCGATCTGTGGGTCGTCGGCGGGGTGGCCGCCGGAGTGGCGCTGGTGATCGTGGCGCTCTACCGCCCGCTCCTCTTCCTGACGTTCGACCCCGAGGTGGCCGAAGTCTTCGGTGTACCGACCGCCCGCCTCGACGCCTTGTTCGCAGTGTTGCTGGCCGCCTCGGTCATCGCCACTATGCAGGTGCTGGGCGTAACCCTGATCGCGGCGGCACTCGTCATCCCTCCCGTGATCGCCCGCCTGCTCACCGACCAGTTCCGGACGATGCTGGCGTTGTCGGTCATGACCGGTGTCGTCTCCGGGTTCACCGGCATGTACTTGTCGTTCTATCTCGACATCGCATCCGGGGCGGCGATCGTGCTCACTCAGGGCGTCGCCTTTGCAATCGTCTATGCACTCACCACCAACCGTCGCCTGGGCCGCCAGCGGCTCGCCTCCGTCACGGCCCATTGAGCGGCGCCCCGTCGGCGAAATCGGACTGGGGCGTCAATGGCCGTGTGGGCGGGGTGCGTGATGGATCTCGGCCGCTACGTCCTCGCCGGTGGTCACTCCGCCGGTGATGGTCTGGCAGCGGTTCGGGTCAGTGCAGTCCGCCGGATCCAGCGCTGCCGCCCGAGCGGTGAGCGTAGCCAGCTGCGTCCGGGTCTTCTGCAAATTGGCGATGTGCCGATCCAGTTCGTCGAGATGGCGCTCCAGGAGATGCGTGACGTGTTCGCACGTCGATGCACCCTGCTCGCGCAATTCCAGGATCGAGGCGATCTCGGTGAGCGCGAGACCGCTCGCCTGAGCATCGCGAATGAACCGGAGCCGATCCACGGTGGATGCGTCATATGAGCGGTAACCGTTGGGCGCACGACCCGGCTCTGGTAGGACGCCGATAGATTCGTAGTAGCGAATGGTTTTGGTCGAAACACCGGTTTCGTGGGCGATTTCACCGATCTGCATGCCGTCAGCCTACCGCTTGACATTCCAGTCGGATGGAAGGTGTAGAACAGGCACGACACGGGTATCGCCCACCAAGGAGTCACACCATGCTCGATCATCTGCATAATTCCACTTCTTCCGCACCCCCCGACGAAGTCAGTCAGGCGGAACACGGTGGGCAGGGCGCCGGCCACGACAAGCACGAGGGTCATAGTCCCGAGATGTTCCGCGACCGGCTGTGGATCAGCCTGATCCTCACCGTTCCGATCATCTACTTCTCAGAGCAGATCCAGGAGTGGTTCGGGTACGAGGCAGTCACGTTCCCGGGCGTGGAATGGGTCAGTCCGATCCTCTCCACCGTGCTCTTCTTCTACGCCGGTGCGGTATTCCTGCTGGGCGGTTACCGGGAGCTCGAGCACCGTCAGCCCGGCATGATGACACTGATCTCCCTCGCCATCTCCGTCGCGTATTTCTACAGCCTGTCCGTGTCGCTCGGCGTCGACGGCATGCCATTCTATTGGGAGCTCGCGACGCTGCTCGACGTCATGCTGCTGGGCCACTGGATGGAGATGCGGTCGGTCCAGTCTGCGTCAAAAGCTCTGGAGCACCTGGCTGCCATGGTGCCGACGGTGGCGCACCGGATTGACGCCGACGGCAACATCGAAGACGTCGACGTTTTCAGCCTCGCCGACGGCGACCGGATACTCATTCGACCCGGTGAGCAGGTCCCGTCCGACGGGGACATCATCGATGGGGCTTCGAGTATGAACGAAGCCTTTCTGACCGGCGAGTCGCGCCCGGTCTCCAAGAAGGTCGGCGACGAGGTGATCGCCGGTGCCGTGAATGGCGAAGGCGCCGTCACAGTGCAGATCACCCGAACGGGCGATGAAACGACTCTGAGCCAGATCATGCGACTCGTCGAAGAAGCACAGGCGTCGCGCTCCCGGTTCCAGGCCCTGGCCGACCGTGCCGCATTCTGGCTGACCATCATCGCCATCGCGGTTGCGACGCCAACTCTCATCGCATGGGCTGTATTTGGTGACAGCGGGATCAACTTCGCGGTGGCCCGGGCCGTCACGGTGCTGGTCATCGCCTGCCCGCATGCTTTGGGACTCGCCATTCCTCTCGTGACCATGAACGCCACCGGGATCTCGGCTCGCAACGGGATACTCGTTCGGAACCGAGAAGCCTTTGAGCGTGGTCGGAACATCCACTTTGTGGCGTTCGACAAAACCGGCACCCTCACCGAGGGGCGATTCGTCGTCTCCCAGATTGCCACGGCCGGCAGGGATCGCAACGAGGTGTTGGCGCTTGCCGCCGCCCTCGAACGTTCATCGGAACATCCGCTGGCGGCGGCGATCGTGCAGGCCGCCGACGAGGCAGGCGTCGATCCACCGGTGGCCGACGACGTCACCGCGGTGCCCGGCCAAGGCCTCGAAGGCAAAGTGGGCGACCGCCTTCTGCGGGTCGGGCGTCCAGAGTGGGCAGTCGAGCTGGGTGTAGCGATGCCGGACGGCCTCGCCAGGGCGCTCTCCGAGGCCGATCAGCGCGGGGAGAGCGCCGTCGTAGTCATGGACGACGGCTCGGCGCTGGCGGTGATCGCTCTGGCCGACAAAGTTCGCGACAGCGCCCGCACAACCATGGAGTTGCTCCACGAGCTCGATGTGCAGCCGGTGATGATCACCGGCGACGCCCACGCAGTGGCTGCCACCGTCGCGCAGCAACTGGGAATCGAACGCTTCTACGCCCGGGTGCTTCCGGCCGAGAAGGCGCGCATAGTCGAAGAACTGAAACGGGAAAGCGCAACTGCGTTCGTCGGAGATGGGATCAACGACGCGCCGGCGCTACTCGCAGCCGACCTGGGAATTGCGATCGGCGCCGGTACGAACGTGGCCATCGAGTCCGCCGACCTCGTGCTGGTTGATGACGACCCAGCGGACGTAGCACGGGCTCTGAAGCTGTCCCGGGCGACCCATCGCAAGATGATTCAGAACCTGGCCTGGGCCACCGGCTACAACACGATCGCTATTCCGCTGGCCGCGGGAGTGGCGGTGGGGGCAGGCATTCTCCTCTCCCCCGCCATCGGCGCCCTGTTCATGAGCCTGTCGACTGTGATCGTGGCCATCAACGCCATGCTCTTGCGCCGGACAGACCTGGCGACCAACTGACCCCGTCCGGCGGGTCAGCCCATGGTCTGAGCGTCGAACGGCAGCGGCACCACAGTTGCCGTTCGTCGCTCACCTTCGGCATCGATCGCAAGCACGGTCCCAGGTTCGTTGGCCGGGACGTCAACGAAGGCTATGCCGAGGTTGCGTTGATACCTGGGGGAATAGGCGGCCGCGCGAACCGTCCCGACCGGCTTCCCGTCTGCTTCCGCCGGCCATGGCCTGATCGCCGGAGGTGCCGCCGCTCCCTCGATGATCAGCCCTACCAGCTCCCTGGTCAGGCCGATGCGGCGCTTCTCCTCCAGCGCTTTGCGCCCGATGAACTCGACATCGCCGTCGAGGTCGACCCATTTGCCGAGCCCGACCTCATAGGGGTCGGCATCGTCCGGAGCGTCGGTGCGCAGAGAAAAGAGGCCACTCTCCATACGTTCGATGGAATTCGGGCAGCCGGGCCCAGCGCCGAACGACGCGCCGGCGGCCATCACCGCGTGCCACAGTTCCGTCCCCCGGGACGGGTCGAGCAGGTAGAGCTCGAAGCCACCCTGCTTTGACCACCCCGACCGTCCTACCAGCATCTGAATCTCGTCGACGCTGAAAGCCTGGAATCGAAAGAATCCGACCTTGCGGACGGCCTCCCCCAACAGTGCGGCGACCACGTCTTCCGCCCGAGGACCCTGCACGGCCAGCGGTGCGACATCCAGTTCGGTCACTTCGACGTCGCATCCACGCTCGTAGGCAACCGCCCGAGCCCAAAGCAGGACGTCGTTGTCGGCGATCGAGAACCAGTAGGCGTCCTCGGCTGCCCGCAACAGCAGCGGGTCGTTGACCAGCCGTCCGTGGTGGTCGCACATAGGGACGTACTTGCCCTGACCAATGGACATCCGGCCGATGTCCCGTGTGGCCAAGAGTTGGGCGAGTGGGGCGGCGTCGGGGCCGGCTAGCTCGATCTGACGTTGCGCCGCCACGTCCCACACGGCCGCGGTCTCCGTCAAACGTCGGTACTCCGCCTTGGGATCGCCGTACCCGAGCGGCAGCAGCATGTGGTTATAGACGGTGAAGTGCGTGACGCCGGCCTGCACAGTCGCATCGAAGTACGGGGAGGTCCGGACCCGGGCACCGAGGCCGAGTCCGAAGTCGAAACCGGTGGTCCACCTCGCCATGCAATGTTCCTATCAGATGATCCGGCCGGCGTGCTCGAACACCGGATGCTCGTCGATGATGCGTTGGGGCCCGAGGCGGCCGAGGTCCAGCGTCACCGGTAGGTCGAGGATGAGCTCGGCCAGATACCGACCCACCGCATGACACTGCTGGAATCCGTGTCCACTGAAGCCGTTAGCCAGGTAGAAGCCGCGCAGCTCAGGCCATTCACCGAGGATGGCGTTGCCGTCAAGCGTGTTGACTGCGTAGAGACCTGCCCAGCCTCCCATCACATTGAGCCGGTCGAACTCCGGCAAGTGCGACACGATCTCTGGCCACACTGTGTCGTAGAAGCCGGCGCGCGAGAATGTGAAGTCGTAACCCACCGGGTCGGACTGGCGCGACCATGACATGAGGAAGGTCCGGGGGCCCTCGGGCAGCACGTACGCACCCGAGGGCAGGAAGATGCTCGGCAGGGCGACCTCTGGGGCCGTTGGGGTTTCCACAGTGAACACGGTGCGCATCACCGGCTCCACCGGCAGATCGACCCCAACGGTTTCGGCCAGCCCGGCCGCCCAGGCTCCTGCCGCATTGACGACGACCTCGCTTTGCAGGCGATCACCGGAGGCCAGCGTGACCCCCCGAACGGCCCCGCCGGAGGCCTCGATCCGGCTCACGGTCCCTTCGATGAAGCGGGCACCCAGAGCCGCAGATCTGCGCCGGTATCCCTGCAACACTGCAGTCGGATCGACCGACCCGTCATCCTGGCCAAAGGTGCCGCCCTCGAGGCCTGTCGTCCGGTACAACGGAAACCTCTCGGCGATCTCCTGGGCGGAGAGCCACTCGACGTTGCAGCCCAGCCGCCGCTGCAACTGCAGGCCCGCTTCTGCCTCCGCCCGCGTCGCGGCGTCGACCGTGAACAGGTTGCCCTGCCGGCGGCAGGCCGGTTCGGGCCGGACGCCGTCGACTTCAAAGTCATCCGCGAAGGACGCGAGGACCTCCATTGCGTATTGCGACATGCGGATGTTCTCTTCGAGGTTGAACTGGATCCGCACGTTGCCATCCGAGAGCGTTGTGGAGGCGTAGCGATAGGTCGGGTCCCGCTCAACGACCGCAACGGACAGCCCCGGGTCGCGGGCCAGCAGGTGGTAGGCGGTGGCGCATCCCATGACGGCCCCGCCCGCGATCACAACGTCGTGGTTCACCACTACACCGCGCGGGTGATCCCGCCGTCCACCCGAATGTTCTGACCCGTGATGTAGGACGCGTCATCCGACAGCAGAAAGGCGACTGCGGCGGCAACCTCATCGGTCCGCCCGTAACGCCCGGTCGGGATGGCCGCCACATTCTCAGGGGACTCCGGAAAGCTGTCGATGAAACCAGGCAACACGTTGTTCATCCGAATGCCCGCCGCCGCATATTGATCGGCGTAGAGCTTCGTAAAGCCGGCCAGCGCGGCTCGCAGACTCGACGACACCGGGAAAACCGGACTCGGCTCGAACGCGGCGAACGTCGATATGTTCACGATCACACCTCCGCCTTCCGCCTCCATTCCGGGCGTGACCAGGCGGGCCATGCGAACCACGTTGAGAACCGTCAGGTCGAGCCCCACATGCCATGCATCGTCGGGGATCTCCAGCAGCGGGCCCTTGGGAGGGTGCCCCGTATTGTTCACAACCGCATCGATCCGTCCGAAGGCGCCGCGAGCGGCGTCCACCAGCCGCGCGAGATCATCGGGCTCCGTCACCGACCCGGTGACGCCGACGGCGTCAATCTCATCGGCGAGAGCCTCAGCCCCGCCCGAATTGGACATGAGTGCCAGCTGATAGCCGTCCTTGTACAGCCGTCGTGCGATCGCCGCCCCCATCCCCTGGCCGGCGGCGGTGACGATGGCAGCCCGCCCGCTCATCGGTGCATGGGGTTGCGAATCAGAAGCACGTCGACGGGTGCCTGGCGCACGAGCTTGGTTCCGGTTGATCCCAGCAGGCCGTCGAATCGTCCGTGCCCATGGCTCCCGATGATGAGCAGCTCGCACTCCTTCTGGTCGATGGTCTGCAAGATCGTGCGGGCGGTCTGGTTCTCGGTGGTTCTCCAGATGCCCTCAGCATCAATACCTCGCGATGCGAGCAGGTCAACCAGGGGCCGGGTGCGCGCGGTAGCGGTCGACGCCAGCGCATGCAGGACCGGTGTGTCACCCGGCGCCGGATCGCTGACCGCCCGGATCGGAACCAACCGTTCCGCGGCTCGATCACCGCTCGCCATCGGATGGCCTGCCTCGTGGGCTATCTCAGCGGCTGCCTTGACACCGCTGCTCCCGAGGCGGTGGAGGAACTCGGCTGGGACGTTGAGCGCGGTCATGATGTACACCCGGTCGCCGGGTCGCAGGCAGCGTTCGACGGCGTCGGCGGCCCGCTCGGGATTGAGCGCACCATCCGTTGCCACCATGATGTTCATAAACGTCCCTTCTTCGCCGGCGCATGGTAGGGGCAGGCTCAGCAGGTTGCACTGCGAGCAGGACTGAGCTGCGACCTGTGACTATCCCTGTCGGGCAGCTGCCAGCACCTCGTCGATCGGCGTTGTGGCCAGGTCGCCCAACTCCTGTACGTACTCATATCCGAAGCGCCCCTTGATGCAGAGGTGCCCCAGAGTGACCGAGTGGTCGATTGGCGACGTGACCTTGACGATCCGGTTGTCCTGTACGTGGAGTTCGAGGTTGCAGCCCACGCCGCAATACGAACACACGGTGCGGGTCATCGACTGCTCTTGTTCGTTCCAGAGATCCGCCTGCCGCAGCTCGAACTCGCTGCGGAACATCAACGCCCCGGTCGGGCAGACGCCGATGCAGTTTCCGCAGAACACACAGGCAGAGTCGGTCAGCAACGCGTCGAACTCGGTGGAGATCCTTGCGTCGAATCCCCGGCCCGCCACTGCAATTGCGAAGGTGTTCTGGGCATCCTCCCCGCACGCCTCGACGCACTTGTAACAGAGGATGCAGCGACCGTAGTCGCGCACGTACAGGTGGTTGTCCACTTTCACGGGTTGATGCACACTCTCGGCACGGGACGGATCGGGGGGC
>JBFGLM010000035.1:0-50020 GCA_041576165.1 Acidimicrobiia bacterium
GGCAGGGTCCCACAGAAGCCCTTGCGGACTGCGGCTACACGGAAGGCGCCGAAGGTGAAGCCCCAGCCGAAGGTGAAGCCCCAGCCGAAGGTGAAGCCCCAGCCGAAGGTGAAGCCCCAGCCGAAGGTGAAGCCCCAGCCGAAGGTGAAGCCCCAGCCGAAGGTGAAGCCCCGGCCGAAGACACCAGCCAGGACGAGCCGGAAGCGCTCGCAAACACCTCCTCCTGACGTTCGAAAAAAAATTCGAACAAATCCTCAAGGAACGCTCACGTGGCGACGATGGACTCGTAAGAGCGAGTTCGCTCGTTTTGACAGGACGAGGGGAACGAGGCGGTACATCGTCCAATCACCTGGGCACGTTCAAGTCCAAGGTGTTAGGAAAGCCTCCCAGCCCGCCCCTACGATGGGCTGCCAACTTCCCTTCTAGGCGAAGCCCCCTGGCCAGGGGGCTTCGCCGCGTGCGGGTTTCCGGCATGGCGCGCCCGTGCCACCCAGGGATGGCTACCGAGCTCGGGCGGACGAGTGCTTCCTCGATCCGGGCGGCTGCAAACTCGAAATAGCTTCATGAGCGCAGCATTGGTGCGCTCCGACCCGGAGGGCGAACGACGTACAAGCCGCCTATCGTCACACCATGCGGCCCGGCACAACGCTTGTTGTACTCGTCCTCTTGGCGGTGATCACGCTTGCCGGAGTGGTACTCGTCGTCCAGCTCCTCGGCCAGCAGTGATCACCACGCCGGTCAGCGACGCCAGGCCCAGTTCGTCCGCTGCGTTCCCCTCCCGGATGGCCACAGCCAGCAACCCCGACGAATCCACATGCACGAGCGCCTGACCCGGCTCGACCTCCCCGTAGGTGAGCACCCAGGGGACCTGATGTTCGACGGTCCCGATGCGGATGTTCATATCGCTGCCAGGTGTCAGCCCGAGGCCGGCAACGTCGTCCGGCCCCACGTTCATCTGGGCGTTGCCGAAGCGGTCGATCCACCACACCTGACCGGTAACGGCCTCCGGTTGTATGTCACAGAGAGGAAGCAGAAGCGGAGTCAAGGTGTCCGGCGCCACAATCGGCCCCAGCTCGGCTAGAGACGCCTCACCTGATGCAATCACCGCCGCTGCCGGCCCGAAGACATCTCTCCCGTGAAAGGTGGCACCCTCGGTCGGGAGCATGACGTCAGGATTCTCTATGCTCACCACCTGCATGGCTCCCCCGACCAGTGACACGGCCGGCGATAGGACACCGTTGTCCGGCCCGACGAAGTAGCCCCAGGGGGTTTCTGCCGCAATCGCGCGACGTTGGGTACCGACGCCCGGATCGATCACCGCCAACGCCACCCCGCCCGGCATGTACTGGATGCTGCGCATCAGCGCCAGCGCACCGGCCATGATGTTGCCCGGGTCGATCTCGTGAGTGAGGTCGATCACTGCGCTGGCGGGCGAGATCTTGGCAATGACGCCGTGCACGACGCCGACGAATTCATCTTTCAGGCCGAAGTCGGACAGGAAGATGATCGGAAGAGCCCGTCCGTCGTTCACGGGGCCCACTCCCGAGACAGCCGGACGGCCTGGGCGTCATATGACCGACATGGTTGCGATTGGATGTGTGCTCCTGACGACGCGTCGACCGTGTCGACGCCAGCATAGAAGCGGGTGCCGAGGCCATTTCCGAGAATGCGCGCCCGTCTCGGTAGCATTGGATGGTGCCTACAGCGCTTGAGCAATCGGTAGTGGACTCCATCCAACGCGGCGGCGTCGTGATGCTGATCGGCGCGCCCGACACCGGCAAGTCCACGCTGGCCCGCATGATCCTCGAAGCGGCCGCGACCGCCGGACAAACTGTCGCCTATGTGGACGGAGATCTTGGACAGACCACGGTGGGTCCCCCGACCTGCGTCGGGCTGAAGTGGATCAGATCTCGCAACGACCTTGCGACGCTCGCAACGGCAGACGCGCTTCGCTTCGTTGGCAGCATCACGCCCGATCGGTTCAGGCTGCAGCAGGTGATCGGGGTGGCGTCGCTGGTCGACCAGGCCCGAGCGGATGCCGATCTCATAGTGATCGACACGACCGGAGCGATATCAGGTGTGGTCGGTCAGACGTTGAAATACCACAAGACCGAACTTTGCCGTCCTGATTCGATTCTGGCGCTCCAGCGGGGGAGCGAGTTGGAGCCGATAATCGGGATGCTCGAACGGTTCTTCACAGTCAGCGTGACCACGCTTCCGGTTCACCCCGACGTGTTACCCGTTTCGCCGGAGGAACGTACTGCGCAGCGGGCGCTGCGGTTCGCCGCGGCGATGGGCGACCGCCGCCAGAAATGGCGGGTCCGGCCAACGGTCTTTGCTCCGTCGCTGCCGACGGGACTGGATCTTTCCCGGCTCCATAACATGCTGGTTGGCGTGCACGACGGTGATGGCCGATGCCTGGGATTGGGTGTGCTCGAGTACGACGACGGCGCGCTACGGGTCGTGACGTCGGTGGGGGAGGGAATGAAAGGGTTGCGGCTCGGCTCTGTCGTGCTCGATTGCGAAACGTGGCGGACCACGACAGTGAATCTGCAGGAGATCATGTTTGGCCTGGAGTGAGCGGGTCTTCCGGCCGTGGTCAGAAGACCCGTGCCTACCCAACCAGTGTCATGTCAGCTCGGGAGGTCCCTGCCGTGACGTGCAGGACGTGGCATGCAGCAACAGCAGCCCGACGCACCTTCCTCCTGAAGCGACCCGCACTTCCCCTTACAGGTAGCTCCCGATTCCAGCGCCTCGGGCTGCTGTTGCTCCTAGGACCATATGCCACCCGCCAATCGGAGTCAATACTACTCCGAACTATCTTTGAGCAGCGCTAAATAGCGTTGATCAAGGCCGGAATTGAGGGAGTTGTCCACAATCCGACGGTTTCCACGGGGTAATCCACAGAATCCACAGGGGGTTGTGCACAACCGCTGTAGACAAGTTTCTGGGGAGGTGGTCTTTCGCGACCTCAGTGCGTGGTGAATCCGACACGGATAAGTGGTCGGAAGGCGATTTCGACCAGTTGGTACACCTCAGCGAGGATGCCCTCCAGCTCGTCCTCCGTCACACGATCGAGCGGAGTTCGGCCGCGCAGGAAAATGTCTCCATGGCGATCGATCGCGAAGTGCACCCGACGGGAATCGAAGTTGCGGAACAGGCACTGACGATAGGCCTCGTCCCGGTTCGCAGGCGGCGCGGGCAGGACATACGCCTCCGTGGCCAACGTCAGATCACCCACTTCAAACCAGATCGTCGTGAAATCCCGGGTTCGCTGGGCCACCCGCACTGCGATGCGGCCATCCAGCACTTCGGTGTAGACGACGTCGCTGTCCGGATCGGCGACCCATTGCTGAGCTACCCGGTTGACCAAACCAAAGTGTGGGTCACTGCCCACGACCGGTAATCCCGCTGTACAGCTCGAGCAAGCGGGTGGCGGTCGCCTCCCATGAGAAACGCTCCGCATGCTCGACGGCTCCGGAGGAGAGCCGGCGGGCCAGTTCGGCGTCGGTCAGGATGCGCAGCGCGGCGGCGGCATGATCGTCGGGATCCCAGCCGTCGACCAGCACGCCCGACACTCCATCCGCAACTACATGCGCCAGCCCTCCCACTCGGGCGGCGACGACCGGCAGGCCGGTGGCTTGCGCCTCGGCTGCGACGAGACCGAAGGACTCGCTCCGGGACGGTACGAGGATCACGTCTGCCGCCTGGTAGAACGTCGGGAGCCGCCCGTGATCTTGCGCAGGCCAGAACCGCACACGATCGCCCAGGTCGGCCGCTTCAACCGAATGCCGGAGCTTCTCGAGCTCCTCGCTGCCGAGGGGACCGCTCGGGCCACCAACGACTACGAATGTGGCGTCCCCAATCTCCTTCGAGATTCGGTGGAACGCCTCCAGCGCGACGTCGACTCCTTTCAGGGGCTGGATCCGGCCCACGAACAACACCACGGGCGCTTCGCCGGAAATACCCAAGGCGCGCCGAGCCTCATGCTGGGAACCTGGTTTGAAGAGGTCGTGGTCGATCCCCGGAGGATTCAGGCAGAGCCGGGATGGATCGGCTCCATAATGCTCCAGAAGTTCCTCGGCCTCGCGCTCGGTCGACGCAATCACACAGTCTGACGAAGAGATCACCTCCTGTTCGGCTGCGATGCGGATGAGGGACGAAGGGGGTTCGTCGTCACGGCGGTTGGCGTTCTTGACTCGCCCCAGTGTGTGAAAGGAATTCGCCAGTGGGAGCGACAGCGCCTTCTTGATCAAGAGGGCGGCCCAGCCCGACAACCAGTAATGACTGTGCACGAGGTCGAACTGCGTCCCCCGGGCCGCGATCCAGTCGATGACACCTTCTGCAAAATCTGCCACCCAGCCGGGCAACGCCGCCACGGGCAGTTGAATGGGGGGTCCGGCGTCGATGTGAACCACCGGGTAGCCACCAGCCGCCGTCTCCTCAGACAGCTGGGCCCGGTCGGTGCGGCGGGTGAAGACCACGACGTCGACACCGCTGCCCTGCATGGTGGCGGCGAGTTCGTCGATATACACGTTCATGCCCCCAGCGTCTCCAACCCCAGGCCGCAGCAGCGGCGACGTATGGAGCGACAGGTAGGCCACCCGGCATATCTCGCCCTCTTGCATTCAGGATCGCCCCTCCAGCGCGTACAGCTCTCGCGGAGCTGCACCCAGCCGGAATTTGTAGTGTTCGTCACCCTTCAGGAAATCGAAGACCTTCAGGCCCTCTGCGATCGCCTGCTCCACCAGCAGGGATACGAGAACCACCCCGGGCGACGCCTCCCTGGCTGCAGTGTCGAAAGCCGAGTTGTAGAGGTAGTAGCCGCTCGCATCCGACCAGGCAATCGCGGCCGCCACCATTTCGTCTCCGGCACCGAACAGGCCGTCGATGCGCCAGCCGGGATCGGAAGCCAGGCCCGCAAAAAACTCGGCCATGGCACTCGTCATGAATGAACCCTTCTCGCCGGGCGACATGCGGTGCATGGCGATGAACCGGTCGAGTGCGTCCCCATCGTTGCCGGAGGTGACGATCCGTGGTTCGCCGAGCGCCTGCTCGAACCGGCGCCGCTTGCGACGGGTCTCGTGCCGTTCCTTCTTGCCGATGGCCATCAAATATTCGTCAAACGTGGCCGGGAGGTGGACCACCGCCGATACGGTGTGCGGCGATCGCTGCGTAGATATGCCCAGATCTCCCAGGGCACGTTCTAGCGCATCGGCTGCTTCGACCGGCACTGAGTCGAACCGGAACGGGGTCCCTGCTCCGGTTTCGCACAGCATCTTGGCGATAGCCCCGGCCCCAGTGCCGACCGGGGACCGATAGTCGACTACGTCCTCGTGCCCGAGGAAACTCAGCTGGCCGTGCTGGATCTGGAGCGCGGCCGCCCCGTCGCCTGATGCAATCAACAGCTCCGCTTCCTCACCATGCCATGCGCGACGGTGTTCCCACAGGGTCCGGAGGAACTCAGGAGTGGCAAATGGGCCGGTTCGAGGGGCGATCGGAGCGCCTTCGAGCAGCGCCCAATCCGCACTGGAAGTGGTCATGCCAGCCCTACCGTAGCTTCTATACGACCAACCGGAATCCCACCGCCCAGAATCACGGACTCCAGCTCCGTCTGCAAACGGTCCGATGTCCCGGACGCGCGGAGCCCGAAGTGGGCCATGACGGCGCCGGCGACCGGTCCCAACGCCCGCACGGCGCCGTCCCACGACTTGATGCATACGCCCATACCGCGCCGGGTGGAAATCCCGAGAAGTCCTTCGGCGCCTAGCTTGGCGGACGTCTCGGTCCACCGCGCCAGCGCAACCGGGCTGGCCCGATGGTCGGCGGTGAGCGCCGCGAACCGGTGCATGGCCGTCCAGGTTTCACGCAAGGCCGGCTGCGAGCCGAGGCGGGCGTAGCCAACCGCTACTGCGGCCGTCGAGACCGCCCAGACGGGAGCACCGCACCCATCGACGCCCGGGCCGGCAGGCGTGGCGCCCAACACCTGGGCGAGCTCGGCCCGAATCGCTTCCTGCAGCGGATGCTGCGGATCGGTGTAGTGGGCGACGTCCCAGCCCTGGGCCACGCATGCACGGAGCATCGCTGCGTGCTTGCCGGAACAGTTGTGCCACACCGACCGGGGCCGGCTATGACCGGCCCGGATGAGGCGCAGGCTGGCCGGTTCCGCCAGCGGCCAGGCGGGAGGACAACGCAATGCCCGGGTGGTGAGGCCTGCGTCGCGCAGCATCGCCTCCACGATGGCGATGTGTGCCGGGCTACCGCCGTGGCTGGCGGACGCGACGGCCATCCACTCTGGCGCCAGCGCCGCACCCAGCCGTTGGGCGACCGCAGCCTGAAAGGGTTTGGCGACAGAGCGCATGAAATACGGACGCTCGATGTCGCCCTGGTGGGCCAGCAGCTTCCCATCGGCATCGCACACGGCGATCGCTCCGTGATGTAGGGCTTCCGTTCGGGACGACCGGATGATGCGGGCGATCACATCCGCGTTCCCGGCAGCCACGTTGATCTCGTCGGACAGCTTCAGTCTTCGAAGAGGCCGCTGCCGTCGGCCGTGCCGTCCTCGTAGCGACGGAGGATCTCGGCCTGGATGGCGTCAAAGGCCTGCTGGGCAGCCCGGCGATTGTCGGAAACCTCGCGTTCCGTCTCGGCGAGGGTGGTTTGAATGCTGCTCAGCTCGTCATCATCTAGTTGCGGCAGCCGGGCGAGGAAGTCGTCCTCCAGCACGCGATCAATGGACCGGCGGCGGTCCTCCGGCAGCTCGGGCGCCAGCATGGACGGCAAGCGTCCGGCCTGGCCGCCACTGGGCGACTCGCCGGCCGCAAGGATCTCGGGGAGCGCCTCCATCAACGAGCGGCTTTCATCCCCGCTCCGCCGGCGCAGCTCGAACGCAAGCAGGTCCATTCGACCGTGGAGCAGGCGGCGGTAGTACGACCACTCCGTCTCAACCTGATCTGCCAGCTCGCGACGCTGGCGGAGCACGTCCAGGTCCAGCTCTCCGAGACCGGACACAAACTCGGGATCCCTGATGATGTCGATCCGACGACGGTTCTCGCTGTGCACTAGGTCCATTATCACCCGCAAGCTCTCGACAATGTGGGGTACGGATTCACCGGTGACGACGAGCGCCCTCCCGGGTGAATCTGGAAGTGTAGATGAGGCGCACCGCCCCGGGCGTTACCGCTGTCGCCGTTGTAGGCGATCTCCTGACCCCGGACCACCCGCTGGCCGCTGCCCAGTCCCGGAGCGTACCCGCTCAAGTGCGCGTAGTAGAACGCGACCCCGTAATCCGCAGTCAGCCACAGGATGGTGCCACCCAGGCCGCCGCTCCGCAGTGAGACGACCCCGTCGGCGACCGCAAACACCTTCTGCCCGTATGAGGCGAAAACATCGGTGCCTTTGTGGGTCCGGCCGCCCGACCGAGGAAAGCCCCAGTCGTTGATGAAGGACACGGCGTGGTTGGCCATGGGGCAGATGAAGCCCGGGGTCACATCCGACGAGATCCCTCCGGCGGCTCCCCGGCGACGCGCTTCCTGCAGCGCGCGCTGGCGAGCCAGCTCGGCCTGGCGGAGGTTGTAGAGGCGCTGGCACTCGCCCTCCAGCTCCTGGTAGGTCGAGCTGGCCACGGCCGCCGCCTCCTCGAGCCGGGCCGCGACATCCGCGGCCTCGATCTCCAGGTCGAGCAGCTGCTGCTCCTTCAACTCGAGCTCGGCCCGCATAGCCTCCATGTCCTCCCGCAGCGCCGCCAGGGTGTCGGCCGAAGCCAGGTCGCCGGCGGTGACCGCTTCGAGCAGCTGCTGGCCCGCCATGATCTCGTCGACGCTCTGCACACCAAACACCAGGTCGGTGATCTGGGTGCCGCCGCTCATGTACACCTCGATGGCCCGATCGATGACCCGATCCCGGATATCGTTGGTGGTCGCCTCCCGATCCGAGATCTGATCGCGCAAGCGCAGCTCCAGATACGCGGTTTCTTCTCGCTCCCCGATGATCTCGGCATACCGAGCCTGAGCATCGTCGCGAACCTGGCGCGCCTCACGGAGCCTCTGGAGCGCATCCTTCGAGTCAGCGCAGGCGGCGTCGACCTGGGACTGGGGAATGGACGCGGCCGGGGCGGCGACGACCGTCGACCATATCAGTACCAGTGGAAGGGCGAGCGCGAGAGGACGCCAGAGTATGCGCATTGACCCAGGAGGGTACTTAGAGCGGTCCGCAAACGCCAGACAAACCGGCCGGGGCGTCATCGGCGTTCTGCCGCTGCAAGGGAAATCATCCGACCAGGCGCAAGAAGGGGAAGAAGATCGCGGCAGCCAGCACCGGGCCGTCGAGCACTGCAAACGTGCCGGCGGCCCGTTCCGCCAGGTAAACCTCGCCCGTCCGGAATGCGGCCCCGATGCCCCGGCCGGAGATCAACGCAATGGCCACCACAATGCCGGTGAGGAACCACGCAATGAGATCGAAGGAGTTCAGAGCAGCCACCCCTACTGCCACGGCAACGGCGACCACGGCCCCGGCCGTGAATGGATCAACCACCGGACGGCACATGGCTCCCACCACCCACGTGACCAAGGTCGATGCCGCCGCCATTGCGACAAATGCCGCAACCTTGTCATCGCCGGCGGTGGAGAGGCGGGCCAGGGTCAGAGAAGATGTGGCACCCGCCGCAATGAGAGCCGCCAGCACCGTCGCGCACATCGATGTGAGGTTGCGGGCTTCCGGCCGTAGCACCACCCAGCCCAGCACTGCCACGACAGCGAAGGCCATTGCTATGCCGGCCCCACCTGCTCCCATGCCGGTTGCGGCCAGGGCGCCCATCAACCCGGCGGCGAGAATCGGCCAAGGATCGATGATCTCTCCGCTCGCCCCGCTCTGGACGCTGATATCGGCCGCCCACAGCCCAACCAGACCCACCAGCAAGGCCACCATCAACGACACCGTGTCGAGCAACAGGTTGGCCGCGAGCAGGATGATCACGGCCACTGCCACGATGGCCGGCTCATACCCGGAGGCTGCGCCGTAGGTCTGGGCGCCGCCGGACACCGGCGGGATCAGTGCGATCTCGTCGGATGCGGCCACCGGGCGGGATGGGTCGGCCTCGTCGCCATTGACCCACACCTTGGCGTGGGCCAGCCCCTCACCGAAGCGAGCTCCAAAACGGTCCGTCAGCTGAGCGAGGGCGTCCGCCACCGTGGCGGCGTCCACCTCGAGGCGACCCGTTCCTGCCATCTCCCTGAGATTGGCGAACAGCCGGACCTGCGCCATCTCTCTCCTTAGCAACGACGACGCCAGCGTACCCGCCCGGGGCCCCAGAACCCGCGCATCCGCCAAGGGCCGCGGGCCTCGGGCGCACTCGGCAGCTGCTGGGGCGAACGACAGGTCAGAGGTTGCCGCGGGCCGCCTGGTCGCGCTCGATGGCCTCGAACAATGCCTTGAAGTTGCCTTCACCGAACCCGATGGCACCCCGCCGCTCGATGAACTCGAAGAACACCGTGGGACGGTCCTGCAGCATGCGGGTGAATATCTGTAACAGATGTCCGCCGTCGTCCTCGTCGGCCAGGATATTGAGGGCTTTCAGATCCTCCGGATCTGCGTCGAGATCGGGGATGCGGATCATGAGATCCTGGTAGTAGGTGTCGGGAACTTTCATCATCATGAGGCCGCGCCCGGTCACGTCGCGCACGGTGCCCACCAGGTTGTCGCAGGCGATGGCGAGGTGTTGCACACCGGCCGTGCCGTAGAAGTCGAGGTACTCCTCGATCTGCGACTTACGCCGTCCTTCGGCTGGCTCGTTGATCGGCATCTTGATCACACCGTCGCCGTCCCACACGACCTTGGACATGAGGGCCGAATACTCGGTGCTAATCGCTTCATCGTCGAAATGCCGCAACAGCACAAACCCAAACACCTGCTCGTAGAAATCGACCCAGCGGTTCATCTCGCCCAGCGGGACGTTTCCGACGACGTGATCGATGCGGGTGAAGCCGGCGGGCATTGCGACGGTGTCCTCCCACACCTCGAAATCCGGCGGGGGCCATGCACCGTCGGACTGGACGAAGGTGTGGAGCGTCTCCCCGTACGTATGGATAGCGGCCAGCGTGACCGACCCGTTCCGACCCTCCACCACGGTGGGCTTGTGGGCCGGCTGCGCGCCCCGTTCGAGGGCCAGGTCAAACGCAACCTCGGCGTCGGGGACCGCGAATGCCACGTCATGGACTCCGGGCCCGTGCTCCAGGACGTGACGTGAGATCTCATGGCCGGGCGACAGGGCGCCGGAGATGATGAACCGAACGTCGTTCTGCTGGAGCGCATACGACACGTGGTCGCGCACTCCGGTTTCGGGGCCGCGGTACCCGACGATTGCGTAGCCCATGAGCGCTCGGAAGAACTGCGCGCTCTGGTAGGCATTGCCCACCCAGAATTCGACGTGCGAGAAACCCTTGATTGGGAAGTCGTTCTTGTGGGCTGCGACTGCGTCAGACATCGGAACCTCCGTTCGGCACGATCCGGTGAATATCCGGCATGTGAATATCCTAGTGATATATCACAGATCTGCGGCCTGGTGTACCAGGCGCAGCATCGCCCCCACTAGCCTTTTGGCACATGACCGCTGCACCCGACCCGCGGATGTCGCTGACAGAGCTGGCCTATGCGCAGCTCAAGCAAGAGATCCTCCGATCCGAGCTGAAACCCGGATCGATCGTGATCGAGGCCGAGCTGGCTGAGCGGTTTGGATTCTCGAAGACCCCGATCCGCGAAGCTCTGCGGCTGCTGGTGCAGGACGGCTGGATCGAGGTGTTGCCCCGACGGGGGTATCTGGTCCGGCCGATCGGGCTGGACGACCTGCGCCAGATCTACGAGTTCCGCAGCTTGCTGGAACGCTCGATCATCCGCCTGGCAGCACCGGCGATCGACCATGCCGTCATCGCCGCCTTGCGAGATGACATCGCGGCCCAGGCACGGGCGGGCGACTCCATCGAGGAGTCGATCCAGGCGTCACATCGCTTTCACACTCGCCTGGCGTATCTGACCTCGAACGACCGGATCGTTCGCACCCTCGAATCACTCCTGGATGAGGTGGAACGGCTGCTGAGGATGCTGCCCCAGCTAGTCAGCGTGATGACGAGCAACGAAGAGATCGAGGCGCATAGCGACCTCGTCGACGCACTCGAGGTAGGTGACACCGAACAGGCGGTGCGGTTGATGGACAGCCACCTCCGCCAGATCGGCCGCACCCTCCTCGAGGCGTTAGGCGGGCTGGGCGGTCGTCCGGCCACGGATGCTGCCGCGGGGTGACGCTCAGTCAATCGAGGTTGGCGCACGTCCGACTGTGCCCCCGTCGGTGCGCTGGCGCACCGTCACCAATCCCTGATAGGCGATGTCGGACAACCAGACGAAGAGGCCGGCGACGGCTGGGATCAGGACCAGGATCAGGACGACCACGGGCGTCGACATTTGCTCCCATTGCGGGAAGACCACAGCACCGATCAGCACCGGCAGTACGGCCCGTACAGCCCAGCGCGCCGGGTGCTCAGCCGGGATGGCAATTCCCCAACCCAAACCCAGCCCGGCCATGGCCGCGCCACTGAACCCGCTGATGTGAAACAGCAAGGCCAGCAAACCGCCCAGCGTGATGCCGGTCAGACCCCTCACCACCGACTGCTGGGTGGTAGAGGCGTATGCCGCGGACCATACGCTCACTCCGAACGCAGCCGGAGCCACGATCCAGAAGACGACCGACACCGGCGTAGCGACGTCGGCAATGACGAATGTGCGGGATCCATAGTCGGCCAGGTAGATGATGCCATGCACGGCAAGCGCGACCCCGGCGGCCAGCAACATCAGGACGGCGGCTGCCAGCCCCCCGACGTATGCCCATACCACCCCGACCCATACCGCGCGTCGAACCGACTCACGGGTTGGCTCCCAAAACCAACTCGCTCTATCCAAGGTTCGCTCCGTCATCTTGCTCCCACCAGACAAACGCCGCCGGCGCCGATTCCGTGCCCGATCTTCGCAGAAGATGCCCGCATGGTGGAAATAGGAAAGTCAGGTCCCCGGGCCAGTCCCAACGCGGCCGGCCGGCTCCTCAGCGGAGGTACGGGTATCAGGTCAGAGTCGGTGCAACAACTGCGAACACGACCGCCAACATCATCATCGAGGGGACAACCGCGGTGACCACCGCCACCTGGGTCTCCGGGACGTGTAGCGCCCACAACACACGGGCAGCCAGGGCAAAACTCCAAATCGCCCCGATAGCCAGCCCGACTCCGGGGATGAGGCCCAGGCTGAGTGGCACCACGGTGAATCCGGCGGCCCGGAACAACGCGATGAAGCGGCCGGTACCTTCGAAGGCCTTCCCGATCAGCCACAGACCGGCCGCGTATACGACCAGGCCCACCCCAGCCGCCACGAAATTACGGATCGCCCATTCGACCGGATCCGAGATCACCCCTCGAATCGAGGCCGTCATGACTGCGAAAAACACGAGCGGCAATGTCTGATCGGTCGCGCGAGGGTCGGAGCCGATGAGGCGGATGGCGTCGGCGTCGCCCTTCAGGACTGACAGCATTCGATGAGCAAGCGCGACGGACAATGCGACTCCCTGCAGCGGGACCTCCCGATCAGACCATCGGCCACTCCGTGCAACGCCTTGAGCATCCCTGAGCAAGGACGTCACGCAATGAACTCGACGATGGGCACCGGGAACCTACGCAAACGCGGCGCCTCTCGGCCGGTCACCGGTTCCGGATCGCTGAACGTGAACGAGAAACGGCCGCGTCCCGGCATCGATCAGATGGAGACCGCCGCTCACTCCGAGGGAGGAACCACGACCTCCCCGGTGCCGTCGCTGTTCAGCCTGACCGGCAGCTGATTGCCTGCGGCCATTATGGCGACGGTCGGGTTCTCTTCGAGCCAGTCTGAGTGATAGGTGTGCCGGACACCGTCGACCTTGCGTACCGCTACCACCCGGTATTGAAAACGTCCCTTGTCGTCCGGGCCACGCGGTTGGACGTGGGAGAACGTTGCTGACACGGTCTCGGTCCCGCGATCGAGAAACGCCGGACGGGGCGGTTTATCCGCCTTGCGGGGGCGCCGGAAACTTCGCACCACGACGAACCCGACGATGAACAAGCCGACGGTGCCGATGGCCATCATGACCGCAGGCAGCATCCACAGAGCCGCGAAGGTGTCCTCTATCGCATCCTGGGGGTTGCTCGGGTCGTAGAGCACGTCGATCGGGGTGTCGCGCCCCGGCCGGCTGTTGGAGGTGACGGAGGAGCGGAACTGGTACGCATCGCCGTCACGCGTGGTGTAACGGATGATGGCCGTGAACTCGAGGTCGCCGCCGCCGGCCGCGCTCTGGTCGACCTCTGCGACCACCCCTTCAACCCGGACGTAGTTGTCCACGATGCTCTGGGACTCCAGCGCGGTTCCAACACCGGCGACGAGCAGCAACAGAAACACACCGCCAAAGAACAATGCGACGATACGCCCGACGAGTCTCACCTATGCCTCGCTCTTGTCCGGGTGGGCAATCCAGAGCCCGAATACAGTTTCGGCGGGGACTCCGCGTAGCTACACCCAATTAGCCGGTGACATGCCATGGCCGTGCTGTCGCACTAGGTCACCAGCTCGTATCGATCGGCCGGCCTTCGGCGTAGCCCGCCATGGTCTGCACCCCTACCGTTGCCCGCTCGTGCAGCTCATCGACGGTGCTCGCACCGGCGTACGAGCACGCAGACCGGACACCCGACACGATGCCGTCCAGAATGTCTTCGACGCTGGGAGTTACCGGATCGAGGTACATCCGCGACTCGGAGATGCCCTCTTCGAACATCTCTTTGCGAACTCGATCGTATGCACTCTCGGATTGGGACCGGTTCACGACCGCCCGCTTCGACGCCATCCCGTAGTTCTCTTTGTACAGCCTCCCGTCCCGATCCCGCAACGTATCGGCGGCCGACTCGTAGGTCCCGGCGAACCAGGAGCCGATCATGACGTTGGCAGCCCCGGCCGCCAGCGCCAGCGCCACATCGCGGGGATGGCGCACGCCCCCGTCGGCCCAGACGTGGCGACCACGCGCCCGAGCGGCCGCGGCGCATTCGAGCACCGTCGAGAACTGCGGCCGGCCGACACCGGTCATCATCCGGGTGGTGCACATGGCCCCCGGCCCAACCCCCACCTTGATGACGTCTGCGCCGGCGTCGATGAGATCGTTCACTCCGGAGGCGGTCACCACGTTGCCGGCAATGACCGGATGGTCCGAGGTGACAGACCGCACCGCCTTCAGGGCGTCCAGCATCTTCTGCTGATGTCCGTGCGCAGTGTCGACCACGATCAAATCCACCCCGACTTCGACCAATCCCGCCGTCTTCGCCGCCACATTGCCGTTCACTCCGATCGCCGCGGCCACCAGCAGCCGACCTTCCTGATCGAGCGCCGGCTGGTAGAGGCTGGCGCGAACGGCCGCCCGGTCCGTGATGATGCCGCGCAGCCGGCCATGGTGATCGACCACGGGCGCGAGGTGCACGCGCCGCTCTGTGAGGTTTTCGAACATCATCTCGGGTGACAGGGACGCATCGAGCACGATCGGATGCGGCGTCATCACGCTGCTCAATGGCGAGAAACGGTCGACCCGGGCTCCATCGGCCTCAGTGAAGATTCCCACCGGCTGCGAGTCCTCGTCGACGATCACCACTGCGCCGTGGGCCCGTTTGTGGATGAGATCCATGGCCGAATTGATCGTGTCGGACGGATGTAGGACGATCGCGGTGTCGAAGACCAGGTCGGCAGCTTTGACCGCGGCCGTCATGTCGGCGATCGCTTTCAGTTCGACGTCCTGGGGGAATACGGCGACACCGCCGCGGCGGGCAACCGTCTCCGCCATCCGGCGGCCCGCCACCGCCGTCATGTTGGCCACCACCACCGGAATCGTCGTTCCCAGCCCGTCCGGCGTCCGCAGATCGACCTCCATACGAGATGTGACGTCGGCGAAGCCCGGAACCAGAAACACATCGGAATAGGTCAGGTCGAACGGCTGGCCAGCATCGTTGAGAAATCGCATCGTCAGACCTCCGCCTCCAAGTATCGCAGGGTTGGCGATCTGGAGAATCGAGCCGAAGGTCCTTCAGGTGTCACGGATGGCCACCCGGGAAACGACCGGCAGATGGCTACTCGAGGACTGGTCGACCACCCGAGCGCCGGCCGGACGCAGATCTTGGGAGATGAGGATGTAGTCGAGCTGGACTGTGGCGAGATCCGCGGGCCACGTCAACGGCGTGCTGTCGGGAACAGCCAGCGTCACGTCGAACATTCCTGCGTTGAGAAGTGTGGCGATCGGCTCGACGTCGGGCGGGCTGTCGAACGATCCGGCCAGGACCGTGCGAGGCTGGACACCCCAGATGTCGACGAGGGCCATCCCCACGTCGGGCGCCGGCGCGTCGGGGCCGACCGCATCCACCGCCAGTATTCGTAGCGCCCGGTCCTCCTCGCCCACCGTCAGCTCGATGACCTTCGCCACGCCGTCGATCGTGCGGTCGGCCACGCCGGCTGGCGCCACTGACAACCCGGCCGCCGCTCCTTCGCCATGCTCACTGCCCACCCATTCGAGGGTGAATCCGGTGCGGCGCTGCAGGTACATCACGAGGTCAGCCGCTCCGTCCCGAATCCGGCCGCGGGCTACCTCCTGAATCGCCACCACGTCCGCGTCAAGGTCGATGAGGATCTGGGCCGCGGCTTCCGGATCGAACAATCCATCGTCCGAAAACCCCCGCTCGAGATTGAACGTCGCAACCAGCAACTCGCCGGCCGGTGGCGGTTCCAACAGGCGAGGCCCGCCCACCAGCGCCGAGCCCACCCCGATCACGACCGCTCCAAGGGCGAATACGGCAGCCAGTGGGGCGGTGCCCGAGGGGCCGGGGTTGTGCCGCAGCGACAGCCCCGCTACCGCCAGCAAGACGAGTCCGGTGCCCGCAATGACCTGGCTTGGTTCCAGGCTCCACGTCGCTTGAGCCTCCCGCGCCACGACCGGCAGTATCGCGAGGGCGGGTACCGATCCCGTCGCCCACTGCAGCCGCTCCGGCGGTGCGGAAGAATCGCGCTCGAGCGCACCGATCAGCGCCACACCGCTGGAGGCGGCGAGCACGGCTACCAGCACTGCGCCCCACGCCCCGCTAGCTGTACCCAGCAGTAGGGTCGCGGCCAGCGCGATGACGGCAGCTACGACCGGCTGCGAGGCAGACCGCCCGGGAGTCTCCCAGATCAGCGCTGCGGCTACGCCCAGCGCCGGAGCCCCGACCGCCAGCCAGGCGGCACCGTCCGACAACACCGCCACCCATCCCGAGTTGGCCACGGCCATCACATGGAAGGCAACCCAGGCACCGATCATTGCCACCGCCACCGCCGGCACGCGCGCCGGCGGGCGGGTCGCCATCGTGAGCTGGCTCTCCACGGAGCTCGCCCCGACCATTGCGGCGCCTACTCCTAGTAGGGCGACCACCGGAAGCCATCCCCGCCACCACGGGAGCGGCAGGCTGGCCAGCGCGGCGAGGAGGGCAATGTCGGCCGCCGCCCCCAACAGCAGGCCGAGGCCAACCGTTCGCCCGCCATACGTGACCGCGTTGGCCGCGACCAACGCGCCGAACAGCCCCAGCAGTGCCGCGGCTGCGATCATCTGGCCGATGAACGTGGGTGAGGGATCGAGCAGTTGCATGGCGACCCGGACACCTGCCACGACCCCGGTCAATGCCAGCACGATGGCCCGATCGGCACGCTCCACGAGAGGTAGCGATACCAGCGCCACCACGAAGACGATCAGCGCGCCGACGATCCGCAAGGACACGCTGCGAGAGCCCAGCGTGACGAGGACGCGGATCGCGTCGAACACGAAGACGGCCCCAGGCGCGAGGACCAGCATCGGAAGAACCGGCGTCCGCCGCGGGCCGCTACCGAGCATCAGATGAGCGTACTGCGCGTGACCTAGACCGCCGTACGGTCAACTGTTGCCGGAATCGATCAGCCGGGCGGCAGCGAGTTCCTCTGCCCGGCGCCGCCGGGACCGGGCAATGATGAACACCAGCGCCGCCACCACCACGCCGACGACGACCGCCACACCGACGACGGAAGTAACCGACGGGCCCGAACCGGCGTCCGACACAGCGGTCAGAACCCGGGTGGTGTCACTCGATGTGATCTGCCAGACCAGCGTCGACTCATCGATTGAGTCGGCATTGTGTTCGACGATCTCGCCGGGGAGGGTGACGATGAAACGTATCGTGAAGATCGTATCGATCACTCCGGCCAGGTCGAGGCCGGCGACCTCTTGACCGGACAGCGCATCCAATCCCTCGGCCATCTGGCTGAGGTCGGCCTGGAATCGGAACAGGTCGCCATCCCGGCTCAGGCCCAGGGTGCGGAATGTCTCGGGGAGAGCGAGCTCGGACTCCGCCAGCTGCTGATCGAATTCGTCGACTCGTATGCCGAGATCCGCGAAATCGGAGAACTCGGTCGACACCCGAACGCCTTGAAAGACCCCGTCGGTGAAATCCGTGACCGTCCACGACGGAGGCACTTCCCCGAGCTGATCCGAGAAGTTCAGAAACTGCTGGCCGCCTTGCTCCTCGAGCGCTTCGCGCAGCTCGTCGTCGAGGGACAGTTCGATCGAGAAGGTGCCCGACTCGTCGTCGCGCACGCTCAGATTCGAATCGAAACGAGCCTCACAGCCCGCCAGCAGAACGACGGTGAGCAGGACTGGAACCACGAACCGAGGTGACATTTGGTGTCCGTTGGTAGTGAACGGCGCCACGTTACCGCCGCACGCTGATTAGTCGTTCCGATCAGCGAGGCAACGCCTGAAAGAAGCGAATGCGGATTCCGTCCGGATCGGCCAGCTCGAAGGAGCGTGTGTTGTCCGGACCTTCGGAAATCCCCCCGACGTCCAGGCCCCGGTCATTCAGCCGCTTGGCCGTGTGCTCGACATCATCGACCATGAAGCTCAACTCGACGCCGCGGGGCGATTCTCCGCCGTTGCCGACGAGTTCGAGGATCCGTCCATCGGCGGCCTCGAGCAGACAGCCGGGCGGGTGCTCGGACCCGTCCGGTGTCTTGATGCGGCGGAAACGCAGCGCTCCCTCGTAGAACTCTTGGCTTCGGGCGAGGTTTGTCACCGCCAGCACCGTACGCATCTGCCGGATCCGATCCGCCGACGGATGGTCCTCGCCGGCGATGACGGCCTGGGCTTGCTCGATCGTGAAGCGTCCCTCGGTGACCTCGCGTCCAACCACGACGCCGGCCAGATACCGATCCCCGCTGCGCAGATTCTTGAGCGCCTGCAGATCGTCGAGATGCCGCACGCCGCCGGCGGCGATGATCGGTTCGTCCACATAGCCGAGCGCCTCTTCGAGGATTTCGAAGCTGGGCGGTTCATTCAGCGTGTCGCGGCGCCCTTCGGCGATGAAAAAGCCCCAGACGCCGGCCGACGACATCTCAACGAGAACTTCCTCCAGGTGGCGTCCGCTGTTGGCCGTCCATCCGCGGATCAGCACCTGCTCGTCTGAGACAACGTCGAGTGACACGATGATCCGGTCCGGATACTCCCGACACAAATGCCAGACCATGTTCTGGTGCTCGATGGCCGCCGTCCCCATCACGATGCGCCAGGCGCCTGCCCGAATCAGCCGCTCGGCCTCCATCTCGGAGCGAATCCCGCCGCCCACCACCACCGGAACATCGACGTCACGGAGGATTTGGTCGATGAGCCCGCGGTTGCGGTAGTCGCCGTTGGCGGCCGCGTCCAGGTCAACGATGTGAAGGTAGTCGGCACCTTTCTCGATCCAGCCCTTGGCCCGCGCCAGCGGGTCGGCGTCGAGGGCTGTTACGGCCGAGAGGTCGCCGCGGTCGAGACGGACGGCGCGGCCGCCCAGGATGTTGACGCGCGCATACAGCTCCATATGTGCACTAACTATCGCACGCAGACGCACGGCGCGCCGGTCAGAATCCGGGCGGGCGGCCCGGGCCGCCGAGCACCGGCGCCGCCAGGCGGGCAAACTGGATCGGCGTTCGGTCTTCCAAATAGGGCCCAATCGCCTGAAACCCCACCGGCAGGCCCGAGCGGCCCAACCCGGATGGAATCGCCGTTGCCGGGAGCAGCGGAAGGGTTGCAATCCCGGCCCAGAACAGGGCATCCCAGTAGTCCCGTTCCACGCCGTCCACCGGCAGCGTGCGAGACGCTTTCGGCGAGTGATCATGCTCGAAGGCGGTCGTCGGGGTGGCGGGGCAAAGCAGGAGGTCGACTTCTCGGAACCAGGCGGCCCATTGCAGCCTGATTCGCTGCCGTCGCTCGTTGACCGCCAGCCAGTGCCGATGTCGCTGGCTGACGCCCCGGATGAGCATGGCAGCACGGCCTGCGTCGGACGGATCCAGCTCATCGAGCCTTCGGTCGTAATCCTCCCGTAGTTTGCGGGGATAGCTCATCGCCTCCTGGCCGTACAGCAGCTGGAGGTACAATCGATGAGCCGCGGCCAGGTCGATGTCGGGCAGCGCCCGGACGACACGTACGCCAGCCCGGGCCAGATCGTCGACCGTGTCGGACATCACATCGCCCACCTCTGACGACACCCGGGCCAACGGCGAATCGACCAGCACAGCGACCCGAAACTGGTTCAGCCGGCTGTGCCGGGGCTCGGGCAAAACGAGCCTCCAGGCAGTGGCATCCCATCCATCCGGCCCGGCAATGACCGACAGACCCACATCCAGATCCTCGGCGGCGATCGCCAGCGGACCCCCAACCGCCAGGTCGGCCACCGAGCGCTGGCCCGGCGGCCCGGGGACATGTCCCCGGAGCGGAACCACGCCCCACGACGGTTTGTGCCCGTACACCCCGCACATGGCAGCCGGGTGGCGGATCGACCCGCCGATGTCCGACCCCATTTCGATAGATGTGAACCCGGCTGCCACGGCGGCGGCGGACCCTCCGGAAGAGCCGCCCGGTGCTCTCGCTCTGTCCCACGGGTTGCAGGTCGTTCCGTACACATCGTTGTAGGTCTGTAGGTCGTCTGCCATGTAGGGGGTGTTGGTCTTGCCGTAGATCACCGCACCCGCCCGTCGCAGCCGCTCGACGATCACGGCATCACCGTCGGCAACGTGGCCGGTCATCTCCGGCGCCCCGGCGGTGGTGGGTGTTCCCTCGACCGAGTAACACTCCTTGACGGTCATGGGCACCCCGTGGAGCGGGCCCAGCTCGCCCCCAGCGCGCACCTGCGCGTCGGCTACGTCGGCCTCTGCCCGGGCGGCCTCGTCCCGCCGCACGACGACTGCGTTGAGCTGTGGGTCAAAGCGGTCCACTCGGTCGAGAGCGGCGTCCAGCAGCGCCCGGGCAGACACTTGGCCGGCCGCGACAGCGGCCGCCTGCTGGTAGACCGGTACGTAGCTGAGATTCACGCCGAATCCTCCACTGCTGATTGTGCCAGGCATGGCTCAGCCGGTGGGAGATCCCTGCGCAGGAGGCAACCGAGCGCTCCGGACAAAAGGTCCACACGAGCGGCGCGAAATGTGCTTTGCTAGCCGAAGAGAGAGAAGCTCGATGGTCGAACTGTCCCGTCCAGGAGGCGTATCTCGGGCTCCGGCCGGAGAGTGAAAAGCGGCAGCATCGAGCCTCTTTCTCGCGTGCCGGCCTCGGGGTTCCGCTGCTCGCCACGCGCCGATCACGTGGCAGGCTGCGGTCGGGCCGTCATCTCATTCCGGATTCGTCTCAATCCGGATTCGTCTCATTCCGGATTCGTCGAGAACGCAAAGTCGAGTCTCCGGTTGAGGGCCCGTCCCTCTTCGGTGTTGTTGGGGGCGATCGGACGAGTTTCGCCGAAACCGACGGCGCTGATTCGCGCTTCCGGTATCCCCAGCCCGCTCAGTGTCTCGGCTCCGGCATTGGCCCGCCGTTGCGACAGCCGTTGATTGTGCTGCGTCGAACCGGACGAATCGGTGTGCCCCTCGATGACAACGCCGAGAGCCGGATTGCGCAAAAGCACCCCCGCCGCGGTCTGAAGCAGGACCTTCAGCTCGGGGGTGAGCTCGGCGCTGTTGTAGGCGAAAGTGGCCCCTCCCCGCAACGCACCGGTGATCTGGTCGCCATCCACCTCCAAGGTCCAGTTCGGGATCGGGGCAAACTGCGTGAAGAGAAGCGGCGCGCGGAAAACCGTGAATGCCCGTTCGATGTCCGCGTCGACGACCAGGTTGTTGGTCACGTTTCCTGCGCCGTACACATCAGCTGCGGCATCGACGATTGCGGCCACGACGTCGTCACCGGGCAGCCGGCCGTCCAGAATGATGTGCCCGTCGTCGGCCCGGAATCGGTAGTAGGGCGCACCGGCTCCGCTGACCTCCAGCTCGTCCACCAGAGCCATCGACGTGCCCAACGCCTGGGCGAGCGCTCCGGTCAACCGGGCTTGGTGAGCGTCGGTCCGGGCTTCGCCTGAGATGACCGCCCCGTCCCCCACAATCGTGAGCTCTGCGGTTCCGACGATGGGAAGCACGGCGATCGCACCGGCCACCCGGCTCTCCCATTCTGTAGCCTCGACCCCCACTGCCACGGTCAGCTGGTTGTCCACGAATGGGGCATACACGAGGGAGATCATCTGGGCGACTGCCTCAGCGGCGGCAGGGGACGACACAGCCCCGCTGATCGTCAGCGTGCCGTCCTGCAGAACGGCGTGTACACGAGGCTCCTCCGCCGCCGCAACGGATGTTGTGGTCGTAGTGGACGGGGCCGAGGTCGCTGTCGTCGGTACGGTCGTCGCCGGCGTGGTGGTACTGGAAGCGGCGGTGGTGGCGGGCACCGCGGGCCCGGTCTGAGCTGCCGTCGTCGCGGGTGACAAGGCGTCAGTCCCCAGAGTCGTCGCGGTCGACATGAAATCGACCCGCCGGACTCCCCCGACTCCATACAACGCTTCTTCGATCATATCGGGGTCGAGGCCGCCCGTCTTCTCAACGAGCGCATCACGGCCTTCGATCGTGAGCACCACACCGTCCATGGCGGCGGCCGCTAGCGTGGTGCGGGCCTTGTTGGAGAGTGCGGCCTCATTCGATGCGACCATCCACCAGACGGCGAAGGGCAGCAACAACACGATCCATCCTGCGCGTGGCATCGGTCAGTCTTCGGACCGGGCCCGGAGGGCGTCTAGCTTCTGCTGGAGCTGGTTGAGGGTGTCGTCGAGCAGATCATCGGCCTGGCTGCGCGCGCTGTGGGCTCGGGCCTCCTCCGTCTGCGCGGCCTCTTCCGCCAGCTCACGAGCCCGCTCAGCCTCATCCTTCGCTCGGAGTGCCTGCTCGCGCTGCTCGAGGGCAGCTTGGCGGGCCGCCTCGGCGGCCGCCCGCTCCCGTTCAGCCTGGGCGACGCTTTCAGATGCCTCGGCCAGCTGTGCTTCGGTCTCCCGCCGTGCTTGTTCAGCGGCGCTCAGCTCCTCGCGGGTGCTCTCCCGCTGACTCTCAACGGCCTGTACCTCGGCCCGTAGTTCAGCGAGCCTCACTTCCAAGTCCTCTGCTTCGGACTCTTGAGCGGTGAGGCGCCCGCGCACGTCGCCCAACGACCGCTGTGCTGCGTCCACCGCAGCGAGCGCGGTATCCCGCGCCGCCACCGCCGAGTCCCGTTTGGCGGTCGCTTCTGCAATCTCGACGACCAGCCCTTCCAGCTCGGTCCGGGCCTCAGCGATCCATTGCTTCTCGGTCCGCGTCGTCTCGGTTTCCTCCAGCAGTTCCTTCAGCGCCGCCTGAGCCGTAGTCCGCTCCGCTGCCAGCCGTTCTAGGTCCGCCTGAGCCGATGCGAGTTCTTCCTTCGCCCGATCAACCTCGGCGAGCGCCTCATCTCGTAGTCGCTGCGCCTCGGCCAGCGCCGCCTGCCCCTCGGCGAGGGCCGCCTTGCCCTCAGTCAACGCCGCTTCCACCTCGGCCTGCTGTTCTTGAGCCATGCGCAGCTCTGACTGGGCGGCATCCGCGCGCATTCGCACCGCCTCGAACGACTCGAGCTGGTGACGAGCGACCTCGAGCTTGGCGTTCGCATGTTCGAGGCGCAGCTCGGCGGCGTAGCGGGCGTCGGCCAGTTGCGCGATTTCGTCATCTGCCGAGACTGCGGCGCTGAACCGGATGGCTGCCGCTTCCCGGGCGTGGCGGGCCTCCTCCACCCGCCTGCGATCGTCGGCTAGGTCGGCTTCGAGCGCGGCAAACTTGGCTTTGGCTGTGTCCAGCTCGGAGTCGAATGCCATGGCTACGCGTTCGGCGGCCTCTTCCACCTCCGCTCTTGTCTGCTCCAATCGAGCGGATCGTTCTTTGACCTCTGCGTTCGCCTGCTCGAGCTCGGCTTCGGCCGAATCGCGCTCTACCTGTTTCTTCTCCAGCTTCGTAACGATCTCCGCCAGCTCAGCTTCAGCCAGGCCCACCGCCTCTTCGGCGGCGTTGACCTCGGCCAGCCGTTCCCCAGCCTCAGTTGCGGAAGTCCGGTCGGACTCCGACGCTTCGTCGACTGCCTGCGGCTCACCCCCCGTTGTGACCGTAGGTGTTCCGCCTGCTGGCGGATTGCCTATGACGACCTCGGTTGCCCGTCGTGCGGTGAGCCGGCCCACAACGAACCCAGCGACTGAGGCCGCGATCAGTAGTACTGCCGCTTCGAGGGCGGCATACAGTACCCCGCGCATTTGCTCTCCCAGCCTTTGTCGTCCCCCCGCCTCTTACGGTACATGGACGCGGCGGCGTACGTCGCTCCAGAACTGACATAATTTGGACCAAGTTTGAGCCGGGTGGAGGGCCGGTCAGCTCCCGGTCGGCGGCAATGCCCATGGATCAGCCACGCGGACCCGACCGCTGAGCGGCAGGCGCAAGACAAACTCGGTCCGCCCCCCTTGGCGCACGTAGCCGATTGACCCCCCCATCAGGTCGGCGAGGCGGCGGGCAATCGAGAGTCCGAGGCCCACGCTTCCGATCGTGATAGGGGCGTCACCTTTATGGACGAACCGCTCGAACAGACGGTCAATCAGATGATCCGGAACACCATCGCCGTCGTCTGACACCGTGAGCCGGTACACGTCTCCTTCTACCACTCCGATGACGGCAACGTCGGGACCGCCGTGTTTGCTGGCGTTCGATATCAAGTTGCGGAGGATCTGCCTCAGCCGGAGACGGTCGGCGTGCAACCTGGCAGCCTCCAAGTCGGTGCGGACCTTCTGATCAGCCAGCTTGGCAGCGACGAGCACCGACTCGAGCTCGGCGATCGGATCCACGGGCTCCAGCCGAATGCTCAGCGAGTCCTGGTCGTCGCGGGCGGCGGTGATCAGGTCGTCAACCATGCGGGACAACTCGTTGGCCTCCGCGGCGATGACGGACGACATCTCACGCAGCTCACCAACATCGAGCGTTGCGTCCATGGCGGCGGTCTGGGCGAAGCCGACGATTCCGGTCAGCGGGGTGCGAAGCTCGTGCGACAGGTTGGCGATCAGCTCGTCTTTGGCGAGGACCAGTGCACGCTCGTGCTCGAGAGCGTCGCGCAGGCGACGTCGGCGCTGGGCCCGTTTGATCGCCGTCCGGTATGCCAGCACGGCAGCAAATGGGAGCAGGAAAGCCACCACGATCCGAGCCGCGCCGGCGACCCGACCGGCCGAGTCCCTCGCCAGTTCGATGTCCGCCAGAACTGCCTGGCGGGTCCCGGCGAGAACGGTTGCGAGCGCGGCGTAATCCGGCTCCAGATTCTCTGCGATCAGCCGATCCGCCTGGGAGCGGTCGGGACCGACCAGATCGTCGAGGATGGCTCGGGCCGTCTCGACCAGATCTCCCGTCGTCGCGGTCGCGGTTGAAGCCGGGTCCACCTCTACCAGCGCCGCAACGCGACGTTCCAGCTCATCCAGCGCATCCCGGCCTCCGGCAACGGCCTGCTGGAGATCCTCTTCGGTGGCAGACCCTGCCGACTCCGCTTGCGCTATCACGAAGGCGAGCGCCACGCGGTTCCTTACCGTGGCCGCGGCGGACAGCGCAGACTCGGCCCGCAACCCCACCGTGCCCTGGGTGGCGATGTCCTCGACGCCCTGGGCATTCGAGAACCAGGTGGCGGCAACGATCATGACTATGAGGAACAATGTGGGCAGCACCACGCCGGAGGCGCGGGCCCACTGCAATGGGGAACGCGCTGAGTCGGACAGGGCGCTCACTCGTCGCCTCCGCTCACGAGACGCCGTTCCGCGGTGACAGTCAGCAGACCCACAATGAGGCCGGCGGCGGCCGCCGGCAGGCTGATCCCCTGGCCGGTCCTGAAGATCGCACGGACGAGGACGTCGGCTATCACCACGGGTGACAGGGCAACACGGGCCGCCCCATCCGGCAGGACCAACTCGACGACAGTTATGACCTCGCCGACCGGACTCGACCCGTGGTCCCGGACATCTGGCAACGGCGGGGGCAGACCCTCCAACGGCTGCGCCGCGACGTCGTTGAGCGGCTCGGCGATTTCGATGATCTGGCGGGTGGTGCCAGCACCGAGCCGGCCGGTGGGTGAGGCGGTCCCGTCCGAGATCTCGACGACCCCGGCCGGGTCTTCGGGATCTGGCAGCTCGGAGCCTCCGACTGGCTCGTCAGATGGGTTCGGAAGTTCGGAGTTCCCGACCGGCTGGGTCGTCGAAGGCACCGGCGTGCCGGCCGCAGCCGGCGTGGTGGTCGCGGGCGCCGTCGATCTCGGAGTCGACGTGGTCGTGATGGTCGTGGGAGCAGCGGTCGAGGTGGTCGTTGGGGCGGTCGTCGTCGATGTCGTTGTGGCCTGACTGGTCGACGTAGTTGTCGGGGGCGTGGTTGTCGTCGAGGCGGGCGGCGCCGTGGACGTCGTGGTTGTTGGAGGCGTGGTGGTAGTGGTCGTCGTGCCTTCACCGCCCATGACGATCAGCCGGCTCTGATAGGCGGCGGCGTTGTAGGCGATCCGCATGTCACCGTCCGACGCACCATCGACGGTGACGCGGACCACCAGCTTGCGCCCCGCTCCGAACTGGTGATCGACCTGCCCGAACCCGAAGGTCACAGTGGCCCACGATCCGCCCGTCGACCAGGGCTGACGGCTGACCGAGGCGCTCGAGATCGTTGAACAGCTCTTCAGGTTGGACTTGCAGTCCTGCAGATAGGCGTTGAGCCGGCCGCCTGCGGTCGATGAGAAGTCGGCCATCGCAGCGGTGAGGACCAGCGAGGCGGCGCCCTGCAAGGGGATGATGTTCTGGCTGCCCGACCAGAGCTGATGTTTGGTGGGATCCGTCTCGCCGGATCCACCTGAAGTCCGCAGCAGGAGCAAACCCAAATCCTCGTCGCGATGCGGATCGAGGTTCACCAAGGCACCGGTCGGGGCGGCTGTGTCAAAGCCCGCCCTGGGGACGCCGGCGGCATTGAGATAGGCGACGTCGCTGGTCTGGGCCAACGCACCCAGCGGCAGCGCCAGCATCAACGTGACGGAGCATGCCAAGCCGCGGCGGAACCACCGACCCTCCCGGGGATTTCCAGCCGCGTTACCCATTTGCTTGGTATCGGCATGGGGCCGGCGAAACAACACCGGAGTTTTGTGGTGGCGGCCGGCGCGGCGGATGCCGCAACGCGCAGTACGCGCGTCAGGCGGTACGCGGCAGGTCGGCGTCAGGGGCTGCGGGCATCACAGGCACGACATCTTCCTTGCCGGCCCGGATCGGCCGGCCCGACCTGATGGTGACTCCCCCGTGGCTGTCACTGACAGCCAGGAAGACGAAATCACATTCGCGACAGCGGGCCGTGGCCGAAGTGAGTCCCCGCTCGATGTGGACGACATGGGTGTGCTCCATGTCGATATGAGTCGTCCGGTATGACCGTGCGACTTGAGGACTTTGCGCGTCCGGGATGCTTCACTGGACGCAACGTCTTTTCTCCGAGGAGCGAGATGGATCACCAGATGGTCGAAGTAACAAGGGTTGGAGACGAGCACCTCTTCCACTGCCCGGCCGACGGCTGCCGCCGCCAGGTTGCTTTCAACAGGACCGATCTCACCATCACGGTGCTCACCATCGGGGATGTGTTCGCCCGCCACACAGGTTCGACCGCCCCCGACCTGCTGTCGATGGCCATCACGAAGTGAACCCGTGGAGAAGGGCCGGCGTGGCGGCCGGCCCCTCTCCGAATGTGTCCCCGCGGTGGAGGACTCAATTGCCGTCGGGTTCGTCCGGGTCTTCGCGAGTTTGGAAGATGTCGCCCTCTGCAAAACCGGCGACCTGCACGACCAACTGCGGAATGGAGGAGTCGACCTTGAAGTCGATCGCAGCCGCCGGGCGATAGACGACATCGGCGTCGTAGACATCGTCCGGCACCCGGATCCGCGTCTTCCAGCGAACCGTCTGGGTACCCACGTCGACCGAGTCGTAGTTCCTTGCGGGCACCCGGTGAGCGGGCTGATTGCCCGGCGGGAAGGCATGTTCCCGAGTCGGTCCGAAGGACTCCACCCCGACCCGCACCCGCCACGCACTGTCGCAAAGTGCGTAGGCCCAGAAATGTGGACCGGTGATCGACCATTCGACCTCGACGTACGAGTCGAGCTCCTCATTGATGATTTGCCGTTCGAGTCCATCGTTGTCGAGGACACGCATACGAACCTCACCCGTCATCGCAGGATCAGTTGCGAACTGAATAGGCATCCGGCACAACCCCCTTCTTCTCGTCGGCCGGTAACGGGGTATGGGATCGACCAGGCCCCGCCCAGATACGCGGAAATCCCGCCCGCTTCCGGTGGTGGGACATACAAGGCGACCATCTTGTAGTCGCCGCTGCACTCCTCGGGGACAACCGTGGGCCTCCCTAGCCCCGGCCCCGGCCAGCCGCACGCGGTGGCTGCTCCTCCGGCCACGGTCTGCTTACGGACCAAACGCCCGGAACAGAAATGTCATCGTCTGGTCTCTCGTGAGGTGGTCCTCGGGACAGAACCGGGCGCCCCCGCAGCCCTCTGAGATGCCGGCGGCCGCAATCGCGTTGATCGCGCCGGCGTGGGTACCGGTCGCGTCGGTGAAAGGCCCATCCGCCAACGGCACCAAGTCCCGGGCCCGGCTGAGGAATGTTGCGATCTGCGCCCGCGTGACCGGCCGGTCCGGGCAGAAAAGGTCCGGTTCGCATCCCTGAGTAAGACCGGCTGCCGCGATTGCATTGACTGCGCCGGCGTGGGCCCCGGTCGCGTCGATGAACGGCCCGTTCGCGATTCCGTTCAGCCCCAAAGTCCTGGCCAGCAATGCGGCCATCTGGGCCCGGGTCAGGGGGTGTCGCGGACAAAACCGATCCTGCGTGCATCCCTGGGTGACGCCTCGGTCGACAGCCCACCAGATCGCACCTTCATGAACGGTTGTCGCCATGTCGTCGAACGGTTGGATCTGGGCTGCCCGCAGCCCGGGGACGGGAAACTCGCCGAGGATGATCGTCGGCAGGCCATGGAGGTCGGCGTAGAACAGCAGTTCGTTGCCATTCAAGAAGCGCGGAAAGCGGCCGCCGTCGGCCGGCATCTCACTGATCTCCAAGGCCGAGACGGCCCGCAGATGTTGGGTCCCGGCGACGTAGACGTTCGGCACTTCACCCGACGTCAGGTTTGCCACGAGGGCGGTGGTGGTGCTGAACGCAGCCAGTTCGCCGCTTGGGGAAAGTGCGATATCGGCAACGTGTTCGTCGATCCTCGTGCCGTCGTCGGCAACCGAAACCAGCTCAACGGGCCCGGGCACACCCGCAGTAACCGAGGTGCGATACATCTCTGCGCAGGGCTCTCCACCGCACCGGTCGACTCCGGCGCCGGGCAATGTTGTCGCGGTCGAAACAAAGGCGATTTCGACAGTACCGTCCCCGCCGGGGTCGGTCACCTCGACCCGGCCCAATTCGACGGCGGGGCCGAGACCGGGAAGTGGCGTGACGACCCCGGGGCCCACCAGCTCGACCCCGCTGCCCGTGGCGCGCACGTACCAATTCAAGCTAGGTGATGCCGCCAGAGGCTGGCGTTCGTCGCGGATGATGACCGCACCCTCCCCGAAGGCACCCGATTGGTGGAAGGTCGCCCATCCGCTACTGAGCTGGTCGGGATCGGTGATCGAGCGGGCCCACTGCATCCAAACGGTCTGTCCATCGGCACTGAGGGCCCCGGCGACGAGCGTGGTTTGCTCAGGATCGCCCGGAGGTAGGAGCTGCACGGTGGCGCCCGAGCTGCGTTGCCGCAGATGGGGTGTGCCCAGCTCGTCGGACAGCAACAGCACGTCACCGTCGGTGGAAATGCCGATCACCCAGGTCAGCGACGCCCCGGCCAGATCGACCCGCTCAGTCCGCCCGGTCTCGAAATCGTGCAGCCATGCGAATACTCCCGGGTCCTCCGAGGCCAGCAGGACGCCCCGAGCCGAGATGAACCTTCCGCCCGGCGCAATCACCAGGCTCGGGTTGGTGGGCGACACGGACAGGGGTTCGCTGTAGGCCACCGGAGCGGTGCTGTAGGCCGTGACGAGGGGCTCAGGCGCGAGGACGCCCTGCGCGGCCGCTGGCGCGGCCAGGCTGAGGACGAGTACGGCAAGCAGGGCGGAGCGCATTTGGGGACGCAGGTTAGGACGGCGCTGCCGGCTAGCCGTGACCGAGCGGGGTCTGGACTTCTACGACCGCCTGGTCGACCGGCCACAGGACCGGGCGGCCCAGGTCCATTTCGAAGGGTTCCGCAATCGATGGTTCTTCGACCCGGTGTTCGGGCGGGGGTATCCGGACGAGGTGCAGGCCTACTCCGACCGCGGGCGCATCCCGAGCGGCCGACGCGCATCTCTGCACTATCTAGCGGGCGCAGCAGGGCGGGGTGCCCGTAGACGGCCGACCGCGGCGCTGTAACAGGGAACCGGGCCGGGTTCGGCGAACGTCCAAGCGCCGTATTTGGCATCCGTGAAGGGACCGCTGATGTCTGAAGTCACGATCGCTCGCATCTTCCTAGCGATCATCCTGATCCTGGCGCTGCTGGCGGTGGCGAATCCTTCGGTGTTCGCCGTTGACCCGCCCCCGGCCGACCTGGTGGATGTACGCGTCATCCACTGACACGCCGGGGGTCCGGCCGGCCGGCCGAGCTCCACTGTGACAGAACCGTTACACGACGGTGAAGCTGCTGAGAAGTCCGTGGCGCACGCTGAACCCCATGGATCGGGAGCACGGAAAGGAGCCGAGCATGAAACCGACCGATGGGCTTCGGCCAAGGCAACCGCGCATGTCTGATGTCACCATCGCTCGCATCTTCATTGCCCTTCTCCTCGTCCTGGCGCTGCTGGCCGTGGCGAACCCTTCGGTCTTCGCCGTCGATCCGCCGCCGGTCGCGGAGCCGGCGGACGTCCGCGTGATCGAGTGAGACGCGCAAAGTGGAGGTCTCGTCGTCCATACTGAGAATGTGGACGCGCATCTGTTGATCGTCGAGGACGACGCTTCGATCCGCGAAACGACCAAGCTGGGACTGGAAGCAGCCGGGTTCGTCGTTGAAGCGGCCATTGATGGCGACGACGGTCTCGCGCGGTTCCGCCGCCACCGGCCCGACCTGGTGGTCCTCGACGTCATGCTGCCCAAGCGCGACGGTCTCGAGGTGTGCCGGGTCATCCGATCGGAGTCGACAGTCCCCGTGGTGATGCTGACCGCCCGCTCCGGCACGATCGATGTCGTGGTCGGGCTGGAAGCCGGCGCCGACGACTACGTCACCAAACCGTTCGAAATGGCCGAGCTGGTCGCCCGGGTGCGGGCGGCCCTGCGGCGGGCCCGGGGTGCCACGGACACCGAGACACTGCGCCTGGGCGCGGTCGAGATCGATGTGCCGGGACACCGGGCCTTCCGGGACGGCTCCGAGATCGGACTCAGCCCCACCGAATTCCGGCTGCTCGTCGAACTGGCCCGGGCCCCCGGACGCGCGTTCACCCGCGAGATGTTGCTGGAGAAGGTCTGGGGCTACGACTACCTCGGCGACTCACGGCTCGTCGATGTGGCCGTCCAGCGCCTGCGGGCGAAGATCGAACCGGATCCCGCCGACCCGCAGCTGATCGAGACCGTTCGCGGCATCGGCTACCGGGCGAGCGGCTGAGATGGCGCAGGGGTTTCGGGCCCGGCTGACCATCACCATCATCGCTCTGGTCGCGATCAGTGCCGTGGTGCTGGCGGCCACGTCCTACGTCCTCCTGCGCAACTCGCTCCGGGAGAGGGCGAAGGACGCCGGCGTGGCACAGGCGGAGTTCAATATCGGAGTGCTGGCCTCCCCCGATCAGTTGCCGCCCGGGGCCGATCTGGCAGAGTTCGAACGCAGCGGACTCGCCGCCCGGTTCCAAACCCGGGGCACGAGCGGCATGTATGTGGATTTTGGGGACGGCAATCCGTTCGCCTCGTCGCTGGAGCTGCTGGAAACCCCCGATCTGGCGGATCCGGAGCTGGTGGAACTGGTGGGGTCGGGTCAGCTCGGTTGGCAGTTCCTCAAGGTTGGCGCCGACTCACGCTTGCTGGTCGCCGGTCGCCGGCCGCCGGCCGGACCGGATTTCTACTTCTATTTCGACGCGGCGCCCGTGGACCAGGCGCTCGGGCTGCTTGCGCGCTTTTTGCTGGCCGGTGCCGGGGCCGTATTGGTCATCGGGGTGCTGGTGGCAGGCACGGTGGCCCGGGGAGTGCTGCGCCCGGTCCGCTCCGCCAGCCAGGCGGCCGGCAGGCTCGCCCGCGGTGATCTCGGTACCCGCGTCCCGGTGGAGTCGGCAGACGAGTTCGGTCGTTGGGCGGAGTCGTTCAACCACATGGCGGCCGCGCTGGAAGAGAAGGTGGCCGAGCTGGAGGAGGCCCAGGCCCGGGAGCAACGGTTCGTGGCCGACGTGTCTCACGAGCTGCGCACCCCCCTCACCGCACTGACTACCGAGGCTGCGTTGCTGGCCGGCCATCTCGACGATCTGCCGCCGGAAGGACGCCGCGCGGCTGAACTACTCACAGCCGACATCGCTCGGCTGCGGCGCCTGGTCGATGAGCTGCTCGAAGTGTCGCGCCTCGATCGGGCCCCCGAACCGGCCGAACTGTCACCGACGGACCTCCACAAGTTCCTCGCTGCCATCATCCGGGAACGCTTGCCCGGCGCCCGGGTGACCGGGGAGATCCCCACCGAGCCCCTACTCCTCGACCGCCGGGGGCTGGAACGTGTCTTGGCAAATCTGCTGGATAACGCAGCCGTCCACGCCCCGGGGGCAACTGTTGAAGTAGAAGTCCGCGCCCAGTCCCACCGGCTCACGATCCTCGTCGACGATGACGGTCCGGGAGTGGCGCCGGAAGAGCTGGCTCATCTCTTCGACCGTTTCTACAAGTCGGACCGGTCCCGTCAGGGCGGCAGCGGGCTCGGGTTGGCCATCGCTCGCGAGCATGCTCGGCGCCTGGGCGGCGACCTGGAGGCGCGCCGGCGGGAACCACGTGGTCTGATCTTTGAGCTGTCGCTACCTGTGACCGAACCGTTACACGACGGTGAAGCTGCTGAGAAGTCCGTGTCGCAAGCTGAACCAGTAGATCAGTAACGCGAAAGGAGTCGATGATGAAACGCCTGATCGTACTGGTAGCGGCACTAGCGATGATCGCGGCGGCTTGCTCGAGCGACGTCGGCGGCGCCGGCCCGGTCACGACCGCCCCGCCCCAGACGACGGCGACCACTGTGCCACCGGTCGATACCACCCCCACCACGACCCCCACGGATGCCGGAGAGCCCACCACGACTCCCAGCACGGCTCCCGCAGCCGAGCAGCTCGTGGATGTATACTTCGTGTACGACTCACAATACGCGGTCTCGGTGAAGCGCCCGGCCCAGAGCTCGGTCACCTTGGCTCGGGATGCACTCGATGCGTTGATTGCAGGTCCGACCCAAGAGGAACAGCAGGCCGGACTCTTCAGTGCAATTCCGTCCGACACGTTGCCGCTGGGTGTCGTCATCGAGAAGGGTCTCGCCACCGTCGACCTGTCGCGCGAGTTCGAGGTGGGCGGCGGATCGACGGCCATGCTCAGCCGCCTGGCCCAGGTGGTGTACACCCTGACCCAGTTCCCGACCGTCGACGGCGTGGCATTCAAATTGGATGGCCAGCCGGTGACCGTCTTTTCGGGCGAGGGCATCCTCCTGGAGCATCCGGTCGACCGCTCCGACTACATGTCGATCCTGCCGATCGATACGCTGCCAGCGCCGCGCTGGTCACAGGCGGACCTGCCCTCGACTGCAGGCGTCCCCGCCGACGAGCTGGGCCGGGTGGTGCTGGTCGAGGACGACGACGTGCTCAACGTCCGCAGCCGGCCCGGCGTCGACAATCCGATAATCGGCATGCTGGAGCCGGGCGTGGTCGTCCGCCGGACGGGCGAATGGACCAACGTCGGTTCATCGGTGTGGGAGGTCATCGATATCCCCGGCGGGAACGGCTGGGTCAACAGCACGTTCCTAGGAGTAATGGTGGACGAGGCCAACTTTGCGACCGATCCCCGGGTGGACGATCTCCTAGCGCAGATGTCGGATCTGATGGCCGCTGCCAAGGATCTGTCCCCGATCGCATCGAACCGTGGCATCTACATCGCGCACAACTCGTTTCCCGACCGCTGGACCCCCGCTGAGCTGGCCACAGCCATGACCGACTCCACTACCTACAAGTGGCCGTCGGCGGCACTGGAGATCGACAGCCCCGAGCTGCCGTCCCGCACCTTCGCGGATGCGATCGGCAATCGGTTCGTGTCGGCGTTCGAGGACAGCGACCGTCAGCTGGCCCGTAACGAGATCCTGATGGGCGGCAACGGCTTCACGCCTGAGTACGCGATCCCGTTCATGCTGAAGGGCTTCAACTACGTGAGCGTCTACGACCCGGGTGACAACCCGGAGTACGGCGGCCTCGACTGGACCGCCTGGTACGTGTCAATTGACTACGAGAACGGCGAGCCGGTCGTGGTCGGTCTCAGCCTCAACGAGTGGTCGCCGTGAACTCCACGTACTAGGCACACGACCGGGGGCGCTCGCCGGGCGCCCCCGGTCACCCATGTGCAGTCCACATTGCGCTCAAAACCCCGCGTCATCAACAGGCCGGTTGCCCCTAGCAATACGGAGCCGATTACCAGATAATGCCCTGGGGGCTGGCGCCGGGGTTTTTTGCGTATCACCAGTCATGCCCCGACGTCTGCTCACGAGGACCAGAGGGGACGACCCAGTGGGTGTGGTGGTTATCATGCACAGAGCAGCCCGTGCAGGGCCTGGCTGACGGCGTCGCAGTGCTACTTCCCCGCCTGCTGCGACCGCTCCCTGCGGACGGTATTCCCACCTCATCCGTGGCACCCGCTCGGTCACCGCTCACACTGATTTCCGCGCGCGAAGGCACGTTCATCGGTGAAGTGCTCGCCCGGCTCATTGCCGACGACGGCCGCTGGGACAGGTGCTCATGGCTGCGGGAGCCACCCGAGCAGCCGTTCGCCACCGAGCATGCCGTGGTGGACGCGCTCGCCCTGCGACATCAGATCGATCGCTCGCGCGAATACAGGCGCATTGACCGCGCTTTTCACGCCTGTCAGGCCGGTTCGGTGCTGGTGATAGAACTGGTCGGACGGTGCTCGGGCGGGCTCGGCCGCATGATCGCCGGCCTGCGCGACTACGCAGAGCAGTCCGGCACTGCCATCGTTGTCTCTGTCAGCGGCCCGGTTCCGGGTCCACTGCTTCGTGCCTCAGGTCGGGCCGTTCCGATCGACACCGCGGCGATTGCCCGCGCTGAAGCAGGCGCGGCCGGGCTAGATGCACTGGTGATTGCGCGCGTGCAGAAACTCCTGCGAGGGCGGGATGCAGTCCTGCATGACCTGGCGGCGGCGCATCACCCGTCTTCCGATGCAATCCGCCTCGCCGCCAGCTCGCATACCGGCCGGGCCTTTCTGCGCAAAGTCACAGGGCTGCTGCTCGACGAGCACAGTGGGGATGAGCGGGAAGCGATCGAGATGGCAGTCCGGACCGGTTACTGGCATCCCCAGTTTTCCGCCGGCTCAATCGAGACGGCGGCTTTGCGTCCCTGGCTCGTGCCGCTGGAGCACGATTGGGGGTGGGTCCGCCCGGTCTGGCGGCGCCCGCTCATCGACCAGCTCACAAACCCGCGGATCTCACGCAGGGCAGCGGTACCCGATTCTCCGCTCCCGGTCATGGATGAGGTGTGGGATCCGGTGGTCGAGATCCGCCTGCTGGGCCCGCTCGAGATCCGGGTGGACGGACAATTGGCCGACGGCTTGACCGGACACCTCGGAACGAGCGTGCTTCGCTACCTACTGATGCGGCCAGACCTGAGCTGCTTTCGCGATCAGCTCCTCGAAACGTTCTGGCCGGATGCGGACCCGGAGCGTGCACGCAATCGGCTGCAAGTTGCCTTGAGTTCGTTCCGGCGGACGATTCGCCAGTTCACTGACGTCGAGATAGTGGAATATGTCGACGGCGCCTATCGCCTCAATCGAAATCTCGACCTCAACATCGACGTACGCGAGTTCGAGCGGCTCGCGGCAATGGGCGCCCGGGCGGCCAAGATGGGTGATACCGAGTCCGCGCTGAAGGCAGACGCGAGTGCGGTCCAGGTGTACCGCGGCGATCTCTGTCCTGATCTGCCCTACGACGAATGGGCCGTCTTCCCGCGGGAGCGCCTCCGGATGATGTACGGAGACGTGCTTGACCGGCTCGCCCGCCATCAATGGGGGGTCACCGACCACGACGGTTGCATCACCACCGCCCAGCTGATGTTGGAGCAGGACCCGTGCCGGGAGGACGCTCACCGCCTGTTGATGCGGTGCTACGCCGAACAGGGCCGCACCCACCAAGCACTACGGCAATTCGACGCCTGTCGTCGGGTTCTCAAGGCGACGCTGGGAGCCAACCCGTCCCGGGACACCGTCGCCGCCTACCTGGACATACGCGATCAGGGCGGCTGATCGCCGCCCTGATCGGTGATTCGGACCCTGACGGGTCCGATGCGTCAGCGGGCCTGCGCCATGCTTTCGACCCTCCGTGCCCCCGGGTTGCCGGGAAGTGGAGCCTCGATCTCAATCGTGAGGTCGAGCCGGTTGATCCCAGGCGCGAGATCGTCCGCCGGGTACTGCAGTTCCACGAGCTCGCCAGGACGTGCTACCCCCGAGAGCATGCCTATCCGGCGCCACCCTGAAGCGTCGTCGGTGCCGTAAGGACGGCCCGCGAGCGACGCCCGGTACTGGAAGGAGCCCGTCTCGCCTGCGTCGATTCCCGACGTGTCCCACCGTCGCGTGATTGATGTCGATGAACCCCCAATCGCCTTCCCGGCATCGACTACGACTATGTCGCCTTCGGTGCTGCTGGCGCTGAAGCGGATCAGCTCTTCGAGCTCGGCCCAACCACGCGACTCGGCGGCCGCGAGCGACTCGGCCGGCAACGGCTGGGCCGGTGCCATCTCGCTGAGGCGCTCATGGATGAACCCGACGATCTGATCACCCGGAATACCCGAGAACGCTTTCTCGCGTCCCGAGCGCACGTCGACCACGGTGCTTCGCGCGGCACGGCCATCGGGATGGGCCACGACCCTCACGATGTACCGGGCCGACCGTTCGCCATCGACGGTCGTGTCGGCGGCCGCGTCGTCGGCTCGCTCTCGAGCGAGATCACGAATCTCGCGCAATCGCTTGGCATCGACGTCCTTGATACGTGCAATGGCGTCGAGCGCCATGGCAAGTCCCACCCATGTGTGTACGCCACTTTCGTGGAGCTTGGCTTCGGTCGCGGGACCGATGCCTTTCAGCTCGTGAAACCGTGCGTCGATCGTCATCATGCCCTGCCGATATTGCCGGTACTAGACCGGGCTCTCGACCTGGATGACCGGACCTTCGTAGTAGCCGACAAGATCGAAACCGGGCGTGCCCAGCGTGCTGTTCAAGAACACCGACATCGCCAGCTTGTAGATCCCGGATGGCGACGTGGCCGGACCACCCGGATTGCCTTCCTGCAGCGTGCCGGCCGGCACCGTCACGTCGACGGTCCACTTCTGGCAGTTGACGGCCGCCGGGTTGGCTGTGCAGGCCACCGAGGCCGTCTTGGGCAGCTGGGCCGAGCCGATCCGCAATTCCTGCCCGCCACCGAGCGACTCAGCAAATACCTCGATCCGCCAGTTGTTGCTCAGCGCCGCCAGCCACAGCGGGGTGAGTACGCCATAAACCTCCCACTCGATGGTGATCGTGAACGGCTGATTCGGATCCACCACATTGTTCGGCATCGCCGGTGGCGGGAATCCAGCCGGAGCGGTCAGCGCAACCGACGTGATATCCCCTTCCAGGTAGTTGGGGATGCTCGGATCGAACTGGTGCATACATGCCCCCCTTCGGGCTTCGACTTCGGACCCGGTGTGGGCCCGACCTACCAGAAACGTACGACGGGGCGCTGTGCCGGTGGCTAGACAGGTGCTGAGCGCGGCGCCTCAGCGGCGGCTCAGCGGCGGCTAAGCGGCGAGAAACTACTGAGAGAGACCGGATGACAAGTTGATGGGACCGGTGCTGCCGACGTGGCGAGCAAAAAAGTCGCCCCGATCGATCACCACCATACCGCCGCTCCGCTTGAGGACCAGCCGGCGCCGGCATTCCGTCTCCGGGCAGGCAAACAGTATCTCCTGGCCGTTATCCGATTCGACGTTGAGGACGTGTACCGCGTCCATCATGTGCTCCTTGTTGTTCGAGCAATCTGGCTGAATTCGCTTTCCCCAGGTTGCCACGCCTGTGTGACAACCTGACAGATTTCGCGCGGAGCGTGGTATTGGCTCCCGGCTAACTTTCCCTACCCGGAAACCCGAGCGCCAAACCCGCCTGCAGTTCAGTCTCGATACCCGTGACCCGTTCACCTGCACCGAAATCAGCCAATACACTGTATCGGTCCCGCACCGTGACCAATTGACTGCTCTCTGTGAGATGGGGCTCGTCGGACCCGCTCGACCGTTGCGGAACGGTCCTGGTCGGCGACTCCTTCGTTACACGGTACGGCTGCTTCCCGATCGGGGTCGAGTTGACCTCCGGGACCGGCCGGGCCGGCGCCCGGGGATCCCCACCGCTCGGCGTAACCTGCGGTCGCCACAACCCTCATCCTCCAGTTGAGGTTGAGTCTTGTCGGCTCGGCCGCTGTCCTCATGGGCGTTGGCAACTGTCCCCGCTGCCGTGCCCACCACGCCGCCGATCGTGTTTGGCCAGACCTATGCGCCGGCTCGGGCCCCCCGAGCCCGGGCCGGCGCAAGCTGTAAACCTACTGGGGCGCGCTGATAACCGAGAATGTCCCGCCTTGGGGATCGTTGACCACCGAGATCCGTCCGGCCATGGTGTCGAACGCCGGAACGCTGACGTTGCCCCCCAGCTCCGTGAGCTTCTCGAGCGTGGCGTCGGTATCGGCCACCCGGAAGTAGAGCATCCAGTGGGCGGGTATCTCGTCCGGCCAGTTTTCGTCCATGGCGATGATGCCGCCGTTGAAGTCGTCATCCATGTCGCCGTCGCCGTCGACCTTGCTATCGAGGTGGATGGTCCAGTAGTCGACTGGGTTTCCGGCCGCCGGATCGGCCGCCATCTTCTCGATACGCCAGGGCAGGATGGCACCGAAGAAGGCCCGGGCGGCCTCGACGTCGCGGGTCGCCAGCTCGTTCCAGGCCATGACGTTGTTGCCCCGGAAGGTGTCGGCTCCGCGGTGGGTTCCCGGCTGCCACAGTCCTACTGCGGCGCCGGTCGGATCGGCGATGAACGCCATCCGGCCGGTGTCCATCACGTCCATGACCGGCACGATCACCTGGGCGCCGTTGGCGGTTGCGTCTTCGACGACCGCGTCGACGCTGTCGACGTTGATGTAGGAATTCCAGACCGGCGGCATACCTTTCATCATCTCGGATTGCGGGCCGAGCCCGGCCACCTGTTTGCCGTCTTGCGAGAACAGGGTGTAGATGTAGTTGCCATCTGGATCGTGCTGATCAGCGCCATCCCAACCGAACAAGGCCGAGTAAAAGGCGGACGCAGCCTGCGGATCCGGTGCTGCGAGGTCGGCCCACGTGAAGAGGCCGTGGGGATACGTATCTGCCATGCGACGTTCCTTCCATTTCAGCGGTTCCGACTTGCCCGAAAGCTACACGCCGCAACCGACAGACATGGGCCCCACAGTGAAGGCCTGGTGCGCCGGCCAACCAACCCCTGAAGCACGTTCATCGACATCGTGACCTGAAGAATTCGACCGATTCTGCCGAAATAGATCGTATGGCATCCCACGAGGAAGGCCGCTCGAGACTTGACCGGGTCCTCGGAATCACGGTGCTGACGGGCCTGTCTCTGGTGCTCGTCGTCGGTGTCGTTTTCGCGATCGCCTACGGCAGCCGCAACATCACCAGTCGCGCCACCGACCTCCACACGGCCGACGAGAGTCTCCGATCGGCCACGGTGGTCCGAGCGCAGGTCACGCTCGCCACCTACATGGCTTCTGTGGATCAGCGGCTCGGCACGGTGACGCTTGAACCACGCGAGTTGTCCCAAGAGGAGGCCGGCCTGGCCCTGGCCGATATGGAAACGGGCGTCGACGAATTGCGGTCGGACGGTGTCGCCGGCCCGGACCTGCTGGGAGCTGCCAACCGCTTCGGTGCCACCAGTCGCGAAGCGTTGGCTTTCCTCGATGGCGGTGACGTAATGGCTGCCCAGCAGCTGGTCGACACCGAGTTTGACGAAGCGTTTCGCGCCCTCGCGGGGCATCTCGTCGGCATGCGCGATCAGTTGGCGGCGGATGTAGAAGCCTCGGACGTGCTGCTCGGCCGGATCGGCAACATTGCGCGTTTCCTCGTTGCCTTCTTCATCCCTGCCGCGGTGATTTTGATCTATCGGGAGCTCGTCCGTCGCCGTCAGACAGAGTCCGATCTAGAACGCCGCCTCGAGTCCGAGCGGCAACTTGCTCGCTACCGAGAGGAATTCATCGCCAACGCTTCGCACGAGCTCCGAACGCCACTCACGGGCATCGTAGGGATGGCAATGATCGCTGAAGAGGACCGGGCCGTTCGGGAATCTCCGATGCTCAAAGAGCTCGTGCACACGATCATCACCGAGGCCAATGATCTGTCGCGGATGGTTGAGGATCTCCTCACCACTGCCCGACTCGATGCGGGTGCCCTGAGCTACAGCTTCGAGGACGTGGAGATCGACCGCGAGGTCAACAACGCAGCCGCCAGCCTCATTCAGGGCGGACTGAATGTCACCATCGACTCTGAACCAGCTCTGATCAGGGCGGACCGCACCCGCATCCGGCAGGTCGTCCGCAACCTGCTCTCAAATGCGTACAAGTACGGGGGGCCCAAGGTCCAGGTCACCGGCCGGATCGCCGACATGACATACATCCTCTCCGTGTGCGACGACGGCAAAGGCTTGCCATCAGAGGTCGAGACCCGACTGTTCCAGCGCTTCGTCCACGCCGACCAGCGTGCCGGCACCATCGACAGTGTCGGCCTCGGACTCTCCATCGTGCACGCTCTCGTCAATGGGATGGGCGGGGCGGTCACGTATCACCGCCGGCCCGGCGAGACGCGCTTCGACGTGCGTATGCCGCTGGTCGGGGCACTGCTCGATTTCGCCGGCGTCTCCTCCGATGTTTCGGCCGCGTTCCGGAGCGAGCGTGCCGCGTACTGACCGTGAAGCCGTCCTTCCTTCTCCGCACTTGACGTCGAGGTTCAACAGCCTGGCCGTCCGTCTCTCGCTTGCCGGTGTCATGGCGATCCTTGCATTCGTGTTTTCGCTGTCGGCCGACGCCAACCCCGACACCAGCATCCGGGATGAATTCGCCGACGCACGCTGGGACGGCGATGACGGCGGTATTGAATGGAGTGGCGGCTGGGCCGAGTCAGAGTCCGACGGGCCGGAGACCGGCTCGATCCAGATTGCCGGCAAGGCTGGTGGGCATTGCGCAGCGTCCCCCTGCCTCAGGATCGGCGGCGCCGGCGCGCGCAGCGAATGGATCGAGCGACGGGCCGACCTCACCCAAGCGCTCACCGCCCAGCTCCGGTTCACCTGGTCGGTCGACGCGGAGCTGGGCTACTGGTCCGAACGCGTGGCGGCAACGGTGGACATCTCCTCCGACGACGGAGGATCCTGGACCACGCTGCACACGTTCCCGGAAGGTCAGTTCGGCCCGGTTGGCGAACTGGCAACCCACGACATCTCGGCATGGGTCGGCAGTGAAGTCGTACTGCGGATCACGTCCAATGCCGCGCCTGAGCTCGTCGGCTTCTTCTACATCGACGATTTCGAAATCCTCCTCGGCCTGAACGAGCCACCGGTGGCAGAACCAGACGAGGTGGTAGCGACGGCCGAGTCCCTGAACATTGACGTGCTTGCGAACGACGTCGACCCCGACGGTCACCTGCTGTCGGTGACCGAGGTTGGGCCTCCGGTCCATGGCACAGTCGAGCTCGGGCCCGACGGATCGATGGTGTATTTCCCACCGCCCAACTGGGAGGGCGAGGACGAGTTCTCATACTGGGTGACCGACGGAATCGCCGTGACTGAGGGTGTGGTACGGGTTGCATACGCCGGTGAGCATCCCAACGGCGACGGTGCCGAGTCAGAAACGCAGCCACCGGAGGAGCCGGAAGGCAACTCGGTTTCAGCAACCGATTCATCGGCGCCGGACGGCACGGCACCCGTGCCGGAGCCTGATGAGCAAACCGAGGAGGTACCTGATGGCCCCCTCGCCAAGCAAGTGCCGCCCAAGGTTGCTGATAACGAGTCTTCGCCGGTCGTGATGAACGCACACGAGTGGCGGGTGACCTTGCCTCCGGAGCCGTTGGGCACCCGGCTCGAATTCGAGCGCAATCTGGGCCACGCCGACGCTGCCCTCGACGCCATGGCCCGTGCCAAGGACTACGCGGTGCTGCTGGCCGGGGGCGATGCCACGCTCACGCTCGATCACACAGATCAGCAGCATGAGGTTCGGATGAGCTTCGTCGGGAGCGCGAACGACCCACATCTCAGAGGTCTTGAGGCCTCGCAGACACCGTCGGATGTGCCACGCTTCACGTCCGTAGTTTATGACGACATCTTTCCCGGCATCGACGTCGTTTACTCGGCAGACGGCACGGAACTCGCATATGACCTCGTCGTGGCTCCCGGTGCCGACCCCACCGACATTGCCGTCGACTTCGCCGGGGGCAATCGGCTCGAGGTCAACCAAGACGGCTCGTTGCTGCTGGACCGGCGTGGCGGCCGTGATCTCATCGCTACTGCACCGATCTCGTTCCAGACGGTCGATGGAAGCCGGGTCGAGGTGGAGAGCGCCTACCTAATCAACGACGATGGCACGCTCGGCTTCGACATCAGCGAATTCGACACTGCGCTCCCGCTCATCATCGACCCGACCTTCAAGTCGGTCGCCACCAACTCGACCGGCCAAACGCCCAGCATCACCATTTCCGCGCCGGCGGGGGTGGTCCCCGGTGACGTGCTGATCGCCGCCATTGCCCTTCGTGGAACCGCGTCGGGAGTCGTTGTCACTGCGCCCGCTGGCTGGAACTTGATCCGGGAGGACGTGCAAGATGGCGAGCAGTCCCAGCACCTCTACTACAAGGTCGCTACCGGCAGCGAACCGGCCTCCTATCAGTTCACCTACAACCAATCGCGCGAAGCCGCCGGTGCCATTGCCGCCTATAGCGACGTCGACACCACCAACCCCATCGACGCCCACAGCGGACAGTACAACCCGGGTTCACCGCCCACAGCGCCGTCGATCGCCACGACGGTGGCCGACACCACTGTGCTGGCTGTTTTCGGAATGAGGAACGGAGGGTCGATCGACCCTCCTGTCGGGATGACCGAACGATGGGACGAACCTGGAGTGATCAGCATCGAAGGCTCCGATGAGGCGTTCGCCGGACCCGGAGCCACCGGGGCACGCTCGTCGCCAACCTCGACTTCCCCCACGATCGGTCAGCTCATTGCCCTCGCACCGGCTTCAGCGCTCGTCGTCAACTCCACCGGCGACACCGCCGACAACGACCTCTTGGACGGTGTGTGCGACACGGGCGGGACCAACAGCCAGGGAGCGACCGAGTGCACCCTTCGGGCCGCAATCGAGGAAGCGAATGCGCTGGCCGGCGCCGACACGATCGAGTTCAACATGCCGGCTACGGAGCCGGGTCACTCCGGTGGCGTGTGGACCATTGCCCCCGGGTCGGCACTGCCGGGTATTGCAAGCACCATCACCCTCGACGCGTCGACGCAGCCCGGGCATGTTGCCAACAGCACGGTCTTCCCCAACCCGATGGACAGCTCGTTGGCGGTACGACTCTCGGGTGCTTCTGCTCCGATCGACACGGGCGGCTTGGCGGTCTTGGCCGGCTCCGTCGGCACTGAGATCCGAGGACTTTCGATCACCGGTTTCACGGGCGCGAGCGCAGAGGCAATTGGACTGTCGGGAGCCGTCGACACGGTGATCGGTGGGAACTACCTCGGCGTTGCACCGGACGGCCTGAGCGTCGATGCCAACAACACGGCCGTTGCCGTCTATGCCAACTCCACCGGCACGATCATCGGCGGGCCGCTTCCCCAAGACCGAAACATGATGTCCGGAAACGTCTATGCCGGTGTGTCGGTCGCAGCCGCGACTGCGACCGGCACCGTGATTCAAGGGAACGAGATCGGGGTCGTCGGTGACGGCAGCTTGAGCGGCAACGACATCGGAGTGATCGCCATTGGTGACTCGACGGGGACCGTCATCGGTGGCGACCAAGCAGGTGAAGGGAACCGCATCGCCGGTTCCGCTTTCCTCGGGGTTCAGATTGGTTCTGGCGCCAGCTCCACCTCAGCCTCGATCCTGGGCAATCACATCTGGGGAAGCACCGGTCTCGGTATCGACCTCAAGAACCCCAACGGCGTCAATCCCAACGACCCAGGCGATGGAGACTTGGGTGCGAACGACCTGCTCAACTACCCAGTGATCACCGCCGCCAACGAGTCTGGGGGAACGGTCACCGTCGACTTCGATCTGGATGTCCCGGACGGCAACTATCGGGTCGAGTTCTTCACCAACCCGTCCGGTGCCGACGCTTCCGGCTACGGCGAAGGTGAGATCTTCGCCGGCTCAGTCAACGTATCGGTATCCGGCGGAGTGCCGACTCCGGCTTCTGCAGCATTCTCCGGCTCGGCCGGCGACGTCGTGACTGCCACGGCGACCCAGGGCACGGCGGCACCTTTCGGCCCGACGTCCGAGTTCTCAGCGGCGTTCACCGTGTCCGCCGCCTTCGTCGTCAACTCCACCGGCGATGCCTCGGACAACAGCATCGGCGATGGCCTCTGCGATACCGGCGGTACCAACAGCGAACTCAACTCGGAGTGCACGCTGCGGGCCGCCATTGAAGAGGCCAACTTCGCCTCCGATTCCGACACGATCGAGTTCAACATGCCGGCGACGGAGCCGGGGCATTCGTTAGGCATCTGGACGATCGTGCCGACGGGGCCGTACGACGACATCATCGAGACAGTGACTATCGACGCTACCACCCAACCCGGGTTCCGCGGCGCCCCGATCGTTCAGCTCGACGGAAGCGACCCTGGCGCCGACCTGGCCACCGCCGCCCTCACCCTCGAAGCCAACAACAGCCTGATCGAGGGATTCATCGTCCACAGCTGGGACGACGAGGGTCTCGAGATCGACGCCTCCACGGGCAGAGGCGACTTCAACACACTGCGCAACAACTGGGTCGGGATCGATGCCTCGGAGACTGCCACCTTCATCGGCGACGCCGGCATCCTCATCACCGTCGGAGCCAACGACAACACCATCGAAAACAACGTGGTAGGAGGCGCCACCAACTCGGGCATCGTCGTTCGCAACCTCGGCTCCGATGACAACATTGTCATCGGCAACTCCGTCGGCGTCGGGCCCGACGGGACTTCACCGATCCCCAATGGCCTGCACGGCATCGAGCTCTACGACCAGGTCGCCAACAACCGCATCGGCGGGACCGGGGCGGGCGAACCCAACCTCATCGCCAACAACGTCGGGGCTGGCATCGCCCTCAATGCAAATTCGGGTTCCGGCAACGCGATCGTCGAGAACGCGATCTATGCCAATGGCGGGTTGGGCATCGACATCGGCATCGACGGGTCCACCGCCAACGATGCTGGCGACGGCGACCTGGGTGCCAACGATCTCCTCAACTACCCGGTGATCACCGCCGCCGTCGATGTCGGCGGGACACTCAATGTCGACTTCGATCTCGATGTGCCTGCCGGCGACTACACGGTCGAGTTCTTCGTCAACCCGGGCGGCGGCGACGGCTCGGGGTTCGGCGAGGGCGAGAGCCTCGTAAGCGCCTATTCGGTGGTCGGCCACCCTGGCGGGCTGGCCTCTTACGCAACCTCGATCGCCGGTGCGGCCGGTGAGATCCTCACTGCCACCGCCACCGAGGTGCTGGCGGGCCTAACCCCGAGCTCGACATCGGAGTTTTCGGCCACCTTGACCGCGACGATGCCAGGACCGGTGCCGGAAGGGCTCTGGCTGTCGACGGTCAACGATGTGGCATCGGCGAGTGGCGCACCAGGCCTCGACTCGTGGTCGGGCGGATCGGCGCTGGTGTTCGGGGATCCCGGCCTCGCCTTCGAGCCACCGGCCACCACCGGCACATTCTCGCTCCTCGCCGATTTCGACGCCCAAGGACAGGACGGCAACGTCGTGCTGGTCGGTCTCGATCATGTGCGGGTCGCCACCGATGTCGGAGCTTCTCCCACCGTCAGCGTCTTGCCGGGCGACGTGTTGCTGTCGACAGCCGACAACGAGGTATTCGTCAACTGGGACGCCACTACCACCGCCACCGAGGCCAAAGACGTCATCCTCTTCCGCCCCCGCACGCCAGGCGACTACACGTCTGGGACATTCTCCGTGCTGCTCGACGGCCCACTCGCCTCTGTCAGAGACATGTCGCTCATCGAGGCCGCCACCCTGGTCGGTGACCAGGTGCTCCCGGCAGGCAGCATCCTCCTGACCGATGCGAAGATCATCTATCACCTCGATCCGACCGGTGCCGGACCGCTTGTTCCGCCCGGCTCACCCACGGTGCTCGTGAACGGCCCCGATGTCGGCATCGACCAGAACATCGTCGGCCTCCACATCATCGACGACGCCATCCGCATCGACGGGGTCGATCTCACCGTCGGCGACCTGCTGGTCTCTCTCGACAACACCGATGCCACCACGGGAGACAATGGAATACCCACGGTCCGACAGGACGTCTTCATCCTCGAGCTGACCCGGACGACTGCCGGGCCGGTCGGCGTTGCAGCAGGTGATGCGACGCTGTTCTTCGACGGGAGCGACGTAGGGCTCAATCTGAATGAGGAAGACGTTCGCGGACTCGCGTTCGTGGGCGGGACTCCGATCAGTGCCCCGATCATCAACGACGACTCAGTGATCACGAGGCGTAACGATCCGAGCATCGTCGCGCCGTTGGTCAATGACGTCGACCCCAACGGCGACCCGCTGTCGATCCAGTCCTTCACCCAACCTGCCAACGGCACCGTGGTCGACAACGGCGACGGCACGCTCACGTTCGTGCCCGACTTCGACTTCGCCGGCTCTGACTCCTTCACCTACACGGCAATGGACGGTGCCGAGACCGCCGTGGCCACCGTGTTCATCGACGTCCGGACGCAGGAGTTGCGAATCGCTACCCGCGACCCGGTGGCGGGGAGCGGAACCCCCGGATTGACCACGTGGACCACCGGACAGCTGCTGTCCCTCGGCGACCCGGGTTTTGCTCTCTTCCCGCCGTCCAGCAACGGCACGGTCGGCGAGGCCATCAACCTGGACAGATTCGCCTCGGACGGTGATGCCAAGATCGGAGCCGTTCACGAGGTTGCGATCGCTCGGACGATTGGTAGCGGTCCGACCGCATTCAACCTCGAGCCTCGTGATCAGCTCCTGGTCAGCGACGCGTCGGAGACGTTCTACGGAGACACCACGAGCATCTCGGTTAGCGACTCGGATGTGTTCGTGTTCCGACCCGACCGGCCCGGCGACTCGGCCACGTCCGGTGAGTTCTATTTCCTGCTGGATAATCCCGCTGCGGCCGGATCGGTGCGGTCGATGACGCTGGTCGAGTACGACACGATCGTTGCTGACACCCATTTCACCGCCGGGACCTTCCTGTTCTCGTCATCGTCCGATCCGAAGCGATTCATGTCCTACACCGCCGACGCCACCGGGTTGGGCACGACGTCCGGCACACTCAACGAGGTCATCGACATGGCCGACGCTGGACTCGGCGGAACCATCGAGGGCATCGATCTGATCGAGAGGACGATCACCATCGGGGGTCAGACACTGACTGAGGGGACGCTCCTCGCCACGACCGACGGAGAGACGACGGTGGCGGGTCTTCCAGTCGAGCGCTGGGACATCTTCTCCATCGACGTGACGCAGACCACGCTGGTTGCGGGAACCACCGCCGCCACTGCCGCCATGCTCTTCGACGGCTCACAGGCGATGTTCGATGACAACACGGAGAACTTGTTCGCCATCGATGTGTTCGCGGTCCCTGACGGCGCCGCAGGCAATACACCACCGGTCGCCGTGGACGACGTGGCGGTGACCACCTCCGCCAAGCCAGTGGTCATCCTGGTCACCAGCAATGACGTCGATGCCGACCTCGATCCATTGACGGTTGGCGCTGTCACCGATGGCGCCAACGGAACGGTGATCGACAACGGCGACGGCACCGTCACCTACACCAGCTCGCCGACCTTCACCGGCGTCGATGCGTTCGCCTATCGGGTAAGCGACGGCAACGGCGGCACCGACACGGCCTTCGTCACAGTCACGGTTGACCCCGCGTTCGTCGTCAACTCGACCGGTGACGCCTCCGATAACAACCTCGGGGACGGTCTCTGCGACACCGGCGGCACCAACAGCCAGGGTGACCCGGAATGCACGCTCCGCGCTGCGATCGAGCAGGCCAACGCCCTCGCTGGAGCCGATGACATCAACTTCAGCATCCCCACCTCTGAGCCCGGCTACTCGGCCTTGCCGCTCCGCTACATGATTCAAGTCGGATCGCCGATGGAGCCTTTGGCAACAACGGTCTCCATCGATGCCACGACGCAACCCGACTATCCGGGAACCCCCATCATCGAACTGGACGGCTCCACTCTGGCTTCACTGGAAGACGGGCTGACCGTCACCGGAGACAACGTCGAGATCCGGGGCCTGGTCATCAACCGCTTCCCGGGCGACGGCATCGGCGTCGACGCCACTGCGGCGGGCACGGTGATCGCTGGTAACTACATCGGCACCGATGTCACGGGCCTCGTCGACCTCGGTAACGGGCGGCGGGGTATCGACCTGGTGAGTGGATCAGGACCAACCACGGTCGGCGGCACGGCGATCGCCGACCGTAACGTGATCTCTGGCAGCCAATCAGACGGTATCGTCATCTGGGGGTCCGACGGCAACACGATCGTCGGTAACTACATCGGCACCGACGCTACCGGCAACGCGCTGTTGCCCAATGCGATAGACGGGGTTCGGCTCGGCGGCGGGGCGGACAACAACATCGTGGGCCAAGCCGGCTCCGGCAATGTCATTTCCGGCAACGGCAACGACGGCGTCGAGATAACCGACAGCTCGACGGGCAACATCCTGCACGGCAACCTGATCGGCCTTGGCGCCAACGGGACAACGATCGTCGCCAACGGCCGTCACGGAGTCGTGCTGTACAACGGCGCCAACGGCAACTTCATCGGCGGTAGCACCGTGGGCGAAGGCAACGTCATTTCGGCCAATGTCACCAACGGTGTGGTGATCGACGGCAACGGTGGAGCGACGACTACGGCAAACGTCTTCTACGGCAACTACATCGGCACGGACGTCGGCGGCACGCTCGACCGGGGCAATGGTGGCGCAGGCATCTACGTCTTCAACGGAGCGAACAGCAACACCGTGGGCGGGGCAACCGCCGGCCACCGCAACGTGATCTCCGGCAACACCACCGACGGCATCTACCTGCAGAACGCCGGCACCACCGGCAACGTGATCAAGGGCAACTACGTCGGCGTCGATGCCACGGGCATCGCCGCTCGCCCAAATGGCGATCGCGGGGTGCAGATCGAGTCGGGTGCCAACAACACAGTTGTGGGTGGAAGCCTGGCCGGAGAGGGCAACGTGATCTCCGGCAACGGCAACGACGGGATCATCATCAGCGACGGGGCCATTCCGGGGACCGGCACCACCGGCTCGATCATCGAAGGCAACCTGATCGGGGTCGGCGCTGATGGTGTCACCCCACTGGGCAACGGCACCAACGGCGTGAGGGTCACCACCGAGGACGGGCATCGCATCGGCGGTACCGCCGCCGGCGCCGGCAACGTCATCGCACACAACGTCACCCGTGGTGTCGACATCCAGAACGCCAGCGCAGTCAACAACCCCATCCTGGGCAACTCGATCCACTCCAACGCCAACATCGGGATCGACCTCAACGACGATGGTGTCACCGCCAACGACCCCGGCGACGGCGACAGCGGCGCCAACGACCTGCTCAACTTCCCCGTGCTGACGTCGGCGATCGAGGTTGCCGGCACGATCACGATCGACTTCGATCTCGATGTTCCGGCCGGCGACTACCGGATCGAATTCTTCGCCAACGGCTCGGGCGCGGATCCGAGCGGATTTGGCGAAGGCGAGGCGCTCGCCGGCTTCTACAACGTCGTTGCCCATCCCGGCGGTACAGCATCGTACACGGCAGCTGTCCCCGGATCCGCCGGCGACATCATCACGGCCACGACCACCGCAGACATCGGGGCGACGTATGGGGCGACGTCCGAGTTTTCGGCAGCCTTCACGGCAACGCCGCCAGACACGACCCCGCCGGTGATCACGTTGGTGGGCGCCGACCCGCAGGTGATCGAGGCCGGCAGCCCATACGTCGAACTCGGCGCCACCGCGTCGGACAACCACGACGGGGATATCTCAGGGTCGATTGTGATTGATGCGTCGGCGGTGGACACC
>JBFGLM010000036.1:0-47297 GCA_041576165.1 Acidimicrobiia bacterium
CGGGCGCGGCCCGAGCCCGCGATTCAAACACGGGCTCGGGTCATTTCGTTCAACGTCGCTACATCAGCCGGCCATCTGCGGAACCACTCCGATTTGTTGGAGCATCCCGAGATTGTCGGCTTGGATCCAGCTCTCCACAACCTTGCCCTCGGAGAACTTCGACATCGTCATGCCGGAGATGACGTACGGCAGGTTGGTGGCAGGAATGCCCCTGAACTCGGCGCTGTGAGTGCCGCTGAATGTCCAGCGCGTCGCGGTCATATCGCCCTCGGCCACTGTCTCATGGAGGTTCAGATGTATATCCGGGGATATCCGGCGGATCTCCTGAACCCACTCGCGCATTCCTTCCCGACCTTCGATCGGGTTCTGGGGATCATGGCCGGAGAAGTTCTCCGCAAAGAGCTCGTCGATGACGTCCAGGTTGCCCTCGTTGTATAGCTCAGTGATGAGTGTCCGCACACGTGCGACATCGATCATGTTGTCACCCCTTTCGAGGCAGTGGATGGACTGCGCGACTTTGAGCGCCGTCACGGGTACTTCCCGACCCGTTCTGCGAACGACCGTGCGAGTCAAAGCACCTGCGGGAAGGAGCGGGATACCGGACGTTTGCCATCCGCGCGATTCTGTTCGTTCCGGAAGGTTGCTGCCGTAGGGAGCTATCACCCCCTCCCGTTCCGCACCTCCGGAGAATCTACGCCTCGAACCCCGGCCGCGGGGAACGAAATCTGGCCGGCGAAGTCACAACCGGGCGTGGAGCCGGAGGGCCTGTTCCCCGGCCTTGGTACGTATCTCGGCCCCGTCCACCCGGGTGGGCCCGGACGCATCCAGCACCTTTTCACCGTCCACCACCACCTCGAGCGGCCGGACCCCTGCAGTGAAGGCCAGGTGCCAGGGTTCCATCGGTTCGTACGACCACGTCACCTGGTCCCGGCGGGCTTCTGGCAACAAGTCCCACCCAGTCTCCAGCCACCACCAGGCAGCCTCGGGACTGGCGGTGACGTCGACCGATCGGTGCAACACGTACGCCAGGCGGAACTCCTCCAGCACGTTGGCGCCGATCCCATCCGTACCGAGCGCCACCGGATTGGGAAAGCGGATCGGGTTGGCGTAGCCGACCGCATTGTTGAGGTTGGACCTGGGGTTGTGCACGATCGTGCCCGCCAGGCCGTGGTCGGTCGGTAGGTGCACACAGTGGGCCAGCAACCAATCGTCGCGCGTGAGGCCTTTGAGTTGGCTCGGAGCTTCGGCGTCCTCGGTACCCTCACACACGTGGATGTGCACGCCTACGCCGTACTCGACGGCGAGCGCCGCAGCTTCTTCGAGCGTGCCGCGCGAACACGTGAAGGCAGCGTGGATGCCCACCAATCCCTTGCCCCCGGCGGCCAGGAACCGGCGATTCTCTTCGAGGCCCCGGCGGGTCCCATCCGGACCGTGCCGGTCGGTAACCCCATACGCCGCCAGCACGCGCACGCCGACCTCGGCGCAAGCGTCGGCGATGACCGACAGGCTGCCTTCGATCGCGTTGGGCGACTCGTGGTGGTCGATGATGCCGGTGGTGCCCGATTCGAGCGCCTCGAGTGCGGCCAGCTTGGCCGACCATTCGATCATCTCCAGGTCGAGCGCCGTGTCCAGCCGCCACCAGATCTGCTCCAGGATGCCCCGGAAGCTCCGGGGCACCGCTGGGGGCGGGGGCATGCCCCGGGCCAGCGCGGAATACATGTGATGGTGGGCGCAGACCAGCCCGGGCGTCACATTCACGCGCCGTGCCTCACCGATCCGCCAACGACCGGGTCACTCGTCCGCTCCGGCTTTCCCGTTCGACCGCATCGGGAGGTGCGTTCGCCACTGGCCGTCGACGGCATGGAGCGCCGCCGCGACGGCGCCGGCGGTCGGTACGAGCCCGATCTCACCGACCCCTTTGATGCCGTAGGGCGACCGGGGCTGAGGGGCCTCTACGAGCGTCACCTCGATCTCCGGAACGTCCTTGGGCCGGATGATCCCGAGGCTGCGGATCGTCATGTTGGTCGGTCGACCCGACTCATCGGTGGGGAAGTCCTCGGTCAGGGCATATCCGAGCCCCATGTGGACGGCGCCCTCGATCTGGCCGCGGCACAGGAGCGGGTTGACCGCCTTGCCCACGTCGTGGGCGGCGATGACCTTCTCGATCTCGCCGGTCTCCGGATCGGCAATCACCATCTGCGCGGCGTAGCCGAAGGCCGAGTGGATGATCGGCGACTCGACGTCGTCTTCGATTTTGTTGGTCCAGTCGATGCGGTATTCGCCCTCGTAATCCACACCGATGCGGCAGCCGTCGGCAACTGCGGCCTGACACGCCGCCTGTACCGCTCCGGCTCCCATCAGGGTGCCCCGGGAGCCGGTGGTTTGGCCGGCACCCAGTTCCCGGGAGGTGTCCACAACCACACGGATCTCGTCGGCGGAGACGTTGAGTTCCTGGGCCGCTACCTGCAGGGCAACGGTGTGGATTCCCTGGCCCATTTCCGTCCAGCAGTGCCGGACCTCGATGGTGCCATCCTCTTGATGTCGTACGACCGCCCGGGCGATCTCCAGAAATCCGTTGCCCAAGCCCGAGTTCTTGATCCCCAGACCGAGCCCGACCGCCTTTCCGGCCGCCACCGCTTGGTCGTATGAGTCCTTGACCGCCTCCAGGCACTGCTTGGCACCGGCGGCTCCGTCATCCATGGTCTGGCCGGGTCCCCACATAGAGCCGGGCTCGACCGCGTTCCGGTGGCGAATCTCCCACCCGGAGATACCCACCTTTTCGGCCAGGCGATCCATGATGCCTTCCATCGCAAACTGCGCCTGGTTGGCGCCAAACCCGCGGAAGGCGCCACACACCGAGTTGTTGGTCCGGACGGCAATGGCATGAACGTCGATGTTCGGCACCGCGTAGGGACCGCTGGCGTGGCCGGCAGCCCGTTCGAGCACCTTCATCCCGACCGAGGCGTACGGTCCGGAGTCGCCCACCATTTGCACCCGCAACGCGGTCAGCTTCCCGTCTTTGTTGCACCCGGCCCACGACTCGATGTGGATCGGATGCCGCTTGGGGTGCAGCAACATGCTCTGTTCCCGAGTCAGGGTGCACTTCACCGGCCGGCTCGTGAGCATGGCCGCCAGGGCCGTCTGTGCCTGGTTGGCCATGTCCTCCTTGCCCCCGAACGCGCCGCCATTGGACACCAGCTCCACCGTGATCTTCTCCGGCTCGACCCCCAGGACCGAGGCGATCTGGTTGCGGTCGTCCCATACGCCCTGACCACCCGAGTACACATGCATGGTGCCGTCGTCGTTCGGTATCGCCAGGGTGGACTCTGGCTCCAGGAAGGCATGCTCGACCCGCTGGGTCTTGAAGACCTCATGCACCTGATGGGCCGAGCAGGCCAGGGCCGTCACCACGTCTCCCCGGTCGTAGCGGGACACCGAGAGGGTGTTGCCGTCAAGCTCCCACACCGCGTCCTCATCAGAAGCCAGGGCTGCGAACGGATCGGTGATCGGCTCGTGCACCTCGTACGCGACTTCGATCAGCTCGGCGGCTTCACGGGCCGTCTGCTGATCCTCCGCCACAACGATCGCGAGCACATCTCCCAAATAGGAGGTCCGGCCTCCGACCGGGATGAACACGGGCCAGTCGATGTGGATCAAGCCCACCCGTAGCTCTCCGGGCACGTCGTCGGCCGTGTAGACGGCGACGACGCCCGGAACCGCCTCAGCCGCGCTGGTGTCCATGGCCAGGACGTCGGCGCGGGCGTGGTCGGTCAGCCGCAGCGCGCCATGGAGCATGCCGGGCACTCGCAGATCGTCGATGTAGTCGCGATCGCCCAGCGCCAGCTCTTCGGCTTCATACTTGATGCCGGACGCGCCGACGCCGCCTTCCAGCCTCGGTTCCGGGATCGGGTCACCGGACGCAAGCAGTTCGATTGCCTCCACGATCGACACGTACCCGGTGCACCGGCACAGATGTGCGCCGAGACGGCCTTTGATCGTGCTCTGATCGAGAGTGCTGCCCTTCAAATCGATCAAGGCCTTGGCTCGCATGAGGATGCCGGGCGTGCAGAAACCGCACTGCAGTGCGCCCTTGGCCGCGAAGGCTTTCGCAAATCGGGCGCGCTCATCCTCGCTGAGGCCCTCGAGAGTGATGACGTCTTTCCCGTCGGCCTTCTCCATGCTCACCAGGCAGGCTTGGATCGCTTTGCCATCGAGCAGGACCGTGCAGCATCCGCATTGGCCTTGGGGGGAACATCCGTCTTTGGGCGACGTGACATTCAACTCTTCGCGCAACGCCGCCAGGAGATGCGGGTGGCGGCTGGACACCACCGCCGGCTCGCCGTTGACGACGAGGTCAACCGTCTGGCTTTGCACCACGGTCATGGCGTCTCCTCGGGTGGCGGGACGACACCGCGTTGGTCGGTGATCCGCCGGTAGGCGGCCGGGACGCGGTAGAGATCGAAATCGAACAGAGTCTGCTTGTAGCTTGCGCAGAAGTCGAGGTCCAGGTCCGCGACGATCACTTCGTCGCCGGTGGTGATGGCCTGGGCGATGATCTGGCCGGAGGGGGCAACTATGAGGGAATGCGCCAGCGATTCGACGCCTTCTTCGAATCCGCCCTTGGCGATACCCATGACGTAGGTGCCGTTCTGGTAGGCGCCCGCCTGCATCACCAGCGAGTTGTGGAACGAGGCGAGCGGATTCTGGGTGGGATCTGGGGCGTAGCTGAGCGGCGTGTTGTACCCGATGATTATGAGTTCGACGCCCTGCAGGCCCATCACCCGGTACGTTTCCGACCACCGGCGGTCGTTACAGATCGCCGCACCGATGATGCCTCCGAACGCCTGCCAGACCGGGAAATCATCACCGGGCTCAAAGTAGTGCCGCTCCGCATGCTGGAATTCACGCCACGCCTCGTACTCACCGTGACCTGGAATGTGCACCTTCTTGAAGACGCCGATGGTCGATCCATCCTTGTCGACGAGGTGGTAGACGTTGAAATGCCGGTCATCACTCGTGCGGAGGGCGTAGCCGAGACCAAACCCAACGTTCAGCCGCAGCGCCTCATCGAAAAGCGGCTTGGTCTCCGGACCGGGCATCTCGGTCTCGTAGTAGTACGCCGCCTCTTCGAGCGGAACATGCCACCGGGGGAAGAAGGTGGTGAGCGCCAGCTCTGGGAAGGCTACGAATTCGACGCCGCGGCCCGCGGCGTCGCGCAGCATCTCGATGAGCCGTTCCACCACTACCGCTCGGGTGTCGGCGCGCTGCACAGGACCCATCTGTGCTGCTGCCACCGTCAATTTCCGTGTCAAATCGCTTCTCCGCGGGCCGTGCAGGCTCCCGAGACTACGCCGATCGCCAGTTCTATTCGCCGGCCGGCCGCCCTACGTCTGTCGCAAAACTGCGCCGCGCTCGAGCGTCCAGGGCAGGCCAAAGCCCGGCCGGGCGCCGGAGCTTTTACATTTTGCAAAGGCTTTGACATTCTGTCAAGGTCCGCCGGGCCGGGTGTAACCTTCGGCCGAGGCAAAGGAGACGGTATGCAGGGAATCGTCCGCGCCGCCCTGGTCCAGGCAGAGTGGACTGGCGACCAGGAATCCATGATCCTCAAGAACCAGGGTTATGCCCGGGAGGCGGCCAACGACGGGGCCCAGGTGCTGTGCTTTCAAGAGATCTTCTCGGCGCCCTATTTCTGTACCACTCAGGACCGCCGCCACTTCTCCTACGCAGAAGAGATGCCGGGCCCGACCACCGCACGGATGCAGCGTCTGGCTCGAGAGACCGGCATGGTGCTGGTCGTGCCCATGTTCGAGAAAGTCGACGAGGGCACCTACTACAACAGCGCGGCGGTGATTGACGCCAATGGCGAATACCTGGGCATATACCGCAAGAACCACATTCCCCAGGTGCAGGGGTTTTGGGAGAAGTTCTACTTCCGGCCGGGCAACCTGGGATATCCGGTGTTCGACACCGCGGTCGGCAGGGTCGGCGTGTACATCTGTTATGACCGCCATTTCCCGGAGGGATGGCGCGAGCTTGCTCTGAACGGCGCCAAGATCGTTTTCAACCCATCGGCCACCACCCGCGGTCACTCCATGTATCTGTGGCAAGTGGAGCAGCCGGCGGCCGCCGTGGCCAACGAGTACTTCATCGGCGCCAGCAACCGGGTCGGGCCTGAGCCGGCCGAGAACACCGACTACTACGGGTCGTCCTACTTCGTCGACCCGCGGGCACAAATCATCGGTGAAACAGCGTCGGACACCGACGACGAGGTGGTCATTCGCGATCTCGACATGTCGATGATCGAGGAGATCCGCAACTACTGGCAGTTCTTCCGGGATCGCCGGCCCGACTCGTACACGGCAATCTCGGCGCTATGACGATTCAACTGTCGGCGGAGTTCCTGGTTGAGCCGTTCGCAGAAGGCACTCCGGGTGAACATGTCCTGGCGGCCGTGGCGGCGGTCGAGTCGCACGGCCTGGAGGTGGAATTCGGCCCCTTCGGCACCACGACCGCCGGCGACGACCGGACTGTCCTCGCTGCGCTGCACGAGGCGTTCGGCGCCGCCCTCGCCCGTGGCGCCAGCCGGGTGAATCTGACGCTCGTGCGACTGGACGACCAATGATCGACGAACGACTGACCGCAGCACTGGAGCCTCTGCTGAACGCGCTGGGAGCGGCAGCAATCGCGCCCGAGGACGCCGAAGAAGCCGACGTCATGCTGGAGTGGGAGGGGCGCCCGGCCGTGGCCGTCCGGCTGGACTTCGCCGCCACGACCGCCGCGCAGGTCCGTTCGGTCGAACGCGAGCTGGGTGCACCGCTCTCGGAGCTGGATCGGACCGGCAAACAAGCGGCGGTCCGGATCTTGGAAGAGCGCGGCGCTTTCTTACTGCGAAGGGCAATCGAAGACATCGCCGACGCTATGGGCGTTACCCGGATAACGATCTACAACTACCTCAACGCCATCCGGGAGCCGGTTTGATCGCGTCCGGGCCCTTTACCGCTCAACGCCCGTGAACAACGCCACCGTGGGCAGGTTGGTGGGGATGGACCCTTCGCGCACATTGTGCAGAATCCCAGCGAATCCGGCCGTGCCGGTGGGATCAGCCTCGATTGAGGTGTGTGCCCGGGCCAGGCGGTGCGCCTCCACAACAGTCTCTTCGGCCACCGTCGTGGGCCAGCCGCCGGTGATGAGCGTTGCCTCGAGGATGGTCGGCCAGTCGTACGTAACATCATCGAGGATTCCCGACGCGGCCGAGGTCCCCACCGGCTCCCACGGCCACATGAAGCGATCCGGTTCGTCATGAATCAGCACAAGCTGTGTGTGGGTGTCACTGCTCTCCTCATTCAGCAAGTCCCAGGCGCGAGTGAGCGGAGCACACGCTTCTGTCTGCACCGGATGTAGCACAAGGTCGAGACCCGATGCAGCCTCGAGACCGAGCCACAGCGACGTGGCGAGCGCGCCTCCCCCCACCTGGACGAACACCCGGACCGGCCCTTCTATGCCTGCCGCGATCAACTGGTCGGCCAGTTCCCAGCCGATCGTCCGCCCCCCGTCCAGGGTGATGGGCGTCACCGTGCCCTGGCACGAGAAGGGCACCGCTCCCCCGGCCACCGCCTCGACGAAGCGCAGATAGGTCGGATCGCCGGCTTCGCCCGGTCGTCGCTCGCAGACGCTGATTCGTGCTCCCAGCTCCTCGAGCCGAGCAACCACCAGCGGGTCTGCCCAGGTGGGTATGAAGACGCGCAGAGGCCGGTCGGCCGCTCGCGCCACCACCGCAGCCGCCAGCGCCGCATTGCCACACGAGGCGATTGCCAGCTCGCCAACGGTTTCGGTGGTGACCGCGTGATGCAGCAGGACGCCGAAGAGATGCCGTGCCTTGTGCGATCCACCGACGTTGCGCGTCTCGTCCTTGATCCACAGCGCCCCCGCCTGCAGTCCTGCCGCTTCAGCTAGTGCCCCCTCGTTGGTGGTGGGCGTGACCGCAAAGCCGGTCCCTTCCACGTCCTGAACTGCCAGGTCGAGTCGTTCGACGAGTGCCACGAAGCGCCGGTCTGTCCAACCGCGCTCCTGCGCGAGCCGGTACGAGTCCAGCCGAACGCGGTAGCGGATGAACGGATTGGCCGGCGCCGTGGGCATCATTCGATGGTTACACCGGTCCGGGCGTTCAACTCGCCGATCATCTCGTCCCAGCGGGCGGGATAACCGCGTAGACCATCCCACCAGTCTTGCGACCGCCTCGCCTCGAACCGGTCGAAGTCCACTCCCTGCTGCTCGACCCACGTGTAGTACCCGAGGTTGAAGATCCGCCGCCGCCCTGCTTCGTCCAGCTCCATGACGTGCTCGGTGTCGACCGCCTGGAGGAACCTGGCATGGGTGGCAATCGCTTCAGAGTGCCCGAATTCGCCGCCGTGATCCCGGGCGGTGATTTTGTCGAGTTCCGATCGGTAGAGCTCCATGCCGTCGGTCGCGACGGTGACGATTACATCTCCCGTCCCGTATCCGTGGTACTTGGCCAGCTTGACTGCGGCCAGCATGTTGGCGATCGACGACAGGCCCAGATGGCGCAAGCTGTCGACGAGACGGGGTTCAATCCCTTGAGTCTGCAACAGCTTCTTTCCGGACTCGGTGTTGAACAGCACCAACAAGCTGTCGGTGGCTCGATCCGAAACCGCGATCACATCGTCGGAGTTCGTCACGTTGTGGATCAACGGGATGTGTTTGTCGCCGATGCCCTGAATGTTGTGCTCGCCGTAACCGTTGTAGAGCATGGTCGGGCATTCCAGCGCTTCGACCGGCACGATACGCGAGCCAAACCGGGCCTTCAGGTAGTCGCCGGCCCCCAATGTCCCGGCTGAACCCGATGCGGAGATGAAGGCCACCAACCGTCCTGCATCCGCGTGTTCCACGACCTTCTCCAGCGCAGGACCGGTGACCGCGCGGTGGCCGAGGTGGTTGGAGAACTCGGAAAACTGGTTGAGGATGATGTTGTTGGGGTCCTTGGCCAGCTCATTGCATTGGTCGTAGATCTCTTTGACGTTCGACTCGGTCCCGTACGTCCTAATGATGTCGTCCGGCGACGAGGTCCAGGCGTCGAGCCACTCGAAGCGCTCGCGGCTCATCCCCTCCGGGAGAACAGCCACACCACGCGCACCCATGATGCGCGAGATCGCCACCCCGCCCCGCGCGTAGTTCCCGGTGCTGGGCCAGATCGCTCGGTCCCGAGTCGGATCAAAGCGCCCAGCCACGATGCGCGGAGCCAGACAGGCGTACGCAGCCAGCACCTTGTGGGCGCGAATCATCGGGAACCGGTTGCCGAGCGCGATGAGGATGGTGGCGTCCACCCCGGTCAGCTCGCCGGGCAACGAGAGGTATTCGGGAACGCCGACCATCGACGTACGGTCGGAACCGTTGTGCCAGTGGACCCGCCACAAGTTGAGAGGATCCGGGTCATCAGGAGCCACCCGCGCCAGTGCTCGAATCACCGGCGGCGGGATGGTCGATGGCTCGGCCAACTGCGCGAACGTCGGAAGCAGTATCCCGCGCTCGGAGAACCGTGCGACGGTGGCGGCCAGCGCGCTCTCATCCTCGATGGAATCGTAGAGTCCGAGTTCCTGATCGCTCACGCAGGCCCTCCCTATCCGCCGCTTATGTTGGAGTTCGCTTTACAGGTTGTCAAAGCCCCGGGGAGCCGTCACTCGGCGAGAGTGTGATTGTGTGCGCCACCAGCGACTGTTATTTTCTGGATGACGCTGACTCGGCGTTGTGCCCCGTCGCCTGGCGCGCACGGGTAGTCGATTTCGGACCGGGATGCTTCCGTATCAAACCCCATATACGCCACAGCCACGAGCAGTCGATCGACTCGATGAACTGATTGTTCGGATAGCGACGTCGATAGCGGCGTTGTTCTGCGTCACGTTGCTTCTTTCTTGGGTGTTCACCCAGGATTCGAGCCTCCTCGTCCGAGCGGTCAATCCTGCCGTGGTCGCGGCCGTCGGAGCCGTGATGCTGGTTCGCGGCGAGCCGCGTGCAATCGTCCAGCTGATCGTCGGAGCTGCCACCTTCGTCATCCACGTCGGGTTCATCGATGTCACCGCCCGCAGCGGAGGCTTGTTCGGACTGCTGAGTATGGGGATCGTCGGAGCGTTGCTCGTCGAACGGCGACGGGTGGCATACCTGGCAGGTACCGGTGTGGCTCTTGCGGCCGTTGCGTATTGGTGGAACGTCGGTGACTCGGCTCCGGCAACACGCGCTTCCGAGGCGGTGTCGCCGGCCTTGGCGTATCTTCTCACCGCCACGCTCGTGATCTGCCTGCGGGTCGGCCTCGAGCGCGAATCCGCTGCCCATCGTGACGCGGCCGCTGCGCTGTCGGCCAGCGAAGACCGGTTTAGACGGGCGTTCGAGGTGGCGGCCGCTGGAGTGGCCCTCGTCAGCATTCCGGACGGCCGGTTCTTACAGGTGAATCAGGCCGGCTGCGACTTGCTTGGTTACACCGAGACCGAGCTTCTCGGCATGAACGTCCAGGATGTGACCCATCCCGACGATCGAGAGGAAAGCCTGAAGCGCTTTCGAATGGTCGCCCTCGGCGAACACGCCTCTTCGCGGATCACCGTCCGATACGTGCGCAGCGACGGCACCACTGCGAGGGCTCTCATTTCCGCCGCGCTGGTGAAGGATTCTGACGGCCGACCCTCTCACATGGTGGCCCACGCGGTTGATACCACCGAACTCCACGCAACTCAGCAGCGCCTGACAGACCTGGTCAACTCGAAGGATCAACTGATCAGCTCCGTCTCACACGAGATCCGTACGCCGCTCACTGCGGTGCTGGGATATGCCGAGCTTCTGCGCGAACGCTGGGCCGGACCGCCAACCGCCGAGCAGGTGGAAATGATCGACGACATCGTGGCCCAAGCGACCGCGTTGGCCAACATCGTCGATGATCTCCTAGTGGCCGCCCGGGCCGAAACTGGGCAGCTACATGTCTCCCGAGAGGCGGTCGATTTGCGGGCCGAGGTTGCCGCCGTGGTCGAGAATCTCGGCCGGCAGTCACATACCGCCCATATCCGGCTGTGCGGCTCGGGCGTATACGCGCTGGGTGATCCGGCCCGGGTGCGCCAGATTCTCCGTAACGTCATCTCGAACGCTTTGCGCTACGGCGGGGATGCCGTCCAGGTAGTGCTCAGCGTGCACAGCGACCAATGCTGCGTCGTCGTAGCCGACAACGGGACGGGCATTCCCGAGGACCAGCGAGAGCTGGTTTTCGCAGCATATGAACGGGCGGACCCAGCGAAAGGTCTGACGCCGGCGATTGGTCTGGGCCTGACCGTGGCCCGGGCACTCGCCCGGCTCATGGACGGCGACCTCGTCTACAAGTACGAAAACGGCCAAAGTCTGTTCGACCTGTCGCTACCGTTGGCGCCGGGCGCCGACATCGGCATGGAACATGCTGCGCCGGGCTCGGTTCCGGGTTCTCGCGAAGCTCCGGCGTAGCCGGCTCAGGCTGCGCCGGCCTCAATCAGACGAGGACGCAGGGGGAACCCAGATATCCCGACCCTGCATCAGCTGTACCTGCCGATCGATGACTTTCGTCCGGTATTCGGCATGTTTGTACGGCTCACGATCCGCATAGAGGTTCTTGGGATAGATGGGCTGCTCATAGACGATCTGATACAGCTCGGTGCGGAGATCCTTCATCCAGTTGGTCCAGAGCGAACGCGAACGGTGATGGCGCAGCGCTTCGATGTTGATGGGCCCGCACACCCAGGAGGACACACCCGAGTAATCGTGTTTGCCGACAACCTGGCCGCGGTAGTCGACGATCATCGATCCTCCGCCAAACGCATCGATGGGCGTGTCGCTGTCGACCGTGAGGTAGTAAGTGCCGACATTCGGGGCCAGCACATACATGTTGTTGTCCAGCGCACGAGCTCGGGTCTGAACCTCGAAGTAGTCGTTGCTTGCAGCTGGGTGCGGGATCGATGCGCGATATACGAGCTCAGCGCCGTTCATGGCCAGCGCCCGCGCGTTCTCCGGGTAGGAGCCCTCATTTGCCATCATGATGCCCATCCGGCCGATGTCTGTGTCGACTACCGGCCAGAAGGCCTCCAGGGTGCGGCCATACCGATCCACCCACCAGTCGTACACGTCATGCGGACACATCGAATGCTCGACCGGAAACAGGGGCGTGGTCTTGTAGTGCCGCAGGATCACCGCTCCGGTGGGGTCCAGGATGAACCCCACGTTGAAGAACCGATCCTTCCATTCGGGGTGGCGCGCTTTGGCCTGCGCCATGACGTACACGTCGTACTGGCGAGCGATCTCTCCGAGGGCGTCCGTCTCCGAACCGGGGATGTCGATAGCGCATGTGTTGGCAAACTCAGCATGGTCGAGGTCCATCACCTCGTCATTGAATCCTTGGAGTGCACCTTCCGGATAGGCAATCAGCCGGACGGGGAGGTCGAGTGTCGTCAGCCAGCAGGCCGCCTTGACGATGTGCGCTTGATGCTCGATGTTGCGCATGATGTCGGCCCGCGCGCTGACGCCCCACATCGTCGGGACGAGACCAACTGCGTTGTACGGTTCGATCACGACAGCCTCCCTCTGGTGACGCCCACCGATCCTGGCACGTCGGATCTGATGGAACAACGGCCCGACAGAACCGCCCATCGAGACTGGGGTCGCCGCTTGACCGCCTTCGATCCAGTGCTGATCATGTGCGGATGGAGGACGAATCTCGATATCGCGCCACCGAGTTCTCCGAGCGGTACAAGCTCGTTGAGCATCCATCGATGGCTCGGGCCGAACGCCACGTCATCGGCGCTGCCTACGGTGCCACGAGTTACACAACCAGCGCCCAGGCAGATCGCCTGGGCGGCATCCTCAACCTCGGACGCGGCAAGCGGTTGCTCGACGTTGGGGCCGGGGCCGGCTGGCCTGGTGTCTACATGGCCGCCAGCACCGGATGCGACGTCGTCCTCACCGATCTTCCGCTCGAGGGCCTCCTGGTCGGCATGAGCCGGATGGGGCGCGACGGCGTCTCCGGATACGCCGTCGGTGCCTCTGGTGATGCCCTGCCGTTCCAAGACGGTGTGTTCGACGCGGTTACCAGCTCCGATGTGCTCTGCTGACTAGAACCCAAGCTCTCCGTGTTGAGAGCCAGTCACCGGGTCCTCAAAGCTGGCGGGCGCCTGGCGTTTGTGGTGATTGCCGTCCCGGAGGACCTTCCGGCCGCCGCGCGCGCCACTGCTAGTGAGCTGGGACCGGACCACGTGGACGGCGACGCCTATCCCAGCTTGGTCTCTCATGCCGGTTTCGTCGACTGCGACGTCACCGACGTATCGCACGAGTACGCCGACACCCTGCTCGCCTGGATTCGGGAGTGGGAGGTCGAGCGCGACGGGCTGACATCTGTAATGAGTCGGGACGAGTTCGAGGACTGGCAGGCGCGGCGCCGGCGGGCGCTGGGGGCGATCAGACGCGGTCTTCTGCGCCGCTACCTCGTTGCCGCCTCGCGGCCATAACGCAAGCAAAGGTCGACCTCCGCCGAGATGTGAACCGTGATGACCTCGGACCCTTCCGCCAGCTCACCCCGGCCCACAAGATGGAAGCGAAGGAGGTGCGTCATGCGGCGCCTGCTCATAGCGCTTCTGGCTGTCGGCCTGGCCGGCTGCGGGACCGGTGATGATGGTCCGGTATCGGCTACTGCCCAGCCAGCGGCAACCGGCACGGCCGTTGCGGCGCGATCAGAAGCGCCTGTCTCCGCCGGTGATCCGGCAGTAGTCGATCATGAAAACGAACGCAGCATCACGATCGGAGGAATGGGAGCCGAGTACGCCGCCCCGGATCGGTGCATCATCGATATCGGTGTGACCAGCCGCAGGCCGACCGTCGGAGAGTCGAGTCGGGCTGCCGCGACATCCGGTCAGGCCATGACCGAAGCTTTGCTGGCCGCCGGAATCGAGGCGAGCGACATACAGACGTCGGAGTTCTCGATCCATCCGTACTACGACTACTACCCCACCCTCACGGGATTCGAAACGAACATCGCATACCGGGTGACAATGCCCACCATTGATGCGGTCGGCACCGTCCTGGCCAGCGCCATCGCCGCCGGAGGCGACGACGCCCGGGCATGGGGCGTCCGATTTGAAGTCGATCCTACCGGACTGGTCGAGCCTGCTCGGGCCGAGGCCTGGGCGGATGCGCAAGCCCGGGCCCAATCGCTGGCAAGTCTGGCGGGCGAGCCCCTCGGCCGTGTTCTCGACGTACATGAGAAAGTACTGCTCTCTTCCACCCAGGGAATGATGGCGGGGGGTGAAGGCGACGCGGCCGCATTCGACATCCCGGTCGCACCCGGGGTGTCAGGAGTGGTGGTGCTCCTGACGGTGACATTTGAGATCGGCAGCTGACGGGTTTTGGGTGGCCGGGCTCACCTTGCCGGCTAGGTTTGCCGGGTGGGCTGTGAGCGCGTCTGGTTGGCTGCCGTAGGTCGGTCCCTCGTCGGACTCGCCGGTCCGCTTGCCTCGTGATCGAATTGATAGCGGGGACGCCCCCTGGCGGCGGACAGGATCGAGTGGCGCGAGCCGTGGCCGCCGCCCTGGACGAGCTGGGGCTGGCGGCCGAGGTCAGCAACATGGCCGGTCGGGGCGGGGCCAACGGATGGGACCGGCTGGCCAGAAATCCTGCCGACCCCCATCTTGTCGCGGTGAGCTCCCCCACTCTGGTGACCAATGACCTGCTCGGGCTCGGCGCCACCCACCACAGAACGCTCACTGCACTGCCCACCCTCTGCACCGAGTACATGGCTTTCGTGGTGGCAGCAGAGTCATCGATCATCTCAGCCGATGCTTTCTTGGAGCATCTTTCCCGCCGCCGCCCGACTCCACCGGTATCGCTGGCCACAGCGGCAGGCAACATCAATCACATGACGCTGGCCATGGTGGCCCGCCACGCGGGAATCAAGCCGAAAAGCGTGCCTATCCGAGTGTTCGATTCAGCCCGCAAGGCCGTAGCCGACGTGCTATCCGGCGCAGCAATTGCAGCGGTGGTCAGCGCTGCGTCCGCCGTTCCCGAGATCGAGGCCGGCAGCCTGCAGGCCATCGCCGTTTCCTCCTACGCCAGGCTGCCTCCACCTTACGGCGGAGTACCGCCGTGGGTGGAACTCGGTGTTCCCGTCACGCTCGGGACCTGGCGAGGGTTGGTCGGGACGCCCGGCCTCGGTCCCGACCAGGTCAACCACTGGGACACGCTGGCGCGTGACCTCACAGCTACGCCGGCATGGCAAGCCGCACTCACCGCCCACAGGTGGGAGCCCACGCTCTCGACCGCCGGGGAGACCCGGACCATGCTCGGCAAGGTCCATCGCGACTACCTACAGATTCTGACCGATCTCGAAATGATCTCCTGATCGACCCAGTCACCGTTACGGATTCAGCACGCGAATCGGGCTCCCGGCAGCCCAAGCTGCAATGTCCTCGACCGCCGCCGGATAGAACACTTCGTAGGTCTGACGGGTCACGTATCCGATATGGGGCGTCGCGATGATTCCCGGCTCGGTGCGGAACGGATGATCGGGAGGCAGCGGCTCGACGTCGAAGACGTCGAGCGCGGCACCGGCGATCGTCCCGCTCCGTACTGCCGCCAACAACGCTCGCTCATCCACGATCGGGCCTCGCGAGGTGTTGACGAGATAGGCGGTTCGTTTCATTGCAGAAAGCTCGGCACCCCCCACCAGACCCCGGGTGCGTTCGCTCAGTTTCAGATGGATCGAGACGAAGTCGGACCGCCGGAACAGTTCGTTCTTTTCAACGAGGGCTGCTCCATGCTCGGCCGCCACGTCGCGTGTCAGATTCTCGCTCCACGCAACGACATCCATTCCGAACGCTTGGCCCAGCCGGGCGACGTGTGCTCCCAGCCGACCCAGACCCACAACACCGAGCACTGCACCATGCAGGTCGGTGCCGACCGTCACCTGCCAACCACCACTCGCCACTGACGCGCTCTCGGATACGAGGCCGCGAGCAAGTGCGAGCATGAGCGCCATCGCAAGTTCGGCCGTCGCATGACCCGGCGATGGCGTCCCGCACACAACGACGTTCTGCTCGCGGGCGGCTTCGAGATCGATGGCGGGGTTGCGCATGCCGGTGGTGACGAGCAAGCGCAGCTGTGGTAGCAGTGGAAAGACGTTGGCGGGAAACGGTGTCCGCTCCCGCATGGCCACGATGACGTCGAAGCGCTGGGCGCGGTCGACCAGGGCCGCACGGTCGGAGAACGACTGGGCAAAGAATTCCACTTGGGCCCCAAGAGAAGACCAATCCGCCAACGACTCGGCGACCTGCTGATAGTCATCCAAAACAGCGATGCGCACGGGGTGACCGTACTCGATCGCGCCCTGCCCTCAGGGCCTCAGATCATTTACTCTTCCGCATGGATATGGAAAACGCGTGAGCGCGCCGAGGCAATGCCAAGCCATCGGGCAGTTCGAGCTACCGCTGGCGGCGCGAGAGGCCATGTGGCTGTTCACCCCGGAGGGCGAGCGGGCCTGGGTCCCCGGCTGGGATCCGGCTTATCCGGCCGGTCAGGTCAGCGAGGCCGCCGGGACCGTGTTCACCACCTCGGCCGGCGGGATTGGGACGACATGGGTGATCGTCGAACTCGACCGGACCGGGCGGCACGCCCGCTACGCCCGCCTCACGCCCGATCGTCACGCCGGGATCGTGAGGGTCAGTTGTACGGATACCCGGCCGGGACATTGTGACGTCACCGTCCACTACGACATGACCGCGATCGGAGACGCCGGGTCAGACGTTCTGGAGCCCTACAGCCCCGAACAGTTCGCAGCCATGCTGGAGCAGTGGCGTGGAACCATAGAGCGGTATCTGGATCGGGCCGATCGGTCTTGAGTGGCCGGCGATCCGTCGGCTTCACTGCCGTGCGTCGGCCACTGCAGACCGCACCGCCCCGGCCACGTCCGCGAACCGCCGGGCCTGGTCGAGTGGATTCTCCTGAGGCCAGAACACAAAAGAGTCAAACCCATGAACAACGGCCAGGTTGGTCAGATCCTCGGTCCACTGCTGGGATGGTCCGCGCAGGTAACCCTCCGAGGAACCATCGGTGATGAGACCATTGACGTTGGCAATCCGCCGTATATCCGACGGGTTCCGGCCGGCCTCCACCGCGCCCGCGTCGATGATCTCGTTCTTTGCCGCCAGGCTCTCCACCGACGTTGATGGCAATGAAGGGACCCAGCCGTCGGCACTTCGCCCCAGGAGGTCGAGGGAGCGCGGCCCTCCCACACCGAGCCAGATTCCCACGGGGTGCGCGGGAACCGGACCGGAGTGGACGCCCTTCAGCTGGTAATGCTCGCCGTCGAAATGCAGCGACCGGTCCCCGCTCCACAGCAGCCGGATCACTTCGATCGCCTCGGCGAGCGCAGCCAGTGCTTGACCCGGGGTCCGGCGGGGCCCGCCGTAACCTTCGATGGCGTCCCAGAACGCACCTGCGCCGAGGCCCAGCTCGAACCTGCCGCCGCTGACGATGTCCAAGCTGGCGGCCATCTTCGCCAGAACGGCGGGCGGCCGAAGGGGTAGGCACACGACATCGGGGAAGAACGAAACGCGCGTGGTGCGGGATGCCAGAAACGTCATCAGAGTGAACGCGTCCAGAAACCTGCGTTGATACGGGTGATCCTGAACACCGATCAAGTCGAGGTCCATGTGATCCGCCGTCTCGGTCACTGCGAGCGCCTGATCGAGCGATGCGGCTTCCGGAATGACGAATATCCCAAACTGCAAGTCTCTCCCGTAATCAGGCACCTACACCTCCTCTACGCTCGTTCGAGACCCGGTCGGGCTTCCATGCCGGTTGTGCTCGCGCTGCGCGACCTTGGATCCCTGCGACCCCATACCCCAGCGGCGACGTCGCCGAGGAAGCTCTCAATCAGCTGGTTGAACAGCTCCGGTTCTTCGAGATTCAGGGTGTGACCGGTCCGCGCAAAGACAAACAAGCCGGCCGTGGGGATGGTCCGCTTCATCATCATGGAAGGCTCGATGGCGCCCTCGTCCTCGTCACCCACCATGATCAGGACGGGGATCGCCATCCCAGCGAAGTCGTCACGGAAGTCGTATAGAGACGGCCGCTCCTTCTGGAATCCCCGCATGGTGCGGGCCGACCCCTCACCGGAGTGTTCCGCCAGCATGCGAGCAAACTCCGCGTGACCTCGGGGGTTCTTGTTCTGAAACTGAACCCTCGCGGGCCCCACCGCATATCGGACCGCCACCTGCTCCGCTCCTTCTTCCTCGAACGCGCGTGCGATCAGTTCACACTCTTGCCGGAAGGCTTCACGGCTCTCGGATCGGGCGCCGTATCCAACGCCTCCAATAGCAACCGACAGAACCCGATCGGGATGCCGCAAGCCGACGTGCAGCGCGCAGAAGCCGCCCATCGACAACCCAACCAGGTGGGCACGGTCGATCTCCAATGCGTCGAGTACTGCGACTGCGTCGGAGATCGCATGCTCTTGTGAATATGCGGCCGGATCGTCGGGCACTCCCGAAGGTGGGTAGCCACGGGCCGCATAGGTGACACACCGGTAGCGGCGGGAGAAGGCCCTCACCTGCGGCTCCCAACTGCGATGATCCCCGGCGAATTCGTGGATGAAGAGGATCGGTTCGCCTGCGCCGGTCACCTCGACGTGAAGCGGTACCCCGTCGGGGGCGTCCGCTATCACGTCGGTAGACGGCATACATTCGATCCTACAGACTGGTGATAACGGAGACAGGAGCCCCAGACCGGCGCGATACTGCTCGGCGGTACTGCTGAGCGATCCCACGGGGAGGCGATATGAGCGCCCGGATCGAGGACCGTGCTTCGGGACTGCGCTTGATCCTGCTGGATCGTCCGGGGAAACGAAACGCAATTGACGGAGGACTGGTCAACACGATCCGGCAGGCGGTCGAGACGGCCACCGGAAACGCGATCGTGCTCGGGTCTACGAATCCCACCGCGTTCTCGTCTGGGGCGGATCTCGGGCTGGAGGACGCCGACCGGGCTGCGGTCAGCGCTGCGCTGTATGAGTTGTACGCAGTGATGCGGGAAGCCCCGCAAGTGATAATCGCCGCCGCCAATGGCCATGCGGTAGGTGGGGGCGCGCAACTCCTGCTCGCCTCAGATCTCCGCTTCGCCGACCCGGGCGTCACGATTCGTTTCGTCGGTGCCGGGTATGGGTTGGTGGTCGGCGCGTGGGGTCTTCCGTCTCTGGTGGGCCGGGGACGCGCTCTCGATTTGTGCGTCTCGATGCGGCCGGTGAGCGCTGAAGAGGCGCTGGTCATCGGTCTGGTTGACCGACTCGTCGACGATCCGCTGGCGGCGGCAATCGAATACGGCGATCAACTCGAAGATCTGCCGCCCAGCTCGGTAGCTCATGCAAAACAGATCGTCGGAATCTCCGATCTGGATGCCGCGCTCCGGGCCGAGCAAAAACGCAACGCGGGCTGGGACGGCTCGATGACACCCGGGACGGGCTGAAGTGACCTCTCGCGGTTTCCGTGTCGATGACCACCGAATCCACCCGCCGTCGCTGGCCGCATGGGCCCTCCATTTCGGACGGCCGATCGCCGATCCGGCAAGTATGCGAGCCCGGCTCGGGGAGGGCGATCTGCCAACAGCCGTGGCAGAGGCCGCCGCCGCCCGGCCCGGCGCGCCGGCCCTTCGTATAGGCGAAACGTCTGTCACACATGGCTGGCTGGAGGATGCCGCGGGGAGAGCGGCCGGCGCCCTACAGCGGCTCGGCACGGGCCCGGAGCGGATCGTACTCCTCATGGCCGACCCGACGATCACAACAATCGTTGCCTACCTGGGCGCGCTGCGGAGCGGCGCAGCAGTCGTGCTCGGACACCCCGGATCGACGCCGGATGAGCTGCGGCGGATGGCCGAGGCAGTACCGCCCCACGTGGCAATTGGTCGCGGGCCCGGCCTCCGGACGGCGATCGAGGCGGGTTTACCCTCAGTCGACGACTTCGTCGGTCTTGGAGAAGACGACCGCTCCCACGCCTCGTTGGTGCTCGACGGATCAGATCACGACTATCTACCGGCCCGGCCGCTTGACCCGGACCAACCCGCCATTCTCGCCTTCACATCGGGCACGACCGGATCGCCCAAGTGTGCCCCTCTGTCGCACCGTAACCTGCTCGCGTCGATCCGAGCGGCGATGTGGGCGTGGCAATGGTCACCCCACGATCACCTGGTCCATTGTCTCCCAATCAGCCATCAGCACGGCCTCAGCGGCATCCACGCCACGCTCCTGTCCGGCAGCCGGGCCACCGTCCTCGTGAGTTTCGACGCCGACGCACTCCTGGCGACAGTGCAGGAGCGGAATGCGACCGTCATGTTCGCCGTGCCATCGATTCATGCCCGCTTATTGGAGGAGCTGGGATCCCGGGCGGCGGAGCTGAGCATCCTCCGCATCGCCACGTCTGGCTCCGCGCCGCTGCCCATCGAACTCGCCCGGCGAGTGCAGCAGGCCACCGGCCAACTCCCCCTGGAGCGATATGGTTCGACCGAGGCCGGGCTCAACGTATCGAATCCCTTGCACGGTCGGCGCGTCCCGGGAGCGGTGGGCCTGGCCCTCCCCGGTGTCGAGGTGTGCGTGGCCTCCAGCGAGGCCGACGTGCTTCCGCCAGGCGAGCCAGGCGAGATTCTGGTCCGGGGACCACAAGTGTTTTCCGGGTACCGCGGCGTTCCGAGCGAGAACGACTTCACGCTGGATTGGTTCCGTACGGGCGACCTGGGTGTCGTCGATCCCGAAACTGGGTACCTGTACCTCGTCGGGCGCAGCAAAGACGTCATCATCACCGGCGGGATGAACGTCTACCCCCGCGAGGTCGAGGATGCCATCCGGTCTGCTGGGATCACCGACGTCGCAGTGGTCGGAGTCCCGTCGGAGCGATGGGGCGAGGAGGTGATCGCGGTCGTGGCGCCGGCCGGCCTAGAAACCGAGCCGATCGCAGCGGCCGCGGCTGCCGTCCTGGCACCCTACAAGCGACCCAAACGGATCGTCGCCGTTCCAATGATTCCTCGCTCCGAGACCGGCAAGGTGGACACGACCGCAGTGGCAAAACTCGTTTCGTCCTCGAGGCGTCTCCGGGGCGGCATATGATTCCAGTCCGGTGACTGGAGGTCGCGATGCACCTGAATCTCGAGGGCAGGAACGTGCTGATCACGGGCGGCAGCATGGGAATCGGCAGGGCGTGTGCCCAGCTGTTCGCCGCAGAAGGGGCCAACCTGGCTCTAACCGCCCGAACGCAATCAACCCTGGACGAGACCGTGAAGGCCATCGCCGGCGAACACGATGTCACGGTTCTGGGGTTCCCGGGCGACATGACCGTTCCCGAGGACGTGGCACGGGTGGTGGCCGACGCCATCGACGGCTTGGGCGGGATCGACGTGCTGGTGACCTGTGCCGGTAGTTCCCCGGGTGGCCTCATCGAAAACCTGACGGAAGAGGAGTGGTACTCCTCGCTCAATCTGAAGTTCATGGGCTACGTCAGGGCGATGAAGGCCGTTCTGCCCCACATGCGGGAACAGGGCTCGGGATCGATCGTGCTCGTTATCGGAAATGACGGGGTCAAAACGTCCTATTGGGAGACGACCGCAGGCGCGGCGAACGCGGCCGGTATCAACGTGGCCTCGTCGATGGCGGAGCAGTACGGAAGGCACGGGATCCGGGTGAACACGGTGAACCCCGGCCCGGTCAACACCCAGCGCTGGGACGGCCTCGAAAAGGCGATGGCCCGCGATATGAAGATCACTCAGCAGCAGGCCCGCGAGTTCGCCGTTGCCAGTATCCCGTTGGGTCGGATAGCGGAACCGGAGGAGGTGGCAGACCTCGTCGTCTTCTTGGCCAGCGATCGGGCCAGCTTCATGAACGGCGCTCACATCGTCATCGACGGGGGCCAGCGCAAGGCGTTGATGGACCGCTGACCGGCACGGGTACCTACCATCCGCCTATGCGCTTCGATGTCGCTGTCGTCGGCTTGGGATTGATCGGAGCAGCTGCGCTCAGACACCTGGCGGCCGGCGGGGTATCCGCCATCGGGATCGGTCCCGCAGAACCGGATGACTGGGCCGCCAGTGCCACACCGTTCGCCAGTCACTACGACTCCGGGCGGATTACCCGTAGGCTCGACGCTCGTTACGAGTGGGCGGTCCTGGCGTCGCGCTCGATCGATCAGTACCCGGTACTCGAGCGCGAGTCCGGCATCACGTTCCACCATCCGGTGGGCCTCCTCTTCGTCCGCAACGACCACTCCGGCATCGCCAACCAGCGCCAGGTCATCGAGCAACTGGGCCTCCCAGTCGGAGTCGCTACCACCGACAGCGGCCGGGCCCGGTTCCCGTGGTTCGAATTTCCCGGCGGATGGACTCTGCTCCATGAGCCGGGGCCGGCGGGGTACATCGATCCCCGACTGATGCTCCGGGCGCAACTCAGCGTCGCCAGCCAGCAGGGTGCCGACATCCGCCGCGCGGTCGCGAGTTCACTCGAGCGATATGAGAACGGCTATCGAGTGCACTGCATGAATGACGAACCGGTTGAGGCCGAACGAGTCCTCCTTGCGACGGGTCCCTATCTGGACAGCCTGCTGCCGCGGCCGCTTGCGGCCACCGTTGTTCCGGAGGCGATCATCCTCGCCGAGGTGGCCCCGGCCGAAGCCGAACGGCTGGCGGTGATGCCGTCCGTCATCTACCTACTCGACCACGCAGAATTCAACGACGTCTATCTGGTGCCGCCCACTCGCTACCCCGACGGCCGCCTCTACCTGAAGATGGGCGGCTCATGCCGGGCGGCACGTCCGCTGCGCCACGATGATGAGAAGCGGGCGTGGATGTCGGGGGCGGGAGCCGACCGATACCTGGGCGCCATGCGGGAAATCTTGATTGCCCTCTTGCCGGACGTTCGGTTCGAGGGGTTCAGCATGAAGCCGTGCATGATCACCGACACGGCCCATGGGTTGCCGTTCATCGACGCCGTCGACGACGGCCTGTTCGTGGCTGCCGGAGGGAATGGTCATGCTGCCAAGAGCGCCGATGCGATCGGTGCGCTGGGCGCCGAGATGGCAGCCACCGGTCGCTGGCCCGATCCAGACCTCGACCCTGCAGCGTTCACTTTGGTGACGGGTGAACGCGTCCCACAGGCGGGTAGCCGCCACGGGAACTGAGAGTCGGGATTGTGTGAGGCTGCTCAGCCAAAGGCCCCGTACTGGCCGACAACCGCCTGCGTCACGGCATCGGGCGGGATCTCGCACCGCTCGGCGATGTTCTCCGTGAATGCCTGGAAGGCGGCTGTCTGCCCGAGACTGGCCCGTGCTTCTGCGGAGTCAAACACGGCGACATGCGTGAAGCTCACGCCGTCTTCAGCCTGAAACGTGGCGTAGCGCACCCCGCTGGGCGATGCCGCTGCCAACTCAGCGAACACGGCTTTCACGAACTCAACGTTCTCCTCGATCCGGTCGTCTTGTAGCCGGTACCTGACAATCGTCGCCTGCATTCCCTTCTCCTCTCGCGCGGCGGCCTGGTCAGCTGATTATCACGGGCATGCCTGTCTCGACCCATCCGGTGACCATGACCCGGGCATACCAACGACTCCAACCCGGGTGCTGGTCCTCCGACATTCTCCGGAAGTCTCGACCGATGAACCACCCTGCATTCTTGCTGCACGGCGCCGCCGGCCATGTCGCCTCGGCCTCGACAGTGTCGCCGATGCAGAACGTTGTACCTGGACCGATCGAACTCCATTCGAAGCCGGCGATCGTCAAGTTTTCGCCAGTGGCGCCCGGATAGATCGGATGTCCTTCGGCACGGAGGGCTTCGATCAGTTCGAACGAGTAGAGGCACAGCGCCTGGTCGCGGCTGCCGTGATGTGTGCGGTCGGCCTGACGATCCCCGACCACGCCACGCGGTCCGACCTCGGCACTCGGTACCGGCGTCTTGGGTACGCCTCCATCCGATATGTTGATCTGGTGGAGCAAGCCAGTGCGTGACATTGGAGACGAGCGTACCCGGCCGGGCCGGTCCGACATCGGTACGAGGCCCGAGCGGGCTCACATGGGCGTTCCCGCCCGCCGGACTCGATCCCTGCGCGTCTGCTGCGCGCTGGTCATCGCAGTGGCCGCTTGCGTTCGGCCCGCACCGGTCGACGTGGTCGATGCGTACCAGCAGGCGTTCGCAAGCAACGACCTCGAAACCCTCGTGGCCCTGTTCACACCATTCACCGTTGTGAGCGGTCACCCGCTGGACGGAGGTGACGTCAGCGGGCTCGAAGCGATCCGGCTCCTGGAAGAACAGGCGCTCGCCTGGGCGCGGCCCGATGACCCACTTCGGTTCGACGACGTCCGCGTCTCCGGGGATTCCGTGACCTTCGACCAAGTCATCTACGGAGCAGACGGCGGCTGCATCAGCGGCCGCCAGAACCGGATAGTCGTGGATACAGGGAAGATCCTTCGGTGGGAATGGGGCAGCGAGCAGATGTCCTGCGGATGAGATGCTCGATGCGGCTAGCCGGCCGCTGCCGGCAGATGCTCACGCAGGTGGGCGATGTGGTCGGGTCCGATGCCGCAGCAGCCGCCGACCACCTGCACACCACGCTCGACCCAGCCAAGACACCGCTCCGTGTAATCGGCCGGAGGAAGCGTGCCGTCGTAAATCCACTGCACGCCCTCGATCCGGCCCATATGGGCGTACACGCCAACCGGACCATCCCAGTGCTCCGCGACAACGTCCAGGCACCTGTCGATGTCGGCGACCTCGCTGTGCATGATCGCCACCAGTTCTATGGGCTGGCCGGCGACCGCGCGCAGCGCATCCGACAGGCGATCGTTCAAGTTGTACAGCCAGGGCTCTCCGTCCCGCATCTTGCACGAATAGCCGGCCCAGACGGGCAGACCCGTCGCGTAGACCGCGTCAAGCGCCAGTTGTGTTTGAGTGATGTCGCGCAGCATCTCCAGAGCGATCAAGTCGGCCCCGGCGTCGGCCTGGATCCTCGCCTGATGGAGAAAGTTCTGGCGGCCCACGTCAACTGGAGGGAACTCGCCGTCCATCTCCGTGGTCGAAATGGACCCCGCTACGGTTACCTCCCCGCCAATTGCATTCCGGGCGGCGCGCGCCAGGTCGACACCCACTCGGTTGAGGTACTCGAAGTCACCACCAAGCTCAGCCCCTTCGAGCACATGGAGAGAACACGCATATGTATTGGCGATGATCACCTCGGCGCCAATGCGGATGTAGTCCTCGTGGACCTCCTGGATGACGTGGGGGTGGGTCAGCGCAGCTGCTCCCGACCACACCTTGTCCGCCATCGGCACCCCCCGTCGCTCGATCTCGGTCCCGGTGGCGCCATCGATGAGAATGACGTCGCCTCGGGCCAGCCGGTCGGAGAGGTTGGTTGCCATTGGATACAACCTAATTGCGCGAAAGGTCCGCTGACGCAGGGACCTTCATACGCCCCGCCTGTCATGCTGCAGCCCGGCCTAGCCGCGCAGTCAGCACATAGAACGCTGCCACGGTGGGAGCGTGACGAGCGCAATGGCACTCCCGACAGACAGGCTCGTACCGGCCAGCAGCCCAACCACTAGCGGAACGGCCAAACTAGCGGCGCGCAACCCGGCCGTGAGTGCACCCAGACCTGCACCAGGCCGGCCCGGCGATTTGGCCGCCTTGTCGTAGAGCCCGGGTAGCACGGTGGCGACTCCCAGGCCCGCACCCGCAAAGCCAACGAGTACAAGGGTCTGGTTGGGGGAAAGCGTGGCCGTCGCCAGCCCGACCCCCGTGAGCGCCGTGGCTCCGGTCATGAGCCGGGCCGGGCCGGCTCGATATGCGATCGAATCGCCGGCAAGGCGGCCCACCGTCATACCCGCGGTTACGGCGACATAGCCCAGGGCCGCGACCCCGGCCGAGGCTGCAAAGTCGTCCCCAATGCGGAACGCAGCCCAGTCAATGGCGGTCGACTCCAGAGTGAAAGCAAACAACCCCGCGAAGAAGAATGCGAACAACAGCCATTTCGTCCGGCTGCTCCCCGAGGCGACGGTCGACGTGTTGGCGGAGGGCAGGTCGGACCCCAGCAACCCGTTGGCGACCAAGCCGAGGGCTGCGAACAGCACCAGTGCCGCTCCGAAGATGTGAACCGACAACGAAACGCCGGCCGCTGCCATTCGGGCGGCCGCGAGGCCGCCCACGACCGAGCCCAGGCTCCAGAGCCCGTGCAACCGGTTCATCACAGGGCGGGTCCGGCGAGCGCTCAGCCACGAGCCCTGCAGATTCATTCCTACGTCCACGAATACATCGAAGGTCAACATGCCGGCGAGCCCGATCAGGAGTAGAGGGCTAGTGGTGGCAAGACCGATCACCGCCAAAGCGAACGAGACCAGGGTTCCCGCCGCCAGGATCACCGTCCGGCTGCCGAACCGTTCGATTGCGGGTCCAACGACCAGGCTGCCCAAGATGCTGATAGAGGCGGCAATCGACATCATCAGCCCGACTCCGGCCACTGTGACGCCCACGCGATCACGGATCTCCGGCAGACGAGGAATGAATGAGGCGAACAATGCGCCGTTGATGAAGAACTGCGCAGCAACTGCCGCCAGCGCCCGACGGTCTCGTGTGGCCCATTCGCCGGCCTCGAGTCGGTCGCCGGACCCAGACAGCGTCATACCCCTTCGTTGTTCCTCAGCTGCCCGGCCCACTGCAAGGCAGGGCGCCACTGGCGGACCGGTCACTCCTGCGTCGTCGGTTACCTGCTCCTGTCGAGCATGCGTCGCCGCAGCAACAGGCATCGCACCCTGCCGGTTCGGGCGTCACAGGCCCAGATATGCCTTCCGGAGGCGCTCATCGGCAAGAAGCTCTCCTGATGAAGCGTCGCCCACGATCTTGCCCTCCTCGAGCACGTAGCCGCGCGACGCGAGATCGAGGGCTTCCACAGCGTTCTGCTCGACCAGCAGGATGGAGAGGCCCTGTTCGTTGAGTTGGCGCAGGATCGCGAAGATGTTCTCGACAATGATCGGTGCCAGCCCCAGCGACGGCTCGTCGAGCAAGAGCAGGGTGGGACTGGACATCAGGGCCCTGCCGATTGCGAGCATCTGCTGTTCTCCGCCGGACAGCGACCCGGCGAGTTGTCGTCGACGCTCCGCCAAGCGCGGAAAGATGTCAAACACACGCTGCAAGTTGTCATTTCGGTCCGGCCGCGCCCTGCGGTTGTACGCGCCGACGTCGAGATTGTCGGCGACGTTCATTTCCGGAAAGATCCTCCGACCCTCGGGCACGATCGCCACGCCTTGTGCGCTGATCTGATGTGGTTTGATCTGCGCAAGATCGCGCCCATCGAGTGTGATCCGCCCCGACCAGGGGGGAGCAATCCCGGAGATGGCATTGACCAGGGTGGTTTTGCCGGCGCCGTTGGGTCCCAGCAGCGTGACGATCTCACCGTCGCCGACCGACAGCGAGACATCCCAGAGAACTTGCGCGTGTCCATAGCCGGAGGCGAGGTCGGCGACCTGCAACATCAGATCCGCTTTCCCCCTAGATAGGCGCTGATCACCGCTTGGTCGGTCATCACCGTCGACGGGTCACCCTCAGCGATGACCTGCCCCTGATCCAGCACGATGATGCGGTCAGACAGGCTCATGACGGCTCGCAGCACGTGTTCAACGATCACGATGGTTATGCCCTGGCTGTGGATGCGACGAATCATGTTCACGGATCCCTCGATCTCGGAGGGGTTGAGGCCGGCGAGCACCTCATCGAGGAGCAACAGCTTTGGCTCGGTGGCGAGTGCCCGGGCCAGCTCCAGGAATTTGAGCTGCTGCAGGTTGAGCTGATCAACCCGGTGATCCGCCACTGCGGCAAGACCCGTGAACGCGAGCCATTCCTGGGCGGCCCGGCGAGCAGACGCAAGAGAGTGCTTCTCCTGGCCGAACATATAGCTGACGGCGACGTTCTCGCGGGGTGTCATGGTGCCGAAGGGCCGCGGGATCTGGAACGTGCGGGCAATCCCGCGAGCGGCGACCTCGTGGGCGTCCAATGTCAGCAGGTTCACGCCGTCAAAGTCCACTCGACCGCGGTCCGCCGGATAGAAGCCGCTCAGGACGTTGATCAGCGTCGACTTCCCAGATCCGTTGGGGCCGACCAGGCCCAGGATCTCTCCGGCGTCAACCCGCATGGCCACTTCATCAAGGGCCTGTACCCCGCCAAAAGCCTTACACACACCAGTACAGCCGATCAGGCTCATCGTTCGGCCCCCTCGAGCTCGCGCACCGGCTCCGCCTGCGGCGCACGACCGGCGGCCGGCCAGGCGCGCTCGGGCACCAGCGCCATCGCCAGTGTCGCCAGGGAAGCCCAGAGGAACTTCCATACCATCGACGAGTCGTTGAACAGGAACAAAGCCAGGAAAGTGACTGCGAAAACGGCCAGCGTCGCCACCCAGCGCTCGCGCAGTCGCAGATACACGCCCTCGCGGACCGCCAGCACCAGGACGATGAGCAGTCCGCCGATGAACAGCTGATTGAAGTCCTCGAAACCCGCACTGTTGAACCGGTCGGTGATCGTGAAGATGATGACCGCGCCTACCACCGGACCCATCCAATGTCTGGTGCCGCCCAGGACGCTCATCAAGATCACGAACAGCGGAACCCGGATGTTGAACACGTCCTCCACGGTGATGAAGCCAATCTGCAATGCCCACACCCCGCCCATCAGCCCTGCGAAGAAAGCGTTGGCGCCGAGGGCCGTCATCTTGTAGCGGAAGACGGGCACCCCCAGGCCCCGGGCGACCTGCTCGTCGTCCCGAATCGCAAAGAGTCCCCAACCGAGCCGTGACTCGTAGATCAGATAGGCGGCGAGCAGCGTGGCCATCATGATCACCAGCGACATGCGATACATCGCGGGGCGGAACTCGCCGAGAAACTCCGGGGTGGGGATCCCGGTCATGAACGCTCCCCGTCCCCCGTCGATCGCAGGGAAGATCCGCGCGAGGGAGGCCAGGACGAAGGCCACCGCCAACGTCGTAAGCGCAAATATCTCGCCGCCGAGCGAGCGCAGCCGGAACACGACGAAACCGAGCAGCAGCCCGGCAATCAGAGCTGCCACCCCCGCCAGCGGCAGCGCAGTGATGAAATCCCACCCCCGCTTGCCGGCGAGCACCCCGGTCGTGTACACGCCTACGCCGAACCACGCGCCCTGTCCGAACGAGAAATAACCCGAATAGCCCGTGAGCATGTTCCAACTCGACGCCTGCGTGATCCAGAAGAAGGCGGTGAACATGAATGTGAGGTAGAAGCCCGGGAAATCAAATCGATCGGCGAGATGTGGCACCGCCAACAGCACCACGAACGTTGCGGCGAAGCCGTACAAGGCGCGCCGGCGGGATCTGACGGGGGCCTGGTTGACTCCTGCCTCAGGTGCGGCGGTCATACGGTGACCCCGCGAGTGAAAAGCCCCTGTGGCCTGAACAGCAACGCCAGCACCATTATCGAGAAGGTCACGAGCGCCGCGCTGAGCGGGCCCCACACCACCGTGGCCACGCCGGCTGCGACGCCGATGATGATCCCGGCCAGAAAGTTGCCGGTCGCGTTCCCGAGCCCGCCGAGAATCACCACCGGGAAAACGATCCCGAACCAGCCGACTGCCATGGTCGGGGACAGCGACTGAAACGTGGCGATGAGCACCCCGGCCAGGCCGGAGTACGCTGTGGCGATACCGGCCAGGAGGACGCCGACACGCTTGCGGTCGATCCCGAATGCTTGCGCCGTGTCCCCATCGTGAACGACAGCCCTCACTGCCTTGCCGAAGTAGGTGCGCGTCAGCAACCAGTGCGTTCCGAACGCAATCAGGCCGGCCGCCACGAACGCGATGACCAGGGGTATCTGGAAGGCGATGCCGCCAATCGAAACTGAGGCAGAAACGTAGGGACTTTGGGTCTGATCGAGAGTACGGAAATCGGCCGACCAGATACTGCGGGCAATGCTCTGCACGATGATGAACAGTCCGAATGTGATGATCAAAGACTTGAACTCATCGAGATTCGCCGCCTCGAAGAAGATCTGCAGCAGCGCTCCGACCACGAACGCCGCCGGCGCGACAATGACAGCTGTGACGAGCGGATCCATCCCCGACGAGATAGTCAGCTGATACGTGAGGTAGGCCGCGACGAGAATGACCGCAAAATGAGCCAGGTTGATGATGTCCAGGGCACCCCAGCTCAGCGATATGCCAAGCGACATCAGCGCATAGAGCCCTCCGATCAGAGCGCCCGACACAATGGCCTGGATGAGGAGATCGGCTTCCACGTTCAGAAGGTACACGGTCGGGACGGGAGGGACTTGCTGGGGTCCCTCCCGTCCTGATCCTGGGTGGCCGTTCTACAACTCAGGCACGGCGCCGGGGAGCGCCTTGTCCTCTGGATACACCACGACCCACTGACCGTCTTGGATCTGCTTCACCACGGACAAATCGCCGTAGTAATTCTGCTGATCGGGATCGAAGTCGATTGTCCCGATGATCGTCTCCACGGGGTTGTCGACCAGCCAGTCGCAGATGGCCTGCTGATCGAGGCTACCGGCCCCCTCGACGCCGGTGGTGAGGACCTGCCAGGCGGTCCATGACACCGCAGCTTGTACATCGAACGCCGTATACGGCAGTCCCTCCGCCGCGGCGGCGTCCGAGAACGCCTGCACGATCTCGGCCGCTTCCGGATCATCTGTATAGGGCGGATGACTCTCGAAGACGGTCACCGACATCGCGCCCTCAGAATTGGGGGCGCCGAGCATCGGACCCGGTGCGGGCCACTGGTAGAAATGGCCCCGAGGCTGATAACCGATCGCGTCGAGGGCGGTGAGCAGGTTCAGACCATCGACACCGATGGCTCCCATGTAAATGAAGTCGGGATCAGCCTCCGCCACCTGGGCGGCGATCGGTGCCCAGTCGCTGGTGGCGGTCGGGAAACTCACCTCGAGGACAACGTCCCAGCCGCGTTTCTCCGCCTCCGACACAGCTCCTCCAGCGTCGGAGTTGGGTGGGCCGTAACCGATGTACTGCGTACCAGGAAACTCATTGAGCACGAAGCCGATCGTCTCCGGCGGACTGCCGGAGGCTTCCAGCGCGTCGTAGATGATGTTGGGATTCGAGATGTTCGTGGTGACCCCGGTGGGCCACGTCGGGAAATGGCATGCGTAGGTGTACGCATAGGTCAGCGATGCGGTGTGGTGCGGGAACACGTAGCCCTCGCGCTCGGCCACCGCCATGGCCGCCGTGATCGTGCCGGTTCCGTACGGCCCGAGTATCAGATCTACGTTCTCCTCGGTTATCAACCGTTCGTAGATGGCGGCAGCCTGGTCGGGGACGGACTCGTCGTCGCGTACATCCCACACCACCGGACGTCCGAGCAATCCACCGTTCGCATTCAAACGCTCGACGAACAAGTCACCCGCGATCTTGTGGATAGCGGCCGTCGGTGCCAGGAAGCCCGTCAGCGCCAGCGACCCCCCGACAACGATCGGGTCATCGCTCGCCGGCTCATCGGCTGCGGCGGCCGTTGTTTCGGGAGCATCCGCCGCCGACGTCGGCGTCTCCGCAGCAACCTCGGTCGTAGCGGTATCACCATCGGAATCGTCATCTCCGCTGCCACAGGCGGCCGCCAGTAAGGCGAATGAGGTGAGGATCACGAGAAACCGCACGTACGTCTCAGACATATCGGTGCCTCCTCCGTATGGTCACTCGGCGGGAGCGACCGTCTGCGATTGTCGCACGGCGGTGGGTTGCCAACAAACGATTGCACAACTCCACCTTCGGTTTGCCGGTGCTGAGAGCGCCGGCCCCAGCCGGCGCCCGGCTGTATGCCGACGGCCTAGCCAATGGCGGCGACTGCCCGCAGCTCGAGCACCAGGCGCGGATCCGTGGCCAGACGCACGACTTCTACCGTCGTGCTGGCGGGGCGATGATGACCAAATGCCCGACCTAGGACCTGGTTGATGGCGTCCTGGTTCCGGGCGACATCCTTGATGTAGCGCGTGATTTCTACGATGTCGTGCAGGGTTCCACCGGCCGCGGCGAGGATGCCTTGGAGTGCCTCGACCGCCATGCGCGCCTGATCTGCGGGATCGAGTGGGATATCGTCGAACTCCTCGGCAATATGGGGATGTGAGTGATACACCGGTGCGGCAGTGACCCCAGCCAGGAACACGATCGATCCAGAGGTGACCTTGATCGCCGGCGCGTACGGCATGTTGAAACGCGCATCGTTCTCCGCAGTGTGAATGACCTCGAAAGCCATGGCTCGCTCCTCCCTCACGGCCCAGCGGCTGATGTTACGTTCAGCCGGACTCGCCCCTGCGGGTGCCCCTAGCAAGGAGCCCAGACATGAAGGTGCAACCCCACCGATTGCTCACCAACGGCAAGATCTGGACCGGCGTCGAGTTCGTCGAAGCGCTGGCGTTCAGCGGGGGCCGAGTGGTCGGCGCCGGATCACACCAGGACGCTCGGGACCAGGTGCCCGGCTCGCCCGAGGTGATTGATCTCGAAGGCCGGACGGCCATTCCCGGACTGATCGACTCACACATCCATTTTGTCAGGGCGGCACTGACCTGGAAGGACATCGTTCGCTGGGACGGCGTGTCCAGCCTGGCGGACGGACTGCACCGCATCCGCTCGGCGGCGTCAGCTAGCCCGCCTGGAACGTGGCTCCGGGTCGTCGGGGGTTGGCATCCGGGTCACTTTCAGGAAGGCCGGGGGCCGTCGGCCGCAGAGCTGAACGAGGCTGCGCCCGAGAACCCGGTCTACGTGCAGCTGCTGTACGAGAACGCAATCCTCAACGATGCCGCCGCTGCCTACTTACCCGAAGCCGATCCGCCCGGTGGCACCATCGAGCGGCATCGCGATGGCAGCCCCACCGGCAGGATCTTCGGTCCAGCCGCCTTCGCAGCCATTCTGTCCCAAATCCCGGCGCCCAACCGGGCCGCTCAGCTCGCCTCGACCAAGGCTCTCGCGGCGGAACTCAACTCGCTCGGTATCACCGGCGTGACGGACCCAGGTGGATTCGGCGTCACGCCTGATACGTATGCCGCGCTGTTCGACGTCTGGCGGGAAGAGGAGCTGACCGTGCGAACCCGCCTCTATCTAGTACCGGCCGGACGCGGGACCGAGGTGGAAGACGCTCGCCAGTGGGTGAAATACGTCCAGCCGGGTTTTGGGGACGACATGCTGCGCTACACGGGCTTCGGCGAAGTCCTTTCGTTCGGCTGCCATGACATGGAAGGGGTTCGACCGTGGACCATGGCCGACTCAGCCAAGGCGGACCTCCATGAGATCAGCCTCATCCTGGCCCGGGCCGGCTGGCCGATGCACATCCACGCCATTTTCGATGCGACCATCTCGCACATCCTCGACGTGTGGGAGGCCATCGACGCTGAGATCGGGCTGCCGCGTACGTCGCTGGCGCATGCTGAGCCAATCAGCCGACTCAGCCTCGAGCGAGTAAAGGCGCTGGGCACCGGAATTGCCATCCAGGATCGGATGGTCTGGCGCATGGCGGACTCCGCAGCCCTCTGGGGTGATGAGGTCGCATCCAACGCCCCGCCGCTCCGTGACATCCTGGACCTCGGCATCCCTCTCGGTGCCGGGACAGATGCCACGGTCGTTGCCGAGATCGATCCATGGCGGTCGATCTGGTGGCTGGTCACCGGAGAGTCGGTCGACGGCGCGCCACCACGCACGGAGCGGCACCGTCTCACCGTAAAAGAGGCGTTGACGGCCTACACCGCCGGTTCAGCCTGGTTCTCACTCGACGAGGGAGAACGAGGCACCCTGACGCCGGGCATGGCGGCTGATGTCGCGGTGTTGACCGGCGACGTGTTCGGTGCGGTGGACAACCTCGCCTCGGTCGCTGCTGATCTCACACTGGTAGGCGGCAACGTTGTGCACGCCGGCGGGCCGTTCGCCGGCCTCGTCTGACCCGGTACCCGGCCACTCGTTTACCTCCTCCGGAGAGGGAGGTGCACCGCAGGGGCGGAGGGGGCGTTTTGTTTCGGAACGTGGCGTCGCTGACCCTCCGCGCAGAGGAAACCGTGAAGGGCGCGTCGGTGCATCGCGCCGGACCGCGCTCCCCCTCCGACTTCGGCTCCTACCGTCGCCGAACCCACCTCCCCGCTGGGGAGGAAACCCTGCCGACGCTGATCAACTCTCCAGCTTTTCCGTGAGGTATTGCCAGTCACGTGTGAATCGGTAGGAGTGACGAGCCGGCGGAGCCGGTGCCTGGGTTTCGAGCCAGCGGACGATGCCGTCGCCCACGTTGGTGAAGGAGTGGACGCAGCCAACTCCTGCCCACGCGATGTCGCCCGGTTCGAGCCGGTACGCCGCACCGTCGAACATTGCCTCCACGTCACCTTCCAGGATCAAGTACGCCTCTTCGAGCGGATGGTCATGGGCGCCCGCCAGCCCGTTGGGTTCGTACTGGACCATGAACATGGTCGACAGCTGAGCTCCCAGGTCCGAGTCGACCATCATCTTGACCGTGATGCCGCTGTAGACGAGCAGCGCCGTGCGCATGCTGGCCGACACAGCCAGCATGTCCTGTGTCTGCTTCGTCGGGTCCATGTTCGCCGCATCGATATGACCGAACGAGAGATTGCGTGGGTCGCGAGTGTCAACCGGCCGCGGGTCGCCGGCGCGTACGGGTTCTGTGAAATACGTGTCGTTGCCGAACCGTTCGCGCGGCATGGGCGCCAGCATGTCCGCCCACCGGGCCGCCGTGTCACCGATGTTCCGCCAGGAGTGGGCTCCGCCGACCGGGACCACGCCGTAGTCGCCCGGTCCCAGCAGCACGGATCCCTCCGTCGTGTCGATCACGACCGCGCCTTCCAAGATGTAGAAGCTCTCCTCGAAGGAGTGGACGTGAGTGTCGATGCTTCCGCCGGGCTCGAGCACACTGATACCGAAGCCCATCTGGACCGAACCTCCGGCCTCGTCTACGGCGGCAGCCCTCGTGAGACCCCTCGAACGCCCTTCATACTCGGCAGGTGTCCGATAATCGCGCTCGGCCGCTCGTTGCACGATGTGATGTGACATAGGCCTCCTTCTTGGTCATGGATCATGGGCCGGACGGTCAGCCGCTGGACTGGGCACCTTCACGCAATTGGACGGCGAGCGCACTCATGTCCCTGTCGCCAAGGCCGGTGGCGATGGCGCGTCGGGTCAGATCGAGGGCGGCATTGGCCATGGGCATTTCGACCCCAACCCGCGAGCCGAGACCGGTGATCAACTCCAGATCCTTGGCGACGAGGCTCAAACTGAAGGCCACTGGTGCTTCGTCAGGATTCTCGTACGCCGCTCGCTTGTAGTGCACAAAGGGAGCACCGCCCGCCCCAGCTGCGAATACTTCGTACGCCGTGCTGCGATCGACGCCTGCTCTCTCGGCCAGGACGAGGGCTTCGGCCAGGGCGCCGTTGATGCCGTGCACAAGTGCATTGACGGCGAGCTTGGTAGTGGCGCCTGATCCTCTCGGGCCGACGTGGAACACCTTGGCTGCCAGCGCATCGAGCACAGGCCCGGCCGGCTCGAGCGCGGCTTCGTTCCCACCGGCCATGATCGTCAGCGCCCCCTGTTCGACCAGCTGAACGGAGCCCGACACCGGGGCATCGATCAACTCGCCTCCCGCTGCGTCCACCAGCCGGCCGATCTCGACTACCACCGCCGGATCGATAGTGCTCATCTCCAGGACTATCTGACCAGGACGTAGGCCGGCCGCAACGCCGTCGTCTCCCCCAAACACAGCGCGGACCGCGGCGTCATCGGCCAGACTCGAGATGACAATGTCGGCGGCAGCGACTGCTTCCCGAGGACTCGCTGCCACCGTTGCGCCCAATCGGTCGGCGACATCTTCTGCAGTCCGGCGGGTGCGGTTGTAAAGAACGAGCGGGAAGCCTGCCCGAGCCAGAGTGCCCCCCACCGCAGCACCCATCCGTCCCAGTCCGAGCACCGCAACCGTCAGCTGACCCATGACTCGCGCCTCCCCCACCGGATACCGGCGTGTCGAAATGCGGCCGCGGCGCAAACTAGCGTCCGCCGCACCGACACGTCGACTGAGGACACAATGCCCACCCATCGGCGGCCAGAAGAGGATTCGGGCTGGCGGTCGCTCAGGCGACGACCACCGATATCGACTCGAAGGGCTCCAGTACAAAGCTGAACTGTGTGCCGTCGGTCACCGGGATCGGCGGAATCACCGAGCCGGTGATGATGACATCACCTTTCCGGAGGCGCTCACCTTGTGAGGCCAGCGTGGTGGCAACGGTCGAAACGATATCGGGATAGCGCCCGGTAATCGCTTCGAGGTCGGTCGTCGAATGCCGCTCGGCGCCGTCAACCGAGATGCGAGCGGTCAGACCGGAGATGTCGATTCCCGCCCGTCCACTATCGGCTGTGCCCAGCACAACACCTCGGTGGAATATGTTGCCGGCGACGATCTGGCTGACCCCCTCGGGTCTGATGGGCATGTCGATGTTGGCCAGTTCAATCGCCGGTCCTATCGCCGAGACGGCCGACCGTGCTGCATCCTCTCCAGCGTAAGGCCCGAGGTCCGATCCCAAATACACGGCGACCTCGAACTCGACGATGCCCCGCTCCCAGGCCGATGCTGCAACTGTTGCGCCGGACGGCAGCAGGCTTGCGTCGGTGAGAAAACCCAGCAGCGGCGCGCTGATCTGCATGAGTTCGAGCGAACCCGGCGCCCCAAATCCAACCTTCCATCCAATCGGCGCGGCCCCAGAGTGGAGCAGAGCGCGTCGCCGCGCCAGCAACTCGGCCAGGCCCGCCCGGACGCGAGGGTCGTCCCAAGGTCCGCCCGTCACAGCTCGCCGACCTCGTAGCCTGAGTCCTCCAACGACCCGCAGCCGCTCCAGCCCCATACCAATACGACATCGGTGGTGCCGGTGTTGTCGAAGCCGTGCCAGTTCCCGCGCGGGGTCCACACAACATCCCCAGCTGATGCGTCCTCTGTGCCCTCGTTGGTGTAGATCTGGCCGGACCCTTCCAGGACGATGAAGAACTCATCGGCGTTTCGATGCAGGTGTCGGTCGTGCCGGGCACCGGGCGGCAGCACCGTCCAGCCGAGGAGAAAATCGTCGCTACCGGCGCGGGCCTGGTCGATGAGGAACTGGACCCGCATGTCGACCCAGCCCTCGTCTTCGCGGAGTCCACCGGCGTGCGGCACGTTGGACAGGTTGGTGCGAAACGGCCCGGTCACCGTGTGCCTCCTGACAGCATGTGATACACATCGAATACGGTCACGAAGTCGCGATGGTCGATCCCCAGCCCCCGACAGGCGTTGAGCAGTTCGTTGGCCACCGCGCCCAGCGGTGCGGCTGAGCCCTGACGGCGGGCCACTTCCAGCGCCAGCACCATGTCTTTTTGCTGCAGTGTCACGTCGGCCAGTGGTTTGTCGGGCATCTCGAGGATGAAAGGGCCCCGGTAGCCCATCACAGGCGACGCGACCACGCTCTTGAGCATCGCATCGACGGCTACCGCACGATCGACTCCACCCTTCTCGGCCAGCGCCACCGATTCGCAGAACGCCACCATCTCGACGATGAGTGTCAGGTTGATGGCTACTTTCATTTGTACTGCGGTCCCTGCGAGCCCGATGTAGCTGACCTTGGAGCCGATGGCGGACAGTACGGGCTCAACTCGCCTGTAAGCAGCCGGATCGCCTCCCACCATGGTCGACGCCGAGCCTTGCGCAACGGTGATGGGACTGCCCGACAGCGGGGCGTCAAGCATCGTCAGCCCGCGTTCAGTGAACGCATGCGCAATTGACCGGCTGACGTCGGGGTCGATCGTGCTCATGTCGAGATAGATTCCGTCCGACCCGAGGCCGGCGATCACACCATCATCGCCCAGTGCGACAGCCTGAACCGCGGCAGCGTCGGTGACCATAGAAAAGACGAAATCCGACGCCGCGCCGACCTCCCGGGGTGAGTCCGCCCAAGCCATTCCCTGCTCTACGAGCGCATCTGCCTTCGATGGCGTTCGGTTCCATCCAGTGACGTCGTGACCGGCCGATAACAACCGTGGCACGATGACTTGGCCCATGTCCCCGAGGCCAATCCATCCCACCCGCATCACCGGGCCTCCTCCCAGAGCTGTTGATTCTTCCGCACGCTACCGGATGGGCCGTGGACTGGGCACGCCACGAGGCCTGACGTCAATACCGGCAAACTCGTCAGCTTTCGACACCGATCACACTGCGCCCCCGGCCGACGGGTACCGGGGGGTCTCACCGGCGCCCGCCGACGGCTTGCGCGGTCCCGGGGTGCAGCAGTACTCGCCACCTACCATGCTTGGCATGCGAGCCGCGCTCATCGATCTCGACGGCGTGATCTATGAAGGAGAACGCGGGGTCTCGGGTTCAGCCGAGGCCATCGCCTGGCTCGACCAGCAGCAAATCCCTTTCATATTTCTGACCAACACGACCTCGCGACCTCGCGGTGCCCTGGCAGCCAAGCTGCATGGTCTTGGGATCAAGACGACTGCGGATCGCATCCTGACACCTCCGGTTGCTGCCAGCCGGTGGCTGACCAAGTACGCGCCGGGCCCGGTAGCGCTTTTCGTTCCCACGGCGACAGTCGGCGAGTTTGGCGCCAGCCCACAGCTCGGGCCGGAACAGGAATCGGGGGCAGCGGCTGTGGTACTCGGCGATCTAGGTGAAGCCTGGGATTTCGCCACGTTGAACCGAGCTTTCCGGCTGCTGATGGCCAAGCCGCGTCCGGTGCTGGTGGCGTTGGGCATGACGCGGTACTGGCGAGCGCCGGACGGGCTCCGACTGGATGTGGCGCCGTTCGTGAAGGCGCTCGAGCACGCAACAGGTACCCAAGCTGTAGTTCTCGGCAAGCCGGCTCCGGAGTTCTTTCGGGCCGGGTTGGGTCTTCTCGAATGCGGGGCGGAGGACACGGTGATCATCGGTGACGACATCGTGGGCGACGTCGGTGGCGGCCAACGAATTGGCCTACACGGCGTGCTCGTGCGGACGGGCAAGTACCAGCAGGGAGATCTCGACGGAAACGTCACACCCGACACCGTGCTCGACTCAATCGCCGAGCTGCCAGCGTGGTGGCGACGGCAGCGTCACTGACGGCTCCAGGGCTGGCCGGCCGGCATCCGGGCGACCGGGGAATCCCGGCGGTGGACGCTCACACCGTGCGCACCGGGTGGCGCAGGACTGTCCTCAGGCTCTCCGGCTTGGCCCGGCGCGGATCCCCCAAATAGATTTCGTGGTGGCGGCCGTGCTTTGCCAGCCCATGCTCTTCCGCGTATGCGTCGAGTCTCGCCACCGTGGCCGGTTCATCCGCGTAGGGCCCGATGTGCATCACCTGGATGCTGGGACCTTCGCACCACCTTTCCATCCGTATCCGTTCAAATCCGGGGTTGGGGCGCCGCTGTGCGGCCTGGGCAACCGCCGCTTCGAACATTGTGTCCGTGATGTGGTCTGGTTGCATCATCAGCAAGCTGAACAGCCATGGCTGATCGGCTTCGAACCCGAAACCTCCCGATTCCGTCGACCAGAGTCCCTCGATCGCCATGACCGTGAAGTCCAGTGGACTATCTGGATCGAGCTTCGACATGAACTTGAGTGTGTATGCCACGCCGTACATCGCCGTCATTGCGTCCACGAAGCCTTTGGACTGGGCGGGCGGAACGCCCGGCTCGATCTGGCCGTCGATCATCGTGAATTGAAACTCGGGTACGTCGACAAGAGAGACCTGCTTCGCCGACGGGAGATAGAGGTGTTTGTACTCCTTCTTGAGGTCGAGCTTTTGAACCGGTGTCTTGGTGGCGGGCATGTTTCCTCCTGATCGACCACTCAAGTGTGGCGGAGCCCAGAGCGCACAGGCACCCGCCGTTTGGCCCTGTTTCAGTGACGGGCTCGACAGGCCCCGGCAGCACCGCCGGTTTGTCGGGGATTACTCCTGGCGCCGCTTCGCGAGCTCGTCCACGAGGTGATTGCGCGAGTCCTCGATGAGGTTCAGCGCCCGGTTCATATCGACTCCAACCAACTGGCCCGCTTCCTTGCGCACGACGCCGTCGATGATGACCGTGTCGACGTTGGAGACGTCGGCGCTGATGACCACTGCGGCCACCGGGTCAATGACCGGTGCCACATTGGGGGCCTTGCCGTCGAGGATCACTATGTCCGCCTTCTTACCCGGAGTGAGGCTGCCGGTCTCACCGTCCCGGTCGGCGACAGCGGCACCGTTGATCGTCCCCATCTCGAGCACTTCGCGGGCCGGCAGGAGCGTGTCGGGTGGGTCAACGTTCTCCGCCCACGCATCGTTGAGCGTCAGCAGTCGCTCATTGCCAAACGCTGCCCGCATCTGGGTGAAGATGTCGCCCGGCACCGTCGTCACGACATCGATGGACAAACTGGGTTTGATCCCGTGGTTACGGCACTGGATCGTTGGCGGCGTGCCATGGCCCATCTGCATTTCCACTTGGGCCGCAACCGAGATATGCCCACCCGAGTCCTTGACCAGCTCCCACTCTTCGTCGCTCAGATAGCAAGAGTGGATGTAGGTCGTACCTTCAAACAACAGGCCCATCTCGGACAGCGTCTTGACCATCCCGAAGCGCCCTGCCAGCCGACCCATGCCAACGTGAACCGTTACTGGGACGTCGAGCTCGCGTGCCAGTTCCCACTCGCCCCGGACCACCTCCGGCTTGCAGAAGCCCGGACCGCGGGTCGCCAGGGCGAGCGAGATCAAGCTGTCTTCTGAGGAGAAGTAGGTTTCGCGAACTCGCCGGATGTCGTCTTCTGGCATGACGATTTCGCTCTCGAACCAGTAGGCGACCAAAGAGGTATTGGCGCTGCCGTAGGCGTACTGCGCTCGGATGCCCGTTTCCTGCAAGCCTTGGATTGCGGCGTCGGGATGATCTGGGGTGTTGTTGATGTGCGACCAGTCGACCAACGTGGTGATGCCGGCATTGATACATTCGAGCGATCCCCACAAGTTGGATGCGTAGACGTCCTCAGCCCGGTAGAGAGGAGCGAACGAGTCGAGAACCTCGACGAAGTAGTCGTCGAGAGTGGCGTTGGGCGCGCAATTGCGGATCGCCGCCTCCCACGTATGGCGATGCGAATCGATGAAACCCGGAATCACGATGTCGCCCGCCGCGTCGATCACCCGGGCATCGCCCGCTGCGATGTCCGGCCCGACCTCCGCTATCCGATCACCCTCGATCAGCACATCCCCGGGCGAAAAGTCCCCCACTGCGCCGTCCATCGAGACGACGTGCCCACCCTTGATCAAGATACGATCGGCCATCAGATGCCTCCGTTGTGCACCAAACCGTGGTGCGGCCACCACTCCAACCTGGCCCGCCCCTCTGTCGGGTCAGGACCCCTATCTTGGCAAATCGAGTTGGCCGGGGCCCCGAAAGCCGCCACCAATTGACGGCATCCACCGAGGCACCCGTCCCATGGCTAAGCCTCCGGGTTGAATGCCGCTCGGCCGTTAGGACAACAACCAGCCGCCGTCGACCGTCAAGTTGACGCCGTTCATTGAGGGGTTCTCCAACAGGAACCTAACCGCATCCACTACGTGCGCCATCAAGACCGGCCGCCCGGTTGGCGTTTTGGCCAGAACGGATTCTTTTACCGTTTCCTTGTCGGCCCAATACCAGCTGTCGAGTACGAAGCCCGGATGCACCGCATTGACGCGGATCGGTGCAATCTCGAGCGCCATAGTGTTGACCATCTTCTCGACCGCGCCGTTGACCGACGTCACGACCGTGGACCCCGGATAGGGTCGCTCCTTGGCGAGGCCGCCGAAAAGCACAATCGCGGATTGTTCGGTCATGCGATCGAGCAGCCGGTGCACGGTCTCGGGATAACCCACGACTTTCAGCGTCGCGAGATTGGTCCCGCGCTCGACGTTGAACTCCCGCAGCTTGTTCTGGTCGCGTTCCACCGCCGGGATGATCAGATAATCGATCGGACCCTCCACTGAGGACAGGGCCGCCTCGATGCCCGCTGGTTGCGCCAGATCGACGGCAAGCCCGCGAGAATCGCCGCCGATCCGGCCCGCCGCTGCGTCTGCGCGCTCTTGGTTGCGACTCGTGACATAAACCCGGCGACCGTCAGAGGCGTAATGCCGTGCGATCTCCTCGCCAATACCTGAACTGGCCCCAACAACGACAACACTTCCGGCCATGCGATGGTTCCTCCTACGCGGGAGCGATGAGTCTACGAGCCTCTCACTCCCCCGGCCGGTTCGCCCGCTCAGTCGGCGTCGAGATCACAGCTCGGACCAGCGATCGCCTTCCGCCAGATCGATGACGGTCCAGGCCATCGTGAGTGCCGCGTCTCGGAGAGCCAATTCCCCAGCTGCGCTGACGGTGTGCTCGGCGAAGCCCTTTTGATGGTTCGTCCATTCCCCCGGGTCGATCGTCAGTTCAGGGTGAATGGACGGCACGACATAGCTGACATTGCCCATGTCGGTGGAGCCGGCCTCATCCGGCGGATACTCGCTCTGCCGCCTCATGTCGCGTCCAAGCTCTCGAGCATTGGCAGCGAATAGATCGATCATGACGTCGTTGGTCTGCAGATCCAAGAAGCGGTGGCCAATCTCCTCGGTGACAAGCTGGCAGCCGGTGCCAACTGCCGCAGCCTCGAAACAGGCCATAACCTTGGCCTTCAGCTCTTCGAACCGCTGGTTGTTCGCGGCTCGGATGTACCACGACATCGACGTGAACGATGGAATCACATTGGCGGCGCCGCCGCCGTAGGTGATGACACCGTGCACCTTGTCGGTGGGATATAGCGCCTGACGCAGATGACTGACATTGGTGTACGCGGCCACTGCTGCATCGAGCGCGTTGATACCTTTCTGCGGACTGGCCGCTGCGTGGCTCTCTCGGCCATGGAACTGGACGCCGATCTCCTCGATTACGAGGCACACGGGGTCGAGCACGTTGCGGTCGGTCGGATGGACCATCATCGAGCACGCCGCGCCGGAAAAGGCACCGGCATTGATCAGGTCGATCTTTCCTCCGTTCTTCTCCTCCGCCGGAGTGCCCAAGACGGTGACCCGGAAGCCCAGCTCATCGGCCAGCCCCGCCAACGCCACGCCGGCACCCGCCGAGGATGCCGCGATGATGTTGTGCCCGCAGGCGTGTCCAACCTCCGGCAACGCGTCGTACTCACAACAGATGACGACTTCCGGTCCGCTACGGCCCGCGCCCGCAGCGAATGCCGTCTGGAGGCCGTACGCCGGATACTCCACCTCAAATCCGTGGCTCTGCAGGAACTCAGCCAGCTTGGCGGACGAGTCGTGTTCCACGTACGCCGTCTCCGGATGCTCGTACATCCACCGGCTGATCTCCTGAAGCTCGGACTCAACGGCTTCGAACGCGGCCGCCGCGCGTTGCTTGGTCAACATTTCGCTTGTTCTACCCCGCTCCGCCGGTTTCTCCAATCCGCGTGGAGGCGCGCACTCGCCGCCCGACCGGAAAAACAGTCACATGGCCGCTGGGTCGACCGGCTCCACGTCTCGCACGTGGACCCGCGCCAGCTTGCCGGTGGCAAGGCGGCGTTCCATCCACTTCCCGACCCAGACGACCGCCGGTATCAACGCAATGCAGATAGCTGCGCCGATCACCAGTTGCAGCCATACGTCGGCCAGAGTCGCCCCCTCCACTGCTATTGCGAACACGGGTTGGAGGAAGTAATACGTCGGCCCGGTCTGGGCGATCCAGGACGGCAGATCGGGCCAGATGTAGAAGATGACGGGGTACATCAGCAGGATTCCGCCGCTCTTCCATGCGGTGAACATGGCGTTGGCGTCGCCCGCCCACGCGCCCAGCAAGAGCCCAACCTCGGCCATCATGACGGCGCCCACGACGAGCGACAGGACCATCGCCAGCGGGGCGCGGCCAAAGGCACTGTTCAGTGCCAGGGCGATGAGTCCGGTCAGAATGGCGAGGACAAAACCAAATGCGGCTTTCGCGGCGAGCACTTCGTTCACGGTCACCGGCGATACCAGCACGGCGTCGAGTGTCCGCCGCTCCTTCTCCTGCACGAGCGCGGCAGCAGTGACGAACACTCCGGATACGGCCACCGCAAAAACAACGATCAGGGGCAGCAGCCGGGCGGACAGTTCTACCTCGGCCTCACCCAGGGAGACGATCTGAACGTCCACCGGAGCGGAGGTCCCCGCTACCTCGCGGACCAGCTCCAGGGTGCTGACCGACAGAATGATCCGGTTCGACGCCAGGCTCTCGCCGCCGACAAAGAACATGAGCGCGGGCTGCGCGCCGGCCCTGACAGCATCGTCAAAACCCGGCGGCAAGATCAGTGCCGCATCGAGGTTGTTGGTCTCGACGTCAGCGAGCACCGTGTCGCGATCTTGGTACACCGTGACCTGTATCCCGTCGAGGGTCTGCGCCTCGGTGGTTATCGCCGAGGCCCCTTCGTCCAGGATTCCCAGTCGTGGCTCGGGGTCGAACAACCCGCCGAAGACGCCGCGGATCACGACGGTCAAAATCACGGGCAGCACAAGCGCCCATAGAAGCAGCGGCGACCGCGGCCCCATCGCCAGGTCTTTGCGCAGCACTCTCCAGATGTTGCGGAGCCTCACAGTGTTGCCACCCTTCGCTTGAGGATCATCCACCCCATCGCAAACACGGCCACGCACCATGCTGCCAGCAGCGCGAGGTTGGGCATGGTCTCGGCCCATCGTTCACCGTACGTTGTGACTCCGACGATCGCTTGGACCAGGCCATAGGTCGGCAGAGCTCGCACCCAGGCGGATGCAGTCCCCGGGAACAGGGCTGCGATGGCCGGCACCATCAGCGGGACCATGAAGGCGACACTGATGAACGCAATCGTGATGAAGTCCTTGCCAAAGGAACCGGCGACCAGCCCGATCCCGGTGGCGAGAATCGCGCCCAGTAACAAGATCACGGCCATCAGATCGGGCGACGTACCGAGCGAGCCGATGAGCGCCAGCAGCAACAGCGCCTGGCCGAAGGCAAGCAAAGTGCCGAAGATGCCTTTCGCGGCCAGGAAGTCGCTGATCCGGGCGGGTGTGGTCAAGACGGCGGTGACCGTCCGCTGCTGGATCTCGCTGGCGACCAGCGAACCCAGCGCCAGGATCTCGAGGATCAGAATGAAGAAGACGAGGAGCGGCCGCATCCGCTCCTGGAGCGACACCTGTGCACCCACCCGGTCGACACCGAGGACGAGTTCGGTGGGATCGGGAGGCATGACCGGTGGCGGGTTGCCGGCCACGGTGTAGGCCATCTCCCGCACGAACGCTGAGACTGCGAAGCGGATCTCGTCGGGCAGGTCGCCCGGCACGTACACCGTCACCGTGGATCGGCCACCGGCTGCTGTGGTCGAAACGAAATCCGGTGGGAACGAGACACCCGCAACCACGTCGCTGTCGGTCTCGCCGGCCACAGCGGCTTCCAAGTCGGCTTCGGTTTCGAATTCCTCAAAACGCAGTCCTGTCTCGTCGCCGGTGAGCGTTGCCAGGATCTCTCCAAACGCGCCACCGTGGACGCCGAGTTTGAGGGTCTCATCGACTCGGGAGGGCAGGATCCAGAATATGGCGACGTAGAACACGATTCCGAGGACGGAGACCACCACATAGAAGCGGTCGCGACTCAGCTCTCGGAAGTCTTTGGCCACGATTGCCCGGATGATCTTCGCCCGGCTCATCCCGCCAGTCCCCTGCCGGCGAACTCGATGAATATGTCCTCCAGGGTTGCTTCTTCGGTGTGGATTGTCATCAGGTCCTCGACGGCGACGGCCGCCCGGATCCGGTCTTCCGCCCCGGGCTCGTCCAGCGGGATGAGTGTCTCCTCCACTTCGCCGTTCACCCGGGCACGTATGCGAACGTTGCGCCGCCCATACGCCAGCTTGAGGTTCTCGGGTGAGTCGACGGCCAGGATGCGGCCTTCGTCGATGAACGCCACCCGATCGGACAGCTTGTCCGCCTCCAGCATGTCGTGGGTCGTGAGCAGGACGGCGACGCCCTGGCTCGCCTCTTCGCCGATGACCTCCCGGATCGCTTTCGAGGACACGGGATCCAGGCCGTCGGTTGGCTCGTCCAGGAACAGCACATCGGGTGTATTCAGCAAACAGCGCGCCACCATCAACCGCTGCCTCATGCCCTTGGAGTAGCCGGACACGCGGTCGTGCCCCCGATCGAACAGTCCCACCCGACGCAGGAGAGGATCCGGATCGAAGTTGTCGAGGCTGTACAAGCGGGCGAAGAACTTCAGGTTCTCTCGTCCGGACATGTCGAGATAGAGGTTCTTCTCCTCGAAGCAGACGCCGATCCGGGCCTGGATCGACTGCTTGTCCTCTGGCATCCGCATGCCGAGTACAGAGATGTCTCCGGCCTCGGGATCGAGCAGACCTGTGAGCATTTTGATCGTCGTCGATTTGCCGGCACCGTTGGGGCCGAGGAAGCCCAGGATCTCGCCCGGGGCGACGGAGAACGACACGTCATCGACAGCCACGACATCCCCGTACGAAAACCTCAGCCCGGAAACGTCGATGGCGGCAGTCTCGGTGATCATGTCATCAAGTCTGGCTGATAATCATGTTCGGGTCCCAGGACCGAAAGCCCTTGTTCGTCCATCCATCAGGAGGCAGAACCAACGGTCGCAAAGACCGATTGGATCCCCGCAAACTCGACCCCGACGTCGCTCGAATCGGAATATCCGCACAGGGTGAATGAGTGCGCGCCTGCGCTCACCGCCACTGCAAAGCTCCCCGAAGCGGTATCGAAGTTGTCGGTGCCGGTCACCATCCCGAGCGCCTGGGTTGGGTTCGGGGTGACGGAGATTGGGCTCACGCACGCCGTGTCATCCACCTGGACGTAGGCCCGGTACTCCGTATCGGTCCCGAGCCGTTCCACGCTGACGTAGTACGTCAACAGGACCAGGCCCGCCTCGGGCGCCGCCATGCCGGTGGTGGCCACGAGGGTTGGCGTTGCTGCAACGAGGCTCACACCGGCGGCAGGGTCATACTGGTCGCCGTTGATCTGCGCCAAGTAGTGACTGGGCGGCTGTCCATCGAGCAGGGCGGAGTCGGCCGCTTGGTCTGTCGCACCCAGGAACGCGGTGCTGTCCAGCCCATCCAGCAAATCCGAATCTGCCGCCTTGTCCGTCGCACCCAGGAACGCCGTACTGTCCAGCCCATCCAGCAAATCCGAATCTGCCGCTTTGCCCGTCGCACCCAGGAACGCCGTACTGTCCAGCCC
>JBFGLM010000037.1:0-47116 GCA_041576165.1 Acidimicrobiia bacterium
AGCGCGACCGCGTCGTGCCGCACACCAGGCCTCGTCCCAGGACCCGCGGCGGCAGGTTCGGCGGGTTCGCCGGTTCGGCCGCGCTGGTGTTCATTGCGCTTGCGCTGGGCGCCACGCCGCTTCTCGCCCCACCCGCCGACCTGAGCGATGTCTCGATTGAGCGCGCGGTCGAACACGTCGGCGTGATCGCCTCCGAGCCGCACCCCATGGGCACGGCGGCGAACGCCCGGGTCCGGGACTATCTCATTGCCACGCTCGCCGGCATGCAGCTCGAGCCCCGGGTACAGACGGTCGAGGTCCCTGACTACTTCGGCGTCCCGGGCAACACGGTCGAGATCGCCAACGTGATGGCGCGCATTGGTGGGACTGTGAGCGACCGAGCGATCCTCCTGATGGCCCACTATGACTCTGTCGACACCACGCCGGGTGCGAACGACAACGCGGCCGCAGTCGCGGCGCTGCTCGAAGTCGGGAGGACCTTGGCTGCAGACCCGCCACCGCAGGACGTCATCGTGTTGTTCACCGACGGCGAGGAGCCGAACCCCCGGTTTGGCGCCTCAGCGTTCAGGGACCACCCGTGGTTTGACGACGTAGGCCTCGCCGTCAACTTCGAGGGCATCGGGCGTGCGGGGCCCAGCCTGCTGGTCGAGATCAATGGACCCGCCGGGGCGCTCGTAGATCGGCTCGTTCGTGCGGTCCAAGACCCGGTCGCGTTCTCGTTTCTCACGCTGACCACGGACCTGATCGGAGGTGCCATCAGCGACTTCGACGTACTCCGCAGCACCGACATCCCCGGGTACAGCTTCGCATACGCCCGCGACTCCTCGATCTACCACACACACCTGGATGCCCCGGCCACGCTCAACGTCGAAGGTATGGCTCACCACGCGGCGCTGGCGAGAGGGATTGCTCGCGACTTCGGAAGCCTCGCCCTCGAACCCGGTGACAGTGGCGCGGTGTTCTTCACCCTGCCGGGCCGCCTCGTTGTCCGCTACGGCGGAGAGTTGGCGTTTGGGAGTGCGCTGGTTGCGGTGGCGGCGATCGGATGGGTCCTGGCGAGGCGGATGAAGAGCGGGGAGACCTCGATCCGCCGGCTGACGACGGGAACCGGGATGGCCTTCGCGGGCTTGATCGTGGTCGCAGTGGCTGGGGCCGGTTTGTGGCTCGCCATCGGGGCGGTTCGCCGGGGCATGGGCGTGGTGGAGAGCTACATCTGGCTCGTCGCCCTCGCTGCGGGAGCCACCGCGTGCTGGCACCTGCTGTGGCGTTGGTCCCGGCGGTCCGGCCCTGATCTCGCAGCCGGCGTCGCGGTCGTCTGGGCGACGTTGGCGGCGCTCACCGGTCTGCCGGCCCCGGCGCTGGGTTACCTGTTTGCGTGGCCCGCCATCACCGCCAGCGTGGCGCTTGCGGTCTTGTCCCTTTCTCGCCACCGCGTAGCCGAACTCGCCGCACTCGCAGTTGTCACTCTGCCTACGGCGATCGTGCTCGTTCCCGCCATCGACACATACTTCCAGTTCGCGCTGCCGCGGCCCGGCAACCCGGATTCCGAGCTGCTCGCGGCCATCGCCGTTCCGTTGCTGCTCGTGATCCTTGCGGTCGGGCTGATTCAGGCCACGTGGGAATGGGCGGAGGCGGGCCGCGCCACGTGACGGTGTCTGCGGGGACTTGGCCTCCATCGATCAGGGGTCGGACGGTGCTTTGGCAGCGGCCCGCCGATCCGGCCGCGCCGCGTCACCCCGGCGGCTCACCGGGAGGTACGCATGGTTGCGGCCTATGAGCCGGTAGTAGATGGGCCCCTTCCAATCCCGGAGCATCTCCGCGTAGCTGCGCGTCTCGTTGCCGGCCGGAAGCGGAGCCGGGGGCCGCCCACGAAGGTATGAGTCGTAGACGTAGAAGACCCGACGAGCGTCGTCGTAGCCGTAGACGGTGAGGTAGTGGCCGAGAAGTAGTCTGGCCCACCACACATACCGCCCGCGCCGCAGGTGCCCGTTGCCAATCGCCACAACCACGGGATTGCCCGCGTCGACGTGGCTCTTGAGCACTCGGACTTTGAGGTCCCGATTGAGGCGGCCAGCGTGACGTACGGGTGCAGCCAGTCCATGTGCTTCCATCAGCAGTCGCAGGTCTGTGAGTAGCGAATGGCCGAACAGCTTGACCCAGATCCGAGTCCGGCTCGGCGTCTGATACGCAACACCGAACGAGTCGATCACCGATCTGGCGTTCGCCTCGCCGCAGGTGAGACCGACCTGGCCCGGATATGACCGGGGAGCCCTCGCGATCGTCGCACTCATCGGAACCTCCGAATATCGATGGTGGAGCAGCAGAACCGCATGCGACAGAGTCCAAGGTCTCGAACCCACCAGCGGACCGATGACCAGGTCTACGACTGCTCACCTCGAACCGCGCTCCCGCTGTGATGCTCTCGGTCGCGGCCGACTCAGTGCTTCACCTCAGATCGACGACCTCGACCACCGTGTGTCTCCCGTCTTTGCCGGCGAGTTCCACTTTGGTCCGGCTGCCGTAGATGGCGGCGTCGCCCACCTGTGCGGCGGCGGCGTCGGATACGAGCAGCCGGGTGCCGGTCTGCTTGTTGGCCTCTTCGATCCGGCGAGCGACGTTGACCGTATCTCCCACCGCGGTCAGCACCGCGGCGTTGCCGAACGAGCCGATTCTGCCCACGATTGCCTCACCCCAGTGGATCCCGATGTTCAGCTCGATGCTTCGGTCGTACAGTTTCTCGAACTGCGGCGTCCTCTGCGCCACCGCTTCCAGCATGCCCAAACCTGCCCGGACCGCATCACGGGCTGCCGTCTCGGGGGACTCCAGTCCGAAGATCGCCATGACGCCGTCGCCCATGTAGGCGGTGATGTGTCCGCCGTATCTCGACACGATGTGGTGCACGTCGGTGAAACACCGTCGGAGGATGTAGATGACGTCGTAGGGCAGCAACGCCTCAGCCAGCGGTGTGAAGCTGCGAATGTCGGCAAACATGACCGCAATCGAGCGAAGATCCCCAACCGGGGTGGCCCGTTTGCGTCGCCGGGCGTCGGTGAACTGCACGTCAGTCGCATCAAGCACCAGCCGCCGGGCGGTGATGTCGCCGCGGAGTCTCAACTGGCAGGCCAGGCGCATCTCCTCGGTGAACCCGAGCTGCTGCGCGATCTCAACCTCTGCCTCGGTGCGGGGGGCACACCGCTCGATTCCATCCAGCACCAGCACCCGACAGGTCGAGCATTTGCCCTCGCCCCCGCAGGCGTGGGCGTGAGGGATGTCGGCTCGGAGCGCGGCATCGAGGAGACGTTCTCTAGCTCTCACCTCGATCTGGAGGTCGTCGGGCAAGTAGTGGACCATCGCCATGGCAGGCATCGTAAGGCGTACCGACACGAGCCATGTCCCCGGACGAGATCAGGCGGGGAGGCATGCCGCGGTATGGCCCCGCCCACCGTTCAGCGGGCTCAAGAGGGTAAGGCGTGGGCGTGGCTGCGAAAGCACGACCAACCCGCTTGCTCGTCTGCCGACGCCACCAGCTTCCAGGTGATGCGCAACCAGCGCCTCAGAGAAGCACTGGCGTTCGACCAGGGCTTCTCAGCCGTGGGATTCCTCGAACTCCGGCCGTAACCGATCCTCAACGTTCCTGATAACGGACACGCGGGAGCCCGGAGTGTTCCTGTAGCCGACTCGGGTCGGACCATCGAGAAGGTGTCAATGCGACTTTTACACTTTCGAGGCGTGAGCTGAGGTGGCGCGCGTTGCTACCGGCCGGAGGGTCAGGGTGTGAGTCCGAACCACTCGCCGAGGCGATCTGCCCATTCGTTGGCCTGGACCGGTTCTTCGGTCCAGACGCCGTCGCGGCGGAACTTGATTCTGTCCTCGAGAAGTGTCACACGATCCGGTCCGCCGGCGAGTAGACGGGTGGCGAACCGGCTGGTGGTCCATTTCAGGCCGGGTTCATTCTGCAGGTAGCTGGAGGCACCCCGGAAATCAGCAGCGGAGCGTGGCGTCCGGTCGAAGCGATAGTGCTCCATGCTGCTGCCGTCGCGCTCGACGCTGATCAGCGTGACGTGGCCTCCGTCGAGCACGAGCCGGTACATCCCGTCGCCGCCATCGTGGGGGCCCTCCGAATCCAGCGGGAGGGGCCGAATGAACGAGTCGCCGAACCCGACATCCACCAGGTATGGGCGATCCAACGTGACCTCGATCGTGGCATGCGTGGGCATGGGAGCCTTCCCGCCGTAGAGCACGGTGGCGGCGAGGCGCTTCACCTCGTAGCCCAGCGCTTCGAGCAAGGTGGCGAACGCTCCGTTCAACTCGAAGCACCAACCTCCCCGACCCTGGTCCACGATCTTGTCGACGGTCCACCTGCGATCGGTAGTGACACCGCGCCGGTAGTACACGTGCAGGTTCTCGAAAGGAACGTGGGTCAAGTGGGCGCGTTGTAAACGTTCCAGATCCTCGAGCGTGGTCTGGATAGGCCCGTCTAGCCCGATTCGCTCCAGGTACCGGTCGACCGGATCGGGACTGCGCATGTCCCTCACACAGTAGATCGGCACCGACCGTGGTGGACGCGCCCAGCCCACCAGCCGGCGCTGCCCTCGGTCTCCTGTGCTGCATTCCGCTCGCCAAACCGGTGTGGAGAGTGACGCTGGGGCGCGCAGAGTCCTTCGGCTCTAGGCGAAGGGATCGGCCCCGCCTAGCTTGGGAGCATGGTTTGGGGGAGGGTATTTTCGTGCGGGATGTCGATGGGTGTTCGCTTCTGGACGCCGCAACCATTCGCGACTCCTTGCTCTCAGCTGCTGGCCCGATGGCGGCTGGTATGAGCGGCGCGCCGCGGCGCCTGCGGGTTCGTCCCCTCCCGCGGTTCGTTAGGGAGGAGTTCGCATGCGTTCCTTGTCTGGAATTGTGCTGGCGGTATTGCTGGTTGCGTTGACCGCGGTGGGGTCGCCGGTGGCGGCTCAGGTCGATCCCGGCGACATTGACGTCGCTCCGATCGTGGTACAGGTGTGTTGCGCCAACGAGTTTGGTGGCAACACGCTCATCTGGGGTCAGTCGTGGGAGGTGGGCGATGAGATCGACCTCTTCATCAACGACGAATACGTGGGGACGTCCATTGCCGAACCGAACGATGTCGGGAGTGGTTCGCCGCGTTTTGATGTGAACTCGTTGGGGGTCGACGAGCTGTCACCGGACGATGAGGTCACGTTCGTGCGTTCGGCTGACGGTCGCACCGAGATCCACGTCGTGACGAGCCTCAACGTGTCTCGCATGGACGTGGTCACCGACACGGTCACCGGCAGCAGCCAGCCGGGCTCGGAGGTGGTGGTGTTCATCCCGAACACAACCGCCTTCCGCTCCGAAACGGCCGATGCCGAGGGTGACTGGATCGCCGACTTCTCGCTGCCCGGCGACCAGCCGGGCGAAGTGGCCCTGTTCGACATCGAAGGTCTGACGGAGGTCGCCGCGGCTCAGTTCGACGCCGATGGCAACGCCACGCTCTGGCTGACTACGCCGGGAGCGTACGCGCCGATCATCGCAGGTGTGGATGGCGCCCACCTGCTCGGTGCCACCGGCCCCCAGGTCGTCAGCGGTCAGTCGTGGGGGATTGGCGAGGAGGTCGAGCTCTTCCTCAACGGTGAGTATGTGGCGACCTCGATCGCCGAGCAGAACGGCGAAGGCAGCGCGACCCCGTGGTTTGACCTGAGCGCTCTGGGCGTCGCCATCGTGGCCGGCGACGAGGTCGCATTGACGCTGCCCGATGCCAGCCGCATCGAGACCCACACGGTCACCGTTCTGTCGGTGACCATGATCGACGTCGAAGCCGACACCGTTGGCGGTGAAGCTGCACCCGGCTCCCAGGTGATCGTTGGAGCGGACGTGACCGGGGAGTTCGCGGGGCGCATCGAGACGGCAAACGGCGCAGGCGAGTGGTTGGCCGACTTCTCCCAGCCCGGCGACGAACCATTCGAAGCGGCCACCGCGGATCTTGGGCCCACAACCCTCGGTATCGCCGCGCAGTTCGACGACTCCGGGAACCAAACAGCCGCGCTCTGGAAGCTCGAGGCTCTAGCGGTCTCGATCGACATCAAACCGGGAAGTTTCCCCAACAGCTTGAACATCGACGGGCATGGGGTGATCCCCGTGGCGGTGCTGGGTAGCGAGAACTTCGACGTGACACAGATCGATACGGCGACGCTTGACTTCGCCGGACTCGAGGTGAACACCGACAAGAAGGGCAAGGTCCGGTGCTCGCTCGAGGACGCGAGCGGCGACTTCACGTCTCCGGAGGGAGCGCCGGACGGCTATTTGGATCTGGTGTGCCAGTTCATCGACGAGCCCGTGAAGTGGAATACCGAAGACGGGACGGCGACGCTCACGGGTCGGCTGTTGCCCGAGTTCGGCGGTCTGGTGTTCGCTGGAAGCGACGTGTACCGGCTCGTGCCCGAGGCGAGGTGCACGGACCCGCTGGGGTGCGCCGAGTACGGCCCTGGAGACCCGATCGTGATCGGGGCAGCGTTGGCCTTGTCCGGCGGGTTGGCGGACCTGGGCACTGGGGAGCTGCAAGGGACGCAGCTGGCGGTGCTGCAACGGGGTGACCTGTTCGGCAGGCCCCTGGCGGTCGCAGCCGAGGATGCCCAGTGCGGCCCGGATGGCGGCGCCGCGGCCGCAACGGCGCTGGTGGGTGACCCGGCGGTCGTCTCGGTCGTGGGCACCACCTGTTCAGGCAGCGCCTTTCAAGCAGCGCCGATCATCACTGCGGCCGGCTACTCGATGGTGTCGCCTTCCAACACCGCTCCTGGCCTCACCGATCCCGGCACCCACGAGGCGGGCTATCTCCGAGTTGCCTACAACGACCTGATACAGGCCCAGGCGATGGGCGAATTCGCCCGGGCCCAACTCGACGCGTCAACGGCTGCGATCATCCGCCAAGACGACCCGTATGGGCAAGCTCTCTCCGGCCAATTCGCAGAGACATTCACGGGTCTCGGCGGAGTCGTCCTCGCCGAGGAGGTGCTCGACACAGGTAATCCCAACGTCGAGACAGCGGTCGCCGACGTCATCGCCGCCGGCTCCCCGGACCTGATCTATCTGCTGGCCTTTGAACCCGAGGGAAGTCAGGTCGTGATCGCAATCCGCAACCAGCCGGACCTCGACGCCAGCCTCATCGCCAGCAGCGATGCGGTGATCTCGGTGGGATTCCTCACTGGGGCTGGGACAGCGGCAGAAGGCGTCTACGCCACGGCCGTGGCGCCGCCGAGCGGCCCCGCCTACGACAGCTTCGCCGCTGCCTACGAAAGCGAGTTCGGGGAACCGCCCGCATCCGTCTTCGATGCCTACGCGTTCGACGCCACCAACATGATCCTCGACGCGGTCGCCGACGTTGGCTCCGAGCACGGCCGCACGTTGATCGTAGGTCGTCAACAGCTCCGGGACACCTTGTTCGCCACCAGTGCACTCCAAGGAGTGACCGGAGCCATCACGTGCAGCCCCTACGGTGACTGCGCGGCGCCGCAAGCCGTTCAACTGTGGCAGGTCACAAACGGCGCATTCGAATACGTCCTGGGTTAAGCGCCCCGCACCAGCACCGCCCTCGCCGACCCGTCGGTGGGGCGCGAGGGGGCGCCCGACGCACGATGCGGGGGTGTGATGCGCGTGGTGTCACCGCTCCGGTGTTGCTGTTCGTCCGTTTCTGTGATGAGTCGAACAACAGCTCTCTGGTTTTGGGTCGCGGGTGCGTTGACGTTGTTCACATGGGTCCTTTTCACGATCAATGACCCCGTCTACTACGACGTTGCGACGCTGACCGACTACGCGGCGGTGCTTGGACTGACCGGATCGTTCCTGGTCACCGGCTTCGCGCTGATCTTGTTGTGGAGAGACCCGCCGGTGAAACGCGGCTCTCGGTTCCTCCTCCTCGCAGGCATCGGGGCGCTCGCAGTAGGCGTGGGCGATCTCCTCGAGGACGCCTTCAACGTCGAAGATGCCGTCTGGTTGTTCTTCGGCGGGGGGATCCTGTTGATGGTGAGCCTGATCGTTGCCGGAGTGGCTGCCCTCACTGTCCGCTCTCCGCGGCGCTGGAGTGGCCTCTTCCTGCTTTTCGCCGTACCCGGCGGGATGCTCGGCTTCGGGATGGCGATGCTGGGAGTGTCGTGCATCCTGTTGGGTCTCTGGATCGTGTACGAACACCGTGCTTTCGTGATTGCTCTCGCGGTCGCTGCAGTACCAGCACTGACCATCGCCATCGACCTGTACAGCGCTGATGTTGTTGGCTGGAGCGTATATCAGCGGCCCGGCGACAACCGGCCGTTGGGTGGCGGCGTGGTCATGACTCCTACGCTCGCACTACCACCATCACGATGACGGATCCAACCCCGAACTCGCCACGCCCGCGTGTGGCCCGGTCCTGGCGCTGATGTCGCTTCGCAATGCTTCCGTGGCGGTCGCATGTGAGGATCCGCGAATAGTGAGGGTGGGGAGAGCCATATGGCCATTGCTCGGCGTGGCAGCGGTGGCTCTCACCCTGGTCAACTTCGTCCTTGGTGGCGACGTCTGGAGCTTGTCGTTCCTCGGGTTTGGGGTGGTCGGCACTTTCGTTGCCTGGAGAGTCCCAGGTCATCCAACGGGTCGTCTCATGATTGGCCTCTCGGTCGTTACGGCGCTGGCAGAATCCGAGGCACTTGACCAGGCGGCTGCCGCCACCAGGGGGGTTGGAGCTGCCATGCCCCTTCTCATGGGTTTGTTTCTTCTGACCTTTCCCAGCGGCCGATTCGTGTGGAGCCGGTGGCGGCAGATCGCCCTTTTGGCTCTTGGAGTGACTGCTACTGGCTTCGTCGTCGCGGCGAGAGTAGGTGACGAAGGTCCGTTTGTGGTCGTCCCTCTCATGGTTTTTCTGGGTGGCGCAGTGGTTGATCTGATCCTTCGCTATCGACGTGAGAGCGGCGTTGAAAAGGCGCAGATGAAGCTCGTGGTCGTCGCCACAGTCGCATCAGTCTCCGTCTTGGTCCTGCCCGTTCTCTTCGGCATCCCTGACGTCTTGTACGACATCTCGGTGGTCACCGCGTTCACGCTCATCCCGGCTGCGGTCGGTGGAGCCATCCTCAAATACCGACTCTATGACATCGATCGTCTCTTCTCCCGCACTGTCGCGTACACCATCATCGTCACGCTGCTCGCGATGGCGTACACCGGAACCGTCTCCGTCACCACGTCGCTCATGCCAACCCAGAGTTCGCTGGTCGTCGCCGCCTCGACCCTGGCTGTTGCCGCGATCTTCAACCCGATGCGGAAGCGAGTTCAGCGAATCGTCGACCGCCGCTTCAACAGATCCAGCTACCAGGCGCAGTTCATCTCTGAAGAATTCTCATTGAGGCTCCGGGAACCGCTCACCCTTGAAGGACTAAGCCAGGCTTGGGCCCAGACAGTCGACCAGACCCTCCAGCCCGGCACCAGTAGCGTCTGGATCAACTCGAGGTCCACCGCAGCCAGGCAGTCCTGGACACGGCCGATATGATCCCAGACGCTTTCGACGGTTCCCGCTGAACCCTGAGCCTCACGGACCTGGTTCACGGGATTTGAGCGGGTTGATCCGCCGGAGTCACATTGCGTTGACCTGAGGGAGGATCTCCTCCTTCAGACACTTCATATCGTCGAGCGTCTTCGACACCGGCACGTCGACGATCGCCTGGAAGGGCGGCCAGAGGAGCGGCATCGTCAGCCCGGCCTCCTTGAGGCGCTTGAGGTTGTCGGTGATCTGTGCGGCGGTCCCGATCAGAATGTTGCTGGCTTTGCCCGCCGGCGTCTGATCGGACTCCTCGTCCGTGATGAGGAACCAGTACATGCTGCAGAGCTCGAGATCATCCATGGCGTCGGGGCGTCCCAGCTCCTCGAGCTCACGCTGGATCGGCTCTCTCCACTGGGTGAGCTCCTCCGGCGTGTCCTGGATCCCGATCCAGCCCGAGAGGCCGTACTTGGCAATGCGGTTCGCAGAACGCTTCGGGTCCTTGAGCCCGCTGAAGAAGATCGGCGGGTACGGCTTCTGGATGGGCTTCGCGCCGAATCCACACCGGTCGAAGTCGGCGAACTCGCCGTGATACTCGAACAGGTCGTTCGTCCAGATGCCCCGCATGATCTCGATCGTCTCACGGACGTGCTTGTGCCGTTTGGGGAAGATGTGCGCGGCGCTTGCCGCCGCGAATTCCTCGGGCATCCAGCCCGAGCCCACCCCGACGTTGACCCGGCCGTTCGAGAGGTGATCGACGGTGGCGATCTCCGCCGCGAGGACGCCGGGGGAGCGGTAGGGCGTGTCGGTGATGCTCATGCCGATCCGCACCTTCGACGTTATGGCGGCGAGCCACGGGATCAGTGGCCAACCCTGGTACCACTCGCCGCGAGACGACACCGGCAATGCCGGTGGGAACTCGGTCATCATGCCGAACGAGTACTGAAGTTCCTCGCGGTCGGAGGCTTCCGGGACGACGATGCGATCGAGCGTCCAGACCGAGTCGAAGTCGAGCTCTTCGGCGAGAGCGGTGAGGTCTTCGAGCTCCTTGACGGTCACCCTGTCCCGGAAGTTCGGCAGGTAAAGAGCGAGCTTCATGACGGACGGTCTCCTCCCCGTGTGGATTGAAGCGGCCAGCGGTGAGGACGAGCGGCACGATTCGGAATCCTCGACCTGCCAGCATGGGGCGACCCTAACAGCTCTCGGGACAGCACTCCCGGCGGAAGTGGACATTCAAGCCTGCGACGTGGCGATCGACGCGCCCGGCATGGGTACCCTCGTTGACGGCGCCGGAATCGAGACGGCGTCACCCGCGGCGCGGAGGAGGCCCCCAGCGGGCCGGGTCGAGTTTCAGCTCGGCGCTTCTTGCTCAGCTTCGGCCCGGAGCCGGTCACGCAGCTCTCGCTTGAGAACTTTGCCGTAGTTGTTGGTCGGCAGGGCGTCGACGAATCGGTAGTCGCGGGGCCGCTTGAACCGGGCGATGTGGTCGAGGCACGTCCGGTCGAGGTCCTCGACCGTCGGCGAAGCCTCCCCGTCGGCAGCCACTATGAAAGCCACCACCGCCTCGCCCCACTCCGCGTCGGGCCGGCCGACGACAGCGGCGGCCCGGACGCCGGGATAGCGGAGGAGCGCCTCCTCGACCTCCCGGGGGTAGATGTTCATGCCCCCGCTGATGATCAGGTCCTTGGAGCGGTCGCGCAGCGTGAGGTACCCGTCGCCGTCAAAGCTGCCGACGTCGCCGGTGTGCAGCCAGCCGCCCCGGAGCGCCTCGGCGGTGGCATCGGGCTGGTTCCAATATCCGGCCATGACCACGTCTCCCCGAATCACCACCTCGCCGATCTCCTTGGCGGGAAGGTCGCGGTCGGCATCGTCCACGACGCGGACCTCCACATCGGTGCGGGGGACGCCGACGCTTTGCATGCGTTCCCGCCACCGGGGATGGTTGCGGTCGGCGTGGTCCGCCTTGGACAGGGCGGTGATCGTCATCGGCGTCTCGCCCTGCCCGTAGATCTGGTCCAAGCGGGGGCCGAAGACGGCGAGAGCGTCCTCCAGGTCGGCCAGGTACATCGGTGCACCGCCGTAGATGATGGTCTTCAGGTGGGAGAGATCGGCGCCGGCGACGGCCGGGTCGCCGGCCAGTCGCTTCACCATGGTGGGCGCGGCGAAGAACGACATTCCCGGCCAGCGCCCCAGGAGGGCGGCGATCTCGTCGCCATCGATCCCGCCGGACTGCGGCACGACGCTCACCGCACCCCGGGCTACGTGGGGCAGCCCGTAAAGCCCCGAACCGTGCGACAGTGGCGCGGCGTGGAGGACGGAGTCCTGCGGCATGACCGGGTCGATGTCGGCAAAGTAGCTGAGGGAGGCCATGAGCAGGTTGCGGTGTGTGAGCATGGCGCCCTTGGGCCGTCCGGTGGTGCCACTTGTGTAGAACAGCCAGGCCAGGTCTTCGGGCCGGCGGTCGACGAGCGGCGCCGGGGATGACGCCGTGAGCCGGTCCCATCGCCCACCTGGCGCCACGACCACTGCCTGCAACGAAGCGACGGTGCCGACCAGCGACTCGACGTCGGCGGCGTGGCCGGCGTCGGTCACAACGACGGCCGATCCGCTGTTGTCGAGGATGTAGGCGATCTCGTCGCGATGGAGGCGGGCGTTGACCGGCACGGCCGCGAGACCGGCGTGCCAGATGCCGAAGAGGGCTTCGAGGTACTCGGGCCGGTTGCGCATCAGGATGGCGACGCGGTCACCGGGCGAAAGACCGAAGTCATCGCGTAGGCCAGCGGCTGCACCGGCCGTCCGGGCCGCGAACGCGCCCCAGCCGGCGTGAACGCGCTCGCCGTCGGCCAGCGCCGACTCGTCGGGTCGCAGGCGGCCGTGGCGCTCCACCCAGACGGCCAGGTTCATCGCACCGTCCTGGGCTCGATGGTGAAGGTGACGTCCTGGAGATGTGGCTGTCTCAGCACGAGGCCAGCGTAGCGCCGCGGCCTTCGCCCTGATCACGGGCTGCAGCAGCGGTTTCGGCCTGGCGACGGCGCTCGACCTCGCCTCGGCGAGGCGACACCGTGTCCGCCCCGATGCGGAGCTGGCCAAGGCGAAGCCGCTCCGGGACCGGGTGCTGGCCCTCGGGCTCAGGACCTGAGCGGATGGGCGTCATGCGCTGGGCCCGGCGGTGTCGCCACGAGAGTAGGTTGGCGATGAGGATGACGGTGGCGAGGCAGAGGGCGGCGTGCCGGTGCCGCGATCGGCGGTCCGTGTTCGGGCGGAGCTGCCCGTGCTCCGACTGCTCGGCGGCTCCCACGACCCGGGTCATCACACCGACCGTGTCGGCGGCGACCGGACTACTGCCATGAGGCTGGGCGAGGACGAGGCGCGGGCCCGGCTGGCAGCGCACGACCACGGGATCCTGTGCACGGTGCACGCCGCGCGGGGCGTCGATGCCGTGCCCGTCGTGTACGCAGTGGAGGAAGACGGCTACGTGGGCGTGCCCGTCGATCGGGTGAAGCCGAAGGCGTCGCTGCGGCTGCAGCGGGAGCGGAACCTGGAAGCGGATCCGCGGGCCACGCTGCTGGTCGAGCATTGGGACCGTAGCGACTGGTCGCGGCTGTGGTGGGTGCGGGCCGAGCTCCGCTGGCAGGGCGACGACGCCGCCGACCGGGCGGCGGCCCTGGCCGCACGACTGGCCGAGCGCTACCCGCAGTACCGGGACCAGCCCTTCGCCCGGGTGCTGGTCCTGCGCATCGTCGGCGCGTCCGGCTGGGCCGCCGGCGCCAGCTGAGCGCCGGCCGCCAGCCAAGCAACGGCGCTCCGGTAGCGCGCGACATGCCGGTTCTGGCCGCGGCCGACACGGTCGCCGATCGGTTGTGATCAGGCGGGGGCAAGAGCGTCCAGGCGGCGTCGGGTAGCGTTGGGAGTGTCAAAGCCGAGAGAGGAGGTCACGTGAGCGACGTGGTGTCCCGGGATCTACGGTTGTCGGTCAAGGGGGAGGAGCTCGAGAACTTCCGCGCCCTCATAGCGAACTTCATGAAGCCGTTCGGTGGTTTCGCCCGCTGAGTTGAGGCACCGTCGACGGCGCAGGCGGTGGCCGCGGCCCTGGTGGGCCCAGTTGTGCACTGGCGGCGAACGCTCACACGCAGCTGCGCCAGAATCGCACTTCTGCCAACCCGACTGCTGCCGAGGTCACCCGCTTCGGTGGACTTTCTCCGGCGCCCCGCCCAACCGTTCCATGTCCCCGAAAAGGCCGGACAGAAACGTGGCATCTGCTTAATGGGCAACATCAGTTCTTGGGGCCGTTCCATGCCGAGAGGTGTCTTCAGGCTCTAGTGAGCCTTGGCCCCGTGCTGGATACTCGAGAGGATGGCGACGGCCCCGGGCCGTTTGGCTCGCCTAAGAGCGGACCGATCGTGGAGGTTGCCCGCGAGGAGGAGCCATGTCCACCGAAGACAACAAGAAGTCCGTACACCGTATCGCTCAGGACGGATGGTCGAAGCACAACTTGAGCGCATTCGACGAATTCTTCTCCGAGGAGGCCATCTGGCATGGCCTGCCACCGGAGTGGGGAGAAGGAATCGAACAGATCAAAAACGCTGCGTCCTTCTGGTTCGAGGCCGTCCCCGACTTCGCTTTCACAGTCGAAGATCTGACTGCCGAGGAGGACCGGGTGGCCTTCCGCTGGACGGCGGAAGGCACTCACAAGGGCGAGTTGTATGGCGTCGCGCCCACGAACAAGCACATCACTTTCAGTGGCATCGCGCTCAAACGCTTCAAGGACGGCAAGTGCGTGGACTACCGCGAGTTCTGGGACCAAACGGGCCTCATGGAGCAGCTGGGTGCGACCCGAACTCAGTTGGCGAGTTGACACTTTCCGGACCTGGGCAGTTCTCGCCGTCAAGCGTCGGTTGCACCCACCGGCGTCGACGTCTGGTTGCGGCGGGCTAGCACGGCACGACAACACGGCCGGCTGGGGGGTAGGGACCGTCATTTGCCTGTGCATTGACATGGAATCTCTGCGCGGCCTTCCTCGCTGTCCTAGCCGCGCTCGCCGCAGTGGGCGCCCGCCTTTGACGAGCAGCGCGGCTCCTGCGGCGATCTCATCGCTCGTTCGGCTGTATCGGTTGATTCTGAGTGTGCGGGGGCCGGATTGAGGAGCACCAATGGGGCACACATGGCGGCCTGTCCCCCGTTCGAACCATCTCACTCCATTCTCGTTGTGCATCCGGGGCCTCCATTCCCCAGCGACTCGCGCGCCCGTCGGACAGTGGTCGACGCTCACTCACGGGGCGCTCGACGGATCGGTGTCGCCGGCGAGCAGACCTTCGACTTGGTGGGCCAGGGAGACTGCGTCGTCGAGGCTCATGGCGCGACCGAGGGCCCACGCCTGTTCCAATACCCCCGGACTGAGCAGCTGTCGTGCGACGGATCTGGCATCCGCCACACCGAGTGATTCTGGGAGCATGCCACCGCCCGCGCTCTGACGTAGCGAGTCCACGGCACCCCCGAGCCGGGCCGCGGCTTCTGGAGCTGCGAGGGCCGAGAAGGCCGCAACGAGGTCGAGCGCCCACACGGTGATGTGGTCGTTGCGCAGCTGGGTTGTCTCCTCAACGGTGTCGAGCATGATCTTCAGGGCTTTGTCTCGGTCCCCCAAGTGAAAGGTGAGTGCCCCTACTCCAACCAGCACGGTGGCGGCCAACGCCGGGTTCCCGGATTCGCGGGCGATGACGAGAGCTTCCTCGTAGAGCTCCAGTGCGGCAGAGAAACGGTTGCTCTTGAATACGGAGAAGCCCTTAGCCAAGAGGGCCTTTCCTATCCCTTCCTTGAATCCCAGCTCTTCGAACAGCAGTCGGGCCTGCTCGGCAAGTCGTTCTCCGGTGTCTGGATCTCGGTTCCAGCTGGCAGTCATGCTCAGGGAGTACAGGGTGTCGGCTTCGCCAAATCGGTCCCCGATGGCTCGGTACAGCTCGAGAGCCTCTTCATAGGTTGCCCATGCCTCGTCGTATTCGGCCTGCCAATAGGCAAGCCCCGCGAACGCGGTCAGGCCCGCGGCCCGGGCTGCGGGCGACGCTTCAGGAAGCGCAAGCAGCCCCTCCAGCCACTCCTTTCCCTCGGTCAGCTGGTCGGAGCTCTGCCAGAAGCGCCAGAGGCAGCTGGCCAGGCTCAGCCCGATGTCTGGGTCATCGGCATCCAGGGCATAGCGAAGGGCTCCACGAAAATTGTCTACCTCGGAAGCCAGCCGTTGCGATCCGATTCCTCCAGGCTCATGGGTGAGCTGTGGTTCGATGCTCTCTGCCAGTCGGCAGAAATAGCCAGCATGTCGGGCTGCGGCCTCTTGCTTCTCTCCGGCGGAGGCCAGCTGTTCTAGAGCGAACTCCCGAATCATCTCGAGCATGGCGAACCGCGCCTGTCCGACGCCGACAGCGCGGTAAAGGAGGCTCCAGGTGAGAAGTGCATCAACCCCGTTGATGATTTCCACGTCCGGGAGGTCGGCAACGGCGGCCGCAGCCCCCGGCGTGAACCCTCCTCCGAATACGCCGAGACGGCGGAATAGCGCCTGTTCTTCCCGTTCGAGGAGGTCGTAGCTGAAGGCGATAGCGTCGCGCATGGCGCGGTGACGGTCGCTGGTGTCGGCTGGTGCTGCGGTGAGCAGGTTCAGTCGCCGCTCCAACCGGCTGAGCAGGTCCTGAGGTGTCAACAGCTTGACCCGGGCCGCAGCGAGTTCGATCGCGAGGGGTAGCCCGTCAACGCGAGCGGTGATCCGAGCAACGGGTGAAGCGTTTTCCATGCTCAATTGAAAATCCGGATCCGCAGCTCGGGCGCGCGCCACGAAGAGAGCTACCGCGTCATAGGCGGCCAGTGCTTCGAGATCGGGAGACCGGTCGGGAGGAGGGATGTTGAGAGGTGGCACGGGGAACTCTTGTTCGCCGGAGATCCGGAGAGGAGCTCGGCTGGTGACCATGATGGTGAGGTCGGGTGCACCATTGAGGATCTCGCCTACCTGCGGTGCGGCCGCCAGGATCTGCTCGAAATTGTCGAGGATGAGCAGCGCGTTGCGGTCACGAAAGAACGCCCTGATCCCATCCAAGGCGGTTTCCTCGCGCACTTCACGCAGGCCGAGCACGCGGGCGATGGTGTGTTCCATCAAACGAGAGTTGGTGATCGCCGCCAGCGAAACGAAGAATGTGCCGTGGGGGAAGCGGTTCATGTGATCTGCGGCCAGCTGGAGAGCCAAACGGGTCTTACCCGACCCGGGGGGTCCAGTGAGCGTGAGGAGCCGGGACCTCTCGAGCAGTTCCGCTCCCTGCGCCAGTTCCCTTTCGCGTCCTACGAAGCTCGTACGTTGCGGCGGCAACTCGCTGGATGGCCTGTGGGAGACGGCTCCGTGCGACAACCCCGCAGGCGACCATTCACTGGTAGTGGTGGGAGCGGGCAGGGGCGGACCACGCGTGTGGTTGGCGGTGGGCCTGAGGGTGGGGTCTTGTTGGAGGATCTGCAGCTCCAACTCTTGGAGCTCGGGGGAAGGGTCGAGACCGAACTCTTCAGCCAGGTGCTCGCGGAACTCTCGGTAGACGGCAAGGGCGTCGGTTTGGCGACCGGCCGCGTAGAGGGCCCGCATCAACAACCCCCGCAGGCGCTCATGGCCGGGGTGCTCTCGAACCTCGGCTTGTACCTCGGGGATAGCTTCCGAATGCAGACCGGTGACGATCTTGGCCTCCAAAGCAATCTCTACTGCTTCCAACCGCCGATCCGACAACCGCGATATCGTCGGGGCCAAAACAAGATGGCCGTCCAGACCACCAAAGGGTTCCGCCTGCCACAACTCCAGCGCCTCCTCAACCACCTCCAGCGCTGCGATGGGGTCGCCCTCGATGAGGCGCCTCGCTAGAGCGACCTGTCTGTCAAAGACGCATGCATCCACCCAGTCACGGTCTATCTGTGCCACATAACCGCTACCGTGGCGGGCCAGGGTACCGCCCAGCACGCGTCGGAGGTTCGACACGTATGTCGACAGCGACCGATTCGCCCGATCCGGCGGGTCGTCACCCCACAGCGCCTCGGTCAGCGTGCCAATACTCACCGGCACACCAGGGTCGGAGTACAGCAACGCCAGCACCGTCTGCTGTTTGGGACCCCCAACTTCCAGCTCGGTGCCATCGTCCCCGAATACCCGGACACGGCCCAACAGCTGGACCCACATATAGTCAGACTACCGGAGGCGGTCCGGCTGCAGACACCCCTTGACCGCCCCCAGATATCGCGCCGGTTCCAGCCCTTGAAAGCGATCGGGAGCGCTGCCGAGTGTTGGCAGCCGACACCTGCTCCTTCTCGGCTAGATCTTTGACGGTTGTGAGCGCTGCTCGCATGACGTAGCTGACAAACCTGCGTACCAGCCACCAGTAGCGGAGGAACTTGCGGCGGGCGTGTTCGTCGGTGCCTTGGGTCCTCGCCTCGTAGCTCAGCAGCGTGCGGTGGGCGCCGTAGTGACGAGCCGAGAATCCGGCAGCGATCTTGGCGAAGTCCGGTTCGGCGAAGTCCTTGAACCCATCAGCGGGCACCGCCATCCAGTCAATGTCCGGCTGCCAGACCTTCCCGACGGCGCCGAAGACCAACTCGCGTCCCGGCACCTCCCCGAGTGCCAGCCATCCCTCCAGAACGTCCGGATCGGCATGGCCGTCGAACATGTCGGTGAGGCGCATCGCCGGGGGCGCCGGTGGTGGTGGTTCGTTGCGGATTCTGCGACCGAGCTTGTCAGGCACGCCACGAATGAACATGGCGGCGTCCACGATGGGAGAGTGCACCTGGAGGAAGTCCATGTCGCGCGCTGCCCGGTACACCACGTCGGGTGGAGCATCGATGACCAGGTGTTCGACGATGGTGGCGTCGAACTCGGGCATGATCTCGTCGATCAGCATCTCATCAGGACCGATTGCCATGACAACCTCCTCAGTAGGCCGTTCGCGCCAGGCGAGCTCGCGTCGTAGCCCGCCATCACCGGTGTACCGCGCGGTGGGTCCGGCAACCAGAGGCGAGAGGCACTGCGTAATGGCGGCCCGGGACATGGGAGTATCCACCTTCCGCTCAGCAAGTCCATGCAAACCTTTTGCGTCGTTTCGGGTCGCTTCCGGCCCTCGCGGTGGCGGGTTGTTCGGGAACTCGTCGCTCGATCAACACGAGCGGGATGAGCAGGCGCCAGATGCGCCCGTTGCCGCCGACGAACGGGTGGACGGTCTCGGGGAACTGTCGTTATGCCGCGCTGACGATGTATTGGGCGCTGTTCCCGCCGTTGAGCCGGAACGTGACAACGTAATCGCCGGCGACATCCGGATCCTTGGTGAGCGTCGTTATCAGAATCCCAACCGGCAGTGATGTCACCGCAGACGTGCCGAGGAACGAGGGTCCATCAGTCGACAGCACGTGCTCGTTGGCTCCATCAGGTGCCGCGATCGAGACGTGACCGACCGTACGACCGCCGTGAACGAGCGTCCGTGCCCCGCGTTGGTCATTTCCACTTCGACACCGAGCATTGGATTGACTTCTCCGTGCCACCGAACTCCCCTTGTCCCAGAGATACAGCCCGACCTCGAGCGAGTCGTCTCCCGCCACAACCGTCTGGTACAGCGGATTGTGGAAGGGCGGTGGCGGCCCGCCGCCACTGAACACGCTCACGACGTCGACGCTGCGTCGCGCCTTGGGGATGATGCGAAGCTGCCCGGTGCCCGCCAATATCTCCGGAGATGTCGGGTCAGGTTGGATGGCGAAATCGACGTTTTACAACCCCGGGCGCAGGGTGAACACGGTCGTCTCGGCCGGGTACCACCTCCATCGGGGCCGTTGCGATTGAAAGCTGTCACAAGTGGGGCGCACGAGGAAGGCTCGTCGGCTCCCATCGAATAACTAGCGGCAGCCATGGCAGCGGTGAGTGACTGGGAGGTCGGGGTCGCATTCCCAGAGTTGCCGTCCCCAGATCCGGTCTCCCCTCAGGTTACGCACCCATACATTGGCGAACGTGTCTGCCACAGACCGAACTGCATTCTCCGCAAGGTGCGTGTCCGTGGACAGCCAGCCGGAGCCGGAAAGCACCGCGAAGTGAGCCAATTCGATCTGGCCGGCCTTGGGCTCGACCAGACCCCTCTTTGCTGCGAGTGGTTCACCGGTGTCCGTATCAATGACGTCCACATGTGAGTACGCGGCCGTATAGCGGCTGCGGCGCTGCTGCTGGCTCGACATCGGGCACCACAGCCGGAGCCCATTCTCAAGTGTGAGCAACGAGACCATGGGATGAACCGGGATGCCGTACGCGCCGGTCTCAACTCCCAGATCGCCGAAGCGGGTGCCCGGATCCAGAATGGCCCGGCGGGCAGGTTCGCCGATTGCCGCTTCGAGGCCGTAGAGGATCTCATCCCAGAAATCTGCGAACACGGTTTTTAGCACCTCATGCGTTCCCGGGAACTCGGCTGTGTCGCCCAGCACGACCCGCTCGGGGCTGAACGGAGCGACCCAACAAACCTCGCCGTACTGCATGCCGCCGACCAGCAATGGAGCTCCAGGACGCAGCGCCGACGGCGGATTCAGCACCAAGCCGACTACACCTGGGTCACCCAGCGTCCGCTCGTCGATCTCCGATCGGCCCAGCCGCCACCCACCCAAGAACACGCCGCTGACGTAGCGCCGGTCATGGTGCAACTCGGGCATTTCGTTCGTCGGGCTTGCTAGCAGCTCGAGACCGGCGATCAACGGCATGTGGCACCGCCTCCAGGGCCCGCACGCGAACCATGATCAAGCTGCTGTGTTTGCCGCAGCGGCGTGGCTGCCACCGGCAATGACATCCTCGAAGAGTACGGTGGCGAATCTACCGAGTACGAGACAGCGACGCACGGACCGTTGTGATCGACCTGGGCTTTCGCAGCATGCCGGCGATCATGTCGCCCGCCACAGATTCGGATCAGTGAGCCACTGAGCGCCGCGCCAGCGGACAATCGATTGGACAGATGGTCTGACCAGCGGATCCGTTGCACATCTCGCAACGGTTTGTGGGCCTAGTTGGGCGACTTTCGAACTGAGCTGTGCAGAGCCATGCAGCGTGGACAGCCGGTGACCGGGTCGAACACCGGGTGCTACGGCCCCCTGACTGCGTGCTGCGGCGATCTCGGCAGGCGGGACCGGCGAGGCCGGTGAGGATTGTGAATCCGGCGGACCTCGTTTCGCACTCGAGGTTGCCGAGGGCGCAATGTCGGCTCCTGAAACCCAGTAGCGGCGCAGGTTCTGGCGTGCCGCAGCGGTTTCGCAGTTTCTTGAGGGCTCAGCCGAGGGTGTCGACATGGACGAGGGCTGGACATACGCGATGGCGTATGGTTCTCATGTGGATATCCGCGTTCTGGGTCCGGTCTCGGTCCTTGTCGAGGGCCGCCCGCTCGTGCTGGGTGGGCGGAAGCAGCGCACTGTGCTGGCGCTCGTGATCGCCGGGGCGGGTCGGCCGGTGTTGGCGGACGCGCTTATCAGTGGCGTATATGGCGGCGATGCGTCTGATGGCGCCCGGCGCACGATCCACACCTATGTGTCGAATCTGCGCCGCGAGCTGGGGGACGTGATCATCCCTTCAGGTCAGGGCTACACGTTCGGCGTCGACCCGTCGACGATCGACGCCGTACGCTTCGAGACCCTGTATCGGAACGGCGGTGCACTAGTCGAGACTTCGCCCGAACAGGCCGCAGTGTTATTGAGGGACGCGCTCGGCCTGTGGCAGGGTCACGCCTACGCCGATGTGGAAGCACACACAGTGCTGGAGGCTGAGAAGACCCGGCTCGAGGAGCTGCGGCTCGCGGCACTCGAGGCACGAGTCAGCGCCGACCTTGCGCTCGGCCTCCACCGGGATCTGATCGGCGAGCTCGAAGCGCTGATTGGCGAGTACCCACTTCAGGAAGGTTTCCGGGAGCACCAGATGGTCGCCCTGTATCGGTCGGGCCGCCAGAGCGAGGCGTTGCGGGCCTTTACTCGCACGCGGGAGTTCCTGGGCGGGGAGTTAGGGATAGATCCCTCTCCGGAGCTGCAGGAGTTGGAGCAGCTGATCCTGGTGCAAGACCCTGGGTTGAATCTGCAGGCGAGAACGGCGATCGAGCGTCGGGCGATCTTGGCCGCTGAGCTGGATGAGGGGCTGCGGTTTGCGCCCGTCGGCGAGTTGGACGCGGCGTTGGCACGTCGCAACCAAACGCTGGAGGCGCGGGCCGCAGCGGCGGGCGGTTCGGTGCTCGACGTACGCGGTACCGCAGTATATGCGGAGTTCCCGTCCGTGGCCGATGCGATAGAAGCAGCAACAGCCTTGGTGGACACGACCGTGCAGGTGGCGATCGATTACGGAGATGTCGAAAAGGGCAATGACAGCGCCGCGGGTCCGCCGGTTACTCGAGCGTTGCGACTGGCGGCAGTTGGCCATCCGGGTCAGGTGCTGGTTGCAGAGGACGCTCACGCCAAGCTCGCCAGTGAAGGGACTGGACGTTGGAGCGTCGCTGCGCTGGGCCTGCAGACCATTCGGGGCCTCGATCGGCCCGTGCAGGTGTTCCAGCTCGTCGGCGAGGGGATGATCGGCGAATTCCCAGCGCTGCGTCTGGACCGACTTCCTCCGCCGCTGCCGGGGGGAGCGCCCGGATCGGTCGCGGGGTACGAGCTCAGAGGCGAGCTGGGTGGCGGGGTAACGGGAGTGGTCCATCGGGCGTATCAACCAACCGTGGGCCGCGAGGTGGCGCTCCGGGTGATCCGGCCGGAACTCGTGAGCGATCCGCGGTTCGTACGTCGCTTCGAGGCCGAGGCACAACGAATCGCTGCGATCGACCATCCGCATCTGGTGCCGCTGCTCGACTACTGGCGAGAACCCGATGGGGCGTTCCTCGTCCACCGTCTCATGGGGGGCAGCACCGTACGCACGGAGATGAACACGGGGCCGATGGCGCCGAGCGGCGTCGTGGCGTTGCTCGACCAGATCGGGGCCGCGGCAGCGGCCGGCCACGCGCGTGGTGTCTCGCATGGGCGTATCCGCCCGGAGAACGTGTTCCTCGACGACTCCGGCTACGCCTACCTGGCCGGTCTGGGTCTCGCCGCCATGTTCGACGGAATGGTCAGCGCACCAGCCGATGCCTACACAGCACCCGAAGCGATCGGCGGCCCCCCGTCGGAGATTGGCGACATCTACAGCCTGGGGGTGCTCGCAGTCGAGCTCCTGGCGGGCCACGAGGCGCCGCACGACCGTGGCCTGCCCACTTTGGGGTCACCCGCCGATGCAGTGGTCACTCGTGCTACGCATCCCCAGCCGGGAGAGCGGCAGCGTTCGGTCCGCCAATTCCTCGACGAGCTCACCGCCGCGCTCGGCACCATCGACACGGCCCCCGACGTGGAGCGCCGCAGCGACGTCCGTAACCCGTACAAGGGGCTGGGGGCATTCCAGGAAGCCGACGCCATCGACTTTCATGGCCGTTCCGACCTCATCGACACCCTGGTAGCCGCCGTCGAGACCCGACCATTTACCCTCGTCGCCGGACCGTCGGGCATCGGCAAGTCCTCCGTCGTGAGAGCGGGACTCATCCCCCGCGTCCGCGCCGGTGTCCTCGGCGAGACGAGCGACTGGCTCGTCACGGACATGTTCCCCGGTGCCCGCCCCTTCGACGAGCTCGAGACCGCGGTGGCCCGTGTCGCCGTCCACGCCACCGGCCACAATATCGAGGCGGTGCGCTCCGGTACCCGCTCCATCGCCGACACTGCCGCAGAGCTTCTTCCCGACAGCACCCGCCTCCTGTTGGTGATCGACCAGTTCGAGGAGCTGTTCACCCACAACAGCGACGAGCAAATCAGACGGCGCTTCCTCGAGGCCCTCACCGAAGTGGCCAACGACCGGGCATCGCCGGTTCACGTCGTGGCCACGATGCGTGCCGATTTCCTCGACAAGCCACTCGGGTATTCCGAGTTCGGTCGTCTCCTCACCTCCTCGACGGTCATGGTGCCCGCGCTCGGCAAGTCGGATCTCGCCGAGGTGGTACGGCTCCCCGCCGCCAGCGTCGGCGTCGTGATGGACGAGGCCCTGGTAGAGGCGCTCAGCACCGACGCCGATGCTGAACCCGGAGCGTTGCCGCTGCTCCAGCACAGCCTCACCGAACTCTTCAATGGGCGACCGACCGACCGGCTCACCCTCGACGAGTACCGGACCACGGGCGGCCTCGCCGGCGCGATCCGCCGCCGCGCCGAGACCATCTACTCGAGCCTCGACCCCACCGACCGGTCCACCGCCCGCGAAGTGTTCATCCGTCTCGTCAACGTCAGCCCCGACACCGAAGACACCCGCCGCCGGGTCAAACGCAGTGAGCTGGACCACCTCCCAGTCCAGCCGGACTCCACCGACCGTGTCATCGAAGCGTTCGGTCGCCACCGCCTACTCGTGTTCGACCGTGATCCCACCACCCGGGGCCCTACCGTCGAGGTCGCCCACGAAGCTCTCTTCACCCAATGGGACCGGCTCGCCGGCTGGATCGACCACGCCCGGCAAGACCTGCTCACCGCCCGCCGGATCGACGCGGCAGCTATGGAATGGGACGGTTCGGGACGCGATACCGGTTACCTCTTCACCGGACCCCGCCTCGAACAAGCCTCGACCTGGCGCACCGGGTCGGGGTTGGAGCCTTCGCCAGTGGTCGCCGAGTTCATCGATGCCTCCATCGAACGTGAGGCACGGGAGACCGCAGAGCGGCACAAACGACGCCGTACCGTACTCCGCGGATTCGCAGCAGCAGCGGTAGTCGCGCTGGTTCTCGCAGCGTTCGCCTGGGTGCAGCGGGGGGCGGCGCAGCGGGAGACACAACTCGCCGAGGCCCGCGGACTCGTCCTCGAAGCCGAGAACAACATCGCCGCTGACCCCGAGCTCAGCATTCTGCTGGCGCTTGAGGCGATCGACACGTTCCGCAGCATCGGCGATGCTCCTGCCAGCGCGGCGGCGGCACTGCGCGACGCCATCACCAATCAGAGGATCAGGGCCAGACTGCCCGGCGGGTCATTCGTGTCGGTGAATCACGACGGGTCGAGGCTCGCCAGCGAAGGCGAGGCCGGCGGCATCGCAATATGGGACATCAGAGAGATAGCGGCACCCAAGCACATCGTCACGATGACGGGTACAGACGAAGGTCTGGTGGCTGTCGAGGGCCAGTTCTTGCGTTCCGCCAACGAGCTGATCGTGGTTCTCGAAGACCCCGAAACCGGTGAGCGGCAGTTGCGGCTCTTCGACATGACAACTGGTCGGTTCGCCGCGACGTTGCCGTTCGATGGGCTGACGCACGGATTGGTCGAAGTATCCCCTCAAGGTGACCTGTTGGCTCTTGTGACGCAACCAGAGGATCCGTCTGGAGCCCGCATCGAAGTCCTGGACCGACGGACCAACACGGTCCTTTGGGCGAACGACGAACCGGTCTTCGTTGCCGCGTTCTCAGGAGATTCGCGAATCGCTCACCTATCTGTGCATCCGTTGCTCACAAACTTTCGTCTCACAATCGCCGATGCGCAGAGCGGACGCGAGATCAGGACCATCCCCAACTTGCCCATCGAAGATGCTTGGTCGACTCGACTCGAGTTCTCCCCGGACAACACCCGCTTGGCGTACACCGACGCCAGGGTGGCGGGGGTCATCGACGTCGAGTCGGGCCGGGAGGTATTTCGTGCAGACGGCCTGGCGGCATTCGACCTCCGTTGGCTTCCTGACGGCGACAGGCTCGTCATCCGCACGACCAGCGTACTGAACGTGATCGACGCCGCGAGCGGTACGATCATTCGTGAGCTGCCCGGCAACAAAGGGGCGACAGCGGACTTCTCGGTCGTGCCGGGCGCTTCGCTGGTGGCTTCCGCCGGGGCGAGCGACGACGCCACGCTGCTCATCGACGTGGATAGAGGTGATCGAGACGAGGTGAAGCAGTTCTCATCGCCGCTCTCGGGTCCAGCCTCCGCACATCTCAGCCCGAATGGCGAGGCGATCTTCATTACCGGCTCGCACGAGTTCACGGTCATCGACACCACGACCGGTGATGTGCTGTGGGAACCCCAGCAGTATGGCGGCACATTGCTAGGCATTCTCGCCGTGAGCAGCCCAAACGGCGCGTTTGTTGCCGAACCCCTTGGGATGTGGTCGACAGTGGAGCTTCACGACACTGCGGACGAGCTGGGGATCGACCGGCGGCAAAAGGCGAAGGTCTACACCGCTCCGCGGTTTTGGCTCATCCGCGGCGTCAGCAGCGACGGGTCGCTCGCAGTCATCAGCCGCGACCACGTGTCTACGATGATCGTACGGACCGAAGACGGCTCAGAGATTGCGGCCCTCGATGCCGGGTCCATCCTGGTTGAGGCGTTCTTTTCCCCCAACGGCGCATTCTTGATCACCAACAACAACACCACTGCATTCGACAACAGCATCGGGGAGGCACCCAGTCTCCGCATATGGGAAGTCGAATCCGGCGCCCTGCTGAACGACATGGATGGCTTCGAGGGATACGGCGTGGAATTCACTACTGACGGCGAACAACTGGTCCTGGGCCAGCTGGATGGGACCATCACTGCGTTCGATTTCCTCGCGCTACGGGAGGGATTACCACCGGAACAAGCGATCAGGCTGGAGATCCCAGCCCACAACAACCTCATCAACACCTTGCGGATCTCACCTGACGACTCAATGGTTGCGAGCGGCTCCTTCGGCGAACGAGCCAAGCTGTGGGATCTCGAAACGGGCCGGGCCCTCGGTGAGTTCGGAACAACGGCTCAAACGGCCGTGGCGTTCGATCCGGTGCGTCCCTGGCTCTGGGTCTCTGAGTTCGGCCACGTCTGGGTCGACACACTCGATCTCGACGAATTGATCCCGATCGCCCGCGACAGGCTCACCCGGGACATGACCGACGACGAATGCGTCCTGTACCTCCGCCGACCCTGCGACGGCTGAGATGTTCCGCACTCGAACGTCGAAGCACCCCGACGAGAGCGCTTGACGTCTTCACAGGACCGGGCCGACGCGCCTATTGCCTCCGAGCTGAACCCCGTCAACCGGCGATCGCGGCCTCGAGCAGCTGGATCTCGGTCGCCGTCTCCGAGCAGAGAACCCAGCGCATTGATAGGTGGGGCGACGCGAAGGCTCTCGAACGCGAGCAGCACTCCCAGATTCGGTTTTGTCTGGAGGGTGTCGACACCGTCGGATGCGAGCGCTCGCGATTCGGCTCGTAACGCCTCCTGACCGCCAGGTCTCGCTGCTGCCGAGCATCGGTCTCAGCCACCTGCGCTCGATCGCGCTGCTGGTCTGAGCCGGTTCTGGTGGGATAGCTTCGACGTAACCGAACCAGTGCCCTGGCTGCACCGAACCGTCAGCCGATCGGACACGCGAAACACCGGCGCAACGCTGTTTGTCGCCGGAACCATCGGTGCGCTTCTCGTTGAAGCCTGGAGATACCTTCTATTCGGAGCGGCAGGAACGATCAGCCTCGATAGAACATCGTCCCCCAAGGCACCCAGAGCCTGCGCAATATCTGGGAAGGTTGAGAACCTGATTCTGCGCTAGCTCAGGCGTTCCTTCGTGGGGCGGCGCTCACATGCCCGCGACACGTCGGGAAGCGCTAGACTTCGTTTTCTGAGCGTACGACTCGATCCGTACGTTGTTTACTCCGCCTCTTGATTCCGTCAGGCGGAGTCACCGCAGGATATGCGAGATTTCACGGCGGCAGCCTGTCGGACGTTGGACGCACATCACGCGGGCCTCAGGCCCGACGGCCCGACGCTCTGAAGGGAGCAGCTATGTCCAGCAACCTTTACGTGGGAAACCTCACGTTCAACACCACGTCCTCCGAGCTCGAGACGGTTTTTTCTCAGCATGGCGAAGTCAAGAAGGCTCAGGTCATCATGGATCGCGATACGGGCCGCTCCCGCGGATTCGGTTTCGTCGAGATGGCTTCCTCCGAGCAGGCGAAGGCGGCGATCGAGTCGCTGAACGGCCACAATCTGGACGGGCGCGAGCTGACCGTGAATGTCGCGAAGGAGCGGTCTCGCTGAAACGGACATCGAGCGTCCGTATCGATGGGGGCCGACGACGATGTCTCGGCTGCGGGCATCCGGGTGCGGAACATCAGTCCGGACATCGCTGCACCGTGCCGAAATGCGCATGCCTTGAGTATGCGCAACCACCCGAGCCTCAATCGTCCAAGAAGCGATAAGAGCGAGAGCTTGATGGAGGGGAGCGGTGGATTTGACGCCGCCAGGCCTGTGCCCTCGTTCCCGAGACGGAAAAGCTGAATCGGGGTCGGCCGCCGACCGCCACGGGAGTGGCGGTCGGTAGGGCCAGCCCGCTACCCGGACATGAGCCCCCGAGAGGTAGGTGGATGATGGTCGTCGATGATCGTGGCAAGGATGAGACGGAGGACACGGCTCGCCTTGCTGACCGGTCCCGAAGCGAGATCGAACGCGCGGCGGCGCACGGTCGACACGAACGAGAGCGTCAGGTCGAGCACGACCGGCACGAAGCCGAGTTGCGCGCCCAACGGATTGAGCGTGACATCCATGATCGCGACGCCCGCGAACGCGAAGAGGAATCACGCCGACAACGCGCCGAGCGTGAGAAGGTAGCGCGACTCCAGCGTGAGGAACGCGAGGAGATGAGCAGGGTTGAGCGAGCCGAGCGTGAGGACGCCGCGCGCCTGCGACGCGGCGAACGCGAAGAGCCGAACTAGGTCCGACAGTCACCTTCGCCGTCTCCAACCGGTTCGGTGGCCATCGCCGGACTCGCCTCGCCATCGGGGCGCTTGCGAGCTGGCGCACGTAGCCTCTGATCCCTACCGGGCAACGAAGGACGTTCCGAGAATCGCCGAGAATCTCAGACGCCATGTATTAGCGTCGCATCGCCGACCAGCGCCAAGCCACGTAATAGGCCCGTGGGCACCCGAGGATTCCTCAGTCGCTTGCATGGCCGGCCTCGCATCCATATATCCGGCTCTTCAGCTCAGCCACCCCGGGCCACCCCAACGCTACACCCACTGCCACACCCGGCCCATCCCACGCGCCCGAAGACCCGACCCTCGACACAAAGAGGCGTCGCTCGGCGCTGTTTCGCCCTACGGGCGTTCTCACCCGGGATCAGTTGTTATGCGACGTCGAGGAACCGACGGATCGCTTCGCGGATCACGTGGCTCACCGTGGCGTTGTCCTTCTCGGCCCGGGCCTCGATTGCTGCTCGCAGCTCGGGATCGATCCGTACCGGCACAACATCGGCCGGTCCCGACCCCATCGGTGGCCTCCCGCGCCGGCGCCTCGTCTTGAGTTCCTCGACGTCGTAGTCGGTCTTGGTGACCTCGGTCGCCAGCTGCTCGATCTCATCGTCGGTCAAGGTGCGGCCGCTGCGGGTGCGGCGAGTCTTCGGTTCAGTCATGGGTGTCCTCCCGAGCCGGTCGGAGCAGGGCATAGAAGGTCGGTCGCAGAGCGATGGCGTGGATCAAAAGCTGCACGTCGTCGGCGAGTTCCAACCAGATCACCTCCATGAGGTTGCCCGCCTGGTCGGGTCCGATCGCCAAGCCCTTTGGCGGGTCGGCGTCTTGCTCCAGGTCGACGACGGTGATGGCATCGGCCAAGGCATGCATGATGGCGTCGTCTTGGATGCCGTGGTTGTGGGCTGAATCGTGGATCTCCACATCTCAATATCGTAATACGCAATTCCATGCGATGGAACCCACTCCCGTGCCGCACCCGAGCACGAAGTGCCGGTCGGTGTGGTTTGGTCATCGGATCGTTCTCATCCGATATCTGGCGATCGGTGCGGGGTCACCTGGCTTGGTCTGGCAGCGAAGCGAGGCCGAGCGATCGAGAGGCGATGTTTTCCGGAGGACCCGACAGGACAGAACGCGATCCATCTGGCGGGCTCGAATTGCCTCTGCCTGGTTGGGCGGGTTGGCCCTGCGTCTCCGGACAGCTCAACGTCACTCGGACTTCGTGTAGGTCTGGCCGTCGTAGACGCTCTGGCGGTGGCTGATGACGTCCTCGCCTTCGAGTCCGAACGTCAGGTTGCGACCGTCGTACGTCCAGCGGTACCTGACAGGACTCTGCCGTGACCCGAGTAGTCTTGGGTCATCTCGGTGTAGAGGTCACCCCTCACCCCGTACACCCCCGCCACATCGGGGTCGCCTTCCGGGAAGTCCGACTCGTCCTACAGGTACGTCCCATCCTCTAGGAACTCGAACGCATGGTTCGGGGTGTCGTCATCGACGAATCTTCCGATCGGGAATTCGCTTTGTCCATCCGAGGGATCGTCGTCCATCCGAGGGATCGTCGGCCGAGCACGCGGTGAGAACCAGGAACGGGAGAGCGATCGTCGTGAGCAAGTGAAGCCGTTCTCTACACGTCGACATCAGGATCTTCCCTTCGCTAGGACCAGAAGTCGTCGAAATCCGCCTGGTCTTGATGGGCGAGCCACATCTCACGAACGCGACCTTCTCGCAGCAAGACGACGTACGCCGTATCGGTGTCGAGCTGCTTTGTCTGGCGATGGCCGCTGGCGTGACCGCATACCACGATCATCTGGTCGTCGGTGGTGAGGGTGCGAGTTGGGACGAACCGGAGGGTTCCATCCGTGAGATCCGTCATGCGTTCGAGGAGTCGGAGGATCGCCTCGCGGCCTTGGTACGTCCCGGCCACCCCGGATCTGCCCGGCACGTGCAGCAGGGATGCATCATCGAGCGACGGTAATGCCGAGTGTCCAGTCGCGCCGGCCACCACTCGATAGAGAATCTCAGCTGTCTGTGGGAACTGGTGCGCCATTTGTCACTCTGGTCGACACTGCAATGCTCGGACAGCCGCCTCAACGTCTTCTTGCAGTCCGCTCAATCGACCGACCAATAGACTTGATGCAAGGACATGAGTGTGGAGTTCAGGATCCTGGGGGACCTGGAGATCCTCGTGGACGGGGACCCGGTTGAGCTCGGTTCTCCGCGCCAGCGGGCTCTGGTCGCTCGCCTCCTCGTCAACCCATCTGAGCCGGTGTCCGCCGACCGACTTGTCGAGGAACTGTGGCGGGGCGAGGCGACAGATACGGCGAGGCACACGGTTCACGTGTACGTTTCCCGGCTCCGAAAGGCACTGGGCGCTCGTCGGGACCGCCTCGTGCGGCAACGGCCGGGCTACCGCCTTGTGGTGGAGGCATACGAGCTCGATGCCTCCCGCTTCGAGCACCTTGCGCTCGAGGGTCGGGCCGCCCTGGAGCGGCATGACGCCGCGATGGCGAGCTCCAAGTCGGAGGAGGCACTGAGCATCTGGCGCGGAGCGCCTTTTGCCGAGTTCGCCGACGAGGCATTCGTTCAGGCAGAAATCGTGCGACTTGATGAGCTGAGGCTGGCGACCTTGGAGCAGCGAATCTGGGCGGATCTCGAGCTCGGGCATCATCGAGAGGTCGTCGAGGAGCTGCAGTCACTCACGAGGCAGCACCCGTTCCGTGAGGGTTTCCGGGAGCAGCTGATGCTCGCTCTCTATCGTTGTCGCCGGCAGACAGAGGCCTTGCGTGTCTATCAGAATGCTCGGCTGATCCTCGCCGACGAACTCGGGATCGAACCCGGACCGGCCCTGGTCCGCATGGAAGAACGGATTCTCGCCCAGGACCCGAGCCTCGAGCACCTGCCGGGCGCCAGGGCAGACACGGCGCCGAACGGCCGCCTGCCTATGCACCGAACCAGCTTCATAGGGCGACGACGAGAACTCGCACAGGGAGCCAGGTTGCTCGAAGAGTCCCGACTGTTGACGCTCACCGGGGCCCCCGGTTCGGGCAAGACCCGCCTCGCTCTCCGGCTTGCGGCTGATCAGACAGGTCGCTTCCATCACGGAGCGTTCTTCGTTCCGCTTGCCGCAGTCCATGACCACCGAGTGATGGACAACGCGATCGCCCGCGTGTTGAAACTCCACGACGTTCCCGGCGAGACAGCCTTGGAAGGTATCAAGTCCTTCCTGCGGGACCGTCAGGCTCTCCTCATGCTTGACAACTTCGAACAGATCCTCCCGGCGGCATCGCAGGTAGGGGAGATACTCGATGCCGCTCCACGTCTCACCATCATGGTCACCAGTCGGGCTCCGCTAGGCATCTCGGGCGAACAGGAGTTCTCGGTACCTCCCCTGACTGTGCCCGCAGTCGATGATCTCTCGGATCCGGAATCGATCGCCGGCTACGACGCGGTCGCTCTCTTCGTCGCTCGAGCCCGGGCGGTCGACCCCGATTTCGAGCTCGACAACCACACCGCCCGAGACGTCGCTCGGATCGCCGCACGTCTCGAAGGGCTGCCCTTGGCGATCGAGCTCGCCGCCGCCCGTGTCAAGATGTTGACCCTTCCGGAGGTGCTGAGCCGGCTCGACCAGCGTCTCAGCCTCCTCAATTCTGCGCCCGCAGACAGCAGTGACCGCCACCGCACCATGCGTGACGCGATCGGCTGGAGCTACGACCTCCTCGAACCCGAGGAACAAGCGCTGTTCCGGCATCTCGGAGTCTTCCTGGGAGGCTTCACGCTAGAAGCCGCGTCCGCAGTAGCCGATCGTCAGAACGGGGACGTATTCACTGGTGTCGAATCGCTTCTCACCCAGAGTCTTCTCTACCGACCGGTTGCTTTGGGGCGTGCTCGCTATGCGATGCTCGAGATGATCAGGGAGTTCGCCTTGGAGCAGCTGGCTGCCGCCGGAGAGGCCCGGGAGGCCGCAATCCGTCATGCACGATACTTCCGCCATCTGGCAGAAACCATCGAGCCACAACTCACCCAAGAGCCCGGCGGGAGAGGATCACAGCTACTCAGCGCGGACGTTGACAATCTCCGTGGTGCCTTGCGGTTCGCGTTGGATGCCGGCGAACCAGACCTCGGTTTGAGACTGGCAAGCTGCATCTGGCGCTACTGGCAGAGCTCCGAGCAACTCACCGAGGGGAGGGGCTGGTTGGAGAGGCTGCTCAGGCACTCGGACGCGTCGACTGGGGCCCGGGCCGGTGGCCTGACCGCGCTCGCTGCGTTGGCTTACTGGCACGCCGATTATGACGAATCCTGGACCAGATACGATGAGGCGCTCGGCCTGTTCCGATCCCTCGGCGATCGACTGAGCGAAGCAGACACCCTGTGCTCCATGAGTGTGACAGCCAGTTGGAGGGGGGATGTGGAAGTGGGGGAACGCTTCGCTGAACAAGCCCGATCGCTGTTTGAGGAGCTGGGATCGCGCGAAGGGGTGGGAAGAGTCCTGATGGCGCAGGGCTTTTCGCAGTTCAGGCACAATGATTTCGCATCCGCCCAGAAGCTGTACGAGGAATCCCGCGCCATCGCCCGCGAATCCGGCGACCAGCCACTCGCAACGTCCCTGCTGCTGGGGATCGCCGCTTTTGTGTTCCACCAGGGCGATCGGGATCGAGCGCTGTCAATGCTCCTTGAAGCGGTCGAGGAGGCAACCGAGCTGCACAACGCTCACCTGACGGTGTGGATGCTCGACTTCGTCGCCGCTTTCGCCGCGCCGGTCGCTCCAGAGGCGGCGGTACGCATCGCCGGCGCGGTGGACTCCCTGCGCGAGGCGGCGGGTGGGGGGATGCGGCCCGACCTGCTCGATGTCGAAGATGCTAGGTCAGCCGCCGCCCGAGTGCTCGAGCCGGCAACCCTGGACCGGGCTTGGGCGCATGGCCGTGTGATGAGCCTGGACGAGGCAGTAGACCACGCCCACGGGCTCAGTGCTCTCGTCGCCGGCGACGCCGATCAAAAAGGCAGCGAGCGAGATGGCCATGTCGGTCGGTGATGGAGAAGCCATGGGCAACGGTTGTCGCCCATACCTATCTACGGAGGTCTGGTGATGTCATCTGATTCCTCGCCTGAAAAACTGAGGCACGAGATTTTGGAAAACCTGTTGGCGGAACAACGAGCCGCCCTCGATCCCTACTACGGGCAAAGCGACCCGTCGAACTACGTTGCGATGTATGCGGACCAGGTCACGGCCTTCGACCCATGGTCCAACGGCAAGACGGAGGACGGCGCCGCTAAAGATCACTTGATGGGGTTCGCCGGGTCTATCCCCTCCGTTGCCTACGAGATCGTCAATCCGCGGGTCGATCTCTATGGAACCATCGCGATCTTCACTTTCAACGTCGATCTGACCGACCCGGCGGGAGGAATCTTCGCCGTCTGGAACACCACTCAGGTCCACCATCGCACCGGCGATGGCTGGGAGCTGGTCCATTCCCATTGGTCGTTTGCCACGCCGCCACCCGAGGATCCCACTGTCTGATGGGAGCCGTCTTCAGGGCCGTTGCCCACACGCGGGTTTCCGAGAGGAAACCTGCCCCATGTGCTATCGGGACTCCCGTCGAGATCGGGCGAGTTTCACATCTACCGAGCTAGCAACGTCTGTGCAGGCGGGATGACCATCGTCCGCCGCGACTCCTGCCGCTCGTCTGTGAGCGGTCGTTGAGCGAGTGTTGATCAATTCGAGGCACGATCGATTCACTCGAAAGCTGGGTCGTAGAAGGCGGCCCTTCCGGCGACCTGAGGCGCCGCCGGTCGCTTCAGGCGAGCACCCGGGGAGGTGTGAGGCAATGAAGAGACTGACCGTCCTATTGATGGTGTTGACGTATTCATTTACGGTGGCAACCGTACCTGTGTCAGCCGGCCCGCCGGTGCCGGCCTCGGGGACTTGGGACTATGCGCTCACAGGACCCCCAGAGGTCAGGGTGGCAGGCCGCAATGTGTTCATCTACGGCCAAGACCGCGGAGAATGGGGAGGTACCTTCGACGGGTACACGGAGGAGGAATTCGTCGTCGTCTGTCATCCCACCGCAGGCTTCAGCTTCTACAAAGGCGAGATGACGTTCTACGGAACCGTGGTGGACGAATCAGGCGTTGAGTACGAGGGCAGCATGGTCCTCAAGACCAATGGCAAGCAATACGCCGATACTTGCGAACCGAATCCTTCGGAATGGCAAGGCCACTGGGTGATCATCGGCGGCACAGAGGGTCTTGCGGACATCCACGGGCAGGGAACCTTCTCCGGTCCCAGTTTCCATCTGCTCTACAAGGGGCAAATCCACTTCAGCTAGGCGGAGGGAGAGTTGCCGTGGGCCTAGTTGGGCGACTTTCGAACTCTCTGGGCACTTCTTTCGCGTAGCGATTCATCCGTCGTGTGGAAGTAGCCGGAACGCATCGCCGGCTCGGAGGGGGCGGATGGCTCGGAAGTGGCGCTCATCGACGCTGAGAAGCTTGACCGTGCGGTGGCGGGCGGCAATGACGGCCACCGATGCGTCGGTGATCCCGATGCCGAGATCCTCATATTGGTTGACCAGCGCCACCGCTTGGCTGAAGTCTTCGGCCCCGAAGGTCACCAATGTGTAGGCGCCGGCATCGATGTCGGCCAACAATTCGGATGCTGCCCGTATCCCGAGCCGTCGCTGAACCAGGTAGTCAAGTTCGGCCAGGACGAAGGGCGTGAGAATGAACGGTCCCGGGTCGGCGTCGACAACTTCGCGAGCTCCATTGTGGTGGGCGTCGTCGGCATCCAAGAACGCATAGATCCCACCCGTGTCGAGGACGATCAATCGCCGAAGCCCTCGTCGAGGAGTTCATCCACACGTCCTGATGTATCCGAGCGACCGCTCCTGCCAAGTGGACGTGGCCGACGGACGGGTTCGGCATCTGTGCCCAGCATACGTCGGATGGCCTCGCGTATCAGCTCGGTGCGTGACACACCACGCCGCGCAGCAGCCTCGGTCAGCATCGCATCGTCAGCCGCGTCCAAGTAGATGGTCGTTTTCCGCACAGGAGAAGTATATGCCATATATATGGCATGCATCAATGGCTTGCTTCCCGTGCGCCGGGATCCGAAGCTCACACGCCGGCACCCGTCCGGGGTTGCGCGGATCCGGTTCTTGGTGGCGGAGCCGTAGTGTTGCTTGGACGTCGGTCGCGGCTCGAAGCGTCCTGGGGCATCCTCGAGAACAGGCGGTGGCGGCCCTTTGTGCGACCGCCGCAACCAGGGTGTCGACGTAGTTGGCCGACTTTCGAACCTTTGGAGTCTGGCGACCGGCGCATTTGGTGCGCCGACAGTTGCGGCAGGCCTACTGAGTCTCTCGGGGCTTACTCCTGGTCACTACTGAGCAAGCCAGATCTTCGTCATCTCGGCTCGAAAATATGACGCGTGTGCGAGGCCAACCAACCCGATCAGTGATCAGGCCGCTCCCGCGGCAGCGATGCAGGCCAGGTGTCGTTGTCAAGCAGTCGCGGCCTGACCCCGCTCGACATCGATGCAACCGACCGGATAGAGGAGGAAATCCGATGCAGCCGCGTCGCGCCAGAGGGCACACCGCGTTGTCGGCGCAGCTGGCGGCCTGGCCCGGAGCAGCAGGCCAAGCGTCTCTGGGTGTCTCTCACCGGCTAGCGCTGAGCGAGATATGTCTCAAGCGCCGCCTGCAGACCATCGAGCAGCGTGACGTCGAGGCGAGCGGATGCGATCAGGGTGCCGTCGCCATCGATCAGTAGCCGGTAGTAAGTCTTGAATCCCGCATCGCCCCCGAGGTGGTTCAGCCACTCGACCGTGATGATCTCAAAAGGATCAAGGTCGACGGCGTTGGCCATGCTGATGATTCGCCCGTCCTCGATCGTGAACTCGACACGGCCAGGAACCGGTGGCCGATCGGCCTCAACACGCAGATGTGAATCCATCTTGTAGTCGCATGTCACGGTGGCGGGACCGGAAGAGGAGCAGGCGAAAGAGGTATAGCGCTCCCCGATCATCTCCAGGTATCGGAACGCGAGCGCGAGCTCGCTCGGGTTCGCCATCGCCGGAGTGTCTCGGAGCTGCGCATTGTCCGCAACGAGCGCCGCGGCGCCGTCGGCGTCATAGTTGTTGCGCGCATCCAGATACGCCTCTGCGATAGAAACCGAGGCGCTGGCGGCCGACTGGCCGGTCCCACGACCTACGAGCACCCCGGCACCGAGCACGACCAGAGTCACCGCCAGAGCAGCCAACGCCCAAATGGATCCGCGCCGGCCTCGATTCGCTGGAGGCCCCGCCACGACGGTGGCTGCGACCCTGCCGGCACGGATCTGCTCGAGGATGGCGTCGACGACCTCCTGTGCAGGATCTTTGACACCTGACCGCGGGTCGGCGTTGCGTATCAACGAACGGATATCGCTCATACGCTTGCCTCCCCGGTCGCCCGCTCTGGGCGGCGCGAACCATGTTCCGGATCCAGTTGCCGCCGCAGCCTGGTGTACGCCCGGCTCATCCGCTTGTCGACGACATCACGAGAGATGCCGAACATCGCGGCGACAGTGGTGCGCTCGAGGCCGTCCCATTCAACGAGTTTCACGATCTCCCGGTCTCGCTCGGGGAGCCGGTCGAGAGCTTCGACGACTTGCTGCAGCTCGGTGTTCCGTATGACGACCGCGTCGGCGCCGGCAAGGTTGGTGTGGGACTCGCCGAGAGCCGTCAGCCGGGCCCGGAGCCGCGTCCGCCGACGCCGGCTTCGTTCGGTGTTCCTGAGAACGTTGTGGGCGATCGTGTACAACCACGGCACGACCGCATCTTCTGTCGGCCTTTCGTCAAAGCGCCGCCACACCACGAGGAAGACCTCTGCTGTCGCGTCAGGCGCAACGGCAGCTGGAAGCCGGCGCCCGAAGTAGGCGAGGATCCGGCCCACATGTTCTCGGTAGAACGTCTCGAAAATCGCTTGCTGATGCGACTGCATCAAACCTCGGCGTGAGCGTCATTGAGTCTATGTCCGGTCGCTCCCGCCTCTGACGCCAGAATGACGCAAAATCCTTGTCAGGGTCCCGTTGGTCTCGGACATATACGGATGATCAGCGAGCTCAGGAGACCGGAATGACTCGGAGGCTACTCGCAGTCGTGCTCGTGGTCGTCGTCATTGGCAGTGCGTGCGCTGCGGAGCCCGAAGGTGCACCGAACGACGATGCAGTCGAGGAAACCACGGTTACCGAAGCGTCGGCTGGGACGGCGGTCTCTTCCGACCTGGCGCAGCCGGTCGAGATCGCACGTTCCTTCATCGCCGCGCACACGGCCCTTGATGAGGAGGCGGCGATGGCGTTGGTTCATCCAGACGCGCAGATTGCGGCGCACGGTCGGCTTCCACGGACTCACCCCGAGTACGCCGCACTGTTCGGCTGGTACGAAGCGTTGCGCTGGAGATACGAACCGGTGTCGTGTGAGGCCGTGGAGTTGGCGACCCAAGTCCGTGTTGATTGCCAGGCCTTCTACAACAACGTGCTCTCGGCAGCTGTCGGGGCCGAGAACATCCCGAGTTCGTGGGAGTTCTTCATCGAGGATGGCTTGATCGTCGAGTTTACCGAAAGCCGCGGGCCGGAATCATCAGCGACGTTCCAGCCGTGGATGCAATGGCTGAGAGCGAACCACGCGGCGGATTGGCCGTCGATGATGCGACTGGACGATGCGGGCGACGTCGTCGGTGGACCACAGACGACAGCTGAGGCGCTTGGCCTCTTCGAGATCCATGCCGCCCAGTACTACGCGGAGATGACCGGTCAGGACCTGCCGGAAACTGGGCTGGCCGAATAGACCAAAGTGAGCGTGTGCTCACCGTCCGACCGACAGCCTGATGCGTAGGCCGGTCGGCGGGGGCTCCTGACCCGCCCTGAACTTGCGTGCGGGAGCAGGTGTCAGCGCGCATCGATGTCCCCGGCATCCGCCTGATCCGAGTATTGGCCGATTCAGATCCGAAGCGATGGCTCGATACGTTGTCCCGCGCAGCACCGCAGTGGCGACCCTCACTTCCACAAGATCTCACTCCACACGCGGCGACCATCATCCCAAGCATCTCAGCCCGGGGAAACCGTCAACCACCCACCAGGGTCCTCGTCAACCGGTAGCTTTCGACTCATGCTTCTGGAGAGGGAAGACGAGCTTGGGTTACTGGCTGGTCTGCTGGTCGGCGTTGACACATCGGGGGGCAAGGTCGTCCTGATTCGGGGTGAGGCCGGGATCGGTAAGACTGCCCTGGTTAGAGAGTTCATCAGGAGCCATGGCGATGGGGCGCACATCTTCTTTGGGTCTTGCGACGATCTGTTGACTCCTCAGCCGCTAGGGCCCTTTTGGGACATCGCACGCGAGGAAACTTCGCTTTCCCAGGCTTTGGAAAAAGGTGACCGGAGAGCCGTGATGGGGGTCCTGTTGGATCTTCTGTCTCGATCTCTCCGTCCGACGGTTCTGATGATCGAGGACACCCACTGGGCGGATGAGGCCACCCTCGACGTCATCAAATACCTTGGTCGGCGGATCGGCGGAACCAACGGTCTGCTTGTTCTCACCTACCGCGACGGTGAGGTCGACCATGACCACCCGCTGCGACAGGTGATCGGTGAAATGGCACCACAGGATCTGGTGCGGATACATCTTGGTGGTCTCTCGGCGGAGGCGGTGGCGTCGATGGTGGAGGACACCGACCTTGATTCCGACGAGGTTTTGTCTCTGACGGATGGCAACCCGCTTTTCGTGATCGAGGTGGCGGCGTCGGGTGTCGAGGAGGTGTCATCGTCGGTCCAGGATTCTGTTCTTGCCAGGGCACGAAAGCTGTCGTCGGGGGCGCGGCGGCTTCTCGATCTGGTGTCGGTGATCCCCGGCGAGTCGGAACGATCCCTCATCGAGATTGTTGCGCCCACAGAGGACCAGATGACCGAGTGTGTCCGTCAAGGGCTGCTTGTAGTGGCGGACGACACGGTGTTCTTCAACCATGAACTGACCCGCCGGGCGGTGGAGTCGGCTCTGAACGCTGATGATCGTCGGAGACTCAACCAGGAGGTTCTAGCCGAGCTTGGCGGAGGGGCCGACCTGTCGCGGCTGGTCCACCACGCCCGGGAGGCCGATGATGTTGAAGCCATCATCGAGTTCGCACCCAGGGCCGCCCGCGAGGCGATGGCCATTGAGAGCCACCGCGAGGCAGTCGCGAATTTTCAGGCACTGGAGCCGTATCTCGACCGATTCGCCGACGACCACCGGGCGGCCATCTTCGACGATTGGGCTCGCAGCCTGCTCTACCTCCGTGTCGATGCCCTCGACATTTTGGGCCGAGCCATCGAACTTCGCCGGTCCCTCGGCGACGATTACGCACTGGCGCGGACGTTGACCTTCGCCGCTCGGGTCAACGGGATGTGGGGACAGACCGAAGCAGCGGAGGCCTGCGCGGTCGAAGCGGTCGCCATCCTCGAATCGCATCCCATGAGCGCAGATCTCGCCTTCGCAGCGGCCCGCCTTGCTTGGGTCTCGATGATCAAGGGTGACCATAAACGAGCCATCGAACTTGCCGACCGAGCGCTCCGCCTTGGCGAGGAGACTAGTGACGAGGCGACCATCATCCACGCTCTGAATGTAAAGGGTAGCTCCACATATTCCCGTGAAGACCCCGATGGCATCCGACTGCTGGAAGAAGCCCGAAGGAGCGCTGAGCAAGGTGGATACCCCTTTGAAGAAACGCTGGCGCTTATCAATATGGCGGATGTAGCCGTAGAGGTTCGTGAGCTGGAAAAGGCCGGCGCTCTGGCAGAACGGGCCCGCCACACGGCAGCCCGATACGAGATTCGAATCATGGAGCATTACGCACTCTCCATTTACTCGGAGATCCTGTTTTGGAAGGGCGAGTGGATCGCCGCCGAGGACTTCGCCGACAAGACGCTCAGGTTCGCTGGGGGCGTTCTGGGGCGCCTGCAATCCCGACAGGGCCGTCCCGAAGCACATGACACGCTCGACCGCACTTGGTCGGAGGCACAAACTGGTCAGATGCAACACCTACTCCCTGCTGCGGCGGCGCAAACCGAGTTCATGTGGCTGACCGGCGATCACGATCCAGGGCTGATAGCCCGTTTCCGCGAAGTCCTCGATCAGGGCCTACGGCTTGGAGCGCCTTGGCCAAACGGGGACTTGGCTTTCTGGCTATGGGAACTCGGCGAGCTCACCGAGGTCCCCGAGGGAATCGCCGAACCGTACCGGCTGGTCATGGCCGGTGAACCCGCCGAGGCTGCCTACATCTGGGAGGAAAAGGGAATTCCCTATGAGCGAGCTTTGGCACTCATGCATGGCGAAGAAGAGGCCCAACTGGAAGCCCTCGAAATGTTCGAGACTCTCGGGGCGACTCCCGTCGCCGCCAAACTGAGAAAGACCCTGCGGGACCAAGGGGTCTCCGTGCCTCGCGGCAAAGGACGAAAGACCAGAGACCATGCCGCCGGCCTCACCGCCCGACAAGCCGAGGTCCTCCAACTCCTCCACGAAGGACTATCCAACATCGAAATCGCCGACCGGCTCTTCCTCTCGCCACGAACCGTGGAACACCATGTCGCCGCTGTGATGAACAAACTCAACGCCTCGACACGAGATCAGGCGGTTGCCACGGCGGCCGAACAGGGACTACTGGCGTCTAGGTAGCCGCCAAACCGATTGGGTAGCACTAACCCTGGTCTTGGGTAGTCGCTACCGATGACCGCAGCCCTCCCTATCCATACCTTCGAACTGTGACCGCAGACGAGAAACGAGGAGGTGTCTGATGTCACTGTTCAGCACACTCGCACATGGCGGTGCAGTCCCAGCGAAAAGGTTCTCGTTGAAAGGAATCGGGATGGGTGCCGTCGGAATCGCCCTTGGTATCACAGTTGGATCAGTCATCGCCAACCATCGCACAGCAGACCTGCCCGAGCAGACTGCAGCCGCTGCGATCGGATTGGCCCACGATGACTTCCTCCGTCTCAATACCAGCGACCTGCCCAAACTGTCGCCGGTGGCACCGGACGCGATCGAACCACAACCCGTGGTTGACCTGTTCATGCACATCAACACCACCGCCTACGACGGTCTGGTTCCGGCGGCTCCATCGGCCGCGATCGGAGTGCGCGGCGCGGTTGATCCCAACTTCCTGTACTGGAACACGACTGCCTTCGACAATGTGGTGCCGGCAGCCGTGAGCAAGCCGCAGAACCTCGGCAACGCCACGGCGGAGTTCCTGCACTGGAACATCACCTCACTCGAGTATCCATCAGCCCGGTACTCCGAGCAGCCCAACGGTCCCCGCTAGCAGGACATACAGCCGATAGACATGAGCGTGGGAGCGCCCGAATGGGGGCGCTCCCACCTCACGTGCCAACCCTCCATCCGATACGCACCGGACCCAAACCTGCTCGCAGCCCGCACATGACCGGCATTTCCGGGGACTGTCGGTTCTTCGGGTAACTGCCGTCGGCATGTCTAGTTGTCGGTGGGGAGGACGCGGCCTTCGAAGGTGATGGCGAAGGCGTTGAGGGCTGCCTTCCATCGGTTGATCCAGCGTTACCTTCCGCGAGCGGTGGGGTCGAGACTACGCACTAACAGATACAGGCACTTGAGCGCCGCCTGCTCGGTAGGGAAATGCCCCCGTGCTCGGGTCGCTCGCCGCATCCGAGCGTGGAGCGACTCGACCGAATTCGTCGAGAAGAGATCGGACGCAGGACATCGTCCCCTGGTCTCCACCCGTTCGATCCTCCATGGTGGACGGCGCGGAGACAGAGGGAATCGAGAAAGAGCCGGACGATGGACAAAGGCAACGTCGCTTCACTCAGCTATGCCGATGTCACGAAGTGGCGGGGCTATGACAACCGACTTCCGTCCGAGTTCCAGCTGTCGGCGGAGGCTCCCGAGGAGGAACGGTGGCCATGGCGCGATGTCAGTGTGCACATTGACCGCCTTCGGGCTCCGGATGCGCCGGTCAAGCTCATCCTGGTGCACGGGATCGGGGGTTACGGCCGCATCGTGTTGGGCTTCGGCGCCCCCTTCCACCCGGAGCTGTGCGAGGTCGTCGCCCCAGATCTCCCTGGCTATGGCCTGACACCCCGTCCTGGAGGCAGGCTCGAGTTCTCGACATGGACGTCCTTGATATCTGACTTGATTGAACGTGAGCTTCGTAGCGATGGTCGGCCGGTCGTGCTGTTCGGGTTGAGCCTCGGAGGAATGACCGCCTACCACGCCGCGTGCACCGCACCGGTGCAGGGGCTGATGGCCAGTGCTCTGGTGGACATGACAGATCCCGATGTTGCGATCGGCGTGTCTCGGTTCACCCGTTTGAGTACGTTCATTCTGCCTTTGGTCAGAAGGACGCCTCGGTTGGTTAGCGGGTTGCTCGTCCCGGCCCGATTCCTGGGGAAGATGGATGCCATTTCGAACGATGCGCGGCTGTCGCGTTTGGTGGCGAGAGACCCTTACGGTGGTCGCAGCAACATTCCCATCTCGCTCCTGCAGTCATTGCTCAAAACGGCTCCTGCCATCGCCCCCGAGGAGTTCGAGCGCTGCCCGGTCCTGCTCGTACATCCTGGCGCCGATCGCATGACCGACATCAGCTTCAGTCGGCGCTTCTTCACCCGGCTGGCGGCCTCCAAACAGATGGTTGTCCTGTACGGGGCCGGGCATTGGCCGATCGAACAGCCTGGAGCGAAGCAGATGACAGAGTCGGTCCGGGACTTCATCGAGCAGATAGCTCACCCTGCGGATCGGTAGCGGAAGCGAGGCGTGACGACAGGGCGTGGGGTGGATGCATGTGCGTGGGGCCTGCACCCCCGACCCTCCAGGTAGCACGGACCACATCGGCACGCTCTCTCGGGAATACCTCGAGACCGACGACTGTCCGAATCCGATCGCATCGCCCGGGTCATGCTCCAGATCGTCCCCGAGTAGGCCTCCCTGTTCCCGCCGGGCGCCTGATCGCCCGGTCGGGGCGGAACCCGAGACCCCGCTCAGAGTTCGGCGGGCTCCCAATTGGGGGCGCTGGGCACCACCGCGAGCGGGATGGTGCTGTGCCGAACCAGGTAGGACGTCGTTCCACCCAGGCCTTGGAACTGGCCCTCGCCTCGACCCCCCACGACTATCAAATCGACGCCGCGGTTTCGACTGAGCGGGCGGGGTGCGCCGTCGCGCCGATCACCGCCATCTCGATCATCACCGCCTAGCCATCCGGCGAACGGAGGCCCAATGTCCCGATCTCCTCCCGCTTCCGGCGGCACCAGAATCAGCCAACCCGCAGCAGACCGCCGGTTTCGGCCATCTGACGCAGCGCAACCCCCGAGAGGGAAACTCGTGGGTGACGACCTTCGAGCTCCGGACCGATCGAGAGTCATGGTACGGCGGCACCACCGCCACATCGCTCACGTGGCGCACCTTGAGGCCTTGTACCGTTGCGGCAATGCTACCCGATCACGCTAGCGGAACCGGTCTCCCGCATGTGACCCGAAGATCGCGACGTACGCGAATCTGGACGCCTCCGACCCAGCACGCCACCGCGTGCTCGAACGTATCGAAGCCCGCAGTGACGTTGCGGCCCGGTCCTTGCCCAGCATCTGCTCTAGCGTGCGCCGCGGCTTGGTCATGTCGATCTGGGCGATCCACATTCCAGCCATCGGCTTCCTCCTCTAGACGGTCACGCCGATCAGGTGGCGGTCGTATGCCGCGAGCGAGTTCGCGAAATCGGCCAACCCGAAGCCGATACGGACGTGCTGGTCGCCGAGCCCGAGCGATCCGCTCGGCAGCAGCATGATGCTGTGCTCGGAAGCCAAGCGCTCGCAATAGTCGTGTGCCGACGGGACGTTGATCCCCATCAGCCCGACCGGTCCGGCCAGTGGTTGGAGATATCGGAACAGCGAACGGTGCCGGTCGAAGAAGTCCTCGGCCAGCGCCAGATTCTGACGGACGAGGTCACGATTGCGCTCGGCGAGCCGTCCGGCGATCCGGACGGCTTGCTCGGCAAGATACTCGATCGGAGCGGGCGGGCAGATCGACGTGTACATCTTGGTGTTGAGCACCTCGGCGCGGAGATTCGCGTCCCGCACGATGAGCCACCCGGCCCGCAGGCCGGGGAGACCGTGGGTCTTAGACAGTCCGTTAAGCACCAGTGACCGCTCGAACCGGTCGGCCGCCGACGGCAGGCGCGGGCGATCTCCGTGTTCGAGGCCACGGAAGATCTCGTCGTGGTAAAGCCAGGCGCCGGACTCCGAGACGAGCCCGAGGATCTGCTCGAACTCACGTAGCGTCGGTTGATAGCCGGTCGGGTTGTGCGGGAAGTTGAGTACTACCAGCTTGGTCTCGTTGGTCAGTAGGGCGCTCAGGGCGTCGAGGTCAATGCGCCATGCGCCATCTGACTCCTCGACGTACCAATACCGGACGTCGCACTGGAGATCTTCCGGAAGGGTGCGGAGGGCGTCGTACGAGGGGGCGAGCACCACGACCTCGTCACCCGGGTCGAGCACGCTGCGCATGGTCAGGTAGATGCCTTCGATCGGAGATCCGAGGATCACGACATGGGCGGGCTCCACGTCTTCATACTGTGCGGCGATGGCGGTCCGAAGGCTCTCGGCTCCCTGGGGCTCGGTGTAGCCGAGTCGCAGGTCGCCGATCGCGTCGAGCGAGCCACCTGACATGCCCAGGAGTTCTCGAATCGACACCGTCTCGCAATTGGATGCGGCGAGGAGATGCTCGACGGCGAACTCGTAGCGCGCGAAGTACTCCTCGGTTGCGAACGTCTGGTATCCGGGCACTCCGCCTCCTCGTGTCAGAGGCGATCCTACGACTGCGTCGTCGCCGCGTCGTCCCCGAGCCGCAGCGGGCCGGTCAGTCCTCGACGGGGCGGAAGCGGATGAAGGGTGAGGTGTCGACCCACTTCTGGAGCGAGGCGTCGACCCGATCCGGTGGAGAGTCCCAATTCTCGATGAGGGCCCGACGCAGGATACGGGCTCGCTCCGCTGGGTCTGGCTCGGGCTCGCCGACCACCTCGACATCGGCCGTCAACCCCTTCTTGAGATGCAGCGTGAAGGTGGGATTGGCGAGGATGTTGGCCACCCAGCCGCGAGGGAATCCGGGCCGGCCGGTCAGGTAGTACTCGCCGGCGAAGTGATGGAAGTAGATCTCGATGCGGCGCGGCTCGCCGCTCTTGCGACCGGTCGTGGTGATGTCGGCGATGCCGCCGGCCTGCATCGCCTGGGTGATGGCAGCGTCCATGGCAGTACCAACCACCGTGGACGGACGGCTGTTCCCTGGCCGGGCCCCATCGCCTGTGTGCCAGATGTCGACGAACTCCTTGACCGACTGGTGGCGAGGCCGCGGGTCCAGATCGGTCGCTCGTTCGCGTGGACCACAGCGAGTCGGCGGAGGAGATTGGCAAGAGCACCCTTCGAGTTCAAGGTACGGACCCCGGCCAACTAATGAAGGAGGCGGGGTTGGCGCGGAGCGAGCTACGTTCATTGGGACTTCCTGTGAAGGACTGGGACAGCCGATAGAGGGGAGCGAGCGCGCACTCCTGCGGCAGCGTCCGTGTGCCTAGGGCCGGGCGCCGGTGATGATGTGTTTCGCGGCACCGGAATCGGCTAGTTTCCCATGTCAACTAGTCCGTGGGAGGCTCCGTGAACGAATATACCCAGATAGCCCTCCGGGCTGCTGTTATCGCCACCATCGGCTCAGTGATTGTCTACCTCGTGGCAGACGCGCTTGGCGCGTCAATGCTGGCAAACCAGCCCGGATCCGACGAGCCTGAGGAAGTTCCATTGCTGCTGGTGATCGTCCAGAGTTTCGCGTTCCCATTGATCGGAGCCGTCTTCGCCTGGTTCATATCAAAGCGAAGGAGTACCGGACCCAGGATCTTCACCTGGCTGGCCGTAGCCATTTTCGTGCTCCTGTCGATCTCAGCGCTCGTGAACGGAGACGGTGCCGGCACGATCGTTGCGCTACTCCTCATGCACATCGTGGTGCTCGTTCCGACGCTACGTTGGATTGTCCCGGCACTGCCGGCTCCCGCAATCGAGACGGCCTGACACCGCCTCGACGCGGCATGAGAACCGATCGACTGCGTTTCCGCCTGGTCAACGGACGTGCTGATGTTCGTGGCCAACTCACTCGGCTCGCTCTGGACCAGATGGCTGGCGATTGACCGGCTCGAACGCGTTACCGGGATCGGTCGACGATGTACTGGACAACTACCTGGTCACCAACGACCTTGACGATGGATATGCCGCTGTGGTTGACACTTCCACTACCGGTCAAGGTCCACGTGAAGGGGCTGGCCACGAACCTGCCATCAGTCACTGAATCACCGAATTCCAGGACTGCCGGGCTCGGGCTGCTATTGAAGGACTCCCTGATCGCTTCGGGGCCGACGATTGTCCTGCCATATTCCAGGAACTCAATCTTGCCATCTTCGGGGAAGAACGCAGCGACAGCATCTCCGTCGAGGGCCGCCCAGGCTTCCTGGAAGTCAGTGGCTATCGCCTCGACATCGTTCGGACCACCGAGGAGGCCAGTCGAGATCATAAGTATGACCGCCAGCGTCACGATCACCACCGCGAGCACTGCGGCCACCATCTTCCACCGGTTGGCCGCGCGTGTATCGGATGCGGAGACGCGGGCCCGTTCATCGGTGTGTGTCATCCGTCACCTCCATCGGGTCTTGTGAAGAATTTTCACGCCGATTGGGCTTGCCCCAGTAGGGCCGAACGCGTTGTTTGAACCCGTCCGGGTCTGCCGAGGACTTGTTTCGTGAGTCCGGCCGTGGTGGCCGGCGTGTGTGACGGGGCCACTGCCTGACGAGATGGGCTTGGGCGTCGGCGAAATCGCTTCAGCCACCCGCAA